>NZ_JBITGV010000017.1:116273-229454 GCF_044457385.1 Streptomyces sp. NPDC050548
AACACAACACTCTTTTTTTTTAGGGTCGGCGCGCGCCCTCCCCCCCCCCCCCGGCGGCCCCCCCCCCCCCCCCCCCGCCGGCGCCCCCGCCCCCCCCCCCCCCCCCCCGCCCGTTCTCCACCCCTCTCCCCATGGGTGCGTACACATCGCGGGAACTGGATTCCTCCCTGCGGCGAAGTACGGGTGAAAGCCCAATCTTCATCAGCGTGTTCGCATGGACGAGAGGAGCCCCGATGACCGTCGAACCAGGCGTCAGGGTGGGGCAGGACACCGACACCTCGACGAGTGACGCCTCGGAGATCGAACGGTCCTGGGACGAGCCCGAGGCATTCGCCGTGCTCTTCGACCGCCACGCCGACTCGGTGCACCGTTACGCGGCGCGCCGGCTCGGTCCTGAGGTGGCCGAGGACCTGATGGCGGAGACGTTCACCATCGCGTTCCAGAAGCGCTTCCGGTACAACACCCAACTCGCCGACGCCCGCCCGTGGTTGTTCGGCATCGCGACCAACCTCGTGGGCCGCCACCGGCGCGCCGAGGCCCGCCGCCTGAAGGCGATCGGCCGCCTGCCGTCCGCCGCCCCCGCCGACGGCTCCGAGGACACGGTCGCCGACCGGGTGGCCGCGCGGGTCAGCGCAGAGGCCGTACGGGGCGAACTGGCCCTGGGCATGGCCCGGTTGCCCGCCCGCCACCGGGACGTGCTGCTGCTGGTCGCCTGGGCCGACCTCGGCTACGAGGAGGTCGCCCGCGCCCTGGAGATACCGGTGGGAACGGTCCGGTCACGGCTGCACAGGGCCCGCAGAAAACTCCGCGACGCGTTGGGCGGATCCGACCCGACAACCTCCCGAGAGGAAACCGACGTTGAGGAATCCGACGATGAATGAGATGCGGCTCCTGAGGGAGTGGGACGCGGACGCACCCCCGCTCACGGACCACGCACGCGCGCGTGCCCGCCTCCGCCTGTACGAGTCGATGACCGCCCCCGCCACCCCCGTGACGGTCGGCCGCCGCCCGCTCCTGCGGATCGCGGTCGCCGGCGTCGCGACGGCGGCGGTCGCCACGACCGTCCTGATCGCCAACGACTCCTCGCCCAGCACCCAGCCGGTGAGCGCGACCACCGTGCTGCGCGGGGCGGCGGCCGAGGACCGCAGGCTGGAGAAGCCGATCGCCGCACGCGACGACCAGTTCATCTACACCAAGGAGATCATCAAGGAGACCCCCGCCGGGGGCGGCCGGACCCGGACGTACGTCGACGAGAGCTGGAACTCGGTCGACGGCTCCAAGAAGTCGTACGTCAGCGAACTGGGCCACAAGCAGTGGGTCCCGGTGTACCAGCCGGGCCAGACCAACTGGCCGCCGAGCAGGTGGACCCTGCTGAAGCAACTGCCCACGGATCCGCACAAGTTGCTGATCGCCCTCCGGGACGGCCCCCTGAAGCCGCACTACAACAGGCCGATGAAGGCCGCCGACTGGCCGATGACCCAGTTCTTCGTGTCGAGTCTGCTCCGCACCTCCGTCCTCCCGAAGGGACTCCGCTCCGCGGCCTACGAGGCCCTCGCCGCCGTCCCCGGCATCAGGGTCCTGCCCCACCAGAAGAACGCCGACGGCCGCGTGGGCATCGGCATCCAGTACGTCGGCCCCGCCGGAACCCCCTGGGCGGGTGGCGGACCGGTCCTGGTCTTCGACCCGGACACGTACCGGTACCTCGGCATGCACGACCGGCGGACGGCGGGCGGGACGACGTACGAACAGTGGTCGTACGTCGCCGCGAGCGCCGTGGTGGACCGGGTGATGCAGCGGCCCTAGCGAGGCCGGCGCACAGGTCGGAGGGGGTGTCGCCCGGCGGGCGGCGCCCCTGCCACCATGAGCCATGCGACCGGACGACTGGCACCTCACCCACGACGTCGACGACTTCCTCGCCCGGGCCGGAGAGTTCCTGCGCTCACGCCCCGCACAGCACACCATGGCGCTCACCACGATCGAGAAGATACGGGGGCGCGGAGCGGACGGGGATGGCGCAGCGGCCCCGCTGTTCGGCCGACTGGAACAAGGGGGCGAGGTCCAAGCGGCCTTCTACCGCCTGACCGCCCGCCACCGCCTGAACCCCACCGCGCTCACCCCCGAGCAGGCCGAGACCCTCGCCGCGCACCTGGCCGGGCTCGGCCGACCGCTCTCCGGCGTCCTCTCGGACCACGCCACGGCCGACGCGTTCGCCAAGGCCTGGCAACGCCACACGGGCGCGACAGCGGTACGCGGCTGGGGCGCCCGCCTCCACCGTCTCGGCACACTCACCCCACCGGAGCCGTCCCCGGAAGGCCGGGGCCGCTCCGCGGGCGGACACGACCAGGACCGGGACCAAGTCGTGCGCTGGTGCCGAGAGTTCTGCGTCGACGTCGGAGAGATCGTCTCCATGGACCTCATCGACGCCGGCTCCTGGACCACCTCGCGCTTCGGCGACCGACACTTCACGTTCTGGGAGACCACGGACGGCACTCCCACCTCCATGGCCGCCGTCACCTCGATGACCGCCGGCATGGTCCGCGTGGACCCGGTCTACACCCCGGCCCACCTCCGCGGCCACGGCTACGCGGGCGCCGTGACGACAGCGGTGAGCCGAGCCGCGCTGACCGCCGGCGCGACGGATGTCGTCCTGTTCGCGGACCCGGCGAACGCAACCAGCAGCGCGCTCTATCGACGCCTCGGGTTCGTACCGGTGGGGGACTTCATCGGGTACGACTTCATCGGGGACGGCATCTCGGGCGCGGCACCGTAACAGGCGGACCACATTGGACGGGCCCGGATCGGCTGATGCGATCCGGGCCCTCCACGCGGAGAAGATCGAGCTGCTGCCGAATTACCGGGACCTGCTACCCGCCCGCCGGTCCCGAAGGCGATACCTCGTTCTTTCCCCACCTGGTCCCGGCGAATCCGCCCAGGAATCCGACAACGGGGCCGATGAAGAAATTCAGGCTTTCTGGATTGACTTTTCCGTAGCGGATCAGTTCGTATCCGATCTCCACTCCGGCGAAGAGTGCGGCCCAGGAGATTCCCGAAACAATTGCTCTGGTCGTCTTCTTCTGAACGCCCATGTGGATTCCTGTCAGGAGATAGGCGGTACGCGCGGACTCGTTATTCCAGACAGCTGTACGTTTTGATCTTGTATACGGCACTGTAGGCGAACTTGAGCTCGACTTTGCACTTCTTGGTGGCCGCCTTGACGAAAACCGCACCAATATGCGCGAGGCCGTACAGGGCGACCGCCTTGCAGATGAGCGACACATGGTGATTGGGGATCAGGTCGCACACCGCGGTGACGACAGCGGCCCCGCCGCCGATCTTGAGCGCGACGCGCTTCACCTCGTCACGGCTCCAGCGGGTGTAGATCCACCAGCCGAACGAGACCTTGGGGTCGGCGACGACAGGAAAGGCGTTCGCCGAGGTGAAGTCCACGGTCTGGATCAGCTGGTCGCCGCTCACCGAGTACGACGTCGGCACCGGTGTGCCGTCGGCGTCCTTGGCCCACGGTGCCTCGATGTCCCCGATGACCTGGTCGTTCCGGACGATGACGTACGTGGTGGGCGTGAAGTCGGGATCGTTGTCGCTCTCGTCGTCCAGGCTCGCGGTGGCGGGCACGAGTTGCGCGCCGGCGGGCAGGGAGAGCGTGTACGTCATCCGGTGGGCCGCCGCCGCGCTGTTGGCGACGGACAGGAGGCGCGCTCCGTCGCTCACGGACTGAATGCCGATGTCCGTGTCCGTCAGGCCGGCGGGGGCGGTGGCGACACCGGAGGCGCTGAAGTCGGCCTCGGTGGTGTCGTCCGCGATGTCGTGGACCGGCGCCCCGCTGTTCGCGTGCACGTCCAGCGAAGTGGTCGAACTCGGCACCGTGACGGTCATGCTGTCGTCGTACGTCGTCGGCGGCGTATCACTGTCCGGGCCCACACTGACGACGTCCGCCGCCGAATCATCGGGGTCCGTGTACGTCTGGACATCCGAGAGGCCGACGCCTTTCAGAGTCACCCCGTCGGCAAGGGAAGAGCCATTCAAGGACGCCGTGGTCGCCGACCCCGTGGCGGTGTCCGAAAGGACTCCCGTTCCGTCAATGGCGCTGTACGCGGTCGCGGCACTGGCCTGAGCCTCTGGAGCGGCGACGAAGCCCACCCCTCCGGTTACCAGTGCTGCGAATAAACTGACAGTGCCGAGCGATCTTCGAGATCTACCGCGAAGAAACATTCACTTTCCCGTCTGTAGGCGGTACTCGGTGCTTCTGGCGGTAGCAGCCTAAAACGCATCGCCTTTGTTGATTTCCAAGCGAAGGTAATGGTGCGGCAATCCTTTCCGGATTCTCAAATTCCCCTCAAATCGCATCCTGCCGATTTTCCATTCGAGCTCCGCGGCGGACGAATGGCGTCGGCAGGGGCGGGGAAGCGGTACTACGGCCGAGCGGCCCCTTCAGTGAACGTCCGGTGCCGGACCAACGCCCCACGACCTCCCCGTCGCCCGGTACGCTGTACCCGCCCCACCCCAGGTGGCGAGGGGCGCAGGTGGGTTGCCCGAGCGGCCTAAGGGAACGGTCTTGAAAAACGCGAGAGCGTGACGGCGTTCCTGTGGGTTCGGATCGCACCGCCTCCGCAGGTAGTAGACGTGCTGGTCAGAAGGGGTGTCCCTCGGTGAGGGGCGCCCCTTCTGAGTGGGACTGTCTCACCTTGATCCGGCTCTATCGCGTTATGGATCACCACGTGTGGACCAGGCGTGGACCACCACCCTGTGGAAGGGGGCCGCGCGTCCACGACTTAGCGCCTGTTGCGGTCTGGGACTCCCTTGATCGGGTTCATGATTATCTGAGGTCGACGCCGAGGTGCGTTAGCCTCGATCGTTCATGAGTCCTCGTCGGTTTGCTGACGGGGACTCTGCGTTTGTGTGGTGCGGTCTTTTCGGGGGCTGGGGCAGGCCGAGGGCCCGGCTCTCGCGTCGGGTGGGCGCCGGGTTCCACTACGCCGGTGTGGTGGTGCGGGTTGTCGGGACGGTCGATGTGGCTGGTCAGTCGGGGTTCGGCAAGGCGTGGAGCCTGACGATCGCGTGGCTGATGACGGCGGTCCAGGGCCATCGGGCGGGCAGGCGGAGCCAGCGGCGACGGCCGGTGTTCACGAGCTGCGCGGCGGCGGAGAACAGCCGAAGCCGGAGCTTCTTGGGCTCCCAGCGGCGGGCCTCGCCGGTCAGCGCGAGCATCGGCATCCAGGCGAGGAGGTCGAGTGCGAGGGAGACGATCTCCAGCCAGATCCGGTTCTGTGCGGTGTCGTGCAGGGGGAGGTTGCGCAGGCCGGTGGCGCGGGCGCCTCGGATGCGGTCCTCGCAGCGGGCCCGCCTGCGGTGACGCAGTTCGAGGTCGGCGAGCTGGCCGCCTTTCGTGTTGGTCGCGAAGCAGGTGAGCCGGTTGCCGTCGATGTCGGTGAAGCGCAACTGGGCGCCGGGGTGCGGGCGTTCTTTGCGGGCGATCAGCCGCATGCCCCTGGGCCAGGTGCTCAGGTCGGGCATGTCGGTGATCTCGGCGACCCAGGCGCCGGGCCGCTCGGTGCCGTCGGCGTCGTAGGCCGGCGTCCACGCCTTCTTCGGGATCTTCAGCACGGCCTGGTGGATGGCGTCGGTGATGGTCATTCCGACGGAATACGACAGCCACCGGCCCCGGCGGGAGAGCCAGTCGAGGAAGGCGTGGGTGCCGCCGGCGGAGTCGGTGCGGATCAAGGTCTGGCGGCCCCGCCGCAGGTGTTTCGGCAGTTGGGCCAGGGCGAGTTGGGCAGTGGTGATGTGATCGGCGGCGGTGTTGGAGCCCGCATTGCCGGGCCGCAGCAGGGCCGCCACCGGCTCCCCGGACCCGGCCTGGCCGTGATCGACGAACGCGACGAGCGGGTGGTGGCCGAAGGTCTTCTTCCAGGTCGCGGTGGCGTCCTGTTTCTCGGAGTGCGCGAGGACCAGCACCCCGTCGATGTCCACGATCACCTGGCCGTCGGCGGCCGGACTGCTTGCCCCGGCCAACCCCCAGACCCGCTGCCGCACTTCGGAACGTGCGCTCCGGATCGCCGCAAGAGCTTTCGGGCCGGACGCGGCGAGCGCGGCGACGAGACGGGAAATGGTCGGATCGGAGGCCACCGGGCCGAACACAGCCGGCTCGGCCCGCAGCATGCCGACGTCGGCCAGACAATCGCCGCCGAGTGCGACGGCCAGCGCCACATCCAGCAGGATCTTGCCCGGATCGTGCACGGCCCGCCGCTTGCGCCACGGCGTGAGTGCCGCCGATATCGCGGTATCCAGGCCGGACTTACGGACCGTCTCGACCAGCAGCACCGAGCCAGCCTGGGCAACCACCCGGCGACCGCCACTCCCGACACGGACACGGGGGTAGGACCCGCTACTCTTCTTCACTTGGGAAGTGCCTCTTTCGCTACCACGTACAGGACCCTCAGCAAGTCCTATCGTTGCAGCTCAGGGGCACTTTCTGCTTTCTCGATCACCTGCCGGACGGCACCCCTCATGAAAGCCCGAGGTTAGCGGGCGGAGAGGTTCAAGCGCTGCGACGGAGGCTAGCCGCGATGTTCTTCAGGCCAGCCGTGTGGAGGGTTCCGACGGCGACGTTGGACCAGTGGACATCACACGGGTGCGCTGCCGGGACGCTGATGCAAGGCGCCCTCGGTGCGAGCGGTACTGATAGCGATGACAAAGTCGGCAGAAAGCTGCTCGAGGGTGTCGTGCCGACGCAGGTGCACCAGGCTGAAAGGGCTATGCACATCGCTTCGTGGGCAGACTCGGACAGGGGCTGCATCGCCGTCGGTGCGGATACTTCAAGCCAACTACACCCGGCGGAGCAACGGCCGTAGGCACGGTGAGCCGCCGCGCCGACTCGCCACGTGCAACTGGCGGCAAGCGCGTACTTACAAGCGCGTACTTATCTGATTGGCCATGCAGCTCTAGAGCCGCTGGTCATGTCGTATCGGCACGTGCAGATCAAGCCATTGCAAGAACTGATGGTACGTCAAGAACTGTTTGTACTCTGGCGGTTACCGTCTGCCATATGCAAGATGAGCGCGATCAGATGCAGAACCTCGGGGGAGGCGGCGGATGTCCCTATTACCCAAGTGGGGCACCAGACTGGATGCTGCGTCGCCCAATGGCGGCGGGCCGGGGCAGTCCGTGCCGGAGGTGCCTGTCGACGCTGTTTGGGGAGAGCCATTGGCGTCCGGTGGCTGGGCGCTCCGCAGGTTCGCGCCGCGGGATCCGGTCCCCGCCCGTAATCAGGTGACGCGGCGTTTGGCTGGCGTCATGCACGAGCGGGTGCACCGCATCAACCAGGGCCGCAACTGGCTGGGCCGGTGGCGGGATCGCGCGCTGGACCGGCTTCCCAGGCCGATCGGTCGCCTTAGCGACCTGGCCGGTGAGTCGCTCGCTGAATGGGCTCTGAAGAACGTGCTCCACGCCCCCAAACGCCCAGTGCCGTCCTTCGGGTTCGGGCTCGCGCCTGTGCTCACCCACTCCATCGCCGCCCGGCGGCAGCTCCGGATACGCCAGGCACTCTTGGCAGGCGTTGCCGCAGTCGTCGCGGTGCGCCATCCCGGCGGCACCATGGCCCTGGCTGCGGGGATGCTGCTGTATCAGCTTCTCATCGCCACTGGCCGCGGACGCCGGATCCTGGGCTGGGGTGCCAGCTCACTTGTGTCGATGGTGCTGCTAGTCGGCGGTATCTTCCTGCTCTGGACTCAGGTGCGGCCCTTCGCGCCGTTCATACGCCCGGCCGTGGTGGACGCCATACCGACCGCGGTGGAGTTGGCAGCTGCGGTCACCGCCGTGTATGTGCTGGACCGGTGGGTGGCGCTGGCATATCTGGAGTCGTTGTCCAAGCGTCACGACGGGGTGGCCACGCGGCCACACCTTGCGCCCCGTGCCGCGAAGCGGATCGCGGAGTGCGAAACGGCCGAAGCATGGGCAAGCGTCGCCTATCGGAGCAACGATGGCATCGACCGGTTCGTCGGGGCCGGCCTGGACGCCTGGCGCAGCGGTGCCACCCGCATCCAGCTCGCCCCGGCCCGTACCAAGGCCGACGCCGAGGAAGACGAGGACGACTCCCCCGGCCACGACGTCGACGATGCCGAGCCCAGCATTGAGGACGAGGATGCGCAACCTGGAGGAATGCGCACATTCGAGGCCGACGAACTTCTCGACCGGGTGCGCGACGAATTGGAAGCCCTGCGCGGGGTCCTGGTGGAGACTCACGCTCTGCCTAACTGCGACGTGGCCGAGGTGCTGGCTGTACCGCAAAGCCGCTGGAAAACTCTGCCTCGCGCTCCGGAGGCAACGGCCGATCCTGCAGACAAGCAGGGGGCTCTGTGGCCGGAGGCTCACGAGATGATCACCCAGGGGCGGCTCGCCCCCTCGGGACACGCCTCGCGCCGCTATCTGTCCGCCCAAGTGATCAGTTGGGAGGGCCAGGTCGTGGTCACAGTCTTTGCTCACGCTGCGCTGGAAGGCAAGACCCTCCATTTCGTCACCCGCCCCCACATCCTGGCCCCGCTGAACAGTGATGCCTCCGCAGAGTCGGCGGCTGGACGGGAATTGGCGGGCAAGGTGCTGCTCGTCCCCCTGCATGCGCTCGGCGACACCTTCGCCCTCGCGCACCGCATCTACGGCGTAGTGGGTCGCGGCCTGGGCTTGCTGAAGACCAGTGAGCTTGCCCGGGCCGCGAAGCGTCAGGCGGCGCAGGCTATGGAGCCCGACAAGGACGACAAGAGGCCGGTGAGCCTGCGTGAGCACTGCACACAGACCAGCCCGCTGGACATGCACCAGGCCGAGGACGCATACCGGCACATCTCCATTCTGCAGAGCCGCATGTTCAGTACCGTGACCGCTTTCCTCTCCGATCACGGTCTGGCCGTGGGCGAGTTCCAGCGGCAGGCCGCGCAGATCACCCACCAGTGGTTCGTCGACGGCGACCACAACCAGATCAACACCGGAAAAATCGGCGGTGACCAAGTACAGCAGCAGCAACAACAGCAGTCCGACGGCGCGAAGGCGAAGGGATGACCATGGCGATACGACGCGGGCGAGGCGGCACCGGCGATGGCTGGCAGGTAAGCGGCAGCGGGAACCAAATCAACACCGGTGAAGTCAAGGGCAGTCAGGTGCAGACCCATATCAATGGCGACACCGCGGCCTCCGCTCAGCTCCAGGCTGCTCTGTCCAAGCTCGCCGAGCTGAACGCCGCATTAGACACACACGCACCGCAGTTGGCCAACGTCGGCGCAGCCCGCCGCGCAGCCGCCCGCATCGATGAGGAACTGCGAAGCCCTGCCCCGGACCGGCGCCGACTCACTGAGACCCTGGAGACCCTCGGCCTGGCCGTTGGCTCGGTGGCCTCCGTGATCACCATTGCCGAGGGACTCGCCACGATGATCGCCGGTCTGTTCACGTAGCGCATCAACCCCTCGTAGCCCGGACCTCCCCCTAGCAGGTGCCATCCTCTTCCGGGCACGGAGAGAGGATGGCACCTGCTAGGCGAAGAGTGCGCTGCTTATCCTTCCTCGGAAGCCTTCAAAGCCCGCTCGATCTGTTCGTTCGAGTGCTGCTGGTTGCGGTGAATTGCCTTGGCGTAGAACCGGAACAGAACCGCGATGCTGTGTCCCGCCCGGCGTGCAACTTCCGCCGGGGAGACGCCGGACTCAAGCCAGAGCGAGACGCCCGCGTGTCGGAGGGAGTACGGCACGTCAGCCAGCGCCGAAGACGCTTCGGACTCCGTCAGCACTGCGAGGCGGGCCACCTTCCACGCCTCCCCGTACTCCTTGGACAGGAGGTGGCCACCCTGTGCCGCACGAAACAACCGGCCGTCCTCGGCAGTGCCGAACTCCTTGATGTGCTCGCGGACTAGGCGCACGAGAACCGGCGGAATCGGTACCGGCCGGGTTGCCTTGCGGGCCCGCTTCTTCAGGCCGCGCGTGTCGAACGACTCGCCCGTGTCGGTCCATCCGGAGCCGACTCGGGGCATGCTCGTGGAGAGCAGGACTTCACCCCAGCCCTCTTCCGGAAGGGCGAAGTCGTTCTCGCGGAGACTGGCCGCCTCACCAGGCCGGTTGGCCGCGTAGTAGAGGCAGCCGAAGAACGCCATCAAATGCCGTCCGCGTTCGCCCTGTTCACCGACAGCATCGATCAACGTCTTTGCCAGCTTTGGGCCGGGGACGAACCGGAAGTCGATCTCGTCGTCGGTCTCGGGCGCGGTCCAGTCGACCTTGTCGAGGGGCAGGGTCGTCAGCAACTCCCTCTCCACCGCGTACCGGAGACAGTTGCTGAAGACCGTCCGCTTGCGGTTCACCGTGTTCTCGGCAGCGGCCGTGCCGTCCTGTTTCAGCTTCAGCGCGTCGAGCGCCGTACGCACCACGGAGGGCGTGTTGAGGTCGGTGATGTCCACGGACTTCCGGTCGATCCAGTCCAACGCGGCCACGATGTCGGCAGGCGGCTCTTCGACGTCGAGACGTGGCCTCAGCTTGATTTTTAACGATGCAGGGGTCTGACCTGCTGGGATTCCGGATTCACCGGACATGAAACGCGGCCGTCCCTCACGCTTCGAGATGTCGAGTAACGAATCGTGAAGAAACGGCCGCTGTCATGAGTCTTCCAGTTGTCCTGTCCGCCGTCGAGTCGTTGTCCGTGTTGTCTCGGTTTCGAAGTGAGCTCTACGACTGCTTCTATGCCCGCGCGGACGCGCTCTTCGACTTGGTCGACGCGGTGTTGTGCGCGGACGGACCGGTCACCTCGCTGCCCGAACTCACCCTGACTGCCGAGCATCCGCGCGGGCACGGCGCGATGTACGGCGCCTTGAACAACGGCTGGCTGGAGCCGACCAGGTTGCGTCGGCTGCTGGCCACGACCCCGCTGCCCAGGGCTGCCGACGGGCGGATCGTCCTGGCGGTCGATGTGACCAACTGGCTGCGCCCGGACGCCCCCACCAGCCCTGACCTGTTGTTCTGCCACGTCTACGGACGTGGCCGCAGCGCCGACCAGATGATTCCTGGCTGGCCGTACTCGATCGTCGCAGCCCTGGAAACCGGGCGCACTTCATGGACGGCGGTGCTGGATGCGATCCGCCTGGGCCCGGCCGACGACGCCATCGCCGTGACCGCCGCCCAGCTCCGCGAAGTCGTGGAACGACTCGTGCAGAGCGGGCACTGGCAGCCGTGGAATCCCGACATCCTGATCGTGACGGACGCCGGTTACGACGTGACCCGCCTCGCCTATCTCCTATCCGACCTGCCCGTCGAGCTGGTCGGCCGGCTGCGCTCGGACCGGGTGATGCTGCGCGATGCCGGCCCGCGCCGCTCCGGGCCGCGTGGCGGGCAGCCCCGCAAGCACGGCGGTGTCCTCACCTTCGCCAAGCCCGACACCTGGCACACCCCCGACGCGGTCAACACCTGCGACACCACCCGCTACGGCACCGCCGAAGCCAAGGCGTGGGACCGGATGCACCCCCGCATCCAAGCCCGCGGCCCCTGGCTCGACCACGAGGGCGAACTCCCCCTGCTCCACGGGACATTGATTCGTCTCAAGGTCGACCACCTGCCCAGCGACGGCGAGGCCAAGCCGGTCTGGCTGTGGTCCTCGAAGACAGCCCTGAGCAGCCAGGACGTCAAGGTGCGATGGCAGGCGTTCCTCCGCAGGTTCGATCTTGAGCACACCTTCAGGTTCTGGAAACAGACCCTGGGCTGGACAACGCCGAAGGTCCGCGACCCGCATGTCGCCGACCTGTGGACCTGGCTGATCATCGCCGCCCACACCCAGCTCCGCCTCGCCCGTCCCCTCGCCGAGGACCTCCGGCGCCCCTGGGAGAAACCCCGACCGGCGAACCGACTCACTCCCGCCCGCGTCCGCCGAGGGTTCCGGCACATCCGCGAGACAGCCGCCCGTCCCACAGCCGTGCCGAAACCGTCAAAGCCCGGCCCCGGACGCCCACTTGGCTCGAAGAACCGCAGGCCAGCCCCACGCCACGAGCCCGGCAAGACCGTGAAACGAATCGAAACCCGAACCGAACATCTCCGCATAAAACAGGAGCATCGTTAAAAATCAAGCTTAGGGTGGTCCGGTCATTGCTTTGTTGGCCGTAGCCGTGCGAGTGGCGCCGATGACCCGGCGCTTCGGGATCAGTTCAGGGCTTTGCCCACCTCGTAGATGGTGGGTCGGTCCGCTGGTGCGGGGCTGAGCATCGCGTCGACCAGCTCGCCCAGTTCACCGCGTACCTTCACTAGCCGGCGCCGACCATTCGCCACTGCCTCTCTCTGTACTGAGCGGGGAGCCTCGTCCGGGTACTCCATCGCCCGCCAGCCGGTGGCAGAGATGAGCAGGGAGGCGCCGAGCGCGTAGATGTCGGCTTCCTCGGTCGGCTCGGCTTCACCGGTGGCGAGCACGCTCCGGGCGATCTCCGGTGCCTCGTAGTGGACGAGGCAGCCGTGGAACGGGAAGTCGTAGCCCTCGGGCACGTTGCCGCCTTGGGCAAGGGCGAGGTCGATGAGGTGGGTTTGCTCCGGCCCGATGATGAAGTGGGCGGGCTGCACATCACCGTGCGCCCAGCCCTTGGCGTGGAGTTCGGCCAACGCCTGGACGCAACTCGCCGCCACGCTGATATGCGGAGCGATGGACGAGCCAGGCCGACGGCACGGCTCCCACAGTTGGTACAGATCCGGCCCCTCGTGCCACGGCTGGAAGTTCCAAGTCCCTTGCTCCCACTCGCCGTACGCGAAGTCGACGAAGCCGAGGCGATGCAGCACGGCCCCCTCGCGGGCGGGTGCGAGGGCGGTCCAGGGCTGGGCGGACCAGTCGGCAGTGGCCTCGATCGGATAGCCGACCTTCACGGCGTAGTGACCCCGATGGCTCTGAACCTCCCAGACCATGGAGCCCCGGCGGTTGAGCACCAGGCGCTGGGTCGTGGGCATGAGCGCGTCGAGCACCACGATCGGCAGTTCAGGGGGTGACGCGGACAACGTCTGTTCTCCTTCCAGGCGAACGCGGCCGACCACGAGTGAGGCCGGCCGCGACGCTGATGTGGTGGGTGCTACGCCTGACCGTACGGTCGGCCACAGTCCGAGTCGCACTGCGCGAGGTTCCTGCCGCCCACGGTCCAAAGGTCGTCGAAGACCATGAACCCGGCGGCCTTCATGGCACGTGCCGAGGTGACTACCTTCTCCGGGTCGCGGCCCCCGCCACCCGGCTTCGGATTGTGGTGGAGGAAGCGGCCCGCGTACCGGTCGCACAGCTTCGCGTACTCCCTCGTGTGCAGGATGAGCGCGTGCAGGCCGAGGTCGACGTCGTCCGACGGAACCATGGGAACGGTGGCCGTGGCTGCGGTGACCAGGAAGGCGACCGCCTGGTCCGCGATGCGTTCGGCGCGCTGGGGCGACTGCCCGTTGTGGACGACCACGAAGTGGGCGAGGCTCTCGAACAGCTCCTCACCAGCCACCGCGCGACCGGTCTTCCGATCGTTCGCCGTTGTCGTCATGCGAGTACTCCTTGTGTGTGGCGGTGCGTGGGTTGGATGGCCGGCCCCGAACGGGCAAGGGGGAACGGGGAGTTGGCGCCCGTCCGGGGCGGCCGGTCTACTGGCCCATGGCGAGAGCCATGCCGATCACCAGGCCGCACGAGCCGCTGATCATGATCACGAACAGGACTCCTGCGTATCGGCTGATAGCGCGCGTCACAGCCCATCCCGACTGTTGCCGTTCTTGATGGCCAAACGTGCGCTGAGTTCCTCTCGTGGACTCGGCGCCACCACGTTGTCCGGCATGGCGTCCCATTCCGTGCCTCCGCCGATCGGCCTTATCTGCACCCGACCGCCGACCTCACCCATGACGACGCCGATCCGGTCTCGGGCGCTGTCCTTCGCCAGTTCACCGATGCCTGGTCTGGTCTGCTGGTTGCTCGCCATGTGAAGGAGCATCGCGATCAGGGGGCCCGCGCCAAAAGGTCAGGCTGATTACCCAACTTGGGTAATATCGCGGGAAGTAGAGAATCAGCGACGTTGCGTAGCCCTCGCAGTGTGGGAGCTTGCCAATGCCCGACGCAGACCGGCCGCAGGAACTGCCCGCCAGGCTGCTCACCGATCCCGAGATGATCAACGCCTGCCGAGTGCGGGACTTCGCCAGGGTCTTCCGACTGGTGAAGACCAAGGCGGGCATCTACCCGTCGATGATCGCCAGGCGCTGTGAGCTGACACCCAGTCGGGTCGGCGAAGTGATCGCAGGGCAACGCCAGTTGCAGCACATGGACGTCGTCGAGCGCATCGCGGACGGCCTGCGCATCCCAGGGCACATGCTTGGGCTCGCGCGTCGCGAGTGGGAGACGCCTCAAGCCCTCGTGGTCACGGAGCGAGAACCTCCCCAGGCACAGGAGCCCGAGCAGCAGACCCCCGCGTCTCTGCCTGGCCCTGATGTGGACAGCATCTTGGCGCTGGCCACGCGAACGAGCCTGAGCGCGGCCACACTTGAAGCTTTTCGCTCGTCCATCGAGGACTACTGGCGACGGGACGACCAGCACGGAGGCGAGGCTCTGAGGCCGGCCATCGTTGGCCAACTCCGCCATGTGGTCGGACTCTTGAAGGAGAACCGCCCGCCGTCCATCCAGCAGGGCCTGTACGGAATCGCGGCCGAACTGGCCCGCCTCACCGGCTGGACCTACTTCGACGCCCGTCAGTACAACCAAGCCCGCGCGTACTTCACCGAGGCGTTGCAACTGGCCAAGGAGATCGACGACCGCCAGTTCATGGCCAACGTGCTTGCCTGCATGAGCTTGCAGGGCACCTATCAGGACAAGCCTGCGGACTCTCTGGCCCTCGTGACCGCCGCCCAGGACCAGGCCCGCTCAGCGCTCGACACCACCCCGCGTGTCCAGTCCATGCTGTCGATGCGCGAAGCCTTCGCTCACGCCACGCTCGGCAACCGAGACTCGACTCACCGGGCGATCGGGGAAGCGCACCGCCATTTCGAGCAGATCCAGGCGAGCAACCCGGATCCGTCATGGGTGACGTACTTCGACGAGACGAAGCTGATCGTGGACACGGGGATTGCTCACGGCCGACTGGGCGAAGCCGCGACTGCGGAACCGTTGATCGCGGATGCATTGCGGCGCGAGGCCCACACCAACCAACGCGGCCGGGCATTTCACTCGTTCTGGCTGGCTCGCACGCAGTTGGACCAGGGCAAGCTTGAGCAGGCGTGCCACACCGCCACACAAGCACTGGAGCCAGCGTCGGCAGTTGGCTCCGAGCGAGTCTCGGGCCATCTCAGGGAGTTCTACGACCAGTTGGCCCCACACAGGCAGGAGCCCGTAGCCCTGGCCTTCGAGGCACGGCTACGGGAACTCCTCCCACCGGTCAGCGCATCGCTTCGTCCATGAGCAGGTAGAGCAGGCCGACGAGTGAGCCGCTGCTCACGATCTCCTTGCGGTCGATCATGCCCCGCACCTCTGAGAGGGGGATCCACTCGATGCGGTCGGACTCGTTCTTCTCCGTGGGCGGTCCGGCGTAGGTAGCGCCGTCCGCGCGGAAGACGTGGTGCTGTGAGTCGGTGATGCCGTTGGCCGGCTCGGCGTAGATCAGGGGCTTGATGGGGCCAGGGCGCCAGCCGGTTTCCTCAAGGACTTCGCGGGCCGCCGCCTCCTCCGGAGTCTCGTTCTCCTCGACCAGGCCCATGGGCAACTCCCAGGCCCACGAGTCTGTGATGAAGCGGTGCCGCCACATCATCAGGACCTCTTGGCGTTCGTTGACGACGGCGGCCACGGCCAGGTGCCGCAGGCGAACGACGTGGTATTCCCACCTCCGCCCGTCAGGCTGCTGGACGTCAACGAGACAGAGGTTCACCCACTTGTTGGTGTAGATCTGTCGCTCACCGTGGGTCTTCCATTCCATACCTGGCCCCTCTCGATCGAACTCCAGGATCTCAGATCGATCTGGGAGAGGTGGCACGATCACCTAATCGTGTCAGTTTGACGAAATGGCGCTGGCGGCATGCATGGAAGAGGGAAGCCAGTGCTGGACCCAGGAACCTTCCGGGTAGATGTCCAGGCGGGATCATCTGGCCTTCTGATCTGCCCATCTTCACGCGGTTGCCGCGTCTCGCCCGCAGAGTGTACTCCGTTGAATGATTTGGCGGACTTGAATCACATAAAGTCCGCCAGCCCACCAGTACAAAACTGTACCCCATCCTGCAAAAGCCCAGCCCAGAATTGATGCCCACTCCCAGTGGCCGATGTTCCCATTGCCAAGCAAAAGAAGAGGAAAGGCGAACATCAGGTTCAAGGTGGCTGCTTTACCTAGGAAGTTCACCTGTGGTGGGGGGTAGCCATATCGCCGCAAGACGATCACCGCTACCCCAAGGAACAGTTCACGGGAAACGAGCAGAGCACTCAGCCACAGAGGCAGGATTCCTCTCCAGGTGAGACCGATCAGAGTCGAGGCGATATACAGGCGGTCTGCAGCTGGGTCGAGAATACGACCCAAGTTGGATACCTGATTCCAGCGACGCGCCAGCTTTCCATCCAGATAGTCAGAGACGCCACTGAAAGCCAGAATGAGAAACGCCCAGCCATCGTGTCCTGGGCCACCAAATTCGGGCCATAGGATCAGCCAGAGAAATATCGGGACACCGGAAAGGCGTGCCATACTAAGAACATTCGGAATAGTGAAAATCCGGCCGAATCGTCCGCCAGCGGTCAGCATCCTCATTTGATGCTCCATATTTTATCAGGCTCGCTCACGATATTCTGGGCACCTACCGTCCAGCAAAGATCTACGAGACCGGGGTCCCCTGCATTTATTGAGCGCCGCTAAATCATGTGGCCTCCCTGTTGGGCGAGAGATAGGTAGATTAACGTGACAGGTCGGCTTCCTGCAATATCTCCGAGTACGCGCCTTCTGCGGCACGTCCCAGGACCGTACCCTCAGGTGTCCTATCAAGGAACTCTGCCGTACTGCCCGTGTGCAGGATTCGCCCACCATTCACGACGGTGACATGCTGTGCTTCCTCAACTAGATCCACTACGTCGTGCGTGGATATCAAAATCTTCACGTCTTCGATCAAACTACCGACCACATCACGAAATATGCGGCGCTGATGAGGGTCCATTCCCGCCGTGGGTTCGTCGAGGAGTATTACACGGGCATCATGGACGAGCGCACCAGCTACTCCGACTCGTCGCAGCTGACCGCCAGAAAGGCGGGTGGTCTTGTTATTCGACTCCGCGCCAAGATTGACCCGTCCAAGAGCTTGGGCTGCACGATCCCATGACTCTCGGCGACTCATACCTTTGAGCCAGCCGATATATGCGACGTATTCGCGCGCGGTAAGCCCAGGCATGGGGACAACAGTTTGAGGTAGCCATGCCACATTACGGCGATAGATTGCGACCGTGGATCGAATACTGTCAAGCGTTACCGCACCAATGTGCGGGTGAATCACTCCTGCACCGAGTTTCAATATGGTTGATTTTCCTGCACCATTGGGGCCGAGGAGTACGGTTAGTCCGTCCTGGAGTACATAACTGAAATCATCCAAGACGGGCCTGTACCAGCGCTTGTATTTATAGGTGCAGGATGTGAAATTCAGGCTCATGTGACCTTCCTACTGTAAATTTGGGCTCCGATACCAACGGCGAGCACGGCGATGGAAATTGTCCCAGCGGCAAGGGAGTTTGAGGCTTGGGGGAGAATTGTCCAGGCGTAAGGCTCATTGCCGATCTGGAAGCCAAACAGCAAAACAATCACTACCCAAACAACCGGTGCCAGAACCGCAGGTTGGCCGACCAGGGCGCGCACGAAAAGCATCATTCCGACCAGAAATGCGGTATTGCGCCCAGTTGTTGTCATCTGTGCGGAGTGAAGTAGATGGCCCAGAATGAGAGAGATGGCTTCTACGATCGCCACAGTCACGAGAACCATTCCGACGTCCAGCAAACGTACCCGGCGGAAGGAGGAGATCTCCGGCCCATCCAAACGGGAATCAAGGCAGTACATCAGACCTATTACCAGTGGAAGTGGAACGAAGAGCATCAGCGGAACCGGGTCTACATTATTGGTGACAGAGGGAAGAGCAGCCAAGGAGTCCTGGATGACAACCGCCATGATGAGGAATGCCATCAAAGACGCTGGTAGAGCAGTATGAGCCCGTCGCGTCTTTACCCACCACCTCATGCGCCCCTGCCGCATGCCTTGCTCAAGCTTTGCGTGAACCAGTCGGCTTGTTCAGCTTTCGGTGAGTTCAACACCCTTCGGACTTCATTGTTGACTTCGTTCTCGTCGGAAAAGGGCTGCTCCTGAGCAACTCGCTTTCGCTCTGACTCTACTTGACCGGTCACCTCTGCCGCCCAAAGCATCACTTCCCTGCTCGTTTTGAGGTCGGGATCCGAGCAGGGAAAATGAACCGCGGCCACGGTAAGCCTGTATCGCACATCGCCGCTCTGGACGCCGCGCGTAAGACCCACGCGCCAGACCTTGTCCGTAGATGGGCGAGGATACCTGCCGTCAGCGATCTGGTCTGTGATGACCGCGGGGTCCACCTTGACCCCAATATTTTGAAAGCTCTGGAGTACTGATTCTGCCTCCTTATAGGCTCTTGGGAGGCCAGATGCAGTCACTGCAGGCATGCACACTTTCGGTGATTTCCCTGTGCATGTCATATCTGCCCGATCTGCGAGTAGTGGAGGATTGTAATTCCATCCGCTGGCCATGCTTTGGCCGCTTATAACGCCAATGATCGCGACAGTTGACGCCAGAGTGAAACGAATAGTCCTAGACCGGACCGGAATCCACATAACGGCGACGCCAACAGCAATTCCGCCACTGAAGAGCAAATGCGGAGTCAGAGATTTGATGCTCGCCGCCTCGCCGAACATCAACGTTGTGGGGTATTGGCCAGATACGTGCCGAAGCCAGAATGGCTCGGTCGACCATGAGAACGATACTAGAACCCAAACTGCCGTCACCATGAGAGGGGCGGCAATCAGCCGTGGGACGTACAGGCCGACGCTGAAGCCGATCACGGCGTGGACAACACACAAAATCATGCCCAGCATCAATGGTCGCAGCGCGTCGATTGTTGGAAGAGTTCCTGTTTGGGCGAGGGCCAGAGATGCCGGCAAAATTAGCATTGACCAGGATAGGGTCACTACCGGTAGCAGTGTATTCGCTGCTACCCGATATCTCGATCGGTACGGGCCAAGGTCCCAAATGCCGCACTTTCTTAGTCCCGCGCTCTCCCAGGCGGCCAGACCGGAGGCGAAGGCATAAGCGAACGCGTACGCGACTTCCAGGGCTCGCGAAATTACCGTAGGTGCGTAGTCAAGAGTTTGGCCGGATATGGCTCCGCCGCTCGCGTAGAGGTAGTACAGGGGAATCGCTAGACATACCGGGGATGCCCAAAGGGCGCTACTGCTTCGAAATCGTGCGAGAATTTTCAAGAGAGATCTCCTGAGAGTGACAAAGGGAACACTCGATCGAGTGCAGGGGGCGTTCCGTGACGGAACGCCCCCTGTATCAGAACCGATCGAGGTCAGTCGGCCTTGGTTGTGTCAATGTACGAGTTTCCGTATACGTAGAAGCCGCTTCCCGCACCGTCATCAATTTTGTTGATGCGGAAGAAGTAACCGCCCTGGTTCAGCCCGGTCCACTCACCATTGCTTCCGAAGCTGCTGAAGCACTTGGTGAATGTCTTCGACCCCCAGCTGTGATCGGGGAATCCGGCGACATCTTCTCTCAGCTCGATTACGAGACTCTTGTTGGGTGCGCCTTGATTCGACTGGCAGTAGTCGAAGTAGATCTGCGTGTAGCTTTCGTCGTCCCAGTGAGACGAGTTGTAACCGGGTCCGCCCCCAAAAGACCCGAGATTGTGAATTGTCGCGCTGGCCCCCGGAGCGGCGATGAAAATCGCTGCAGAAGTCATTCCGAGGACAACTGCTATTCGCGACTTGCGCATATAGCTCCCTACGATTGATGGGACGTGTGTTGACCTTGCGTCCTCACCGAAAGCGCAATTATGGGACATGCTCACGGCAAGCGCTTACGACCGTATATTCTGGCGCATCTCGACGCCACAGGTTACTCACAGGTGATTTAGTATGCCGTCCTGGGGTCGCTACAGAATGTTCTGTTCCGTTTCGCGCGGGTCCGATTCGCCGTATTTAGCGTGAGCTGGAACTCGGGCGCGGTCGCTGTCAGCAACGGAATGTAAAGGTGTGATTTGGATCACGCAAAATCGCGCGTCAGGGTTTGGCCTAGCTCTCGGCAGCCGGCGCCCCGGTCAGCCGGGCTGCCAGACTCGCACGCTGCCCGCACGAGGCCGCGCTCGCTACTTAATTAGTGGGCGGGGTTAGAAACCCTTCCGGGGGTGACTCCCATGCGAGCGTCGCGCGTGACTCTTATTCGAGCGTGCTTCGCGGACTGCACCTGGTTGAGTCCGAGGTTCAGGTGGTGAGCGTCTTGCATCTTCAGCGGCTGGCGGTCGCAGACTCTCGCTCGACGAAGGGCCTCATGCGACTGGGCCGGAGTCGGGAAACTGAGCCGGTGGACCCTGTGTGGACCATGAACCTCATGCAAGGTCGGGGGCAGGTACGCTGTACCCGCTCCGTCCCTGGTGGGCGCGTGCGCAGGTGGGTTGCCCGAGCGGCCTAAGGGAACGGTCTTGAAAACCGTCGTGGCAGCGATGTCACCGTGGGTTCAAATCCCACACCCACCGCAGCAGGTCAGAAGCCTTGCAGGTCAGAAGGGGCGCCCACGTTCGCGAGGGCGCCCCTTCTGCGTGCACCTTGTCTCACCCCGTTCCGCCTCTGTCCCACGGTTGACCAGTGCGTATGGGCCATCTGTGGGCCAAGGTGGGCCCGCTTACCCGCCCTTGTTCAGCTCCTGCGCGATGAGCTGGTTGGAGCGGGACTGCTCGCCCCGGAGGATCTTGGCGTAGAAGCGGAACAGCACGGCGATGCTGTGGCCGGCCCGACGCGCGACTTCCACTGGGTCCACTCCCGATTTGATCCACAGGGAGACCCCGGCATGACGGAGCGAGTACGGCACTTCCGCGAGGGAAGTTGCCGCGTCCTTCTTCGACAGCACCGAAGCGCGAGCGGCCTCCCACAGGTCGCAGTACTCGGTAGACCGGACACGACCACCCCGCGCGGCGCGGAAGAGACGACCGTCCGGGGCGGTCCCGTAGGCCGCGATGTGGTCCCGCAGCATCCGTACGAGGATCGGCGGAATCGGCACGGACCGAGTCGCCCCACGGGCCCGACGCTTGAGGCTGCGTGCCTCGTATGATGCGCCGTCATCCGTCCAGCCTCCCCCGACTTCCGGGCGACTCTCCCCGAGCAGCAGTTCCCCCCACTGCTCCGCAGCTTCCTCGGTCGCCGGGGGCAGGGTGCAGTCCGAAGCCTTCAACGAGGCGATCTCGGCGGGGCGCATCGCGGCGTAGTACAGGCACCCGAAGAACGCTTCAAGGTGCTGCCCCCGCGCCCCCGAGTCGCGCACGGCTGTGATGAACGAGCGGGCCAGTGCCGGGCCGGGCACATACCGGAAGTCGATCTCGTCATCCGTCTCTGGTGGCGTCCAGTCGACGCGCAAGAGGGGGTTGGCGGACAGGAGTCCTTTCTCTTCCACCGTGTACCGGAGGAAGTTGCTCAGCACCATGCGCTTCCGCCGGGCGGTGTTCTCCGCGGCCTTCCGGCCGTCCATGCGGCGTGAGAGAGCTTCGAGGGCGGGTCGTAGAAGCGCGGGATCTTCCAGTGCCTTGACCTTCATTGAGTGCCCGGAGAGCCAGGACAAGGCTGATCGGATCTCTGGCGGCGGCTCCTCTGCGGTATGGCGTGGGGTCAGTTTGCCGTCCGGCCCCAGCACCGCGCGGAACGCCCACTGGTAGAGGGCGGCCCGCAAGGTCTTGGAGTCCGGTGCGCCCCGAGTCGTCGTGACCAGAGTCGGGATGACAACGGCGAGCGCCTCGGCGATGCCGGCGCGGTGCTTGGCGGCAGCGCGTGGCCACTTCATGAGCGCGTACGCCGTGGCGTGGTCGTACCAGGTGGGCGAGTCACGCACGGCCAACTCTCGTGCAGGCAGACCCGTGTCCTCGTCGAACTGCTCGCGCTCCCGAAGCGCGGTCATCAGCTCTGAACGGCGACCGTCCGCCTGCGGCTTGAGTTTGAAGCTCTTGGAGTGCGGCCGTGCCCCGACGCGCCAGCGCAGTTCGTAGGGCTTCGGACGTCCCACGCGCTTGCGGATGGACCAGACGTCGACGTCGTACGTGAGCATTTCTCTCCCATGAGGAGAGGGGCCCACCAGAACGGCGGGCCCCTCGGTCGGTTGGCGGTGAGCTACGCGGCGTTGTCCTCACACCGCGCCCACCAGGCGTCGAGGTCTGTGCGGTTGACGCGGAGATGGCCGTTGGGCAGTTTGTGGATGCGGGGAGCTTGGCCGCGGGCGCGCATGCGGTAGAAGGCGGCGCGGCTCATCTTGATCTCTGCAAGAACTTCGGGGAGCTTGAGCTTTTCGGGGCGTGCCACGTTGCGACTCCTCGTCTCTGCCTTCTGAGGGATCCGCAACATCCGCCACGCCGCAACATTGCTGGTCAGCGGCTTGAATCTGTGGCGGATGCCGTTTCTGTTGCGGATAGGTCCCGCCGCACCGCGGTGCGGCGGGACCTATGGATGCGCGCTGGTCAGCCGGCGATGCGGAGTTGGCGTGTGTCGGATTCCGCGAACATGTGGCGGGTCTCGGAAGGGGTGTCCGCCACAGATTCACCCCCGTTGACCTGCGGTGTTGCGGACGTTGCGGATGTTGCGGACTTCTGGGGGTCCGGGGGGCAGTAGCGCATCCACGCGTCGGCGAGGTCTTCCGCGTAGTAGCCCTTCGGGGTCGTGGCGCCGACCCGGATTCCGCGCGGCTTGATGGGGGTGATGTCAGGGCGCACGTACTGGCTCAGGAGCTTCGACAGCCCGCGCGCGGTGAGCGGCTTGGCGCTCTGCCCGTCCTCGCTCATGTCGGACCAGGGAGCGTCGTCCAGGCCGAGGAGAACTTCGAGGATGGCCGCGGTGGGCATCCGGTCCACTCCGCAGAACACCTTGTCGCGCAGATCGGTCAGCAAGCGCACCCCGAGGGAGGCTTGGTCGCCCTGGGAAGCGGCCTTGATGAGCGCGATGCAGGCTGTGCGAGCGCGCTCGGGCCAGTGCCCGCCGGCCGCGTCGGCGACCGCGAGGAGCGGCTCCCACACGTCGGCCGGCCGGTCGACGACGCCCTCGGGCATCTCGGGCCAGGCTTCGGCGACCTGGTCGTGCAGGGTGGCGGTCCAGTCCGCGAGCCGGTCCCGCAGGACGTGTCCCTGCTTCTCGTGGATGCGGCGCCGGTAGGGCTCGCACTTCTCGTTGGGTGCCTTCTTGCGCATGCGGATGATGACCGAGCGGGTCATGATCGTGTCCGGGAGGGAGCCGAGTCCGGCCATGGCGACCGCGCAGAACGACGGGAGGAACCCTGCCTTCTGGTCGGATCCTTCGCCGATGCAGCGCAGGGACTTGGCGCCGCGCCGGTAGCCAGAGTTGAGGAACCCGCGGACTTCCTCGTTGCCGCCGGCTTTGGGCCCGAACACGGTGTCGATCTCGTCGAAGAGCAGTGTCGGGGTGCCCTCGTCTGCGGAGACGAGCCGGAACAGAGCGTTCGCGGACGCGTTGACGGTGGTCGCGGCGCGCGGGGTGAGGGTTTCGATGATCTCCAGGGCGCGGGACTTCCCGGAGCCGGGTTCGGGGCTGAGGAAGGCGATGCGGGCGGTGCCGTCCAGTGCGTCCATCAGGTGCGCGTGGGCGTCCCACAACGCGACCGCGACGTAGGCGTGTTCGGTGGGGAAGACGTTGAAGCGACGGTGGAAGGCTTCCACCTCGTCCAGCAGTGCGGCCCCGTCGATGATCTCGGTCATGCGGCGGCCCTCCTTTCGGGCAGAGATGCGGGTGTCCCGGAGCAGGCGGACTTGTGCGCGGTGTACTCGGCTGCCAGAGCGGCCACCTTCGGTGCTCCGGTGGCGGTGGCGGTCTGTCCGCAGGGGCAGGCGTAGGCGGCGTTGGGGGTGTCGCCTGGGCGGGTGGACCAGCGGGCGCCGTCCTTGTGATGCCGGTAGAGCGGCGGGGCGTAGATGCGGATCCCGGGCTGGTCCGGTGTCGGGTCGAGCGTGCTGTGGCGTGCCTCATTGCTGCGGAACTGCTCAGGACGAAGAGCTGAAGTGACGCCCTGACGGGCGGCGACCTTCGGCTCGCCCACGACCGGCCCGGGTACAGCCGGTTGGGCGGAGTGCGGGCCGCTCGCCACCGGTTGGCCTTCCAAGCGGAGACGGGGAGGGGTGTTCATGCCCTCTCCCGGGGCCGGACCTTGCGCAGGGAACTGTCCAAAGCGCTGCGGATCGTGCTCCGGCATTCCGCAGCGGTGAGTCCCCGGGCCTCTCCAGCCGCTTGGAAGGCGTCCTCTGCCACGTGCCGGGGAAGGTCGCCCCACGCGACGAACCGCCCCACCTTGAACGCGCACCGGTTGAGCGTGATGTTGCCCTGCTTGTCCGGAGCTGCCGTGACGACCGCGCATTCGGCTTCCAGCGCGGCCAGGGCCGCGCGGCTGCCGTCGACCGCGGGCAACCGCAACGGCGTCATGACGCGCGCAGGGGCCGGTTGCAACAACTCCAACAACCACCCCGGCAGGGGTACCGGGGCGATGTCATGCACCGTCTCGTACGAGCCGTCGGGGGTGATGCTGCCGGCGGCGACGACGTACCCGCCCCATGCCCGGGTGTCGACCAGGGGCGCGAGGGTGCCCGCGGTGTTGCCCAGCCGGACACCGGCCGGCGCGGCGAAGTACAGGTGCTGTCCGCCGCTCGCGGTCCGGGTCGTGCGGGTGCGGGGGACGGAGTGTCCGGTGCGCTCGCAGAGCGCCTTGAAGGTTGTCGCGCCGTCAGGCGTGTCCGCACTGCTGTTGCCGTTGTCCTGGTTCTTGGGTACGTCCAGGTCGAGGACGATCAGCCCGGAGGGGCCGGTCGCGAGGCCGATGTTGGCGGGACTGTTCTCCCAGCACAGCGTGATGCGGTGCGGGTCGACGGTTGCCCGCTCCTGCCACTTCAGGTGTCCGTTGGCGCAGTCTCCGGTGAGCTTGCACCGGTCGGCCCCGTGCAGCGCGGGCCGCTTGGTCCCGGGACGCAGGGGGAATACGTGCCAACCGCGCTCAGCAGCGGCCAGTGCGGCGTTCAGCAGATGCGTGCTCACGCCGCGGCTCCCAGCTCAAGCACGGGCACGGCGGCGAGGAAGGCGCGGCCGATCCATTCCGTGTAGGCGGGCGGCAGAGCCTCCCGCAGACGCAGATGATCGGTGGACCAGTCGATGCCCTTGGCCGCGCGGATCTCCTCCACGGTGGCCTTGCCGCCACCCTCGCCGTACGCGGCGACGTACGGGCCCTCGCGGTAGACGCCGTGGCGCCAACCGCGCACGTAGCCCCGGTGCTTGGGGTGGGCCGGGTGCACGGCCGTCCAGCCTCCGAGTTCGAAGTAGCGGTGCATGAGCACGGCGAGTCCGAACTGTTCCCCGCACAATCGGATGTCCTTGCGGACCTCGGAGCCGGGCACGTTCTCGATCACGTACGGCCGGCCCGTGGTCTCCAGGGCGGCGCGCGTGGGGGCGATGAGGCGGGGGTAGGTGCGGCCGATCGCGGCGTTGCGCGCCTTGTTGGTGCCCTTGGTGGGGGCGCCCTCGCCCTGGCAGGGCGGTGAGGCGTGGATGAAGTCGAACTCGTGCCCGTGGGCGCGGATGAAGTCGATCGCGTCGCCCTGGTGGAAGGCGTCGCCCCGGTAGTCGGGTTGGGCTTCCTTGTCGACGCCGGTGATGTGGCAGTTGACGAACGCGCGCCGGTAGCCGGTGGTGGCGCCGCCGATGCAGGAGAACGCGTCGAGCACACGGACGGGTTCGAGCAGGGCGAGCAATCGCCCGATGTCGGGTCGATGGGTCATGCTGGATGTCTCCAGTTCCTTGATGGGTGACTGGCTGACAAGGGCGGCCCCGCGACTTTGGCGAGACGAGGGGGCCGCCCTTGGCGTAGCTACTTCTTGGAGAAGAGCTTGATCGTGATGCCGCCGGCGCCGACCGGCCCGGCCGCGCCGGCGATGACGGTTGCGGTGTGCGAGGCGACATCCATCAGCCAGCACAGCGCGGCGACCACCCCCCACGTGCCGAGCGCGGCAGCGCCGGCGATCGCGAACGGGATCAGTAGCTTCTGCCACGGGAAGCCGGGCGGGGTGGTGGAAGTGACGACGATGACGACGGGTTGTCCGGTGGCCTGGGCGTGGTGGTAGAGGTGGGCGGGGATGTGCGGGGCCATCTGGCCGGGCGGGAGGTGCTGACTCACTTCTGGCTCCCTTCGGGTGTGCCGCGGGCCCGCACCACCTGTGGGCGGGGGCGTGCGCGGGGTGGGTGTCAGGCGGGGGCGTCAGGGGTGTCACGAGGGGGGCGTCACGCGTTTCTGACACCCGGTCTGCCTAGGGTTTTGGGTGTCAGAGGGGCGTGACGGTGTCAGGTGTCAGGCTGCTGTCAGGACGGGCACGATCCGCCACCGGCCGGTGGTGTTCGTCGCCTCCAACCGGCCTTCTAGCGCGGCCTCCTTGAGGCGTTCGGACACCCAGGGGCGGGAGAGGCTGTGGCGGTCGCACCAGTCCATGAAGTCCTTCGGGCCGACGATCATCTGTCCGGTCGACTCGAACTCCGTGAGCGCGTCCGCGAACAGCCGCCGCGCCTCTGCCGGGGACGGCTTACGGCCGGTCTCCTGTCCGAAGATCGGGGCGTCGTCGCCTTGCTCCGGGTCAGGGAGTTCGGCCTCCGGGTCGATGTGTGCGTCCTCCGGGTCGACGAGCAGGCTGTTCTGTTCCATGTCGTCGTCCTCCTCGTCGACGGCCCGCAGCGGCGTCGTCTGCTCGGTGCCGGGGGTGGTGCGGCCGGTGTAGGCGCGTCCGGCGATGCTGGAGGCGGCGCCGGCGGTGATGGGGTCGGCACTGGCGCCGTTGCGCTGTGCCCAGGTCGCGAGCAGTTCCATGACCGGCACCGCCCGGTGGGTGAAGCGGCGGGTACGACCCGGGGCGGCATAGCGGTCCTCCGGGATGCCCGGCGAAACGACGTAGCAGTAGCCAGGGCGCCGGTTGGCCCACGCGCCCGGGTGGGCGCCCGCGGCCAGGACCTCGTCGGGCAGCACGAACCCCTCGTCCCGCGCGTCGCAGCCCAGCGCGATCACGGACGGGAGGGAGGCGCGGGTGCTGGTCGACATCTGGTCGTAGGACGGACGCTGAAGCGACACGATCAGCGAGACACCGGCCGACCGGGCTTCCTGCGCGATGCCGGTGAACGCGTCGTCCCCCAGCGCCCGCAGGGTGTTCGCGGCCTCCTCGAACCAGGCCACCAGGAACGGCATCCCTGCGCACCCGCACGCGCTGCCATCCGTGTGGCAGGTGTGCTCTCGGCTGTTCTGGACCTGTGCCGCGGCGGGGACCCACTGCCGGTAGCCGTGCGCACCCAGCCAGCGCGTACGAGCCGGGATGACGGCCTCGACAGCCGCGACCATGACCTCCGTGGACGTACCGCCCTCAACTGCCCAGTCGAGACCGGGGCGCAGGGTCCCGAAGTCCTGGAAGGCCTTGGGGTCGGAGAACCAGACGATGACGTCCCTGCGGGAGAGGATCTCCGTGAGCAGGTTCAGGGCCGCATCGCCCTTGCCGGAACCGGACTGGCCCGCGACCAGGCCGTGCGTGGAGTTGCGGCCCGCGTCCGGGTCACCCGGAAGCCACATCACCAACAGGGAACCGTCGTCGTACCGCCCGATGACCAGCGGATCCGCGATCGATCCACCCAGGTTGGAGGGGCCCGCCCACTCGACAACCTCAGCGAGCATGTCTTCGGGCACGATGACCAGTTCGCCGCGCCGTGCGGAGCCCGGGTCGGGGGTGTAGCGGACTGCGGAGGTCGGCAGGTCCAGTGCGGACGCGATGTTCCCCAGCGCTTTGGCCATGTCGTCGTTGGTCTGCACGCCGGCTTCCAGCGCGACGGGGGCGGTGACCCGGTTGGGTTCCACCTTCGCCGCACCCATCTGCGCCCGCGCCAGGCCGACCTTCTCCAGCAGGCCCTTGTCGGCACTCTGGCCGGTCGCGTCGGGGTTGTGGCGCAGGACCATGCGAATGTTCCACGACAGAGCCAGCGCCGGGCCCGCCATCAGATACAGGTCGTCGATCGGCCCGGCGGTGGGTCCGGCGAGGCAGGCGGCGGTGAGCCAGGCAGAACCGCAGGCCACCGTGATGGCTGAGTGCAACTGCCGTTGCTGGCTCGTCGACCGTCCCGCCCACCAGGTCGCCCCGGTCAACGCCACCGACGCGAGGGTGAGGCCGACGCCGGCGGCGGCGCTCCCGTCCCACCGGGTGTTGCCGAGGACGCCGGCCAGGCCGGTGCCACCCCAGGCGAGCCACGGGGGCAGGTGGGGCTTGGCCCGGTGAAGGAGGTACTTGCCGACCCCGCCGGCGTCCGAGCCGCCCTGGAGCTGTACTTCGAGCAGCTCGGCGAGCTGCTGCTGTTGGTTGCGCTCAGCCATCAGATTCAACTCCCTTACTGCTGTGCCCAGTTGATGACGGGCTGTTGCGGCTTGCGGGCGCGGTGGCGGACGCGGTTGATCTCTTCCTCGTACTGCTGCTGGAAGATGGAGTAGGTGGCCGCGGCGTTCTTCGCGGCGTCCCGCAGCGCGTCGGCGGACTTCTGCATCTTGCGGGCCACCTTGTTGGCACGGGAGCGGGAGCCGAACGGCCGTCCCTCCGGGTCCGGCACCACGGCCAGCACGCTCTTGAGGATCTCCGCGGCCATGGCGACCTCGATGGAGAGGGTGACGCCGGCGGCGCGCAGGGTGTTGCAGTAGTTGCGGACCTGCGCGGGGGAGGTGAACTCCGGTGCGGGCAGCAGGGATTCGGCGCGGCCACCGCCGCGACCGGTGCCGCCGCCGGCGGCGACTGTCTGGCCGCCTTGGTTGACGTTGATGGTGAAGCCGGGCGCGAAGGTGGCACCGAACTTCTTGGTCTTGTTGACGGGGCCTTTGGTCTGGGAGCCGTTGGCGCCGGCGCCCGGAGCGCCCTTGGCGTGGCGGGGAGGGGTTGCCATCAGAGGTGTCTCCTCAGGTCAGTGGGAGCGGCGGACGATGAGCCAAGCGGTCTGCGTGATGAGCCAGGTGAGCAGCCAGAACAGCGGCAGCGGACCGGCCAACGGGCCGAACCCGGCGGCGAACGCGGTCCACGCGGCGGTGACCGTGGCGAGCAGGGCCAGGCCGACGCGCCAGCCCAGCACGGAGCTGCGGGCCGGGCGGCGGCGCTGCATGACCAGCACCCAGAGCACGGGGGCGAGGGCGGCGGGGGCGAGCAGCAGGCCCGACCACCAGGCGATCGCGTGCAGGATCGCGGTCAGCGGCCACGCGAGCAGGGCCAGGCCAGTGGGGGCCAGCGGGCGGCGGAAGCGCCACAGCAGACCGCCGATCGCGGTCAGTGCCTCGCGGGTGAGCGAGGGGCGTTCGGGCACGACCACGACGAACGGCTGCGCGGAACGGCGCCCGCGCTGGTGCGGGATACGGACGGTGTGAACCCCGGCGGTGCCGCGGGCTCGGGTACGGCTGGACACAGCGAAACTCCCAGGACAGTAGGGGTGTTCAGGCGGCGCGTTGTTCGTCTTCGGGGTAGGCGCAGGGCACGCACACTCCGAGCGAGGCGGGGATGACGTAGCCGGCATCCGCGCGGCACTGCGGGCAGGTGCGGCGGGCGAGATTGGCTTTGGCGAGCGCGGCCCGTTTGGCCGGCGTCATGGGCCGGACGGGCTTGGCGTGGTCGAGCCTGTAGAAGTAGGCGACCAGCGGGCCGCGCCGGTAGCGCGGGCGCAAGGCCTGCGCGGCGACCTGCTGGCCGCCGGGGCGCAGACCGCGGGCCCGTAACTGGCGGCGGGTGGCGTAGCCGTCGGGGACGCAGCGCCAGGGGAAGGTGGGTATCCCGTAGCGGGCGCCGTTCGGGTCGAAGCACTTGCCCCAGGCCGCGGACATCAGGCCGCCACCTCAACCGACTCGTACTCGCGGGCGGGGTCCTGCTCGCGTAGTTCCTGGTAACGGGCGGAGACCCAGCCGACCGACCAGCCGCACAAATCGGCAGCGGCCCGCAACGGAAGGCCTGCCTCGAACGCGGCCAGCACCGTGGCGCGGGCCCGCTCCTCGGGTACCTTCTCCGCAGCCGGACCGGCCGTCAGCAGCGCGGCCCGCTCCTGCTCGCGGCGCGCAGCCTGCTCGCGCTCACGGCGTTCACGCTCCCGCTGCTGCTGTTCACGCTCGCGCTCTGTACGTTCACGCTCGGCTCGGTCGGCCTGCTCGCGGGCCATGGTGTGCTCGCGTTCCTCACGACGGGCCCGCTCTTCACGTTCGGCTTGTTCGTGGATCAGGCGGGCTTCGTGCTCACGCTGTTCACGCGCCAGCAGCGCCGTGTGCTCGCGCTCCTCCCGGGCCAGCCGCGCGGCCGTCTCGCGCCGCTCGGTCATTGCCTGCTCGCGGGCTTCGCGTTGGGCCTGCTGGCGCTGTTCAAGCTCGTTCACCGCGACCGCGATGGCGCGCCGGTAGGCGAGCCCGGTTTCGGCGGTGACGATCAGCAGCAAAGGTGCGACCGCATGCACGGCCACGCCCACCAGGTCCCTGTTCAGCGCGGAGTCCGCGACGTTGAGAGCCAGGGTCATGCAGCCGGTCATCCAGCGCAGGACGATCGGCCACCGCCCGCCGTGTCCCCCGAGGCGGGCGAGCACAGCGTCCAGACGGACCACGATGACGACCGCGGCGTCGGTCACCAGGGGCAGGATCGGCGCCGTCCACGCCCACTCAGCCGGGGTGTGGTCGGCAGCGAGCGGTGTGACGGTGAGGATCGAGTAGAGCATGGCGCCCATGACGATCAGCCACGTGCCGACCGACAACGCGCGCTCTGCTGAACGGATCTGAGCGGCGTTCATGCGACCGCCCCCGTCCATGAACGCACCTTGATCGCGGCGATCAGCACGACGGGCGAGGTGAGGTCGTCGGGGATCTCGCTGTCCTCGGTCCACTCCCACCGCGCGCCCGGTACCGGCTCGAAGCCGAGCACGAGGAGCGCCCGCAGGCGGTCTGTGAACGTCGGGATGGTGCGCGTGAACAAGTAGTCGGGCCACCGTTCGGTGGTGTTCAGCAGGACCACGTACAGACGCCAGCGCCCGTCACGGACGGACACCTGCGCCGTGAACTCCTGCTCCATCAGGCCACCTCGTCAAGCGAGTTGGCCAGCGCCGCACGGGCCGCGAGCACCTTGTTGCCGGCACGGCGGACGCGCCGCCGATCCAGCATGGTGGGCGTGCGGTCGAGCAGGGCGATACGGACGTCCAGCAACTCGACCTCGGCCGCGATGAGCGGCATCTCGGAGTCGATCGCGTCCAGTTCCGCGTCGGTCGGTTCCATCCAGGCGGCGAACGCGGTAACAGCTTCCTGAACAGTGACGATGTGCTTCATGGGTCGTAGTCCTCACGTAGGGGTGAACGGCCCGAACAGCGGCCCCGGGTCTAGCCACCCGGGGCCGCGCGCCGTTGAAGTCGGAACACTCCGGCTCCCTGCGACCCCGCCCGTACGACCACCGCACACGGTGCGGGCCGGACGGGCAGAGGAGGCAACCGACCGCAGCGCCATGCAGGCACTGCGGAAGTTGAGAAACGTGCGCGGGCCAGGCCGCGCGGCCGTCTTTTCGACTCGGGGAGACGGGGCCCATCTGTTCAGTTTTCAATCAATTTGCGCTTCCTTCGTACTCACCCCTGCGGGCTTTCCTCCGGGCACATCCATAGACTGGACCGGTGGACCGGTCCAGTCAAGCGTCAACTCCCCTGCGCGTGCTGCGAATTGGTCATCTGTGCAGTTCAGAGGCCGGAAAAAAAAGAAAAAAGCTGGACCGGAGGACCGGTCCAGCTCTCTTACGGCTCACTCTGGCCTACATCGCATAGGTCTCCACCTGTTCGAAGTGAGGGGAAGGCGTGACCCCCTCCTCGCACACGAGCGGACGGCCCTCTTGGTCGTACGCGGTGTGCAGAACCACGGCGACCGCCGTTGCTCCGGACAGTCCGAGGTGAAGGACTTCAGACTCGGTTGCCAGGCGGACCGTAGTCACATCCACCCCCTCTGCGGGGAAGCGGCCAGTCTGCCGACGTACATACCGAGTTGTTCCCTCCGGGATGGGCGCGGTCTGCGCCAGCCGGGGGGAGGCTTCTGCGATCTCGGGAGGGAACCACGCTTCCGCGTAGCTGTGGGGACTCCCGTCCGGGAGCTGGAGGATTCGGATGCGTCGCAGCGTGGTGACGCCCGAGTCCATGCCCAAGACGGCAGCCACCCGCGCGGGTGGCTCTGCCCAATCCGGCTCACCGACACGTAGGAAGGGCATGCCGCCGGTGACGCGGGCGGAACCTGCCCGCCGTGCGCCCGCCGGCCGCGCGACGGGGGTTTCCGTCACCACGAAGCCTGTCCCCTGCTTGGCCACGACAACTCCATCGTTGCGCAGCACGTCCATCGCCTTGATGGCGGTCGCGCGGGAGACCGACCATTGTTCTGCCAGGTCACGCCCGGATGGCACGGTCTCGCCTGGCGCGAACTCGCCGGCGGCGATGCGGGCGCGTAGCGACTCCGCGATCTCCTCATACTTCAGTAGCGCCATGACTGCCTCTCTTGCTGTCTCCTTGCTGGACTGGTCCACCGGTACACAGCATACTGCCACTATGTCGAATCTCGGATTGGCTCCTTCCGTTCTGCGCTTCTACGGCGAGACCGTGGACGAGAGCAGGCGCCTGCATCGCTCAGCGGATGGCCGTCTTGAGCTGGCCCGAACCAAGGAGCTTCTACGTCGCTTCCTTCCGCCAACGCCCGCGAGTGTGCTGGACGTTGGAGGTGGGACCGGCGTGCATGCAGAGTGGTTGGTGAAGGACGGGTACGCGGTCTCTTTGGTCGATCCCATTCCCCGCCACGTTGAGCAGGCATCTGCGATCTGTGCGGCGTCGCTGGGGGATGCGCGAGTACTGGAAGCGGCTGACGACAGTTACGACGTGGTCCAGCTACTCGGCCCGCTCTACCACCTGCCCGACGCTGACGACCGCCGGCGAGCGCTCGCCGAAGCGCGCCGTGTGGTCAAGCCCGGTGGGCTGGTAGCCGCGGCAGCGATCAACCGCTACGCGTCCCTTTTCGAGCACGTCACGTACGCGCACCTGCATACCGAGCGCATGTATGAGCCGGTGTCGAAGATTCTCCGCACCGCGGTGCACGATGGCGCCCACTTCACCCTGGCGTACTTCCATCGAGCAGAGGAACTTGCCGACGAGCTTCGCGAGGCGGGGCTTACCGAGGTGCAAGTCTTCGGGATCGAGGGCCCGGCATGGTCACTCGTGAAGGCCGTCGAACAGCAACCCGGTGACGGCCCCACCGACGACCTGATCGCCTCTGCCGTTGCTGCCGCAAGGATGGCCGAACCGTATCCGGAGCTGCTCGCCGCTAGCTCACACCTGCTCGCGGTGGGGCGTGCCCCTACGAGCGACCTCATGTGAAAGCAGGCCAGAGCATGCGTCTGCGCAGCTCAGCGCGGTTCGGTTCCGTCTCAGATTCCGTCTCATTCGCTCCACCCACCGTCCGCGATGCCTCACGCGCTGCCCAGGCGCACGGAATGAACGAGCTTGAACGGGTACGGATCATGCCTCGCCCTTGATTCGAACATTCAGACGGTTTGGCAACTGGCTGCGCTTTTTTCTGCACATGGCGTGCATTTTTCTGCGACTGGGAACCATAATACTGCCGAGCTGATGCCTGTCCGAGGGGGATACGTGGCAGCACCAAAGACCACCGTTTGGCCGCTTGACCCGCACACCAAGGCCAAGCATGACCTACTGAAACATTACCTGGGTGGATGGTTTCCCGTCCTGTCCTCGTATAACGGCAGAATCGTTTTCCTGGATGGCTTCGCAGGGCCGGGGCGCTATGACTCGGGTGAGCCGGGGTCTCCTCTGATTGCTTTGGAAACCTTGCTGACGCATAGCTACTTCAGCAAAATGGAGTGCGAATTTCTTTTCTTTTTCTGCGAGGCGAAGAGGGATCGTTTCGATAGCCTTACCGAGCAGATCGCCGGTTTTAAAGAGGCGCATCAGCCTTGGCCGGAAAATGTAAAGATCCAACTGATCCACTCCGAGTTTTCGGAGACGGCGACGAGCCTCATTGAGTACCTGCGTGGACAGAAAAAGCGCCTGGCGCCCACTTTCGCCTTCGTAGACCCGTTCGGCTTCTCGGGCCTACCTATGCGAGTTCTCGCGGATCTGCTGTCGTTCACAAGCTGCGAGTTGTTTGTGAACTATATGGTTGACTATGTGAACCGCTTCGCAACAGCGGGAAACGTAGACCATCACCTGGATGAGCTTTTTGGCACTTCTGAGTACAAGAATGCCGGAGCTGCGCAGAGTCGACAGCAGTTCCTGCATGACCTCTATGAACGACAGCTCTCCGAAGTCTGCAAGTTCCGATATGTCCAATCATTCGCAATGATCAATAAGACCGGCCACATCGCCTACTACCTGTTCCACGGGACGCGAGAAGTCAAAGGCGTTGAACTGATGAAAGACGCCATGTGGAAGGTGGATCCTGGCGGAGGATTCCGATTTTCAGACAGGCTCGCCGGTCAGGACGTGCTCTTCACTGAAGAGGCCGTCAATACTGAGCCATTGCGTCAAGCTTTGCTTGCGCGGTACAAAGGTAGACGTGTGCCCATAGCGGAGATTGAGCAATACACATTGGTACACACGCCGTACAGGAAAACGCATCTCCGCAAGCCTGTTCTCACTCCACTGGAGAAGGAAGGGCTTATCCAGGTCGAGCGCCCAGGGCGGAGTGGTTTCCCAGCCGGTACTTTGGTGACATTCCTCTGACCTCACACCGCGACTCGGGGCTTAACGTCCGGGTACTCGTCCCAAGTTCGCCCTTGCAGGATCCGACCTCCTGACTTGGGTTTTACTCCGCCCCACTGCTTGAAGAAGAATGGGACTTGTGTATCGATGCATTGATCACGCAGTTCTGTGATCCAGCGCTCGTCAATTGGCCGATGCCCCTTTCCGGACTCGCCCCCAGCGATAACCCATCCAATACCTTCGAGATCTATGGCGCCGAGAGGCCCAAGCAATGGCTCGCAGGATAGGAAGCGAATATTTGCAGGGGTCTCACGGAGATCCTTGATGCGCCAATTGAACTCGGCACTCTCCACCGTCACGCCCATCCAGACGTTAGAGGGCCAGTCAAGCTGGTCTCCCAATTTTCGCATTCTCCGGGAGCGCTTGGTCAAGATTTGATAGGTGTGCTGAGGGGTATCCCGCATCACGTCAAAGATATCTTTGACATAGGAAACGGGAACCCTGGCGTGAAATAGATCCGACATCGAGTTGACAAAAACAGTCCTCGGGGCTTTCCATGTGTATGGAATCCCCAACGCCTGATTATGGATCGTAAGGCCGAATCCAGGTCCAGATGTGCGCGGATCCCCGTCATTCTGATACTTCGGTGAACCCATTGCTTTCAAACGCTTCGCCAACACGAGGGCATAACAATTGTCACAGCCCTTTGAGATTCGATCGCACCCCGTAGTTGGGTTCCAAGTGGCTTCTGTCCACTCGATTGTGCTTCGATCGGCCATTTCGGCTCCACTCTCCTAGCGTCTGGGCTTGCTCCTTATTGTCTCTCATCCTCAACGTTTGAGGAGCACTCAAGAAACGATTGATGGTGAGTAGTTGGCGCAGTACCTGTACAGGTGGCACATCGCTTGCGCTTCGCCAAGTGTCCGTCGTGTCACTCAGTTCGTTTGCCGGTGGTGTGGCGGACAGGGGCGATCAACCGGTGGTGGCGGGAGGTCCAGACCGACCACCGGCCGTCCGTCCCCAGGTGGCTGTGGCGGCCAGGGTGAGGTGGAAGGGCTCAAGACCGTCCGCGAGCTGCCTCGCCTGGTAGGTCGGGCGGCAGACGAGCCGTAGTCGCCATTGGGCGCCTGCGGATCAGCTCGCCGTGGGCCATATGTGGGCCAACAGGCATTGGAGAGCTAGCTGATTCAGCATTTTGCCAGCTCAGACATCTTGAGGAACGGCCCAGCGCGACGCTCTTGAAAACCGTCGTGGCAGCGATGTCACCGTGGGTTCAAATCCCACACCCACCGCGGTGTTGGTAAGGGGCGTCCTCAATTGAGGGCGCCCCTTACTCGTGTCGGCCTTCAGGTGCCGCGCACCGGTGTCATGCCCGCCGCCCCGTCATCCGCGCCGCCGAAGCGATCGTCGCCCGGGCCTCCCGCTCGGAGAGCCCCGTGCCCAGGGCGGCCTCGATCAGGGGCTCGACGAGTGCCGGGCCGATGTCGTTCTCGTAGGCGCGGCAGGCTGCCCAGAAGAGGCGGGTGTTGCGTTGGCCCTCGTGGGCCGCGAGGACGAACTGGACGAGGCCCTGGCCGTGTTGGCCGGTCGAGGTGGGGGTGGGGTGGTTGGTGCGGGGTGGGGGGAGGAGCAGGCGTAGGAGGGACGGTGGGCAGGGGGCCGGGGCCAGGTGGGCGGTGGCGGGGGCGGCGCCGTAGAAGCCGTGTTCGGTGCGGGAGCCGGGGCCGACGAGGTAGCCGCCGGCGCCGCGGATGTCGATGCCGGGGGCGAGTCGGCTCGCGGAATTGGGGACGACGACGTCGGGCGGGCCGGTGAGCCAGAGGTGCCGGCCGCCGCTGGGGGTCAGGACGACCACGGTCTCGGGGATCGTGAACAGGTGGCGGAGGGCCAGTTCGCGCAGGGCGGAGGACGAGTCCGTACCGGATTTGGTGTCGAGGTCGATGCCGATCAGGTGGTGCGGCGGCAGTCCGCACGCGATGCCGTAGCCGGTGGCCCAGGGGGCGGCGGCGAACAGTTCGCGGATGCGGGACGGGTCGGTCGAGGCGTCGTAGACGCCGTGGCCGAGGAGTCCGCACTCGCCGTGGCAGGGCGGTCCTACGGTGCCTGCCGCACCCACCAGGTCGGTGTCGTCGCGGTGCGGTGAGCGCAGGGCCGGGAGTTTTGTTCGGGACAGGGGGATCACGGCCAGTCCGCGTTCGGCGGCTGACAGGGCGTGTGCGAGGGCCAGCGTGGTGGCCTGCCGGTCGATGGTGGCCATGACTCCATGTTCGTACGGGTGTTCGAAAAAGGGAAGAGGGGGCGGCGATGGCGCGCCCGGGGTGCGGCGTTCGGCGGGGAATGTGGCGGAACGCTTCGCCTCATGCGCCGCCCGGGGTGGGATGTCCGAACAGCCCTCAACTGCGGCTTTGGAGCAGTCAAAGGGGTTTATCGACTTGTCATCACGCTTCAGGGGGAATAAACGCTTCCGGCCTGGTTCGCCGGGGATTCGGTGGGCAACTCTGGTCCTGCGACGTCGTGCACCACACCGGGGTGGTCGGCCAACTGCCCTGGTAGCAGCCGTACTTGAAAGCCGTAGTTCATGTGCGTTCGGCTTGGAAGCCGCTCCGCACTCTGTTCTGGAGGAACAACATGGCAAGCATCCGTACCGCCCGCCTCATCGCCGCCGTCTCCGCCCTCCCGCTGGCAGCCGCCCTCTTCACCGGCGTCGCGGCGGCGGACAACGGCGCCATCGCGGGCAACGGATCGAACGCGGGTGTGGCGACCGTCAGCGGCAGCGGGGTCGGGCACGACAACAAGGGCAACTCGTCCACCACGCAGCAGCAGGCGGTCGGCTCCGGGGCCTCGAACCAGAGCAACACCGCCCAGGTCAACGGATCCGCGTTCACCGCCATCAACCAGGGAAACTCGAACGTCGCCGTCAACTTCGCCAACTTCTGGTAGCCGCGCCCGACGACTCCCGCGCGGGGATGCGTGGGGGCGTCTGAGGGTGTGTGAGGTGTGCTCTGTGGGGTCGTAGCGCGTCTGCGCGGTGGTGCTTCGGTGCCACCGCGCAGACGTTTTTCCGTATGCGGGCAGGCCTCCCGCGCGGACGTTCTCGTGCGCCACGCGCGTGCCCGGTCGGCAACGGGACCGTGCGGGAACGACCTTGACAGTCCACGGCATCTGACGGACAGTCAGAAACCATCGTCCGTAGGACTACGACGACACGGAGGTCCGCCGTCGTGCACCTCGCCCCCACCCCTCGTCAGCGGCGGTTGCGCGCCGAACTCCGGGCGTACTTCGCCGCGTTGATGCCGGACGGTCCGCCCGGCGCGGACGACCCCCGGGGACAGCGGGCGTTGCTGCGCCGGATCGGCGGCGACGGTTGGCTCGGGCTCGGCTGGCCGGTCGAGTACGGCGGTCAAGGGCGCGGCGCCGACGAACAGTTCGTGTTCTTCGACGAGGCCTACCGGGCGAACGCACCCGTGTCGATGGTCACCCTGAACACCGTCGGACCGACCCTCATGAAGTACGGCAGCGAGGAGCAGAAGGCCACCCTCCTGCCGGGCATCCTGCGCGGCGAACTCGTCTTCGCGATCGGCTACAGCGAACCGTCGGCCGGCACGGACCTCGCCTCGCTCCGGACCCGCGCCGTGCACGACAGCCAGGGCTGGCTGATCGACGGGCAGAAGATCTTCACCTCCAACGCCCACAACGCCGACTGGATCTGGCTCGCCTGCCGCACCGACCCCGAAGCCCCCAAGCACCGCGGTATCTCGATCATCCTCGTCCCGACCGACGCGCCCGGCTTCTCGTGGACCCCGATCGACACGGTGGGCGGGCAGCGGACGACGGCCACGTACTACGACGGCGTCCGGGTCCCGGCGGGCAACCTCGTCGGCGCGGAGAACGAGGGCTGGTCGCTCATCACCAACCAGCTCAACCACGAGCGGGTCGCCCTCGCCGCGACCGGCATGCAGGCCGAGGACTTCTACACGGCCGCGCTGACCGCCGCCCGCACACCCGATCCGGTGACGGGCAGACGCCGGGCCGACGAGCCGTGGGTGCGGGCGCAGTTGGCCGAGGCGCACGCCCGGCTGGCGGCCACCCGCCTGCTCAACTGGCGTCTGGTGGGCGACGTGGGAGCGGGCCGGCTGGCGCCCGGCGACGCGAGCGGCGTGAAAGTCATGGGAACCGAATCGACGGTGGCGGTGTACCAGATATGTCAGCACGTCGCCGGAGCGGACGGCGGGTCGGCCGTGCCGGTCGGACCCGGCGGTTCGACGGGACTGACGGGGCTGGTGCGTTCGGGGTCGCCGGGGGTTTTCGGGGACGGCGAGCTGGAGCGGTTGAACAGGGCGGCGCAGATCAACACGTTCGGGGGCGGGGTGAGCGAGGTGCAGCGGGAGATCGTCGCGACGATGCGGCTCGGGATGACGAGGGGGCGGCGGTGAGTGCGAGGGGCGAGCGACTGGGGCCGGCCGTGAGCGCTGCGGCCGACGGACTGGGGGCGGCGGTGACGGGTGAGTCGGTGGTGAGTGCGGTGGTCGTAGACGAACTGGGGGCGCGGCTCAAGGCGTACGAGGGGCGTCCGGCCGCCGTCGCGGGCGCCGGCAAGGACCCCGTCAACGAGCCGATGATCCGGCACTGGTGCGAGGCGATGGGCGACACGAATCCGGCGTACACGGGCCCGGACGCCGTCGCCCCGCCCACCATGCTCCAGGCCTGGACCATGGGCGGCCTCTCCGGGCACTCGGGACGCACGGGGGCCTACGACGAGCTGTTCGACCTGCTCGACGAGTCGGGCTGCACCTCGGTGGTCGCCACCGACTGCGAGCAGGAGTACCTACGGCCCCTGCGGCCGGGGGACGAGGTCGCCTTCGACGCGGTGATCGAGTCGGTCTCGGACCGCAAGACGACCAAACTGGGCACGGGGTACTTCGTCACGACGCGCATGGACGTACGGGTGGGCCAGGACCTCGTCGGCACCCACCGCTTCCGCATCCTCAAATACGCCCCCGCGCGGCAGAGTCAGAGGAGCAAAGGGGGAGAGAAAGGAGCGCGCGCCCGCCGCCCCCGCCCCGTCGTCAACCGCGACAACGCCGGCTTCTGGGAGGGTGTGGAGCGGCATCAACTCCTCATCCAGCGCTGCACGAACTGCGGCACGCTGCGCCACCCCTGGCTGCCGGGCTGCAATACCTGCGGCGGCCCGGACTGGGACACCGTCGAGGCCAGCGGCGACGGGACCGTCTACTCGTACGTGGTGATGCATCACCCGCCCTTCCCCGCCTTCACGCAATCCGACCATGCCGCTGACGCGGCGGGTCCCTACGCCGTCGGGCTGATCGAACTCGCCGAGGGCGTGCGGATCGTGAGCAACGTGGTGGGGGTGCCGTACGACAAGGTGCGTGTCGGGCTACAGGTACGGCTCGAATTCCGGCGCTACGACGACGATGAGGACGATCCGCTGGTACTCCCCGTCTTCCGGGCCCAGGAAGGCCGAGAGGGCGGGGTGGGCTGACATGGACTTCACCCCCACGGAGGAGCAGGCGGCGGCCCGTGACCTGGCCGCCCGGATCTTCGGCGACCTCGCGACACCGGAGCGGCTCGCGGCGGCCGGGACAGGCAGCGACCCCGAGTTGTGGAAGGCGTTGTGCGCCGCCGGACTGGTGGGCGCCGTAGCGGAGTTGGGCCTGCTCGGTCTCGTCCTCGTCCTGGAGGAACAGGGGCGGACGACGGCCCAGGTGCCTTTCGCCTCGACGTGCGTGTACGGGCTGTTGGCGGTGACGGCACACGGTTCCGCCGAGCAGCGGCAGCGGTTGTTGCCGGGGATCGGGGACGGGTCGGTGGTGGTGTGCGGGGCGTTTCCCGCGCAGGGGGGTGTGCGGGCCGTACGGGCCGTACGGGCCTCCGCGCAGGGCGAGTTGACCGGTACGGTCCCGGTCGTCCCCTGGCTGCGTGACGCCACGCATGTCCTTGTTGCCGACGAACAGGGGGAGTTGTGGCTGACGCCGGTCACGGATGCCACGCACATCGAACCGGTCGAGCTGACCGCACCCTGGTCGGCCGGGCGGCTGACACTCGACGGCGCGACGGCGGAACGGCTCGGTGCCACGGGGGCCCACGCCGACGGCCTGACCTCCACGCACGCCGACGGCCTAGCCACCGCCCACGCCGACGTCCTAGCCACCGCCCGTACCGCCTTCGCCGGTCTGCAGGCAGGGGTCTGCGCGGGGGCGCTCGCGCGGGCTGTGGCGCATGTCAACGCGCGGGAGCAGTTCGGGCGTCCGCTTGCCACCCGGCAGGCGGTCCAACTCCGGGCCGCCGACGCGTACATGGACATCGAGGCGATACGCGTGACGGCGTACGAGGCGGCCTGGCGGCGCGACGCGGGGCTGCCGTACGCCACGCACGCGCTGACCGCGGCCTGGTGGGCGGCCGAGGCGGGGCGGCGGGTCGTCGACACCGGTCAGCATCTGCACGGCGGCGCGGGAGCCGACGTGGAGCACCCGGTCCACCGGCACTTCCTGTGGGGGCGGCAGTTGGACGGGTACCTCGGATGCGGGCCCGAAGTGCTGCAGGAACTGGGGGAGTTGATCGTCAGTGAGGAGGTGCAGCCATGAGGGAAGGAGGCGCGGCCATGAGGGTAGGCAGCGTGGCCATGGGGGTGGGTGAGGAGTTGCCCCCGCTCGAAATCGAGATCACCCGCACGCTGATTGTCGCCGGGGCCATCGCCTCCCGCGACTACCAGGACGTGCACCACGACGCGGAGCTGGCGCGGTTGAAGGGCTCCCCCGACATCTTCATGAACATCCTGACGACGAACGGCCTCGTCGGCCGCTACATCACGGACCACTTCGGCCCGCGAGCCGTTCTCCGCAAGGTCGCCATACGGCTCGGCGCCCCCAACTACCCCGGCGACACCATGGTGTTGACCGGGAGGATCGAGGAGACGGACGGCGAGACCGCGACGGTGCGCGTGCTCGGGACGAACGGCATCGGCCGGCACGTCACCGGCACGGTCGTGGTCACGGTCGCCGTACCGACGACGGCGGAGGCCGGGGCATGAGCGCCCGGACCCGCGACACTCTCGGCGGGCGGGCCGCGATCGTCGGTATCGGGGCCACGGAGTTCTCCAAGGACTCGGGGCGCAGCGAGTTGCGGCTGGCCGTGGAGGCGGTGCGGGCGGCGCTGGACGACGCGGGGCTGACACCGGCGGACGTGGACGGGATGGTGACGTTCACGATGGACACCAACCCGGAGATCACGGTGGCCCAGGCCTGCGGGATCGGCGAGCTGTCCTTCTTCTCCCGGGTCCACTACGGCGGCGGCGCGGCCTGTGCGACCGTCCAGCAGGCGGCGCTGGCCGTGGCGGCAGGGGTCGCCGAGGTGGTGGTCTGCTACCGCGCCTTCAACGAGCGGTCGGGCCGCAGATTCGGCTCGGGCGTCACGCACCGCGAACCGTCGGCGGAGGGTGCCGCGCTCGGCTGGTCGCTGCCGTTCGGGCTGCTCACCCCGGCGTCGTGGGTGGCGATGGCGGCGCAACGGTATCTGCACACTTACGGCCTCGCACCCGAGGTGTTCGGTCAGGTGGCGGTAGTGGACCGCAAGTACGCGGCGACCAACCCGGCGGCGTACTTCCACGGCAGACCCATCACCCTCGCCGAGCACGCGGCCTCGCGCTGGATAGTGGAGCCGCTGCGGCTGCTGGACTGCTGCCAGGAGACGGACGGCGCGCAGGCGATCGTCGTCACGTCGGTGGAGCGGGCCCGTGATCTGCCGCGTCCGCCGGCGGTCGTCGCGGCGGCGGCCCAGGGGGCCGGGCGGGCACAGGAACAGATGACCAGCTTCTACCGCGACGACCTGACCGGCCTCCCGGAGATGGGCGTGGTCGCGCGGCAACTGTGGCGGACGGCGGGGCTCGGACCGGACGACATGGACGTGGCGATCCTCTACGACCACTTCACGCCGTTCGTGCTGATGCAGCTGGAGGAGTTCGGGTTCTGTGGGAAGGGGGAGGCGGCGGACTTCGTGGCGGAGGAGCGGGTGCCGATCAACACGCACGGGGGACAGCTCGGGGAGGCGTATCTGCACGGCATGAACGGAATCGCGGAAGGGGTCAGGCAGGTGCGCGGCACCGCGGTGAACCTAATACCGGGTGCCGGGCGAGTACTGGTGACGGCGGGGACCGGGGTACCGACCTCCGGACTGATCCTGACCACCGACGCCTGAGCCCCGGCCGACCGGGGACGCCTGAGCCCCGGCCCTCCGCAGACGGCCGAGCCCGGCGGACCCCGAGCGGCAACTTCAGGGGTGAACCGGCAACGTCCGACTTCGGACGGGCGACCCTGCACGGCCGGGCCTGGCCGACCAGGGACGGCTGACCCCGGACGACTGTGCCTGGGCGGACCTCGGACGACTGAGCTGTGGCCGAGCACGGACGGCAGCTTCCAGGGGTGAACCCGCAGTGGCCCAGTCCGGACGGTAATCCGCACGGGTGACGCCGCAGCGGCCGAGCCCCCGAGCAAGCCACATCGGCTGCCCCGTGGGGTCTACCCCCGGAGGGGCCCCGCGGCGGCTGCCCCTGCAAGCCTCTGCTCCCGGAGGGAACCTCCAGTGGCCGTTCCCGCCCGGTTCTGCTCCCGCAGGGAACCGGCAGCGACTGCCCCCGCCCGGCTCTGCCCCCGGAGGGAACCTCCGGCGGCCACGCCCGCCCGGCTCTGCCCCCGCAGGGAACCGGCAGCGACTGCCCCCGCCCGGCTCTGCCCCCGCCCGGCTCTGCCCCCGCCCGGCTCTGCCCCCGCAGGGAACCTCCAGCGGCTGCCCCCCGGCCCCGCCCCCGGAGGGAACCCGCGGCGGCTCCCCCCTGCAAGCCTCTGCCCCCGCAGGTAACCTCCAGTGGCCGTCCCCGCCCGGCCCCGCCCCCGCAGGGAACCCCCAGCGACTGCCCCCCCGCACACCCCATCCCCCAGGGGTAAACCCGCAGTACGTCTCCCCCGCTCGTCCACCTTCAGGAGGTGGAGCCAGCCCCACCACTACAACCTGAGGCGGAGTCCCCTTCGGGACCTGCGGCCGATCCGCCGAAGTGGGGATCGCTCATAGCGTGGAGCCATGACCACAGCCGTCTGCACCAGCGCTTCGAACGCCGTCGCACGGGCCGCCGAGCGGGCCGACGCTCGGACCACGACACGGCCCGGCATCCGCCCCGCCGTACGCCCCGCGGCCGTACGCCCGGCCGCCCGTCCCGTCACCCGGCCCACCGCACGGGCTGCGCAGACCCAGCCGACCGTCACCGTTGCCGCCACCGTCACCGTTGCCGCCACCGCTGTCGCTGCTGCCGCCACCCTCACGTACCCCTCCTTCTCGTCGTACATGAGGGCCAGGCAGCCGGTGCTGCTGCGGACCGCGCGGTCGCTGACCGCGAACCCGTCCGACGCCGAGGACCTGCTGCAGACCGCGCTGACCAAGACGTATGTCGCCTGGGAGCGGATCGAGGACCACCGGGCGCTGGACGGCTATGTGCGCCGCGCGCTGCTGAACACGCGGACCTCGCAGTGGCGCAAGCGCAAGGTCGACGAGTTCGCGTGCGAGGAGCTGCCCGAGCCGGAGACGGGCGGCGGCGGGGAGGACCCGGCCGAGCAGCAGGCGTTGCACGACGCGATGTGGCGGGCGATCGCGAAGCTGCCGGACCGGCAGCGGGCGATGGTGGTCCTCAGGTATTACGAGGATCTCAGCGAGGTCCAGACGGCCGAGGTGCTCGGGGTGTCCGTGGGCACGGTGAAGTCGGCGGTGTCGCGGGCGCTGGGCAAGCTGCGCGAGGACCCGGAGCTGGTTCTCGCCCGGTAGGGGTGATGCGGACGACGGGTGATCGATCACCCGGTCCTAGTGACATACCGTCTGGTATGTGAGCAGAATCAGCGCGACCCCTTACTACCGCGTAGGCAATGTCGCCCCGGGAGGACGCCGTGCTGAGCACCATGCAGGACGTACCGCTGTTGATCTCCAGGATCCTGACCCACGGGTCCACGGTCCACGGAACATCGCAGGTGATCAGCTGGACCGGTGAGGGAGAGCCGGAACGCCGTTCCTTCGCGGAGATCGGTGCCCGCGCGGCCCAGCTCGCGCACGCGCTGCGCGAGGACCTGGGCGTGGTGGACGGCGAACGCACGGCGACCTTCATGTGGAACAACGCGGTCCATGTCGAGGCGTACTTCGCGATCCCCGCCATGGGCGCGGTGCTGCACACCCTCAACCTCCGTCTTCCGGCCGACCAGTTGGCGTGGATCGTCAACCACGCGGCCGACCGCGTCGTGATCGTCAACGGTTCGCTGATCCCGCTGCTCGCACCCCTGCTGCCCAAGCTGCCGACGGTCGAGCACATCGTCGTGTCCGGACCCGGCGACCGCGGCCCCCTCGACGGCACCTCCGTGCGCGTGCACGAGTACGAGGACCTGATCGCCGGCAAGCCGACCACCTACGACTGGCCCGAGCTGGACGAACGCCAGGCCGCCGCGATGTGCTACACCTCCGGGACCACGGGCGACCCCAAGGGCGTGGTGTTCAGCCACCGTTCGATCTACCTGCACTCCATGCAGGTCAACATGACCCAGTCGATGGGGCTTACGGACCAGGACACGTCACTGGTCGTCGTGCCCCAATTCCACGTCAACGCCTGGGGTTTGCCCCACGCCACCTTCATGACCGGCGTCAACATGCTGATGCCGGACCGCTTCCTCCAGCCCGCGCCACTCGCCGAGATGATCGAGAGCCAGCGCCCCACGCACGCGGCGGCCGTGCCCACCATCTGGCAGGGCCTCCTCGCCGAACTGACCGCCAAGCCCCGTGACGTCTCCTCGCTCACCCAGGTCACCATCGGCGGCTCGGCCTGCCCGCCCGCCCTCATGGCGGCCTTCGACAAGCTGGGCATGCGGGTCTGCCACGCCTGGGGCATGACGGAGACCTCCCCGCTGGGCACGGTCTCCCGCCCGCCGGCCGAAGCGGTCGGCACGGACCGGGAGTTCGAGTACCGGCTGACGCAGGGCCGTTTCCCGGCGAGCGTCGAGGCCCGCCTCACCGGCCCCGGCGGCGAACGACTGCCCTTCGACGGCGAGTCCGCGGGCGAACTGGAGGTGCGCGGCCCCTGGGTCGCCGGCGCCTACTACAACGGCCCCGACGCCGAACCCCTGCGCCCCGCCGACAAGTTCAGCGAGGACGGCTGGCTCAAGACCGGCGACGTCGGCACCATCTCCCCCGACGGCTTCCTCACCCTCACCGACCGCGCCAAGGACGTCATCAAGTCCGGCGGCGAGTGGATCTCCTCCGTCGACCTGGAGAACGCCCTGATGTCCCACCCGGACGTCACCGAGGCCGCCGTGGTCGCCGTACCGGACGAGAAGTGGGGCGAGCGTCCGCTGGCGACCGTCGTCCTGCGGGAGGGCTCCACCGCGGACTTCGAGTCCCTGCGCGCGTTCCTCGCCGACGCGGGGAAGATCGCCAAGTGGCAGCTCCCCGAGCGCTGGACGATCGTCGAGTCGGTCCCGAAGACGAGCGTCGGCAAGTTCGACAAGAAGGTCCTGCGCAGGCGCTACGCCGACGGCGACCTGGACGTCACCAAGCTCTGAACCAAGCTCTGACCGGCCGGCCGATTGACCGACCGGCCGGGTGCTCAACCGGCCCCGCAGTTCGCACAGTTCGCACAGTTGGCCAACGGGTCGGCTAGTTCGTGCCGATCCGGGCCAACAGGTCCACGATCCTCGACTGGACCTCCGTGCTCGTCGACCGTTCGGCGAGGAAGAGGACGGTCTCCCCGGAAGCCAGCCGGGGCAGATCGGCCTCGTCGACGGCGGCGGTGTAGACGACCAGCGGGGTGCGGTTGAGCTGCCCGTTCGCCCGCAGCCAGTCGACGATCCCGGCCCGCCGCTTGTGCACCTGCAGCAGATCCATCACGACGAGGTTGGGCCGCAACTGCCCCGCCAGCGTCACCGCATCGGCGTCGCTCGCGGCCCGCGCCACCTGCATCCCGCGCCGCTCCAGCGTCGCGGTCAGCGCCAGCGCGATCTCCGCGTGCTCCTCGATCAACAGCACCCGCGGCGGATGCTGCTCACTGTCCCGGGGCGCGAGCGCCTTCAGCAGTACGGCGGGATCGGCGCCGTAGGCCGCCTCGCGCGTCGCCTGCCCGAGCCCGGCGGTGACGAGCACCGGCACCTCGGCGGCGACGGCGGCCTGCCGCAGTGACTGCAACGCGGTCCTCGTAATGGGTCCGGTCAGCGGGTCCACGAACAGGGCCGCCGGGAACGCGGCGATCTGCGCGTCGACCTCCTCGCGCGAGTGCACGATGACGGGCCGGTACCCGCGGTCGCTCAGCGCCTGTGTGGTCGTCACGTCCGGCGCGGGCCAGACCAGCAGCCGGCGCGGGTTGTCGAGCGGCTCGGGGGGCAGTTCGTCGTCGAGCGGCTGCGGTCTCGGCGTGTCCGCGATCTCGACGGCCCCACCTGGACCGTCCAACGGCTCGGGCCCCTCGGCCGCGTTCTCGTCCGGTGCTCCTATGGCGTACGACCGTCCGGCGCCCTCGGTGATCGGCGAGAGCCGCGACTGCCCGGCCATGGAGGGCTGCGCCTGCTCACCCTGGGGATGCGGACGCGCCGCCCCGGCGGTACCGGCATCGGGCCGCGTCCCCAACTTCCGCCGCCGCCCGCCGCCGCCCGGCGTGTGCGGCGGAGGCGTCGCGGTCGGCTGCTGCACCTGAGCCGCCTGCCGCGTGAACGGCACCCCCTGCCCCAACGTCCGCACACTGATCGCCCGCCCCTGAGTGGAGTTGGGATCGACATCCCCCACCGAAGCCCCGCTCGGCGTCGGCACGGCAGCCTCAGCGGGCAACGGCTGCGCGACCCGCGCCTGCGCGGCGACGGGAGCGGCAGCAGCAGGGGCGGGAGCGGCCGGTGCAGGGGCGTTGGGGTTCGGGCTCGGGTTCGGCTGTGAATTCGGCTGAAGGCTCGGGTCCGCGTTCGGCGCTACGGCCGGGCCGGCGCCGTTCGCCGGTACGGGGGTGCCGGGGGCCGGCTGAGCGGCGGGGAGCGCCTGCGCCGGTACGGCCGCACCGGGTTGGGCCTGGGCCTGGCCGCCCTGGCCGGGAATGCCGTGCGGGGAGACCGGCTGCTGACCCTGACTGCCCTGAGGGACAAGACCCTGGGCGGGCGCGGGCTGCCCGGGGATGCCCTGCGGCGGAATCGGCTGTCCCGCGAGTCCTTGACCCGGAATCCCCTGGCCGGGGACTCCTTGAGGTGAAACCGGCTGGCCGCCGGGGATGCCCTGAGGTGAGACCGGCTGGCCGCCGGGGATGCCCTGAGGTGAGACCGGCTGGCCGGGGCCGCCCTGCGGCAGCGCCGCCTGCGCCGGGATGCCGTGACCGGGGACCGCCTCCGCCGGGAGCGGCAGCGGCTGGGCCGCGGTGGACTGTCCCGGGGCGGGGAGGCTCTGCGCGGGGGCGAGTTGCATGGCGCTGCCCGGCTGTCCAGGCTGACCCGGCTGGCCGGGCACCGGCTGACCGGCGACGGGCGGCCCGCCCACCGGCTGCGCCACACCCGGCACCTGTCCTGCGCCCTGCACCTGTCCTGCGCCTTGCGCCTGCCCGGGGAGTCCTTGTCCCACGAGTCCTTGTGCCACGGCCGCGTCGCCCGCCGCCGCGAGCTGACCGGTGTTCTGCCCGGGCAGCACGGGGGCGACCCCGACCTGCGCCGGTACGCCCACGGCGACACCCGGCCCCTGCTGGACCGACTGCTGCCCGGGAGCGGCGACTTGCTGCCCCTGCCCCGCCGTCCCCTGTGCCGGAACCACCGCGCCCGCCGCCTGCACCGGCACGCCCTCCGCGGGCTGCTGCGGCTGGGCCACGGCCCGGCGACGGCGCCCTGTGGGCGCGCTCGTGGGGTGCGGCTGCGGCGGAGTGTGGTCGTCGGACTGGTCGTGCGCTACGGCGTCGTGCCGCCCTTCGTCACCGGCAACCTGCCCGGGAGCGACCGGAACCCCCGGAGCGACCGGAACTCCAGGTGCGACCGGCACCCCCGGAGCCTGTGCGCCCGTGTCCGGCGTCCGGTCCGCCTCGGCCGGAGGCAGCGCGAACACCGTACGGGCGCCCGCCTCCTGCGCGGCGGCCCGCTCGGCCGCTGCGGCGAGCGCACGCCTGCGCCGCCCGGTCGGCTGCCCGTCCTCGCCACCGGAGCCACTGGCGCCGTCGGCCGCACCCTCCGCAGGACCCCCCGCAGGCAACGCGGGCGGCAACGCCTGCCGCTCGCCGCCGCCGGGCACGGGCACGCCCCCCGGAGGCACCGCGCCCAGACCCGTACCGGAGGCTGCCGTCCCGGCCGCGTGCTCCGCCGCCGTCATCACGGCACCCTCGGACACACCGTCCGCGTCACCCTCGGAACCGTTGCCGTCACCGGCGCCGACCTCGGCAGCCCGCCCGCGCCGGCGTCCCGTACCGCTGGAGGCACCGTCACCGCCCGCTTCCACGGCCGCCGCCGACTCCTCGCCCGCACGCCTCCTGCGCCGCCCGGTCGGGACCGCGCCCTCACCACCGGAGCCACCGGAGCCACCGGAACCGTCGGAGGCGCCGCCCGGCACCTCGCTCTCCAGGAACGCGTCGACGGAGGACCGCCGGGCCCGCCGCCGCCCGCTGTTGCCGCCGGCCTGCTCGGGCAGGGCGAGTTCGGCACCGCCGGTCGCGGCCGGAGCCGCCACGGCCCCCGCCCCGCCGCCGATCGGAACCTCCAGCACATACGCGCTGCCGCTCATCCCCGGCACGTCGTGCGTCTGCAGCACCCCGCCGTGCGCGCGCACGATCCCGCGCACGATCGGCTCGTGCACCGGGTCTCCCCCGGCGTACGGCCCGCGCACCTCGATCCGTACGACCTCACCGCGCTGCGCCGCCGCCACGACGACCGTGTTGTCCATGTAACCGCCCGCCGAAGCGGGCGAGTTGCCGGTCGCGTCGACGCCGGCGACGTCCGCGACGAGGTGGGCGAGCGCGGTGGCGAGCAGCGTGGGGTCGACCTCGGCCTCGATGGGCGGCGCGTGCACGGCGAACTGCACGCGCCCGGGGCCGATCAGCTCGACGGCCCCGTCGACACCGGCGGCGACCACGGCGTCGAGCATGACCTTCGTCCGCGAGATCTCCTCGGCCCCGGTCTCCAGCCGCTGATAGCCGAGCACGTTGTCGATGAGCTGGGTGATGCGCGAGTAACCGGCCGACAGATGATGGAGCACCTGGTTGGCCTCGGGCCACAGCTGCCCGGCGTCGTCGGCGGCCAACGCGGCCAGTTCCCGGCGCAGTTCGTCGAGGGGGCCGCGCAGCGAACGCCCGAGCAGCGTGAGCAACTGCTCGTGCCGCGCGGCGAGTTCCTCGTACCGGTCCTTCTCCCGCTCCCCGAGGGCGGCGTACCGCTCCTCGTTCGCCGCGAGCTCCTCCTCGTGCTGCTCCTGGAGCTCCTCGACCTCGGTGATGTGCTTCTGGCGCAGGGAGGTCAGCTCGGAGGCGTGCTCCTCGTCGATCCGCTCCAGCTCGTCCCGGTGCAGCTTGTCGGCGGCCTCCTTCTCCTCGGCGAGCGAGTCGTAGGGCCGCCGGTCGGTGAAGGTCATCACGGCGCCGACGAGCTGGTCGCCGTCGCGCACGGGCGCGGTGGTGAGGTCGACGGAGACGCGGTCCCCGTTCTTGGCGAACAGCACCTGCCCGCGCACCCGGTGCTTGCGCCCGGACCGCAGGGTGTCGGCGAGCGGCGACTCCGCGTACGGGAACGGCGAACCGTCCGCCCGCGAGTGCAGCACAAGCGTGTGCAGCTCCTTGCCGCCGAGATCGCTGGCGCGGTACCCGAGGATCTGCGCGGCGGCCGGATTGACCAGCACGACCCGCCCGTCCGTGTCCGTTCCTACGACACCCTCGGCGGCGGCGCGCAGGATCATCTCGGTCTGCCGCTGCGAACGGGCCAGCTCGGCCTCGGTGTCGACGGTCCCGGAGAGGTCGCGGACGACGAGCATCAGCAGTTCGTCGGCGGTGTAGCCGTAGCCGTCGTAGGCCTGCTGGCCGTCTTCGAGGTTGGCGCTGGTCACCTCTACCGGGAACTCGGAGCCGTCCGTCCGGCGGGCGATCATCCGGGTGGGCTTGGTCCGGCCGCGCGGGTCCATCGAGTCGGGGCGCCGCATGGAACCGGGGATGAGCCGGGAGTCGAACTCCGGCAGCAGGTCCAGGAGTCCGCGTCCGACGAGCGCGGTGCCGGGCGCCTCGAAGGCTTCCAGCGCGATGGTGTTCGCGTTGACGACCGTCCCGTTGGCGTTGACCAGCACCAACGCGTCCGGGAGCGCGTCGAGTATGGCTGCGAGGCGAGCAGCGCCTCGGGATGGCCTGCTGCTCACGAGACGCTTCCTCCCTGTTACCGCACCTTGCCGACCGCGGAGGCCATCTTGCCAACGGGTCCGCGACGTGTCACGCGAGGGAGTCTAAGGGCACTCGTTGTGCTCGCGGAGTGAGATGAGAGGGAGGTCGCACGGTGAAGTGACGCAGAACGTGTGACCGAACGTCGTCGGACCCCTACGGATGGACATCGACCGTGCCGTCCTGCTGATGGAGGCCGGGCAGCAGCGGGACCATCCGGTTCCACCGGGAGATCTCGCAGCCGTTGCTCCGGTCGTACGTCGTGTCGACGGGGCGTCCGGCCCACGTGCCGGTGACATGGGCGGTCGCGGGGCCGCCGTAGATCATCGTGCACATGCTGTCCGGGGGCACCGGGGCGAAGGGGTCCTTCCCCCACTGGGTGTTGCGGCCGACGGTCGCGCAGGCGCCGGTCACGTCCGGGTGGGTGCCGCCGCCGGGGTGGCAGTACAACTCGTGCGTCCCGTCGGCGGCGCCCGCGTGCCGGACCGTGACGGTGAGATGGTCGCCGCCGGACCGGTCCTCGTCCCGGACGGGCGGCGGCGCGAGCGTGCGGGTGGTCGTGGGGGACGCGGTGGCGGGCGCCGCGGCCAGCGCCCCGACGGTGGCGGCGGACGCGGCGGCGATCACGAGGAGACGGTTGACCTGCAACATGACCTGACTAACGCCCACCGCCCCCGGACGTTGCGGACACGGCGGCCGGCAGCAACGGCTTTGCCCTGCGGCCCGCCTGCCTAGTACCGTGGACCGCGATTGGTGGCACCGCGCTCGTCTGTGTCATCATCTGCACGCACCACTCGCGCTCGCGCGGGAGGTCGTTGCTGGAGGCGTCGCCTAGTCCGGTCTATGGCGCCGCACTGCTAATGCGGTTTGGGACGCAAATCCCATCGAGGGTTCAAATCCCTCCGCCTCCGCACCCCATCCGAAGCCCCGGTCGAAGCGACCGGGGCTTCGGTCGTTCGCAAGGTCGTTTTCGGGCCGTTTCCGCAGCTCACAAGGGGTATGGCTAACGGATTTCACATGGCGGCGGCAGTCATGTAATGTTCTTCCTGTCGCCGCGAGCGGGCCGGAAGGGCCGGGAGCGGCGAAGGAAAACAAGAGAAAATCAAGCACTCGTAGCTTAACGGATAGAGCATCTGACTACGGATCAGAAGGTTGCAGGTTCGAATCCTGCCGAGTGCACAGCAGAACAGGGCCCCGTGGAGAGATCCACGGGGCCCTGGCTTTTGTGTTGACGTTTGTGCTGACGACAAGGACAAGCCATGCGCATCGGGATCACCGGCCACCGAGGGCTGCCCGTCGACACGGAGCGATCGGTCACCGCGGCCGTCCGGGAGGCTGTGAGCGCCTGCCCCGCGACCGGCCTGGTCGGCGTCTCCTGCGTCGCGGACGGTCCCGACGCGTGGTTCGCCCGGGCGATCCTTGAGCACGGCGGCTCGCTCGAAATCGTCGTACCGGCCGCGAACTACCGTGCGTCCCTGCCGGATTGGCACCAAGCGGTCTACGACGACCTCGTGCACCGGGCGTCCAAGGTGCACGAGACCGGGCTGAAGGACTCCGACCCTCACGCCTACATGGTCGGCGGCGAGGTCCTGGTCGGGATGGTCGACGAGCTGCTCGCCGTCTGGGACGGGCAGCCCGCGCGCGGCCACGGCGGTACGGCCGACGTGGTGGCGTACGCCCGGCGCACCGGTGTACCCGTACGGGTCCTGTGGCCCGCCGGAGCGACCCGGGACTGACCCAAAGTGACGTTGCTCACACGATTTCGGGCGTTCGGCGAGGTCGTCCGGGGGCTCGTGCACCAGGTTGTGATGAACAAGCGATGTGGACGGCCTCAGCGAGAGGCGTGTCTAGGCCCATACTGGAAGCAATGACAAAGCCAGCTGCACCGAAGCGCTATCTGCCCACCAGTCCCTTCAAGGCACCGGCCGCGGCGGCCCCCAAGCATTTCGCCGTGGGCGACCAGGTGACACACGACATGTACGGCCTCGGCCGGGTCATCGGCATCGAGGACGGAATCGCGGTGCTCGTCGACTTCGGGTCGGTTCAGGAGCGCATCCTGAGTCCGTACGCCAAGATGAGCAAGCTGTAGGACCGCAGTGCCCGGTCACGGCACACCAGGTCCTGGCGGCCTGTAACGAACGGGAGACCTCTCATCGAACTGACCTCGCTGTTCTCCGCCCCGGAAGGGGCGTCCCGCCATGCCAACGCGGGATCGCCCCCTCCGGCGACGAACCCCTTCCAGGCCCCGGACTTCGGGGACGACGAGACGCTGCCCCTCGACGACGGGCCGGCATCGTTCTCGGAACTGGACGAGGCCTACCGCCGGGCGGGCTAGGCGCCGGGTCTCATGTAGGCGCGTCAGTACGTCACCTCGCGGTTCTTGACAGTGACCACGGAGACGAAGTGGTTGTCGTAGGGCCGCTCGGTGCGCACAGCCGTCCGCGCTGTACGGCCGCATCACGTCGCCGCGTCGCGTCGAACACTCCATCGGGGAACGGCAGTTGCTCAGCCGACGACCCACGGTCCCGGCAGGTCCGCGCGGATCGTCTCCAGGTCGGCGGCCGTGCGTCCGCGCGCGTGGACCCAGCAGTGGTCGAACACCCCGTCCCGACGCAGCAGTCGCCCCGGGGCCGCGTACCAGCGCAGGGGTGAGCACGCGGCGCCGACCCACATCGGGTGGTCCGGCAGCTCCACTCGCGTGTAACGCGCCAGCAGGTCCGGCAGGAGTGCGTCCGGCAGCTCGCAGGCGTCGTACAGGCTGCCGACGCCGAGCAGCGACTCGCTCAGCACCAGTTCCACCCAGGCCACGGACAGCCTGTCCAGGAAGGGGACCCAGCCGTCGTGCGACTCCACCACCACGGGGGGATCGTCCTGCTCGATCTCGTCCAGGGGGATGCCCCACGACGCGCAGCCCTGGTTCTCGTGGCGGAAGACCAGGACACCGCCGTGGTCGTCGACGACCTGGAGAGCGGGCGGCGGGAGAAGGGGATCCTGCTGTCGCGTGAGGTCGTCGCGGCGGCCCAACAGCGCGTATCCCTCGCGTAGCGCGGCGGGGAGCCGGAAGCCCAACTCGGCCTCGACCGCGTCCAGTTCGGCCGTGGCGCAGCCGTCCTCGGGCCGCAGGGGCAGGCCCGCCCACTCGTCGGCGAAGCGGCGCAGGAAGCCCCAGGCACGGTCCCGACCGGTCACTCCGCCACGCAGCGCGACCGAGACGTCCAGCGGTGGTTCGGGCGGGGGCACGGGCGTGGGTTTCGGCATGGCGCAGACGCTAGCCAGTCGATGAGCGGATGACCGTCTCCACCCGGATCAACTCGGATCTACTTCGGTCATGACCACCCACCGTCAACAGCACTCCACCACCTGGGTCCGCTACTTCGCCGACCGTGGTCACGGAGCCGCCCGACCGCTCGCCGCCGGTGTCGAAGGCGCCGTCTACCGCCTCGGCGACGGGACGGTCGCCAAGGTGTGGACCGACCGCTCCGGACCTCTTTCGGCAGGTCTACGACGACATCGCCCGGCACGCGGCGTCGTTGCCGTTCGCCACGCCGGAGATCCTCGCCGTCGAGGAGCACGAAGACGTCCTCGTCACCTATGAACGCGAGTTGGCAGGGGCACCGCTGCGGGCCGACTCGGCGGTCGAGGCACCGCCCCGGGAGCTGCCCGCGCGGGAGACCGACGCCCTGCTGACGGTCCTGCGTGCCCTGGCGGCCGTACCCGGCACCGAGGCCATGCGCCGTCTCACCGTCCAGGGCGACGACCGCCCCCTCTGGGAGGGGCACGCCCGTTTCCCCGACGCGCTCGCCGCCCTCGTCCGGCGTGCGGTCGGCCGGCACGGTGACCTGCTCGCCGCCAGGGTTCCCGACCTCGCGGCGATCGTGCGGCGGACCACGGAGTCCCTGGTGGCGCTGCCGGACGGCCCGTTCGTCTCCGTCGTGCACGGCGACCTCGTACCGCCCAACATCCATGTCGACGGCACCGGCGCCCCCACGGCCGTACTCGACTTCGGGTTCTTCACGACCGCGGGCGACCCGGCCTTCGAGGCCGCGGTGACGGCCGCCGTGTGGGACATGTACGGGCCGTACGCGGAACCGCACACCACCACGCTCACCCGCCTGTTCGCCGAGCGGCTCCACCACTCGCCGCACACGCTCGTCCTCTACCAGCGTGCCTACGCCCTGGCGACCTACGACCTGTTCTCCTCGGACGGGAGCGACGGCCACTTCCGTTGGTGCGCGGGGCTGTTGGTGCGCGGGCCGCTCACGCCGCCGCGCTGAACACGGGCGCCGCCGGCAGCGGTTGTACCGGAATCGCGACGGTGGCCGGTGCGGTCCGGTCGGCGAAGACGAACAGGCGCAGGACCAGGAAGCGGCCGATGCCGGCGAGGGCCGAGGCGCCGAGGTAGACGATCTGTTCGGTGAGCATGGTGGGGGAGGCCTGGACGGTGTGGAGGACGAGGATCGCGGCGGACGTGGCCGCGTAGGCCGCCGTCGCGGAACCCGCCGACTGCCAGTGCTCGCGCAGCCCGGGACGGCGTCCCGTGCCGAAGGTGAACAGGGCGTGCAGTTCGGTGCAGAGGACGGTCGACGCGACCGTGATCAGCGCGTTCGCCGCGGCCCAGGGCATCAGCGCGGCGAGCAGCGGCACCGCCAGGCTGGACAGCACCCCGACCCCGCCCCCGCACACCACGAACCGGACGAAGGATGCGAACGGGCCGGGAGCGGTTGTCATGGGATTTCCCTCCGTACGGCGGCCGTTCGACCTGCGCCGGTCCTTCTGACCGGCTGAGATCAACGATGCCGTCGTACGGCTGCGGGCACGATGAAGCACTCTCCCGAACCGTTGGTGGAGCCCGCTACACCAACGGGGTCGGGCTTACCCCCCGCTCCGACTTCCTGTCCTGCTCCCCGTGACTCTCCGTCACTCCCCGTCCTTCTCCCTGTCCCGCGCGCGGAGTTCCTCGATATAGCCCTGCGCCAGCGTCGACACCGCTGCCGGTACCGAGGCCACGCGGACGCGGCGGCGGTCGGTGGGGTCGGGGACGCGGGTGATGAAACCGGCGCGTTCCAGACGGTTGAGGATCCCGGTCACCGCGCCCGTCGTGACATGGGCGTGCTCCGCCAGGTCGCCTGCCGTGCCGTCGCCGTCCTGGTCACCTGGGCGCTCCACCTCAACGGCTGGGGCAAGCCGCCCGGGCGGCGGGACCGGGCGCAGTGGGGGATGCGGGTGCGGGACCCGTGGGCGAGGGCCGGGCACGCCGGGTGTGTCGGATGCCGGCTGGCGGGGCGGGGACGGCCGGCGGAGGGGCGTACGGAGGGGCACGCGGAGGAGTCCCGGCAGCCCGTTCCGGTCGGCGAAACCGCAGGCTGAGGCCGTTGTCAGTGGCGCCCTCTAATCTCGTGAGCGATGGCACAGACATCACAGGCACCACGGACGTGGAAGTGCTCGGGACTCCGATGGACGGCAGGCGGTCCCGAGTTGAGGTGGGACGGCGGGCGCGGGAGCCCGCTGCCCCGCGGGAAGCGGGTGGCCTTCGAGGTCGCGGAAGGGGGCGGGCGGACATGCGTGGGAGCACGGGGGCACACCTGCCCGCTGCGTGCGGCCGTGCCGGAGCGGAGCACGGGTGCGCGGTGCGAGGAGTGCGCGCGGCTGGACCGGGCGCACTCGGTGGCCGCGGACACCATCGCGGACGACCCGCGGCCGTACCACGTATATCTGGCCTGGTTCGGCCCCGGCCTGCTCAAGGTCGGCATCACCGCCGAAGAACGCGGCTCCGCGCGACTCCTTGAGCAGGGCGCCGTCTGCTTCAGCTGGCTGGGCCTCGGCCCACTGATGGCGGCACGGCGTTCGGAGGAGCTGCTGCGCGCCGCACTCCGGGTACCGGACCGGATTCCCTACGGCGAGAAGCGCGCCGTCCGCTCCGCGCTGCCGGGCTCGGCGGCGGAGCGCGCGGCCGAGATCGCCGAGCTGCACGCCCGGGCCCTCGCGCTGCGCGAATGGCCGGAGTCGCTCCACCGCGAGCCGTACCGACCGGTGGACCACGTCGACGCGTTCGGCCTCACGGACCTCCCGGCCGCAGTCGGCGAGGTGAGCGGGCTGGTCGCGGGCGGGGTGGTGAGCGGCGAGGTGCTCGCGGCGGCGGGACCGGATCTCCATCTCGCCACCGGGCGCGGCGTGGTCGTGCTGGACACACGGCTGATGACGGGGTGGGAGCTGATCCCGGCCGGGGGTGAGACGGTTGAATTCACCGTGCCGGTAAGGGAGTTCAAGAAGCCGGTGGTCGATCTCCAGGACGGGTTGTGGTGATGGGGTGATCGGCGTCCGAGCGAGTTCCCGCGCCGCCGCCGCCCTGCCGACATCGCGGAGCCGAGAGGCCTCGGTCGTCACCGAGGCCCCTCGTGCCCGTCGGCCGTTGGGTCACCCGGTCCAGGGTCCGGCGTCCCGGATGCTCTTGACGCTGCCGTAGTCCTTGAAGCTGTCCTTCGTGCCGGCCAGGTACGGAGCGGTGTATTCGCCACCGCCGTGGGTCCAGGTGATGTCGATCCACTCGGTCCGGTCGCACGTGTTGTGGAAGTACACGGTGGTGGTGACGTCGCCGTCGGCCCACGACCAGTTGAAGCAGCCGGCCGTGCCCGTGTGCTTGCTCATGGGTTGCATGTCGACTGCCGACGCCGGCGTCGCCGTGCCGCCGATCGCGATGAGCGCGGCGGCGCCTGCCAGTGCCACACCGAGCTTGCTGCGCATGGGGATCGAACCTCCTGGGCGGGGCCGCGGGACAGCCTGTCTCCGCGGCGGTTGATGAGGGGCGGGGAGGCTGCCGAGTGGGTGGTCGATCTCCGTGGGCGACAAACTTGCCAGGAACCTGCCAAATCTACCGCCGACTGTGCACCACATTTTTTTCGTCTCTCCCCGTTTCGTGCTGATCTCTGGAGTCTGTCCGGCAGGGTGGTCAGCCCTGTTCAATGCGTATGACGACTCTGATCATCAGGCCCGAGTCTCGTAGCGCGGCCGAAAGCCTGTCAATCCGGTTTCGATCAAGGTTGTGGCAAGCCGGTCCACAGGTTCGCCCCGACCGTGCGGGCGGTCCGAGGACGCCGGGCAGGGTGAAGGGCGAGCACGGCGACGGGTTCGGGAAAGGGGCGTGACCGACGTGGAGAGCGAGTTCATGACCGAGGCAGAGTCGGTGCGGAGGTTCTGGCGACGGCTCGGGCTCCCCGGTCTCGTCGACGTGCACACCCACTTCATGCCCGAGCGGGTGCTGCGCAAGGTCTGGGGATACTTCGACGCGCTCGGGCCCTCGACCGGCGGAGCGCTGGAGTGGCCGATCACCTACCGGAAGGAGGAGGACGAACGGGTCGCGCTGATAAGGGAGTTCGGAGTACGCGCTTTCACCGCCATGCTCTACCCGCACAAGCCCGGCATGGCCCGCTGGCTCAACGGCTGGGCCGTCGACTTCGCCGCCCGCACCCCCGACTGTCTGCACACCTCGACTCTCTTCCCGGAAGCGGGAGTTGAGGACTACGTCCGGGAGGCGCTGGACTCCGGCGCGCGGGTCTTCAAGGCGCATGTGCAGGTCGGGGCGTACGACCCGGCCGACGAACTCCTCGATCCCGCCTGGGGGTTGCTCGCCGAGTCCGGGACACCGGTCGTGATCCACTGCGGATCGGGACCCGCCCCCGGCAAGCACACCGGACCCGAGCCGATCGGCCGGGTGCTGGCCGGACATCCGCGGCTGCGGCTGGTCGTCGCGCACATGGGGATGACGGAGTACGAGGACTTCCTCGACCTCGCCGAGCGGTACGAGGAGGTGCGGCTGGACACGACGATGGCGTTCACGGACTTCAGCGAACGCCTCGCCCCCTTCCCGCCCCGCGCTCTCCCCCGGCTGGCCACCCTGGGAAACCGCGTTCTACTCGGCAGCGACTTCCCGAACATCCCGTATCCGTACCTGCACCAGCTGCACGCCCTGGAGCGACTGGGCCTCGGGGACGACTGGCTGCGGGCCGTGTGCCACGACAACGGGGCGGAGCTGTTCGGGCTGGGCGCCGCACTGTGAGGGAGAGAAGGAGGTTGGGGGGATACAGCGGAGACCGAGGCGGCACGGGCGGAACGCACAGGTCCGCCGGAACGGTGTGCGGGACGGGATAAGTCCCGGGCAAGAGATTCCAAGGTGTTCCCTGAGAGGCCCCTGTGTGTTTCTCAGGAAAATCACAGACTCTAGAAAGCGTGCTCTAAGAGGACCACGACAACGTGTCCACCATGACCACGACCTCGCCCCAGGGGCGCACCGAACTGCTGAGGCCGGACGGGAGCCCCGTCCGAGTGCTTGTGGTGGACGACGAGCTGTCGATCACCGAGCTGCTGTCCATGGCCCTTCGTTATGAAGGCTGGCAGATCCGCAGCGCGGGTGACGGGACCGGCGCGATCCAGACCGCGCGCGAGTTCCGGCCCGACGCCGTCGTCCTCGACATGATGCTGCCCGACATGGACGGTCTGACCGTCCTGGGCCGGCTGCGCCGTGAGCTGCCGGACGTTCCGGTGCTGTTCCTCACCGCGAAGGACGCGGTGGAGGACAGGATCGCGGGTCTCACCGCCGGCGGCGACGACTACGTCACCAAGCCCTTCAGCCTCGAAGAGGTCGTGGCCCGGCTGCGCGGGCTGATCCGCCGCTCCGGTGCGGCGGACCGCCGTTCGGACTCCGTGCTGGTCGTGGGTGACCTCACCCTCGACGAGGACAGCCACGAGGTGTCGCGGGCCGGTGAGGGCATCCACCTCACCGCCACCGAGTTTGAGCTGTTGCGCTTCCTGATGCGTAATCCCCGTCGTGTACTCAGCAAGGCACAGATCCTCGACCGTGTGTGGTCGTACGACTTCGGTGGGCAGGCCAATGTGGTCGAGCTCTACATCTCGTACCTCCGCCGGAAGATCGACGCGGGACGTGAGCCGATGATCCACACTCGACGCGGTGCCGGTTACCTGATCAAGCCCGCGGCCTCATGAGCGGGCGACGACGGCCGCGTGCGCAGAAGAAGCGAGCGGGTAAGCCGCGCACCCTGCGGACCCGGCTCGTCGTCGCGTCCGTGACGCTGATCGCGGTGGTGTGTGCGGTGATCGGTACGGTGACGACGATCGCCCTGCAGGATCACCTGTACACGCAGCTCGACGGCAAGGTGGACGACGCGGCCAGGCGTGCGGTCGGCAATCGCCTGGACGGCAAGCCGGGCGAAACGCCGGGTGGCAAGACGGGCGACGCGCCGCCGAAGGACACCACGCCCGCGAGCGCCAAGGCCGCCAAGTTCGCCAACCAGCCCCCGACGCAGCCCGACACCATCGCCGCGTACGTGCAGAAGGGCAAGATAGTCAGCGCCGCCATCGCCGAGCAGAAGCGCGATAGCAACGGCGCCTTCGGCGGCATGACCGCCGGCACCCTCAACACCGCGCAGAAGGCGGCCATCGCCTCCGTGGCGAAGGACCACAGGAATCACTCGGTGGACATCCCGGGCCTCGGGGAGTACCGCGTCCAGTACGCCACGAACGAGGACAGCGGCGACGCGTTCTACATCGCCCTGCCGACCGCCGAGGTCACCAACACCATCAGCACCCTGATCCTCGTCGAGGTCAGCGTCACCGCCGCGGGCCTCGTGGCCGCGGCCATCGCCGGCTACGTCCTCGTAGGTGTCGCCACCCGCCCCCTCCGCCGCGTCGCCGCGACCGCCACCCGCGTATCCGAACTGCCCCTGCACACGGGCGAGGTGACCCTGAACGAACGGGTCCCCGAGTCCGAGACCGACCCGCACACCGAGGTCGGCCAGGTCGGTGCCGCGCTCAACCGGATGCTCGACCATGTGCACGGCGCCCTGCACGCGAGACAGCAGAGCGAGATGCGGGTACGGCAGTTCGTCGCGGACGCCAGTCATGAGCTGCGGACGCCCCTCGCCTCCATCCGGGGCTATGCGGAGCTGACCCGTCGCGGGCGCGAACAGACCGGCCCGGACACCAAGCACGCCCTCGGGAGAATCGAGTCCGAGGCGGGCCGTATGACCCTCCTCGTCGAGGATCTGCTGCTGCTCGCCCGGCTCGACGCGGGCAGACCGCTCCAGTTCGACCAGACCGACCTGATCCCGCTCGTCGTGGACACCATCAGCGACTCGCGCGCGGCCGGCATGGGCCACAACTGGCGGCTCGACCTGCCCGACGAACCGGCCCTCGTGTCGGCGGACGCGGCCCGTATCCAACAGGTCCTCGTGAACCTGCTCGGCAACGCCCGCAAGCACACCCCGCCCGGTACGACGATCACCGCACGCGTGCAGCGGCGCGGGCCGTGGATGTGCGTGGACGTCGAGGACAACGGCCAGGGCATCCCGCCGGATTTGCTGCCGCACGTCTTCGAACGGTTCGCGCGCGGCGACTCGGCGCGTTCCCGCTCCACCGGGTCGACCGGTCTGGGCCTCGCCATCGTGCAGGCGGTCGCGACCGCGCACGGCGGTGCCGTCACCGTGGACAGCGTTCCCGGACGCACTGTGTTCACCGTGCATCTGCCCGCGCTTGCACCGGCTGTGCCCATGCCCGCCCCCGAAACGAATTGGCAATCGCACTCACAGGCACAGCACAGTGCCACCACATGGGTGCAACAGGGCGCTTGAGGAGAGTCGGTTCATGCGAACCGACTCTTCTCCCGGCACCCTGCCGGCGCGGGAGCACCTCCCGGCCGGAGACGCCGGTACGCCTGTCCTGGACGTAGTGATCCCCGTCTACAACGAGGAGAAGGACCTCCAGCCATGTGTGCTCAGACTGCACGAGCACCTCAAGCGCACGTTCCCGTACGCGTTCCGCATCACCATCGCGGACAACGCGTCGATCGACACCACTCCTCAGGTGGCGGCGCGGCTGGAGTCGGAAATACCCGAGGTGAAGTCCTTCCGCCTGGAGCAGAAGGGGCGCGGTCGAGCACTGCGCACCGTCTGGTCCGCCTCGGACGCCCCGATCCTCGCCTACATGGACGTCGATCTCTCCACCGACCTCAACGCGCTGCTCCCCCTGGTGGCGCCGCTGATCTCGGGTCACTCCGACCTGGCGATCGGTTCCCGGCTGGCCCGCTCGTCGCGTGTCGTGCGTGGCGCCAAGCGCGAGTTCATCAGCCGGACCTACAACCTGATCCTGCGCGGCTCGCTGCAGGCCCGTTTCTCGGACGCCCAGTGCGGGTTCAAGGCGATCCGGCGTGATGTGGCCCAGGCGCTGCTGCCGCTCGTCGAGGACACCGGCTGGTTCTTCGACACCGAGATGCTGGTGCTGGCCGAACGGGCCGGACTGCGCATCCACGAGGTGCCGGTCGACTGGGTCGACGACCCGAACTCGACCGTCCACATCGTGAAGACGGCGACCGAGGACCTGAAGGGAGTGTGGCGCGTGGGCAAGGCCCTGGCCTCCGGTTCGCTGCCGCTCGACCGTGTCACGCGCCCCTTCGGCGACGACCCGCGCGACCGTGACATCAAGGACGTGCCCAAGGGCCTGGCCCGCCAGCTCGTCGGATTCTGTGTCGTGGGCGGTCTCTCCACCCTCTTCTACCTGGTGCTCTACAGCGCCTTCCGGCAGTTCTGCGGCTCGCAGATCGCCAACGCGCTCGCGCTGCTGGTCTCGGCGGTCGCCAACACGGCCGCCAACCGCAGACTGACCTTCGGGGTCCGCGGCCGGGGCGGCGCCGTCCGCCACCAGGCCCAGGGCCTGGTCGTCTTCGCCATCGGCCTCGCGCTGACCAGCGGCTCCCTCGCGGCGCTGAACGCGGCCAGCAGCAACCCGGGGCACTCCACCGAACTCGCGGTCCTGGTGGCCGCCAACCTCGCCGCGACCGTCCTGCGCTTCCTGCTCTTCCGCGCCTGGGTCTTCCCGGACCACGGCGACAGCACCGACGAGTCGACGCTCGTGGCCCTCAACTCCCCTTCGTCGCCCACCTATTCGACGGCGGGGACGGCCCCCCAGCACACGCAGCACACTCAGCACGCACAGCACCACGGTGCCTACGGCCCGTTGCCCCACCGGCAGCCCCAGCCCCAGCAGGGAGCGCCGTACGACACCACCACCCAGTTCCGCGCCGGTGAAGCCGCGGACGGCACCTGGAGGGACGCGACGATGCAGTTGCAGCCGGTGCGTCCCCACGACACCGATCCGAGGGACCCCCGATGACCACCGAAACCGATCAGACGACCTATCCGGGAGGAGGCGGCCCCTCGTCCTGGGGGGCGCCGACCGGTGACACCGGTGCCAGAGACACGGCCGTGCACGAACCGGTGGCGCCCTCGGACCCCCTGGCCCCCCAGGCCGGTGAGCCCAAGCAGCCGCTCGGGCGCCGCCTGTGGCGCGGCCGGCCCGAGGACCCGCGCTGGGTGCGCCCCGCCTTCTGGGGCATGCTCCTGGCGACCGGCCTGCTCTACCTCTACAACCTGAGCGCGTCCGGCTACTCCAACTCCTTCTACTCGGCGGCGGTCCAGGCCGGCAGCAAGAGCTGGAAGGCGATGCTGTTCGGCTCGCTGGACGCGGGCAACGCGATCACCGTCGACAAGCCCTCGGCGTTCCTGTGGCCGATGGAGATCTCGGTCCGCATCTTCGGCCTCAACTCGTGGGCGATCCTGGTCCCCGAGGTCCTCATGGGCGTCGGCACGGTCGCCGTCGTCTACGCGGCGGTCCGCCGCCGGCACAGCCCCGAGGCCGGTCTGATCGCGGGCGCCGTGCTGGCGCTCACCCCGGTCGCCGCGCTGATGTTCCGCTTCAACAACCCCGACGCGGCACTGGCGTTGCTGATGTCGGTGGCCTGCTACCTCGTCGTCCGGGCCCTGGAGGACGGCCGTACGAAGTGGCTGGTGTGGGCCGGAGTCGCGATCGGCTTCGCGTTCCTGTCGAAGACGCTCCAGGCCTTCCTGATCCTGCCGCCGCTGGCCATCGTCTACGCGGTGTGCGCGCCGGTGAGCGTGAAGAAGAGGTTCGCCCAACTGGGCCTGGCCACCGGCGCGTTGGTCGTCGCGGCCGGCTGGTGGGTCGCGCTCGTCGAGCTGTGGCCGGCCTCCTCGCGCCCCTACATCGGCGGCTCGCAGAACAACAGCTTCCTTGAACTGACCTTCGGCTACAACGGGTTCGGCCGCCTCAGCGGCGACGAGACCGGTAGTGTCGGAGGCGGCGGTGGCGGCACCGGCACCGGTATGTGGGGTGCCACCGGCTGGAACCGCATGTTCAACTCCGAGATCGGCAGCCAGATCTCCTGGCTGCTGCCCGCCGCGCTGATCCTCCTGGTCGCGGGCCTGGTGGCCACGCGCAAGCTCAACCGCACGTCGGTCAGGCGCAGTTCGCTCCTGGTCTGGGGCGGCTCGCTGGTGACGACGCTGCTCGTCTTCAGCTACATGGCGGGCATCTTCCACCAGTACTACACGGTCGCCCTCGCCCCCTACATCGCGGCCGTGATCGGCATCGGCGCGGGTTCCCTCTGGGAGCGGCGCGGCGAGATCTGGGCGTCGATCACCCTCGCGGCGGCGGTAGTTGCCGCAGGCGTGTGGGGTTACGTCCTCCTCAACCGCACCCCCGACTACCTGCCCTGGCTCAAGTGGCTGGTCCTCCTCGGCTCCCTCGCCGGCGCGCTCGGCCTGATCTTCGTCGCGAAGATCGGCCGCCAACTCGCCCTCGCGGCGGTCGGTTTGAGCATCGTGGCGGGCCTGGCCGGCCCGGCGGCGTACACCATGTCGACGGTCAACTCGGCGCACACCGGCTCCATCCCGACAGCCGGTCCGGCCGGCGCGAGCATGATGGGCGGCGGCGGTCCCGGCGGCGGCCGAGGCGGCTTCGGCGGCGGCAACCGCACCGGCGGCACGGGCACGATGCCCGGCCAGCAGGGCGGCGGCACCACCCAGAACCAGGGCGGCGGCTTCCCGGGCGGCGGCACGGGCACGATGCCCGGCGGCGGTACCGGTACGGCACCCGGCGGCGGTACGGGCACCACGCCCGGCGGCGGCACCCAGAACCAGGGCGGCGGCTTCGGCGGCCAGACCGGCGACGGTGGTGGCATGGGCGGCGGTGGCGTCGGCGGCCTGCTCAACGGCGCGACGGTCACCTCGGCGGCCAAGAAGCTGCTCCAGACGGACGCGAGCAAGTACACCTGGGTCGCCGCGTCCATCGGCTCCCAGAACGCAGCGAGCTACCAGCTCGCCACCGGCGACCCGGTGATGGCGATCGGCGGCTTCAACGGCACCGACCCGTCGCCGACGCTGGCCCAGTTCCAGAAGTACGTGGCGGACGGCAAGATCCACTACTTCATCTCGGGCGGCACCGGCATGGGCGGCAGCAGCACCGGCAGCTCCTCGCAGATCACCTCGTGGGTCGAGAAGAACTACAAGAAGGTGACGGTCGGTTCGGCCACCTTCTACGACCTGACGCAGAAGACGAGCAGCTGACGGTTCGGGGCTGAGCAGGGGCGGTGACCACACGGTCACCGCCCCTCCTTCATATCTCCGTTGTACGCCGTACAGGAACTGTTCTACGGTGTATGGCATGTCGACCTCCCCAGCCCTCCAGGGCCACTCCCAGCGCTGGATCGTCCTCGGAGTCATCTGTCTCGCGCAGCTCACCGTGCTGCTCGACAACACCGTCCTGAACGTCGCGATCCCCTCGCTCACCCGCGAACTCGACGCGAGCACCGCGGACATCCAGTGGATGATCAACGCGTACTCGCTCGTACAGTCGGGGCTCCTGCTGACCGCGGGCAGCGCGGCAGACCGCTACGGCCGTAAGAAAATGCTGATCACGGGACTCGTGCTGTTCGGCGTCGGCTCGCTGATCGCCGGACTGGCCGACTCCACAGGGCAGTTGATCGTCGCGCGGGCCGGGATGGGGGTCGGCGGGGCGCTGCTCATCACCACCACCCTCGCCGTCGTGATGCAGATCTTCACCCCCGAGGAACAGCCGAAGGCGATCGGCATCTGGGCCGCCGTCAACGCCCTCGGCTTCGCGACCGGCCCGCTCATCGGCGGCTTCATGCTCAACCACTTCTGGTGGGGCGCGATCTTCATGATCAACCTCCCGGTAGCCGCACTGGCGTTGGCCGCGGCGGTGGCCCTGGTCCCCGAGTCCAAGAGTCCGCGCGGCGACCGCCCCGACCTCCTCGGCGCCCTGCTCTCCACGGTCGGCATGGCCGCGCTGGTCTACGCGATCATCTCCGGCCCCGCGCACGGCTGGACGTCGGACCGGGTGCTGCTCACGGCGGTGGTGGCGCTCGTGGTCCTCGCCGCGTTCGCGTACTGGGAGAACCGTGTCCCGTACCCCATGCTCGACCTCGACTTCTTCCGCGACCGCCGCTTCACGGGCGCGGTCACCGGAGTCGTGCTCATCACCTTCGGCATGGCCGGCTCCCTCTTCCTCCTCACCCAGCACCTCCAATTCGTCCTCGGCTACGGCCCGTTGGAGGCCGGCGTGCGGACGGCGCCGCTCGCTCTGGCGATCGTCGCGCTCAACTTCTCGGGGCTGGCGGCGAAGTGGACGGCGAAACTCGGCGCTCCGCAGGCCATCGCGCTGGGCATGGTGCTGATGTCTGCGGGGCTGGCGTCGATCGCGGTGGTCGCGTCCGGTGGGTACGCGGGGACGCTGGCGGGGCTGTTGCTGATCGGGGTGGGGGCGGCGCTCGCGAATCCGGCGATGGCTCATGCGATCATGAGTGCGATTCCGCCGGAGAAGGCGGGGGTCGGTGCGGGCGTGAACGGAACGCTGGGGGAGTTCGGGAACGGGTTGGGCGTTGCCGTTCTCGGGGCGGTGCTGAGTTCGCGGTTCGCGGCGGGCTCCTTGCCGGAGGGGCTGGCCGGGGCTTCTTCCGCCGAGGAGAGGAGAAGGGTGACCGATTCCTTCTCTTCCGCGCTGGAGGTCAGTCAGTTGGTGGGGGCGGTCGCTGTCTTGACCGGGGGCTTGCTTGCGGCTGCGTTGTTGTGGCGGGCGGAGCGGGCAGACTCGGGGGTGGTGGTCGCCCGGTAGCTCGGGTGGCGGGGTGTGTTGGCGGCTGCGGGTGCGTTGTGGCTGGTCGCGCCCACGCGGCGGAGCCGCAAATGTCACAGCCTCGCGCCCCTGGATACTGGCCTGGAACTGAAATGCTGAGGTAGGTGCGTCATGGCCAAGACAAGCCCGTCGTCCGGGCGTTCCGCGCGTAGCAGTGTCTGGCTGGAGACCCGGACGCGCCGGAGTGGACGTGGGGGCGGACAGCCCTCCGGTCTTGATCGTGACCGCATCACCCTCGCCACCGTACGACTCCTCGACGCCGAAGGACTCGCCAAGTTCTCCATGCGGCGGCTGGCCACCGAGCTGAACGTGACGGCGATGTCCGTCTACTGGTACGTCGACACGAAGGACGATCTTCTCGAACTCGCCCTGGACGCCGTCTTCGGTGAGCTGTCACTGCCCGATCCGGAGGCCGACGGCGCGGACTGGCGGGACCAACTCCGCATGCTGGCAACGGCGTACCGGGGCCTGCTGGTACGGCACCCGTGGCTGTCGCCGCTCGCCGGGACGTATCTCAACATCGGACCGAACAACCTGTCCTTCTCCCGAGTCGTGCAGCGCGTGATCCGGCGCACGGGACTGCCGGACCACGGGCTGACGGGCGCCATCTCGGCCGTCTTCCAGTTCGTCTACGGCTACGGCACGATCGAGGGCCACTTCTTCGCCCGGGTCGCCGACGCCGGCATGACCCCCGACGACTACTTCCGGGACGTCATGACGACGTTCGACGGGGCCCCGACGACCGCCGAGATCGTCGAGGAGTCCAAGAAACTCATGGCGGCCCGGGGCGGCGACACGGTCGCGGAGATGATGGAACGGGACTTCACCTTCGCCCTGGACCTGCTGGTGGCGGGCATCGAGGCGATGGTGAAGCGGGGTTGAGCACGGGCAGACCCTTTCAACCCGGGCCGGCACCATCAGCCCGTCCGGCGTTTGAGGACGAGGCCCCTTCAGGGCCGATGGGGGTCTGGGGGCGGAGCCCCCAGCACCACCTCAGCTCTCGACGAGCCGCGCCGGAAAACCGCCGGTGGCGACCGGCCCCCACCGCTCCGGCGTGACCCGGATGATCGACTTGCCCTGCTTCAGCATCGCCGCGCGGTACTCGTCCCAGTCCGGGTGCTCGCCCGCGATGTTGCGGTAGTACTCGACGAGCGGCTCCACGGACTCCGGGGGGTCGATGACCTCGGCCGTGCCGTCGATCTGGACCCACGGGTCGTTCCACTCGTCGCTCAGGACGACGAGGCTGACCCGCGGGTCCCGCTTGGCGTTGCGGGTCTTGGCGCGCTCGGGGTAGGTGGAGACGACGATCCGCCCGGAGTCGTCGACCCCGCAGGTCAGCGGCGAGGCCTGGGGGCTGCCGTCGGCCCGCCGGGTCAGCAGCAGGGCGCGGTGGCGGGGTCGTACGAAGTCGAGCAACTCGTCCAGGGAGACGGTGGTGTTGGTCGCGATGTTCGGTGCCATACCGCCACCCTAGGCGCACGGCACCGCGTCACGCCTGAGGCAGCGACTCCCCTTGCACCGCCTGGATGTCCAGTTCGACCTTGAGGGTCGTGCCGATCGCGGCGATGCCCGCCTGGACGACCTGGTTGTAGTTCATCGCGAAGTCCTCGCGGCGCAGTTCCGTGGTCGCGCGGAACGCGGCCCGCGTGCCGCCCCAGGGGTCGGCGCCGGTGCCGAGGTAGGCGAGGTCGAGGTCGACGGGGCGTACGACACCGTGGAGGGTGAGTTCGCCGTGCACCGTCCAGCGGTCGGAACCCGCCGGGGACAGGCCCGTGGAGCGGTAGGTGATCTCCGGGTAGCGGTCCACGTCCAGGAAGTCCGCGGACCGCAAGTGCGTGTCCCGCATGCCGTTGCCCGTGTCGATGGACGTGGCCCGGATGACCGCCTCCACGCGGGACTTGGCGATGTCGTCGGGCGCGATCTCGACCGTCGCCGCGAAGTCGGTGAAACGGCCGCGCACGCTGGAGATGCCCAGGTGCTGGGCGACCGCGCCGACCGTGGAGTGCGCGGGGTCGACGGTCCAGGGGCCGGGCGGCGGGAGTTCGGTGCCGCCCTGGCGGGCCAGGGTGACCGTGCCGACCTCGGCCCGGCCTCCCCCAGAGGGGGGACCCCCAGCGGTGACGATCGCGGTGGCGGCGGCGGGCGCGTAGCCGACGGCGGTCACGATCACCGTGTACGGCCCGGGGGCCATGGGGTTCGGGTCCCGCACCGCCCCCTCCGCGTCCGCCTCGGCCCGCAGCACCTGCGCGCCGGTCGGGTCGGTCACCGTGACGACCGCGTGCGACACGGCCCATCCGTCGCGGGTACGGATCTTCGCGGTCAGTCCCATGTGTCTTGCAACTCCTCGCCGTACAGCCCTGCAAAGGGGGCCGGTCCGCGCAACGCGCCTCCGCTCGGGACGCGTTGCGCGGACCGGGGTATCAACTACTCGCCGGGGTGGGCGAGTTCGATGTCGTGGCCGTCGGTTCCGCGGCCGTTCAGGGTGACGGCGGTGGCGACCGGCGGGTAGCCCGTCGCGATCACCGTGTACTCGCCGCCGCTCAGGTCGGTGAAGGCGTACGCCCCGTCCGAACCGGTGGTGGCGGTGCCGACCACGTTGCCCGCCGCGTCCACGAGGGTCACCCGGGCGTCGGCCAGCGGGCCGTGCGGGGCGCGGACCACGCCGAGGACCTGGGCGCCGGAGTCGAGGTCGATCTCGACCCGGGTGACGCCGGTGCCACCGACCTCGACGGGCAGCGCGCGCGGCCGGTACCCGTCGGCGTTCACCGCGACGGTCACCGCCCCCGGCACCAGCTCGGCGAACGCGAACTCGCCCTGCTCACCGGTGGTTCCGGTGGACAGCAGATCTCCGCGCACATCGGTCACGATCACCATCGCGTCCTTGACCGGCTGACCCGAATCGGCCGCCCGGACAAGGCCGTTGAGGCCGCTGGTACCGCTGAGGAGAACGTCGTAGGAGACCGGGTCGCTGCCGTTGACGACGACCGTGGAGGCCTGCGGCTGGAAGCCGTCGGCGGAGGCGATCAGGACGTACGAGCCGACGCTCGGCGCGTCCAGCGCGTAGGAGCCGTCCGCCTGGGTGACCGAGCGGCCCAACTGGCGTCCCCCGAGGGAGATCAGGGTGACGGCGGCCTGCGGGACGGGCGCGCTCTCGGCGCCGCGGACGAAGCCGCGGACGGGAATTCCACCGGACGCGGGGACGGACATGGCTGTGGTCACGGGTGCGGTCTCCTCCTGCGTCTCGGAAGTGGCGGCCCAGCTGGGGATCTTCTCCTCGGCCGGCGCGGGAATCTCGGCCGCGTCCAGCACGCCCACGGCCTCCTCGGCGGCCTGCGCAAGCCCGCCCGTCGTCCGCAGCGGGACCTCCTTGATGAACATCACGACGACGAACGCGATGAGGGCGAACGGGGCCGCGTAGAGGAACACGTCGGCGATGCCGTGGCCGTAGGCGCTCTCCAGCCAGGTGCGGACCGTGCTCGGGAGGGCGTCCATGTCGGGGAGGGCGCTGCTGCCGACGGCCTTCGCGGCGGCGGCCTGCGACTGCGGGTCGAGCGAGGCGACGGTGTCCTTGGCGTAGTGCGTGATCCGGCCCGACATGACCGAGCCGAGCACACCGACGCCGACCGCGCCGCCGAGCGAGCGGAAGAAGCTCACCGTGGAGGAGGCGGCGCCGAGATCCTTCGGGGTGACCTGGTTCTGCGTGGAGAGGACCAGGTTCTGCATCATCGTGCCGACCCCGATGCCCAACATGGCCATGTAGATGGACAGTTCCCAGTACGGGGTGTCGTAGCGCATCAGACCGAGCAGGCCCAGGCCCGCGGTGAGGAAGAGGCCGCCGGCCACCAGCCAGCCCTTCCAGCGGCCGGTCCTGGTGATGAAGCGGCCGGAGACCATCGACGCGACGAACAGGCCGCCGATCATCGGGATCGTCATGACACCGGACATCGTCGGGGACTTGTCGCGGGCGAGCTGGAAGTACTGGGAGAAGAAGACCGTGCCGGAGTACATGCCGACGCCGACGAACAGCGAGGCCAGCGAGGCGAGGGACACCGTGCGGTTGCGGAACAGGCGCAGCGGGATGATCGGCTCGCTCGCCCGGGTCTCGGTGAACACGAACAGCAGCGCCAGCACGAACGTGCCGCCCACCATCGTGTACGTCTGCCACGACAGCCAGTCGTACTTGTCGTCGGCGAAGGTCACCCAGACCAGCAGCAGCGAGGCCGCGGCGGTGATGAAGAAGGCGCCGGCCCAGTCGACCTTGACCTTCCGCTTGGTGACCGGGAGGTTCAGCGTCTTCTGCAGGACGATCAGCGCGATCAGCGCGAAGGGGATGCCGACGAACAGGCAGTAGCGCCAGCCGAGCCACGAGGTGTCGGTGATCACCCCGCCGAGCAGCGGACCGCCGACGGTCGCGACGGCGAAGGTGGCGCCGGTGTAGCCGGAGTACCGGCCGCGCTCGCGCGGGGCGATCATCGCCGCCATCACGACCTGGACGAGGGCGGACAGGCCGCCGGCGCCGAGGCCCTGGATGACACGGGCGCCGATCAGCATCGCCGGGTTCTGCGCGAGGCCGGCGACGACCGAGCCGATGATGTAGATGACCAGGGATATCTGGACCAGGGCCTTCTTGCTGACCAGGTCCGCCATCTTGCCCCACAGCGGCACCGAGGCCGTCATGGAGAGCAGGGCCGCGGTGACGACCCAGGTGTAGGCCTCCTGGCCGCCGCCCAGGCTGCCGATGATGGTCGGCAGAGCGTTGGTGACGATCGTCGAGGAGATGATCGCGGCGAACAGACCGAGCAGCAGCCCGGAGAGCGCCTCCATGATCTGCCGGTGCGTCATCGGAGAGCCGTCGGGGGCCGCGGGGGATCCCCCTCCGTGCTTGGCGTGAGCCCGCACACCGGCTGGTGTGGTCGTTGCCATGGGCTTCCTTTTCTTCCGTGCTTATGCGGGTGTACGGGTGGTGTGTTCGAGTTCGGGGTGGGGGGAGTGGGGGGAACGGGGGGTTTCGACGGGAGGGGGCTGGGCCGTGTGCGTACTACGGCAGTCGCCGAAGTCGGCGCGGAGCCGGGCCATCAGCCGGATCAGCTGTCCGACCTCGTCGTCGCTCCAGCCGCTCAGCCGGTCGGCGAGCAACTGGGCGGTGCGCCGGGACAGTTCGTCGAGCCGGACCTGGCCACTGGGGGTGAGGCGCAGGATGCGGGAGCGCTTGTCCGAGGGGTCGGCGGACCGTTCGATCCAGCCGCGGTCGGCGACGTGCGCGACATGACGGCTGGTCACGGACATGTCGACGGCGAGCAGCTCGGCGAGCCTGCTCATGCGCATGGCGCCGTGCCGGCCGAGCAGGGTCAGTACGGCCGCGGAGCCGCTGGGGCAGTCGGACGGCAGGATCCGTCCCAGCTCCCTGCGTACGGCGCCGAAGGCACTGAACTGACGCATCAGCTCCTCGTACTGCGTCCGCTCGGCCATCACACCTCCCCTGCCCTCCATGGTCACGTTCGTTGCTTGGGGCAACCATAAGAGAGGTTGGTTGCTACAGGCAAATAAAACGGGATGGGTGTGGCATAAAAAGTTGGCAAAGGCAAGCATTTCTGACCGTAAACCCACAGGTGGGAACGGCTGCGCGAAGCCCCGCACTTGGGTGTCCCCCGGGGATTCGCTAGTGTCTCGGCCCATGGCAAACAACACCCAGGGCCCCGAGGGCAACTACGACCCCGCCGGCAGCACCCAGATGTTCCGTGCCTTCGTCGACGAGACCCCCCAGGGCGGCCGCCAGCAGCAGGCCGCCGCTCCCGCCGGACCGCGTATCGGCCTGATCGTCGGCGTCGTCGTCGCCGTGCTGGTCGTGGCGGCGGTGGTGTACCTGGCGATGATGTAGCGCCGACCGCGCGATTCAGGCGGCTACCGGGCCGGCTCCACGGGGTACCGGTAGACCGTCGACTCCCGCGCCCGGAAGCCCAGCCGCTCGTACAGGCGGTTGGCGGCGGTGCGGTCGGGGCGTGAGGTGAGATCAACGGTGCGGGCGCCGGACTCCCGGGCGATCCGCAGCGCTTCGTCGGTCAGCAGGGCGGCGATTCCGTGGCCTCGGGCCGCGGTGTCGCTCCGCTGGGGGAAGCCGTCATCTGTCGTTGGTTGGCTGCGGCGCCGTTGTGGCTGGGCGCGCAGTTCCCCGCGCCCCTTTGGGGCGCTTCCTTGCGCCACTTCACAGAGACGTCCCGTGTCTCGATGTGCATCCTCAGCGGAACGCGTCGACGCACGCGGCCGGGGTCTTGTCCTTGTGCGCGCCAGCCTGTTGATGTGCGTCCCGAACGTCACCGTGTCCGAACACACCGCCGTACCCCCGGAGTTGCCGCCCGCGTAGGCGGGCGGTGTGGGGCAGACGACGGCCGCCGACGCACCCAGCGGGGCGCCTCGGCGGCCAGTTGTCCGTGTGGGACGACGCGTCGGGTCGTGGAGAGTGGCTGACGCTTCGTCACGTAGGAACCCTTGGCGGCGGGTTCAAGGGGGGTTCAGTCGGAGATCAGGCCCTCGCGCAGGGTGGACAGGGTGCGGGTGAGGAGGCGGGAGACGTGCATCTGGGAGATGCCGACCTCCTCGCCGATCTGTGACTGGGTCATGTTGGCGAAGAAGCGCAGCATGATGATCCGGCGCTCGCGGGGCGGGAGTTTGGCCAGGAGGGGCTTCAACGACTCTCGGTACTCCACGCCCTCCAGGGCCGTGTCCTCGTAGCCGAGGCGGTCCGCGAGGGAGCCCTCGCCGCCGTCGTCCTCGGGGGCCGGGGAGTCGAGCGAGGAGGCCGTGTAGGCGTTGCCGACCGCGAGGCCGTCGACGACGTCCTCCTCGGACACGCCCAGGACCGCGGCGAGTTCGGGGACCGTCGGCGACCGGTCCAGCTTCTGGGAGAGCTCGTCGCTGGCCTTGGTGAGGGCCAGCCGCAGCTCCTGGAGGCGACGCGGGACGCGCACCGACCACGACGTGTCGCGGAAGAAGCGCTTGATCTCGCCCACGACGGTCGGCATCGCGAACGTCGGGAACTCCACCCCGCGTTCGCAGTCGAACCGGTCGATCGCCTTGATCAGGCCGATCGTGCCGACCTGGACGATGTCCTCCATCGGCTCGTTGCGGGAGCGGAAACGCGCGGCGGCGTAACGCACCAGCGGGAGATTGAGCTCGATGAGGGTGTCCCTGACGTAACCGCGCTCGGGGCTGTTCTCGTCGAGTGCGGCGAGCCGCAGGAAGAGGGAGCGGGACAGGGTGCGGGTGTCGATGGCTCCCGTGGTCGGGAGGGCCGGGGCCGGTACGGCGGGTACGGCCTCCAGGACCGTAACGGCGTCGAGTGCGGGCTCAGCCTCGCTCTTGGTGAGCGTGAGCACCTTCGAGCTGCCCTGGTCTGCGGACATGCCACCCCCTTTGGGTCGCGGGACGGTCGCGGCGATCGCCCCCGTCTGGGGAGCGGTGCCTTCACCTGAATACCGGAGCCTGGGCCACGGCAAACGCGCTTCCGGCAGAATGTCACATGTCGGCAACACGCTGTAGTGACATGTCGACTTGTCTGTTACGAAACAGCCCTGGAAAAAGGGGGTCTGACGGTTTTTCAGCGCAGAACTGGCGGGAACCGCCCCAGTGAGTGATTCGTTCGTACCGGTGACAGTTCGCCAGCGCTTTCGGTTGTGCCTCTACGCCTCTACGCCTCTACGCCTCGATGCGGTTCGCGGAGCGCAGCCGCTGGAAGCTGCGCGCGAGGAGCCGTGAGACATGCATCTGGGAGACGCCGAGTTCCGCGCTGATCTGCGACTGGGTGAGATTGCTGTAGTAGCGCAGGAGCAGGATCCGCTGTTCGCGCTCGGGGAGTTGGACGAGCAGGTGCCGGACGAGGTCGCGGTGTTCCACGCCGTCCAGGGCCGGGTCCTCGTAGCCGAGCCGGTCCAGCAGGCCGGGCAGTCCGTCGCCCTCCTGGGCGGCCTCCAGGGAGGTCGCGTGGTACGAGCGGCCCGCCTCGATGCAGGACAGCACCTCGTCCTCGCCGATGCGCAGCCGCTCGGCGATCTCCGCGGTGCTCGGAGTGCGCCCGAAGGCGGTCGTCAGGTCCTCGGTCGCCGCGTTGACCTGCACCCACAACTCGTGCAGCCGGCGCGGGACATGGACCGTGCGAACGTTGTCACGGAAGTAGCGCTTGATCTCACCGATGACGGTCGGCATCGCGAACGTCGGGAACTGCACGCCCCGGTCCGGGTCGAAGCGGTCGATGGCGTTGATCAGACCGATGGTGCCGACCTGGACGACGTCCTCCATGGGCTCGTTGCGGGAGCGGAAGCGGGCGGCGGCGTAGCGCACGAGCGGGAGATTGGCCTCGATGAGCGCCCCGCGCACCCGGTTGTGCTCCGGCGTACCCGGCTGGAGCCCCTTGAGCTGGCCGAACAGCACCTGGGTGAGGGCCCGGGTGTCGGCACCGCGGCTGCGCGGCGGAGCGGCTGCCGCCGGGGGCTGGGCGGGAGCCTCTTCCTGAGGCGGCGCTGTACTGGCCGACACGGTCAACGCCACACCTCTTCAATAGGTCAACTCATCCGTCAAAAGCGGTCATAGCATCACAAGACATGTGCACTGTGTGCAAGCACCGACTAATACCTTGTTAGGCCGTGTTGACGGGCAAGTTGGGGCATTGGGTGCGAGAGAGCCCCCCGCCGTCATGGCGGGGGGCTCTCTCGGCGGTGCGTTCAGATCTCGTAGTCGGCGATCACCCAGGTGGCGAACTCGCGCCACAGCACGACGCCCGCCTGGTGCGCGGGGTGCTCGATGTACCGCTTCAGGGCGTCGGCGTCGTCGACCGACGAGTTGATCGCGAAGTCGTAGGCGATGGGGCGGTCGCTGATGTTCCAGCCCAGCTCCCAGGAGCGCAGTTCCTCGATCAGGTCGCCGAGCGGGCGGAACGCCTCGACGCCCGCCACCACCCGCGGGTCGTCGCGCTGGACGCCCTCGTTGAGCTTGAAGAGGACGAGGTGGCGGATCATCTGCACGCTCCCGGGTGGTCGGCTACTGCGCCCCGTCGGCCAGCCAGGTCATGAAGTCGCCGATGGCCTTCGCGGCGTCCGATATGCCTTCGAAGCCTATCTGGACGTAGTCGGCCGCCTTGGACGGGTCCGTGATGATCACGTACGACGCGAAGACCACGAGCACATAGACGGCGATCTTCTTCGCGTTCACCGCCATCGCGGCCTCCCCTGTGACTTCGTGCCCGTGGGCCCCCTGTTGCCGGCGGTGAGTGTAACCTTCACGGCCGTTTTTTGGATCAATCAGGGATCAACGACCCCCAGGTGAAGGGCTGTTGCCCCGAGCCGCCCGCCGAAATCCGGGAATCCTCACCGAAGGTGGCTGTGCGACTACATCCTGTCTCCATGGATGAAGGGTTTGTGGCGCTCGTGGCCGCCGGGGTCGGGCTCGTCGGGGCGGTCGGGGGCGCCGCCATCGGGGGCCTGGCCGCGACCAGGGGAGCGCGTATCGGGGCGGAGACGGCGGCGAGGGCGACCGCCAGGCAGGTCCAGGACCAGGCGGTCACCGACCACGGCCACTGGCTTCGCGGGCAGGTTCTGGAAGCGTGCCGGGCTTTCCTGTCGGCCTACGTCTCGTACGCCATCCATGCGTCGAACATGACGCGGGCGATCGAGCGGGAACTCCGGGAACTCATGGGTGAGCTGGGGGGAGCGTGCGGGCAGGCCGTGACCGACTTCAGGAACGCCTATTTCCAGGTGCGGCTGGTCGCGGCGGAGGACGTCCGGCAGTGCGCGCAGGAGCTGAAGCGGCTCGTCGAGGAGCACAGGGAGTGCGTCGACGCCTGGCTCGACGCGTTTCTCGGCATGGACGGTTCGGCGGTGGCCGCCGCGCGGGCCGAGGAAGAGCTGCTGCGGGGGAGGCTCGCTCGTCTGCACACCGAGTTCATGGAGACGGCGTGGCTCTCCATGTCGCGCCATCCGGCCCCGGCGGCCGACTGAGACGGAAACCGGGACGGAACGTGCCGAAGGGCCGGTCCCCATCGGGGCCGACCCTTCAACCATCTGCGGTAGCGGAGGGATTTGAACCCTCGGTGACTTGCGCCACACTCGCTTTCGAGGCGAGCTCCTTCGGCCGCTCGGACACGCTACCGAGAGAGACCTTACAACAAGGTGGGGTGTGGTTTGAAATCGGTAATCGAGGCCTGCCACCGAAGCTGCTAGCGGTCCCGGAAGAACTCCGTGAGCAGGTGCGCGCACTCCTCCGCGAGCACGCCCTCGATCACCTCGGGGCGGTGGTTGAGCCGCCGGTCGCGTACGACGTCGAAGAGCGAGCCGGCCGCGCCGGCCTTCTCGTCGCGGGCGCCGTAGACGACCCGGTCGACCCGGGACTGCACGAGTGCTCCCGCGCACATCGTGCAGGGTTCGAGGGTGACGACGAGGGTGCAGCCGGACAGCCGCCACTCACCGAGGTGCGCGGCGGCCCTCCGGATCGCGAGGACCTCGGCGTGCGCCGTCGGATCGCCGGTGGCCTCGCGTTCGTTGTGGCCGGTGGCGAGCACGGTCGTACCGTCCGGGGACAGTACGACCGCGCCGACCGGGACGTCGCCGCCCCGGGCGGCCGCTCCGGCCTCGTCCAGGGCGAACCGCATCGCGGCCCGCCAGCGGTCGCGTACCGGGTCCCAAGGCCCTTCTGTGCGTGCTGCGGTCAGCGGACGGTCTCCAGGACCTCCGAGGCCCCCAGGGCCTCGGCGATGGAGCTCAGCGCGTCGTCGGCGTCGAGGAGGCGCAGCTCCTTCTCGCCGACGCCCAGGTCGTCGAGGATCTGGCTGTCCCCGACCGGGCTGTGCGGAACGGCCTCGGCCGAGGTGCCGTCCTCGTCGTCGTCCTCGGAGTCACCGTCCTCGGTGCCGTCGAGGTCGAGGGAGTCCAGATCGACGACATCGTCGTCGTCCGGATCCCTGCCGAGCAGCTCGTCCGTGAGCAGGATCTCGCCGTACGAGCTGCGGGCTGCCGCAGCTGCGTCCGAGACGTAGATCCGGGGGTCGTCCTCGCCGTCGATGCGGACGACGCCGAACCAGGCGTCCTCCTGCTCGATGAGCACCAGCACCGTGTCGTCCTCGGGCGAGGCTTCACGGGCCAGTTCGGCCAGATCCGACAGGCTCTCGACATCGTCGAGCTCTGTGTCGCTCGCTTCCCACCCGTCTTCGGTGCGCGCGAGCAGTGCGGCGAAGTACACCGTGACTCTCCCACTGGTCTTAGGCGTGCCGGTTGGGGGTCCCCCCGGCGGAGGTTGCGGGCGGGGAGAGCTCGTGCTCCGAGCCCCACCCACTCGGAATCGTGGCAGAAACAAGGCGTTCAGGGGACGTCTTCGGCTCCCTGTGTCCGCCCGTGTTTGATCGACCACCAGCGGGATCGTACGCGGCGATCGCCGTGCGCACGCACCGGGTTGGCCTTACAAGGTCCTGTGAGACAGGCCTCAATCACCAGCGGAAGGTTCGCATTCGCATGGCGTGGCGCAGCCGGGCGGCCTTGGCGCGGCGGGGCTGGACGCGGTCGCGCAGCTCACGGGCCTCGGTCAGTTCGCGCAGGAACTGTGCCCGGCGCCGTCTGCGTTCGGCATCGGTCTCCCGGCTCTCGTGCTGTGCCGGGTCCTCGTGGGACTCACGGTCAGGCATCGGCTCACCACCCCGGTCCGTCCCTCCCACTTTCCCCCGGACGGGCGGTTTGATGCCAGTGAGGGCGGAATCGCCCCCGCTCCGGCCGCCGTCGGGGCCGTTCGGAGCGGGGCCGCGGCAGCCGCGGGGCCCGGCTACTGTTGTGGACATGCGTCTCCACGTCGTCGACCACCCCCTGGTCGCCCACAAGCTCACCACGCTGCGCGACCAGCGCACCGACTCCGCGACCTTCCGCCGCCTGGCCGACGAGCTGGTCACCCTGCTCGCCTACGAGGCCACGCGCGACGTGCGCACCGAACAGGTCGACATCACGACGCCGGTCGCCCCGACCACGGGCGTCAAGCTGTCCTACCCGCGCCCGCTGGTGGTGCCGATCCTGCGGGCCGGCCTCGGCATGCTGGACGGCATGGTCCGCCTGCTGCCCTCGGCCGAGGTCGGCTTCATGGGCATGGTGCGCAACGAGGAGACGCTCCAGGCCTCCACGTACGCCACGCGCATGCCGGAGGACCTCTCGGGCCGTCAGGTGTACGTCCTGGACCCGATGCTGGCCACCGGCGGCACGCTCGTCGCGGCGATCCGCGAGCTGATCAAGCGCGGCGCGGACGACGTGACGGCCGTGGTGCTGCTCGCCGCCCCCGAGGGCGTCGAGGTCATGGAGCGCGAGCTGGCGGGCACCCCGGTGACGGTCGTGACGGCCTCGGTCGACGAGCGCCTGAACGAGCACGGCTACATCGTCCCGGGCCTGGGCGACGCCGGCGACCGGCTGTACGGCGCGGCCGAGTAAAACCCGCTCAACACCCGATTCCCGTACGGCTCTTACCTGCCGTGGGGCTCACGGGCCCTACGAGCAGGCCTTCGGCGAGGCGCTGGCCGTCGGTGCCGGTCCGCTCAGCGCGGCCAGCGCCTTGTCGGCCGCGGCCTTCGCCGTGAGGTCCTTGAAGGCGGTGCCGATGATCAGGTCGACGGCGTTGCCCTTGCGGGTGGCCTCGGTGCGGCGCTCGGCGCCGGTGAGCTGGGTGGCAAGGACGGGCAGCGAGGTGTCGAGGGAGGCGGCGGGGCCGAGCAGTATGCCGGTGCCCTTGACCTTCTTGTCGAACTGCGCGGTCGCGTTGCCCACGTCCCCGATCTTGAAGCCGCGCTTCTTGAGTTCGTCGGCGGTCGACTTGGCGAGGCCGCTGCGGGGCGTGGCGTTGTAGACGTTCACGGTGATCTGGGCGGGCTTCGGTACGGCGGCGGTCGCGGTGGTGCTCGCAGAGGGGCTCACCTTGGACGCGCAGTCGGCCTTGGGACCGGCCGCCGAGGCCTGCTTGCCGCCACCGGTGAAGACGTCGATGAGCTGCAACGTGCCCCACCCGCCCACACCCAGTACGGCGACGGACGCGACCACCATGAGGACGAGCCGCCCGCGGCGCCGCGGGCGGCGCATGCGCGGGTATTTGTCCCCCGTGATCCGGTACTGGCCGCCCATGCCTGGGGGAGTCAGCATGCTCATGAGCGCAGCGTAGTGCGCCCGGGCGACGATGCCTACTAGATGATCATTCGACAGCGCCGAGACCAACCCGAAAGGGTCAACGCCCTACCGGCGGGAGCGTTCAGTCGAGTTCGAGCACGCGCGCGTGGAGTACCTGTCGCTGCTGCAGCGCGGCGCGGACCGCGCGGTGCAGGCCGTCCTCCAGGTACAGGTCGCCCTGCCACTTCACGACGTGCGCGAAGAGGTCGCCGTAGAAGGTCGAGTCTTCGGCGAGGAGGGTTTCCAGGTCGAGCTGGCCCTTGGTCGTCACCAGCTGATCGAGGCGGACCGGGCGCGGCGCGACATCCGCCCACTGCCGGGTGCTTTCCCGGCCGTGGTCGGGGTACGGCCGGCCGTTTCCGATGCGCTTGAAGATCACACGGAAAGCCTACCGGTCATGACGTTCCGGGCGCAGCCATGGAGACGGAGTGCGACGCTGGAAAAGATGCCGCAAAGCCGGGCAAAAAGGGAACCGAGGGCTGATATGAGTGACAGCGAGACGATCGCCGCCGGGTACGCCTTCACAGGACCTGCACTCGATCTGGGCCCGTTCGCGTGGATGGTGAGCTGCTGCGACGCTTGACATACCACCCGATCGGGGGGAGGCAGCATGTTCACCAGAACACGGACGGGACTCGCCACGCTGGCTGTGGCCGGCGCGGTGCTCCTACCAGTGGCCACGGCGGCTCCAGCGGACGCGGCGAGCTGCGCGCATCACACGGTCGGCACCTGCCACGCCGACTCCCCGCACCCGCGAGGGGCCACGGCTCAGTGCCGGGACGGTACGTACTCGTACAGCAAGCATTTCTCCGGCACGTGCTCTCGCCACCACGGGGTGAAGTACTGGTACCGGTGAAAGGCGAGGGCCCCGCCGGAGACGAACCGACGGGGCCCGGGCTGTCCGGTTCGGCCCGGTACGTTAAGGGGTCGGCTCCTTCTCGACCACCGGAGCACTCGCGGCGTTCGCCTTCACGGACTCTATGCCGTGCATGCACGACGCCTTGCTCTCGTACGCCTCACCCACGGCGATGATCTCGCCGTTACCCGCCTTGAGCCGGAACCGGTACTTGTCTGCCTTGTCCTTGTAGACCTCGAACTTGCCTGCCATGGCATGCCGCCTCTCGGATGTGCCCCCTAAAGCGACGCTAAGCCGCAGTCCTGGACAGCGCAGCTTGGGAGAGTCTGTAGGGGGAGGGCTGCGTTCTCTTTTCAACGGGAGACGCCCCCGGCGATGTCCTGGCCCAGCTCGGCAACCGCGTCCAGCACGCGCTGCGCGCCTTCACCCCCGTCGCCGTCACCCGCCTCCGCGCCCCCGAGTCCCTGATGGGCCCGATCGACGCGGCGACCCTCGACCAGGCGGTCAAGTCCTCGTCCCTCTACGGCCGTTACGCACAGGCTGTGGACAGAGAGTCGGCGTACGAGAAGCTGGCGGCGGAGCCGCAGAAACCCGAGGAAGCAGCCGCGAAGGCTTCTCCGAAAGGGGCCAAGGAGGACGAGTCGATGGTCCAACAGGTCGTCGGCAGCGGCATGTTCAAGTCCCTGGCGCGTTCCGTCGGCACCCAGATCGGCCGCGAGATCACCCGCTCACTGTTCGGCACGGCCCGGCGGAAGAGGTAGCGCTCCGCGGGAAGCCGGAAGGGTGGCGAGCGCTGTCGGTCGGCTGCGGCGCCGTCGTGGCTGGTCGCGGGGGGGGGGGGGGGGGGGGGGGGGGGGGGGGGGCGGGGGGGGGGCGGGGGCGGGGGGGCGGGGGGCGGGGGCGGGGGGGGGGGGGGGGGCCCCCCCCCCGGGGGGGGGCGCCCCCCCCGCGGCCGATTCGTCTGACCTGCTCAGCGCTCCTGTTCCTTCGGGGCCTGTTGGGGTTCGGGCCGGCGGACGTCCGGCTTGGGCGCGTTGCGTACGGCCTCCGCGCGCAGCAGGGCGCGCAGGACCGTGTACGGGTCGATGGGCATGGCTGTGTTCCTCGCGTCGCACTGACTTGACTGACCTGGCTCGGGGCGGTCGGTCCGTCAGCAGCGCAGGACCACCGTGCGCTGGGCACGCAGGGTGTACGACGGCCCGTGCGGCGCGGGGAGAGGACGGCTCTCGGGTTCGTGCGACGCCGGGGCGGGTGCGGGGCGCAGGGGTGCGGTGGGCCGGTGGACGGCGGGGGAGAAGGGCCGTAGGGCGGCGGTGGCCGTGTCGAGGACGTCGTACTCGATGGTCGTCTCGACGGAGGACGCGACGGGCGTCGCGCGCGTCTCGGCGTGGGTGCCCGGCACCAGGAGGGCGAGCAGCAGCACGAGCGCCCGCAGCCAGGCACGGCTGCGGGGGAGGCTGCGTGCGGTGCTCACGGGGGTCAATCTGCCCTGTGGAGCTACGGCGTTCATCGCGTCCGGAGCGAGATACGCCCGCATGGAGCAGGGGTGCCGGTCACAGGGAGGTCGGTACTCGCTTGGCCCGGCTCCGCATCCGGATGCCCGTGATGATCTCGACGACGCCGACCGCGACCAGCCAGATGCCGCCGACGAGGGTGAGGACGGCGACCGAGCGGAACGGCGAGTCGATGAGGACGATGCCGGCGATGAACGTGACGATCCCGAGGAAGATCTGCCAGCCGCGCGCGGGCATGTTCTTGTCGGAGGCGGCGGCCAGGGTCTGGGTGATGCCCCGGATCAGCCAGCCGATGCCGATCCACAGGGCGAGCAGCAGGATCGACTGCATCGGGCCGCGGAAACAGAACAGGCCCAGCACGATCGACAGCGCGCCGCTGATGAACGCCAGCACGCGCAGCGAGGTCGCCCTGTGGGTGCCGAACGCGGAGACCAGCTGGAAGACGCCGCTGATCAGCAGGTAGATGCCGAAGAGGATGCCGGCCGCGAAGAGCGACGCGCCCGGCCACACCAGGACCAGGACGCCCAGGACCAGCGACGCGATGCCGGTGAGCAGGACGACCTGCCAGGCGGCCTTGGACAGGGCGTGCAGGGGACCTTCGAGATCCGGTTCCCCGTACCGCTCGTCGTGCGGGGGCCGCGGTGCGTGGGCGCGGCGGTCGTCGAACTCCGGGCCCCTGGGGGAGCCGCTCGGTGCCTCGGTCATGGTCCATGTTCTGACCGGGGCCGCGCGGCCCGCCACCGGGACGGGCCGTCCGGCTGACGCGGTTACTTGCCGCCCGCGGCCTTCGCCGCCTTGGCCGCCGCCTTCATCTCCTGCTTGTGCGCGCGGACCTTGGCCAGCGACTCGGGCCCGGTGATGTCGGCGACGGAACGGTAGGACTCGGGCTCGCCGTACGCACCGGCGGCCTCCCGCCAGCCCTTCGGCGTGACGCCGAGCTGCTTGCCGAGCAGGGCCAGGAAGATCTGCGCCTTCTGCTTCCCGAACCCGGGCAGCGCCTCAAGCCGCTTCAGCAGCTCGGCACCGGTGCCGACACCGTCCCAGACGGCGCTCGCGTCCCCGTCGTAGTGCTCGACGAGGTACTGGCACAGCTGCTGGATCCGCTTGGCCATGGACCCCGGGTACCGATGCACGGCCGGCTTCTCGGAGAGGAGCGCGGCGAAGGCCTCGGGGTCACGGGCGGCGATGTCGTCCGCGTCCAGATCGGTGGCCCCGAGCCGGTCGGCGATCGTTCGCGGCCCCTTGAACGCCCACTCCATCGGCACCTGCTGGTCGAGCAGCATCCCGACCAGCGCGGCGAGCGGGGATCGGCCGAGGAGCTCGTCGGCCTCGGGGTCCTGGGCGAGGTGAAGGGTGACGTCCATGGGTCGATTCTGGCGCGTCCGGGCGGTGGATGCCCGCTGGTACGACGGGGTCGTTGTGGCACGGGCAGAGCGCCATTTCCATAAAAGTCAACCGCATTTTGAAACGGATTGCCGAGAGCAGTGGATTCCGGAGAAATCAATGGCTTTTCGCGATTGGATTCCGTCGCGTGATGCGTGATATTCGTTTGTGCCACACAGTCGACCGCCACCATTCCCGTGCGGAGGGATCACGCCGTGCACCAGCAATTACCCGGCGACTTATGGCGTATCGACCGTCGCTGCACCAACTGCGACGCCGCCCGGCAGCTCGCACCGGACCTGGTCGCCGAGGTCGCCGGACGCTCCTCGGTCATCCGCCAGCCGCGCACCGACGCGGAGGAAAAGGCGCTGCACGCCGCCGCGTTCGCGTGCCACACCCGATCGATCCGGCACGGCGCGCGGGCCCCGCACCCGGCGCTCGACCCCTTCCCGCTGCGGCTCGCGGAGCACGTGTACCTGTGCGGGCACAATGCGCCGCGCACCGCCGGCGCGAATTCCTATCTGCTGCGCCGACCGGCCGGAAACCTGATGATGATCGACACACCGCGCTGGAGTTCCGCCCTGGCCGCGAAATACGCGGCGCTCGGCCCGATCACCGATGTGCTGCTCACCCATCGCGACCATGCCGCGCACGGCCGCGAATACGCCGACCGGTTCGGCGCCCGCCTCTGGATCCACGAAGGGGACCTGGCCGCCGCGCCGGACGCGGACCGTGTGCTCCGAGGCACCCGGCCGATCGGGATCGCCGACGGAGTGACCGCGCACCCGCTGCCCGGACACACCGAGGGCAGCGTGCTGTATCTCGCCGACGACACCTACTGCTTCAGCGGCGACAGCTTCTACTGGTCCCGGTCCGACGGCGATCTCGCCGTCGCCGAGTCCGTCACCTGGTTCTCCATCACGGAACTGGCCGCGTCGCTGGCCCGGACGGCACCGCTGGTGCGCTTCGGGTTCCTGCTGCCGGGCCACGGCGACCGCAAGCAGCTGCCCGCCGACGACTTCACCCACCGCATGCACGCCCTGGCCGCCCGCACCGAGCAACTCCCGCCCCGGCCCGTCGACTTCACCGCCCTGCGCTGGTGACCCACTCCGCCCCGCACCGAGGAGCAGCCGTGCCGATCCTTGCCCCGGCGTCGTCCACATCGCCACGTCCAAGAGCACCAACGCCTTCCTGATCGACGGCGACGACGGCCTGACCCTCGTCGACGTCGGCGGTGCCAAGGCCGTGGACCTGTTGCTGCGCACGATCACGGAGTCGGGGCGGGACCCTGCCGACCTGAACCGGATCGTGCTCACCCACGCACACCCGGACCATGTGCAGGGCGCACCCGCACTGCGCGAGCGCACCGGTGCCCGCGTGCTGATCCATGCCGCCGACGCCTCGTGGCTGGCCGCCGGGCGGGTGCCTGAGGACGGTCGGTCCAGCCCGGCGGCCCGGCGCTACGACCGGCTTCCGGCCGCGCACTGGACGCCGTTCGAACCCGATGCCACGGTCGAGGACGGTGAACTCATCGCCGGTTCCGGCGGGTTGCGCGTGGTGCACACGCCGGGCCATTCCCCCGGCCACATCGCGTTGCTGCACGAACCCACCCGCACGGTGCTGGTCGGCGACGCGGTGTTCCACACGGGCCGCCTGGGCTACGGGCCCGCCACCTTCGCCGCCGACCCCGCCGCCCGCGCGACCGGCGCCGCCCGGATACCCCCCGATGTCACCGCGGTCGGCTTCGGTCACGGCGCCCCGCTGTCCGGAGCGGAGGTGGAAGCGTTCCGGGCCTTTCTGGCCAAGCAGCGCTGATCAGGGTGGCGCGGCCGGCCACGGCTCTCGCGGCGGCCCGCCTCAGGACGCCCGCCAGTACCCCAGCGCGTGCACCCGCTCCCGCCGTACGCCCAACTCCTTGCGGACGTACGACGACAGCGCCCGGGTCGTCGTCGTGTCGCAGGTGATCCAGACGTAGGGGTCGGGGGTGGTCTTGAGGAGGTCGGGGAGTTCCGTGCGGATCCGCTCGGTCAGTCGGCCCCTGGGGAGTGCGCGGATCTCGTGGTGGTCCGGGGCGGTGCGGAGGGGGAGTCCGTCGGGCTCGCCCTCGAACCAGATCGTCGCCGGGACCGTCGAACCCACCGCTCCCAGGAGGGAGTTGACGGCCGGGACGGATGCCGGGTCGGCGGCGACGAAGAGGTGGGAGGGGGCCGGGTCGGGGGCCTCGAAGCCCGTGCCCTGGACCGTCGCCTCGATCGTGTCGCCGGGCTCGGCCGACCGTGCCCAGTCGCTCGCGCGGCCCTCGTGCAGGGCGAATTCGAGGCCGAACGTGCCGGCCGCCGGGTCGGGATCGACCAGGGTGTACGCCCGCTGGTGCGGTTTGCCCGCGTTGTCGAACCAGAGCCGGACCCACATCGTCGGGTGGACGCCGGTCGCCGCGAGCATGCCGCCGTCGGTGAGGCGGAGGCGGCGATAGCGCGGGGTGACGTCCTCGGCCCTCGTCACGGTGAACTCGAAGTCCTTGGCGCGCAGCAGCCGGAGAACCGCGCCCTCCCATCCGCGCCCCTGTGCCATCGACTCTTCACCCTTCGCGTACGCTTTCCCCACCGATTTCTTAGGCAAGGCTAACCTTAATAACAGCCTCGGGGCAGGGAAGCAGAGGGTTCACAGGGTGACGACCGAGATCCACCGCGATGCCGGGATCCACCGCAATGGCGGGATCTACCGAGATGCCTGGGGAATCCCCCACCTCCGCGCCGGCAGCGCCGACGAACTCGCCCGCACCCAGGGCCGCGTCACCGCCCACGACCGCGCCTGGCAACTGGAGACCGAACGGCATCGCGCGCAGGGCACCTCGGCCGCCTTCCTCGGCATCGCCGCCCTGCCCTGGGACCTCTTCGCCCGCCGCGCCCGCCTCGACGACACCGCGAGACGCTGCTTCGCCGCGCTGGAGCGGCGGGACCCGGAGACCGCGCGCTGGGTGCGGTCGTACGTCGACGGCGTCAACGGGGGGCTGGGAGAAGGGACTTCGGCTCCCGAGTTCGTCAATGCGGGCCTCGCGCCCGGTCGTTGGGAGCCCTGGACCCCGCTCGGGGTCTGGCTCGCCACGCACATCCTCTTCGCCGGGTTCCCGGCCAAGCTCTGGCGCGAGGAGGCGATACGGCACCTCGGGCCGGACGCCGTCGGCCTGTTCGCCACCGACGGACCCGGCACCTCCGGCAGCAACGGCTGGCTGGTGAGCGGGGCACGGAGCGCGACCGGTCTGCCCGTCCTCGCCGGTGACCCGCACCGCTTCATCGAGGACCCCGGCGTCTACCAGCAAGTCCACCTCTCCTGCCGGGAGTTCGACGTGGTCGGCCTCGCCGTGCCGGGCGTCCCCGGCATCGCCCACTTCGGCCACACCGGCACGGTCGCCTGGGCCATCACCAACGCGATGGCCGACTACCAGGACCTCTACCGGGAGCGCCTGCGCCGCACCGGCGCCGGAGTCGAAGCCCTCGGCCCGGACGGGAGTTGGCGGCGCGCGGCCCGGCACACGGAGACCGTCGAGGTGGCGGGCGAGGCACCCGTCGAGGTCGAGGTCATCGAGACCGAACGCGGACCGGTCGTCATCGGCGGGCCTGAGGGCCTGGACGGCGGAGTCACCGCGCCGCCCGGCACCCCGCCCCTCGCCGTCAGCCTCCGCTATCCGCCCCGTGTCACCGAGGACCTCGGCTTCACCACCCTGCTCCCCCTCCTCCGCGCCCGCCAAGTCGCCGACGTGGACCGGGCGTTCGACGGCTGGGCCGAGCCCGTCAACGTCGTCCAGGCCGCCGACACCCAGGGCGGACTGCTGCACCGGGTGGCCGGAAAGGTCCCGCTCCGCGCCGAGGCCAACCGCACCCGACTCGTCCCCGCCTGGGAACCCGGCCACGAATGGCACGGCTGGCACGAGCCGCCCCGCACCGAACCGTCCCCCGACGGCATCGCGGTCATGGCCAACCAACGCGGCCCGGCCACCCCCCTCGGCGTCGAGTTCGCCCCGCCCCACCGCGCCGACCGCATCACCGCGCTCCTCGCCGAGCGCGCGCACTGGTCCGCCGCCGACATGCCGGCGATCCATATGGACACCCAACTTGGCTCCGTCACCCCCCTGTTGGAACACCTGGCCGCACTCACCGACCTCACCCCCGATGCCGCCGCACTCCGCGACCGGCTGCTGACCTGGGACCGCCGCATGGACGCCGACAGCACGGACGCCGCCGCCTACGCGGCCGTGCGCGGCGCGGTCGTACGACGGCTCGCGGCCCACCCGGCGTTCGCCGCGCTGGTCGAGCCGCCCGCCTACCCGGAGGTGTTCCAACCGTGGCTCGCGCTGCTCCCGCGCGTGGGCTTCGCGCTCGAACACCTGCTGCGCGCACGGGAGTTGTACGGCATCGATCGGTCGGAGGCTGTACGGGCGGCGGTCGAGGAAGTCGCCGCCTCACCCCTCAGCACCTGCTGGGGCGACACCCACCGCCTGACCCCCTGGCGGGCGCTCGCAGGCACCCCGACTCCCGGTCCTGGCCTGTCCGGTGACCACGACTGTGTGCTGTGCACCTCCTCCGTGCCCGGGCTCACCGACCTGAGCGCGCGCGGCCCGGCGGCCCGCTTCGTGTGGGACCTGGCCCGGCGGGAGGACAGCCTGTGGGTGGTGCCGCTGGGCGCGTCGGGGCTGCCCGGCTCGCCGCACCACCACGACCAACTCCCCTTGTGGCTCAAGGGAGATCTGGTCCCGGTGGTCACCGACTTCAGCCGCCTCGAACCCGTACCCGAACCCGACACCCCCACCCGCCAACCGGTCCACGAACAGCACGTCGACGGCTTCGGCACCGTCCGTGTCCTGCCCCTTGACCCGGCGGCCGACGCCGAGGTGATCCACCGCTGGGTCAGCGAGGAACGCGCCGCGTTCTGGGGCATGAACGGCCTCACCCGGGCCCAAGTCGCCGAGGTCTACGCCCACATGGAGACTCTCGACACCCACCACGCGTACCTGGTGCTCAGGGACGACGAACCGGTCGCGCTCCTCCAGACCTACGAGCCCGCGGCCGACCGCGTCGGCGACTGCTACGCCGTAGCACCCGGAGACATCGGCATCCACCTCCTCCTCGCCCCCGCCGGACCGGACGGTGCCCGCCCCGGCTGGTCGGCGGCGCTGATGGACGTCCTCGCCGCGTACGTCCTGCTCGGTCCGGACCGGCGTCGGATCGTGGTCGATCCGGACGTGCGCAACGAGAAGGCGATCGCGCGCTTCCTTCGGCAGGGCTTCCTGGCGGGCCCGCGGGTGGTGCTCCCGGAGATCGACATCCCGGACGTGTTCCTGCCCGAAACCCACGCCCAACTGGCGTTTCTCCCTCGTGAGGTGGCCTTCCCGTAGCCTGCCGGGGTGACCCCAGAAGACCTCGTCGCCCACTACGACCTGGAGCCGATCCCCCGCGAGGGCGGCCTGTTCCGCCGTACCTGGGCGGGCCCGGAACGGTCCGACGGCCGCCCCGAGGGCACCGCGATAGTCGCCCTCCTCGCCGCCCCGGACTTCTCCGCGCTGCACCGGCTGCCCAGCGACGAGGTCTGGCACTTCTACCTCGGCGACCCGCTCGAACTCCTGCTCCTCGCCCCCGACGGCACCTCCCGCACGGCGCTCCTCGGCCCGGACGTCCTGCACGGCCAGCATCTCCAGCTCACCGTGCCGGCCGGCACCTGGATGGGGGCGCGGGCCGTGGCCGACGGCGCGTGGACGTTCTTCGGCTGCACGATGGCGCCCGGCTTCACCTACGACGGCTACGAGCACGGCGACGCCGCCGAGCTGACCGCCCGCTATCCGGCCGAGGCCGCCCGTATCGCCGGGCTGTGCCGCCCGTGAGCGGCCTGCTGGCGGGCCAGGTCGCCCTGGTCACGGGCGCGGGCGGCGGCATCGGCCGGGGGATCGCCCTGCGGTTCGCCGAGGAGGGGGCGGCGGCGGTCGCGGTCCACTGTCGTACGGCCGTCGAGGCGGCGAGTGAAGTGGCGGCGCGGGTACGGGAGTTGGGCGCCGAGTCCGTCGTACTGCAGGCCGATCTGACCGACGAGGACGACTGCCGGGCGCTGGTCCGCGCGGCGGCGGAGTTCGGCGGTGGGCGGCTGACGACGCTGGTCAACAACGCGGGCGTACAGCCGACGCAGCCGCTGGACGGGATGACGGCGGCGGAGTGGCGGGCGGTCGTCGACACGAATCTGACGAGCGTGTTCGCGTGCACGCAGGCGGCGGTGGAGGTCATGCGGGAGCAGGGCGCCGGCTCCGTGACACACATCGCGTCCATCGAGGCGAGCGCCCCGGCGCCGCTGCACGCGCACTACTCCGCGTCCAAGGCGGCCGTGGTGATGCACGCGCGGTCGGCGGCCCTGGAGTACGGCCCGTACGGCATCCGCGTCAACACGGTCTCGCCCGGCCTGATCGACCGGGAGGGACTGGGGGAGGCCTGGCCGGAGGGCGTGCGGAGGTGGCGGGAGGCGGCGCCGACCGGGCGGCTGGGGCGCCCTGAGGACGTGGGTGACGCGTGCGTGTTCCTGGCATCCCCCCTCGCCTCCTGGATCACCGGGCACGACCTGGTCGTGGACGGCGGAGTCTCGGCCCGGCCCCCATGGTGAGCGAAGGGAACGGTTCTTCCGTACCTAACCCGAGGCCTGCAAGTCCGAAGACGGAGATATGACGTGCGCCGACGACGGAATGAGGGACAGCGTTTTGGACGCGACGGAGTCAACGGCGACTACCGAGGCAGTCGGCGCCGAGGAGTTCAAGGGCTGGTGCTGCTGGGCACCGTGCTGGTCCTGCTCCTCCTCGGCAGCGCGGGCACCGCGTCCGCGCACGCCGCCCTCGAATCCACCGCCCCCGCCGACGGAAGCGTCCTCAAGTCGGCCCCCCGCACGCTCACCCTCACCTTCTCCGAGTCCGTCGCCCTCCTCGACGACTCCTTCCGCGTCTACGACCCCGACAACAGGCGGGTGAAGACGAGTTCCGCGCACCACGCGAAGGACGCCGGTGACACGGCGAGCGTGACCCTCCCGGCCAAGCTCGGCACCGGCACCTTCACGGTCGCCTGGCGTGTGGTCTCGGCCGACAGTCACCCCGTCTCGGGCGCCTTCACCTTCTCCGTCGGCAAACCCTCCGCCACCACCACCCCGATCAGCACGGCCCCGGACGAGGAGCCGTTGACGGGCAGCCTGTACGACATAGTCCGCTACTTCGCCTACATAGCCGCCGCCCTCCTCATCGGCACGGCCACCTTCATGGCCCTGTGCCGCCCCCCGAACCCCACGGTCCTCAACAAGCCGATCCTCACGGGCTGGTGGACCCTCCTGGCGTCGACCCTGGCCCTCCTGATCCTGCGCGCCCCCTACGAAGCGGGCACGGGCCTGGCCGCGGCCTTCGACCCCTCCGCTCTCCCCCGCACGCTCACCACCCGCCCGGGTCAGGCCCTGGCGGCCCGCCTGCTCCTCCTCGCCGCAACGGCCTTCTTCCTCCTACGACTCCGGGGGCGGGACCGGTTCGGACGGGTCGCCCTGGGGACGGGCGCCGCCCTGTCCGTCGGCCTGGCCCTGACCTGGGCGTCGGCGGAACACGCGTCCGCCGGCATCCAGGTACCGGTGGCGATGACCTCGGCGGTCCTGCACCTGCTCGCGATGTCGGTCTGGCTGGGCGGCCTGACAGCCCTGCTCACCGTCCTCTACCGGTCGCCCGACCTCGACGCGGCCCCGGTCGCCCGCTTCTCCCGCCTCGCCTTCGTCTCGGTCACCGTCCTGGTCGTCACCGGCGTCTACCAGTCCTGGCGCGGCCTCGGCTCCTGGAACGCCCTGACCGGAACGTCGTACGGCCGCATCCTGCTCGTGAAACTCGGCGCGGTGGTCCTGCTGCTCGTGGCGGCGGGCTGGTCGCGCCAGTGGACGGCACGGCTGGCGGGAGCGGAAGTGCCGCTCCAGGTACCGGAGTTGGTGAAGACCGGAGCAGAGGGGACGTCGTCCTCCACCGGCCAGGGTGAAGGTACGGGCCTCCCGGACCCCGGAGCCGGTGACGGTTCCCCGGACGGATACCGCCGCGGCCTGCGCCGCTCGGTCCTGCTCGAAGTCGCCGTCGGCGTCACGGTGTTGGTGATCACCACCCTGCTGACCAACACCCTGCCGGGCAGGGCGGCGGCGGAGGCCCAGCAGACGGCGACCCCGGCCGGCATCCCCGCGGCCTCCGTCACCATGGTCCCCTTCCGCGTCGGCAACGCCGGCGGCAAGGTACAGATCACCCTCGACCCCGGCCGCGTCGGCCTGAACTCGGTCGAGGCGGTCGTCTACGGCCCCGACGGCGGCTTCGCCACGGTCCCCGAACTCCGCCTCTCCTTCACCCTCCCGGCCCAGAAGATCGGCCCCCTCGACGCCGACATCAAGGACGAGGGCGGCTATTGGGGCACCAACTCCCTCAACATCCCCATCGCCGGCACCTGGACGATGAAGGTGACCGTCAGGACGTCGGACATCGACCAGGTGAGCGTGGAGCGGCAGGTACGGATCGTGCGGTAGCAGGGCACGGCTTCTCAGCCGAGGAGCCCGTGCCGCTCCACCCACCCCGATATCGCCCCGGCGATCACCTCCGGCCGGTCCTCCGGTGTGTGGTGGCCGGCCACCGTGTCGGAGTGCTCGATCTCCAGGGCCGCGATGTTCGCGGCGCACCAGGCGACGATGTCCGAGGTCGTCATCGTCCCCGCCCCGGGGGCGAACGTCAGCAGCAACTTGGGCACGTCCGGGCTGGACGTCAGCCAGTGGTCGTACGCCTCGATCCTGGTCACGACGTCGGCGGGTTCGCCGTCCAGTGGCATCGAGCGGGCCCAGCGCAGGAGGGGGCGGCGGCTTTCGCGGGTCGGGTACGGCTCTCGGTAGACCGCGAGGTCGGCCGGTGCGAGCGGGGTCGTGGTGGAGGCGGGCAGGGCCTGTTCGATGAAGGCGTTCTCGTCGAGGAGCATGGCCTCGCCGACGCCGTCCGTCTTGATCGCGCGGAACAGCTCCCGGCCGCCCTCGGGGAACTCCTCCCAGGTCATCGGCTTGACGATGGTCTCGGTGAACGCGATGCCCCGCACCCGGTCCGGATGGCGCGCGGCCCGGTCGAAGGCCAGGGCACCGCCCCAGTCGTGTCCCACCAGCACCGCGTCCCGCAGCCCGAGCGCGTCGAACCAGGCGTCCAGATAGCGGGCCTGGTCGGCGAAGTCGTAGGAGACGGCCGGCTTGCCCGACTCGCCCATGCCGATGAGGTCGGGGGCCAGCAGGCGCCCGGACGTCATGCCCGGCAGGACGTTCCGCCACAGGTGGGACGAGGTCGGGTTGCCGTGCAGGAAGACGATCGGCGCTCCGGTGCCCGACTCCCGGTGCGTCATGGTCGAGTCGAGGACGTGCGTCGCGTGAACCGTCGTCGCCGTCATCGGAACGCCGCCGCGTTGCGCTCCGCCCACGCCGCGAACGTGCCCGGCGCCCGCCCCAACACCCGCTCCACATCAGGGCTCACCAGCCGCTCCTCCTCGGTCGGCTCGCCCAGGATCGCCAGCGTGCCCTCGACCACGGGCAGTGGCATGAAGCGCGCCATCAGGTCGTACGCCTCCGCGCGGGTCTGCTCCGTGAAGGTCACCGGTTCGCCCAGTGCCGCCGCTATCGCCGCCGCCCGCGCGCGGGGTGTCGTAAGAGCCGGACCGGTCAGGGTGTAGGTCGCGCCCACGTGCCCGTCCTCGCGCAGGACGGTCGCGGCGACCGCCGCCACGTCGTCGGGGTCAACGAACGGCAGGCCCACGTCCTCGAAGGGTGCCGCCGCCATGCGCCGGGCCCGGATCGACTCGGCCCAGGCGAACGCGTTGCTGTCCAGCCCGCCCGGCCGCAGGATCGTCCAGTCGAGCCCCGACTCCCTTACGGCCGCCTCGAATTGGCGGGGAAGCGCGTACACCTCCGGTCGCGTCCCCGCGCCCTGCGAGGACACCAGCACCACCTTGCGGACACCGGCCGCCTTCGCCACGTCCAGGACGTCGTACGGCCGCTCGCCCGCCGCCAGCAGGAACAGCGCCTCCGCGCCCTCGAACGCGCCCCGCAGGGTCTCCGGTTCGGCCAGGTCGGCGGCCACCGTCCCCGGCCCGCCGATGTTCCGGGCCAGCGCCGTCACCGGGACCCCGTCCTCCGTGAGCAACCGCACCAGCGTCCGCCCCACGTTCCCGGTCGCACCCGTCACCACGATCATCTCGATACCCCCGTCGCCGTATGCGCGTGTGAGTTAGTTGGCTGACTGACTCCGTCGGGAGTGACGCTAGCACGATCACCCTGCCCGTTGTCTATAGTTAGTCGGATGACTGACTCAAAGGATTCCCGGCCCGCCCGGTCCGCCGCCGTCGGCAAGCGGCAGCGGCTGACCACCGCCACCGCCCGGGTCCTGCACGAGCAGGGCGTGGAGCGCACGACCATCGCCGACATCGCCCGCGCCGCCGACGTCCCGACGGGCAATGTCTACTACTACTTCAAGACCAAGGACGAGCTGATCGAGGCGGCCCTCTCCGAGCACACGGGCAACCTCGCGACCCTGACCGCACGGCTCGACCGGCTCCCCGACCCGCGCGAACGACTCAAGGCCCTCATCGGCGGCTGGGTCGACCAGAAGGACATGGCCGCCCGCCACGGCTGCCCCATGGGCACCCTCGCCGTAGAGCTGGACAAGCGGTACGAGGACGGTCTCGATCTTGCCGCGGGGCAGGTCATACGGGGGTTGGTGGACTGGGTGGAGGAGCAGTACCGGCAGCTCGGCGCGGCCGACCCCGCGGGGCTCGCGCTCACCCTCGTCGCGGCCTACCAGGGCATGTCGTTGCTCTCCAACGCCCTGCGCGACCCGGAGATCATGACCCGTGAAGGGGCCCGGCTCATACGGGAGTTGGATGCCCTGGTCGTGGCCTGAGGGCCTCGGGGGAACCCCTACCGCTGTCCCCGGATGCGCTGCGCGACCTCGCTGTTCTCGGTCTCCCACCAGGGGCGGACGAGTTCAGGACCCTCCGTCGATGCCACGGCCTCCGTGGGCGTGACCCGCTCCAGTTCCGTGTCCAGCCGCCGGTCCAGCGCCACCGTCTCGGCGCGTTCCGTGCGCGCCCACTGGACCAGGATCGCCAGCAGGAAGGGGATCGCGACCAGTTCCGCGAGGCCGACCATCGCGCCGCCGCCGAGCTGCTGGTCGTGCTGGACGTCCGGGGCCCAGGACGGGGAGTGGGCGAGGTACCAGCCCCCGGCGATCAGCGTGCCGTGGGTCATCACCACGATGCCGGGCACCGCGTCGATGATCCCGTCGACGAACACCAGCGCCGCCCGCACCGGATGCGTGCACCAGGCGGGCAGCGCCTCCTCACGGGTGAGCACGGGCAGCACGAACAGGCTCCCGGCGAGCAGCAGTTGGAGGTACAGGAGCTGGTGCAGCCAGTTGTTCGCCAACGCCGTTTCGAAGTACGGCGTGAAGTAGATCGTCAGTTCCGTCGTCAGGACGAGGACCGTGCTGACGAGGGGGAAGGTGAGCAGCCGGAGCACGCGTCCGGTCATGGCTCCCTGCGTCCGTGCCGCCGCGCGTTCCGGCAGGGCGCGCAGAGCCAGCCGCAGCGGATCGCCGAGGGCCAGGCCGAGCGGGGCGATCAGGTCCAGGAGGACGTTCTGGACGGCGGCCGGCCAGAACAGCACGCGGTCGTACACGGCCAGCGCGGACATCGTGGCGACCACGATCGTGCCGAGGCCGAACACCGCGAACGCGGCGGTCCGTGCCACCGGCCAGCTCTCGCCCCGGCGACGCAGCCGCAGGACGCCCCAGCCGTACAGGCCGCCGAGGAGTACGACGACCAGCAGCGCGGGGACGTCCGCCTGCCAGGAGGAGAACAGCCGTCCCACGGTGAGCTGTGGCGGGTTCTCCATCGCGATCTACCTCCACCCACGCCTGCCGGACCTGCCGCAGCACTCTATGCCGCCGAGTGCCGCGGCCAGGACCCGCCCCCGTGGTCGGCCGGAGCTACATCGACTGGCGCATGATCCAGTCCCGGATGCCGGGGATCGTGTACGCGACCTGCCAGGTGGCCATGTGCGCACTGGTCGTCGAGCCGGTCGGTACGACCGTGCCGGCCTCGAACGCGGCGAAGTTCACCGGCGTCCGCTGCGCCTTCATGCTGCGCACGTCGGCCGCGAACTCGGCGGCGGTGGACTGCCCGTCCCACAGCGCGGTGCTGACCTGCGTGCCCTGCTCCTGGATGACCGCGGTGATCGCCTGCTCGCCGGGGTAGGCCTTGGTGTCGTCGGCGGAGACGAGGATCCACAGGTCCTTCTTCGCCAGCGGCGCGGCTTGCGCCTCGGGCCACTGCCCGGCGACGATGAACGCCGCCGCGAACAGGTCCGGGTACTTGATGTTCAGGCCGAGCGACATCATCGCGCCCATCGACTGACCGGTCGTGTAGCGGCGCTTGCGGTCGATGCTGTACTGCTGCGTCACGGACTCGACGAGGTTGGCGGTGGCATCGAAGAGCGTCGACGGCAGGTAGTCGTCGTCGATCACGACGGAGCCGTACTCGGGCGCGAGCACGAAGGCCTCGTGCCGGGCCTGGTCCTCCGGGCTCGCCCAGCACACCGCGCCCAGACCCTGCACCAGCGGACCCTCGGTCGCGACGTTGACCACGCTCGCGTCGTGCATGAACAGCACCAGCGGGTAGCTCTTGCGCGGGTTGTAGTCCTTGGGGACGAACAGGTTGTAGTTCAGGGTCTGACCGGTCGCGGGGTCGGCGAAGGTGAACTGCTGGAAGTCGTCGACGATCAGGTTCTTCACCGCGTCGGTGGTCAGCGCCGTGCTGCTCGCGGGGTACTGCGTGCCGTGGGCCGTTGTCACCGTGCCGGCCTGCGTGAGCGTGGCCTTCGCGGCGACGATGGTGCCGCCGGGCGTGGTGTCGCCGACCTTCGGGCCGCCCGCCCCGACCCCGCCGCCGGAGTCGCCCGTGCCGGTCCCGGTACCGCCGGTGGGCGGGGTGCCGCCGCCCTGCTGCGTCACCCACAGCGCCGCCGCCGTGTCGTCCGGGGACAGCTCGACGATGACGTAGCGGCCGTAGCGCGCCCGGTCGGCGAGGTCGGCGGAGCGGTTCGTGTAGACCTTGGTCACGGTGCGATCGGTGACCGTGAACGTCGAGGTCGAGAGCGTCCGCGCGTCGATCTCTCTGTCGTACTCGACCGCCACCGCGACGAGCTTCTGCCCGGCTCCGAAGACCTGGGTGATGGCCGTGAGGCCCTTCACATGGTCTCCGTCCGAACCGGCCGCACCGGTCGCGGCCGTCGTCCCGCTCGCCTCCTGCGCGGAGCTGGGGGACGCGCCGGCGAACACCACCAGGGCCCCCGCCGTCGCGGTCGCGGTACCGGCCATGAACCTACGCCTGTCCATGAAGGTGAGCTCCTTCGATCGAGGTTGTCAGGGCTGCCGGGCGCCACTGTCCTGCCTCAATCTGTGAAGCGACAGGCGAAACAAGAAGCGTTTTCACAGGGGACGCAGAAGTTCCCTGGTCGTCCCGGTGAATTCGCTTCGCGCAACCTTAGTTGGCGCGGGTTATCGCGCCACAATTATTGACCCGCATTCGCCCGATTCGGCGGCGGCGAAAATTCGACGACGAAAACAGGCCGTATTCAGAGCGAACTCAGAGGGACTGGTCCATGACCCACTCCCGGATGCCGGGAATCGTGTAGGCGACGTGCCAGGTGGCCATGTGCGCGCTGGTCGTCGAGCCCTTCGGCACGACCGTGCCGGTCTTGAACGCGGCGTAGTTGACCGGCGCCTTCTGCGCCTTGAGGCTCCGTACGTCGGCGGCGAACTGCGCGCCCGTGGACCGCCCGTCCCATACCGCGGTCGCCACGGCCGTGCCCTGCTCCTTGACGACCTTGGTGATGGCGTTCTCGCCGGAGTAGGACTTGTCGTCGTCCTGCGAGACGACGATCCAGAGTTTCTTTTTCGCCAACGGCTTCGCCTGGTCGGACGGCCACTGCCCGGCGACTACGAAAGACGCCCCGAACAGTTCCGGATACTTGATGTTCAGCCCCAGCGTCATCATCGCGCCCATCGACTGACCGGTGGCGTAGAGCCGTTTCTCGTCGAGGCTGTACTTCTTCGTGAGCGCCTGCACGAGATGCGCGGTGGTGTCGAAGAGCGGCGACGGTTTATAGGTGTCGTCGATCACGACGGAGTCGTACTCGGGCGCGAGCACGAAGGCCTCGTGCCGGGCCTGGTCCTCGGGGCTGGCCCAGCACACCGCGCCGAGCCCCTGCACCAGCGGACCCTGTGTCGCCACGTTGACCACGCTCGCGTCGTGCATGAACAGCACCAGCGGGTAGCGCTTGTGCGGGTCGTAGCCCTTGGGGACGAACAGGTTGTACTTCAGGGTCTTCTTCGTCACCGGGTCGGTGAAGGCGAACTGCCGGAAGTCGTCCACGATCAGGTTCTTCACCGCGCCCGTGGTCACCTTCGTGGCGCTCGCGGGGTAGCGGCTGCCGGAGGTCGTGGTCACGGTGCCGGTCTGGGTGACGGTCGCCTTCGCGGCGACGATGGTCCCGCCCGGCGTGCTGTCCCCGACCTTCGGACCGCCTCCGCCGGGGGCCGCGCTGGAGGAACCGGTCGGCGAGGTACCGGTGGGCGAGGAACCGGACGCGCTGCCGCCGCCCTGCTGGGTCACCCACAACGCCGCCGCCTTGTCGTCCGGCGACAGCTCGACGACGACGTAACGCCCGTCCCCGCCCCGCTCGGCGAGGTCGGCGGACCGGTTCGCGTAGACCTTCGTGACGGTCCGCCCGGTGACCTTGAACGTCGACGTCGACAGGGCCGAACCGGTGATGTCGGCGTCGTACTCGACCGCCACCGCGATGAGCTTCTGCCCGTCGCCGTAGACCTTGGTGATCGCGGTGGCGCCCCGGATGTGCCCGCCGGCCGGAGCCGTCGCGCTCACGGCCTCGCCCTCGGCCCGCGCCGTGCAACCGGCCGTTCCGCCGAGCACGGCCAGGGCGCCGACGGCACCGGACCCCACGATGAACCTGCGCCTGTCCACCACGACGGACTCCTTCGGTGAGCTGCGTTCCGCTCCCACCTCAACCCGGCCCGGGGCACCCCGCAACGGCAGATCAGCCGCTGATCAGGAACTCCGCACACCGCTCGCCGATCATCACGGTCGGCGCATGCGTGTTGCCCGACGGCACCGCCGGCATGACCGAGGCGTCCGCGACCCGCAGCCCCGGCACCCCGTGCACCCGCAGCAGCGGATCGACGACCGCGTCCGGGCCGGTGCCCATCCGGCAGGTCCCGACCTGGTGGTGATAACTGGCCAGGTTCCGCTTCACATAGGCGGCGATCTCGTCGTCCGTCACCACATCCGGCCCGGGCGCGATCTCCCGCGCCCGCCACTCGCCGAGCGCCTTCTGCTCCCCGATCTCCCGCGACTGCTTCACCGCCGTCACCATCGCCCGCAGGTCGTACGGCTCCTCGAAGTACCGCGGATCGAGCGCGGGCGCCTCGGCCGGGTCGGCGGACCGCAGCCACAGCCGCCCGCGGCTCAGCGTCCGGATCGTGCCCGGCGCGACGGTGTAGCCGTGGCCCTCCTCCGGCACGTCCTGTCCTACGACGGGCAGCGGCACGTGGGACATCACCGGCTGCAGGTCGGGGGCGGCGAGCGCGGGATCGGTCTTCGCGAAGTACTGTGCCTCGATCTTGTTGGACGTGCCCGCGGGCACCGGCCGCGCCGACTCGTACACCACCGGCGCGAGCGCGTGATCGTGCAGATTGGCCCCGACGCCCGGCAGATCGGCGACGACCCCGATGCCGAGGGCCCGCAGTTCGTCGGCGGGCCCGATTCCGCTGAGCAGCAGCAACTGCGCCGAGCCGATCGTTCCGCCGGACAGCACGACATCGCCCGCACACCGTACGGCGACGGTCCGGCCGTCCTCGACGACCTCGACCCCGGTCGCGCGCCCGCCCTCGACGAGCACCCGGACCACCGGCGCACCGGTCAGCACGGTCAACTGCGGGCTGTCCAGCACGGGTTGGACGAACGCCGTCCACGCGCTGACCCGCCGCCCGTCGCGCACATTGAGATGGAGGAGATTGACCCCGAGGATCTCCTCGCCGTTGCAGTCGTCGTTGTACGGGATCCCGTACTGCTCGCACGCCTCCACGAACGCCACGGAGACCGGGTTCGGGGAGTGGTTGCGGGTGACCGGCAGCGGCCCGCCCGACCCGTGGTACTCCGAGGGCCCGTCCTCGAAGTCCTCCGAGCGCTTGAAGTACGGCAGGACCTCGTCGTACGACCACCCGGTGGCTCCGTACCGGGCCGCCCAGTCGTCGTAGTCCGAGCGGTGGCCGCGGACGTGGATCATCGCGTTGATGGCGCTGGTCCCGCCGACGACCTTGCCGCGTGGCCAGAACACCCTTGTGCCGTCGGCGTGTTGCTGGGGTTCGGTGAGGTAGGCGTAGTCCTCGGGCGAGGTCCACAGCTCCCACATGCGGTCCGGGTCGTGGAGGGCCGGGTTGTCGTCCTGGCCGCCGGCCTCGATCAGGAGGACGCTGCGGCCCGCGTCCACCAGCCGGCGCGCGACGACACAGCCGGCCGAACCGGCGCCCACGACGATGTGGTCGTAGGTCTTCCGCGTGTTCTTCCGCGTGTTCTTCGGTGTGTTCTTCGGTGTGGCTTCCATGGCCGAAGGGTGCGGCCTCGGAAGGCGTCCCGGCTTTCGTGGCGGTGCACGGGCAGTTGCCCGGCTGAGCACGGTCACCCGGTCGTCGTCGCCGCGCGGGCCTCGCTCGGGCTCATGCCGTACGCCGTCCGGAAGGCGTGGCTGAAATGGGCCGGGCCAGGGAAGCCCCAGCGGCTGCCGATCGCGGCGACCGGGAGATGGGCCAGGGCCGGGTCGGCGAGGTCGCGGCGGCAGTGCGCGAGCCGGTGTTCGCGGATCCAGCCGGAGACGGTGTACCCGTGCTCGGCGAGGAGTTTGTAGAGGTAGCGGCGGGAGACGTGGTGCGCGGACGCGATCCGGTCCGGGCCCAACTCCGGGTCGTGGAGGCGCTGTTCCATGTAGGCGAGGATGCGCCGAGTGAGCACTTCGCGCCCGTCGTCGGTTTCTCGCGTCCGGTCCGCGCCGGTGTGTTCCGCGAGGAGGGTGCCGACCAGATCGGCCACGCTCTCGGCGAGCCGGGGAGTGCCGAGCGACTCCAACTCGTCGACCTGGCACGCCAGTCCGTACAGGAAGGGGCGTACGACCGTGCCGAGCCCGTCCCGGCACGACACCGAGACCGCCGTCACGCGCGCCAACTCCCGTTCCGGCAGCCGCAACATGGCCCGCGGGAACATCAGGGCCAGACTGCGGCCGGGCCGGTCGGTGTCGAGGGTGTACGGCCTGCGGGTGTCGTAGACCGCCAACTCGCCCGGTTTCAGCTCGGCTTGGTGATCACCTTGGGTGAGGACGCAGTGCCCGGTCAGCTGGAGGCTGACCTTGACATGGTCGGACGCGTCCGAGTTCGCCGGGCGCCGGGTACGGGCCGTGTGCGGCGGAGTGGCCACGACGGACACCCGCACCTCACCGACCCGCGCGATCCTCAACTGCGCGTGGAAATCGGGCCCTTCATGCGGCACGATCTCCAGCGGCACGAAGGTGCGGCTGACGATCTCGCGCCAGAACTCCAGCCGCGTCGCGGAGTTCTCCGCACGAGGCGTCGTGATCGAGGACATCCGCGGCTCCCCTCACCGCTCCGGCACCGGGCGAGAGGAGTGTAAGTCAGCAGGTCGGCCCTGTCTCCGGTCGTGCCGCTACGACGATCGTGCCGCCATGACAGTCGTGCCGCTACGACGGTGCGCGCAGGGCGTCCACCGGTTCCATGCGGGCGGCGCGCAGTGAGGGGTAGAGGCCGGCGAGGAGTCCGACGAGGGCGCCGGCGAGCGGGGCGCCGAGCGCGAGGCGTAGGTCGAGCACCGGCGTCCACTCCTTGACCACGGCCACGCACACCACGACCGCGATGCCCAGGGCCGCGCCCACAACTCCCCCCAGCAGCCCGATGGTTGTCGACTCCAGCAGGAACTGCCCGGCCACCTGCCGCCGGGACGCGCCCAGCGAGCGCCGCAGCCCGATCTCGCCGACGCGTTCCATCACCGTCACCAGCGTCACATTGGCGATGCCGATCGCACCGACGACGAGGGAGACCAGCCCGAGGACGAGGAACAGGCTGTTGGTGTCGTTCTGGACTCCGGCCCGCGCCTTGGACAGGTCCGGCGGTGCCTCGACGGAGAGCGAGTCCTGGTGCCCGGGCGCCAGCGCGATCGGTGCCTGCCGTGCCACCTGCTTCGCCGCGCCGAGCGCGGTGTCGACCAGCACCCGGGTGATGTCCGTCAGCCCGATCCGGTCGGCCGCGGTGGTCGGCGGCACCAACACGGCCGTGGACAGCCGCTGTTCGCGCCGGATCCCGCCGAGGATGCCGATCACGGTGTACGACTGCCCCTTGAAGAAGACCGCCGGCGCGTCCTCCACCCGCTTGATGCCGAGCAGCTTCGCCGCCTGGTCGCCGAGCACCACCACATGGTCGTGCCGGGCGATGTCCCCGGAGTCGTAGAACCGTCCCGCCGTCATCGCCCCGTGCACAGCGGCCGGCAGACCCGCCGAGGCGGCGAGCACGGCGAGGGTCTGGCCGGACATGTCGCCGGGCGCGGTCACGTCGTTGGACCGCACCAGCACGCTGTCCGTCGCGTCCGAGTCGGCGAGCGCCGCCACCGCGACCACACCCGCCAGCCTCCGTACGGCGTCGGTCCCCGACCACGGCACCAGCGGCCCGGCGTCCTCCTCCCCGGGCAGCGGCGCCGGCACGGTCACGGTCACCGATGTCGCGGTGAGGGCGTCGAACCGGCCGACGATCTGGTTGCCCGCGGTGGACGCCACCCCGATGGTGATGACGAGCGTGGTGATGCCGAGGACCGTACCGAGCGTGGTGAGCGCGGACCGCACCGGCCGGGCGAGCACCCCCGCGAGAGCCTCCGTCCACAGGTCCCGCGGATCCATCCAAGGCCGCTCGACCAGCCCTTTTCCTTCTCTTCTCCCTGTCACCGGTCCTCCGTCGTGAGGCGCCCGTCGGTGATGCGGACCCTGCGGCCCGCCCGCCGGCTGACCGCGTCGTCATGGGTGATCACGACCAGGGTCATCCCCTGGGCGCACAGGTCGTCGAAGAGTTCCAGCACGGAGAGCGTGTTCTCGGTGTCCAGGTTCCCGGTCGGCTCGTCGCAGAGCAGCAGCGCCGGATCGCTGAGCAACGCCCGTGCGATGGCGACCCGTTGACGCTCACCACCGGACAGCCGGTCGGGCCGGAAACCCACCCGGTGCCCCAACCCCACCTGTTCCAGCGCCAGATGGGCCCGCGCGAGCCGCCCGCCGCGCCCACGTCCGGCACGCGGCCTGCGGTACGTCTCGGCCAGCATGACGTTCTCGTCGACCGTCCGGTACGGCAGCAGATGGAAGGACTGGAACACGAACCCGATCCGGCTCCCGCGCAACGAGGTCCGCTCCAGATCCCCGAGCCCGGTGGTCTCCACCCCGTCCAGCAGATACGACCCCGCCGTGGGCCGGTCCAGCAGCCCGAGCGTGTTGAGCAGCGTCGACTTCCCGGAACCGGACGGCCCGACGATGGCCAGGTGTTCACCGCGCCGCACCGTCAAGTGCACGTCGCGCAGGGCGTACACGGGCGGCTCGGAGGGGAATGTCCGCTCCACGCCGGTGAGTTGGATGACGGTGTCGAGCATGCTCTCGACCACGGTGTCGGTCACTCGCCCACCACCACCCTCTCGCCCGCCGTCAACGTGCCCCCGGCGGGCTCGACCTCGACGATCCCGGCGGCGGAGAGCCCGACGGTGACATGGACGTCGGTCACGGTGTCGCCGTGGGCGACCTGGACCCTGGCCAGCCCGTCGGACGAGGTGTGGATCGCGGCCATCGGCACGGTCAGCACCTTGCCGTCCGAGGCGCCCACCTTGATGGTCACCTTCACGGCGGCCCCGGCCTCACCGGCGAGCGGCCCGGGCTCCGGGACGGTGATGCGCACCTGGACTGCGGCGGTCGAGTCGGAGCCGGCGGCCGAGTCGGTCTCGCCGGTGGCGGAGGGGGCCGTGGCGGAGGAGTCCGCGCCCGACGACGAATCGGAACCAGAACCAGAACCATCCGCTACGACGTCCACCGTGCCGGTCGCCGACTTGCCGTCCGCCGTGGTCAGTTGGGCCGTCATCCCGTGCCGCAGGAGCTGTGCGTCCGTGCCGGGGACGGCCGCCTGCACCACCACGTCGGAACTGGTCACCGTACCGATCTGGCCGGACGGGGCGTCGCCCGTCTTCACGCTCACCTTGTCCAGCCGCGCGGGCAGCTTCGGCAGGAACACGACCTCGCCGGCCGGGACCTTCGTGCCGTAGGAGGCCTTGAAACCGCTGAGCGCGTCGTTCGCCAGATCCAGCGCCTTCTGGGCGGACTTGACCTGGATCTCGTGGACCTGCTGGTCGGTGCTGGACTGAGGGCTGGGGGAGGCGGAACCGGTGCTGGGGGAGGCGCTGTTGGTGGTGAGAAGCGCCTCCTGCGCTGCGGAGACGGCCTGTTCGAGCGAGCCGAGCTGCTGCTGGTCGGAGGGGCTCGGCTCCTGGGCGTCGTACCCCTTGCTCTTGTACCAGGCGGCGACCGCGCCGGCGGTGCCCTGCCCGTACGTCCCGCTGATCGATCCGGGGTCGAACCCGAGCCGCCGCAGGGCTTTCTGAAGCTGTGTCACATCGTCGCCGGAACTTCCGGGCCCCAAGGCGCGGTACATCGGCACGGAGCCGCCGAGCGCGAACACCGGACGGCCGTTGACCGTCATCAGTACGTCGCCCTCCTTGATCTTCGTACCGGCGACCGGCGCCTTGGTGACCCGCTGCTCGGTGCCGTCGCCGTCCGTACTGGCGGACGTCCCCGTGCCGACCGGCCCGGCCAGCGAGAGCGGCCGCGGCGAGGCGAACTCGACGGACCCGGTCGCCACCACACTCGCGGTGAGCGACTGCCGGACGACCGCCACCGTCACCGGCCCGGCCTTCGGCGCCGTGTGCGCGGCGGCGGCGTCCGCGGGCGACTGCACCTGCGTACCGGCGAACCACCCACCCGCCCCGACCAGCACCACGGCTCCCACGACGACCCCAAGTCGCCTACGACCGCTGCCGATCCGGCTCGTACCCTCTCCCTCCGGGCGGCTCATCCGTTCTCCCCGTAGTACGGCTTGGCCTTCTCCTTGGGGAAGTACGCGGCGCGGAACTTCTTGCCGCAGTCCAGGTCCTTCAAGGCGATGTCGATGTCCTTGTCGAGGAGGGGCAGCGCGGTCTCCCTGCTCATCGACATGAAGTTCTCCGGCAGCTTCCGGGAGATGTCGAGGCGCACCATGTCGACCATGCCGGTCGGCTGGGTGGTGGAGACGGGGATGCCCTGTCCGGTCAGGCAGGTCGCGAACTGCTGGGCGAACTGCACGAGTTGGGTGTCTCCGTTGAGCGCGAGGCCGTTGGCGTGGTTCGCTTCGTCGCGGGCCTTCTCCGCCTTCTTCTCGGCCGCCGCGCTGAGCGCCGGCCCGTGCGCCGCGACCCGCCCGGCCTCCGAGCAGCCGCCGAGCTTCTCGTCGGCCTTGCTCTTCGCCGGAGGACCGCTCAGCGCGATGTCGTACGCCTTCTTCTGGGCGTCGGTCAGCCCGTCCTCGTCGTGGTCCACGGGTGTGGTCCGCTTGGCCTGCGCGGCCTTGCTGAAGGGGACGTTCGGGTCGTTCGGGTAGACGGCGCCGGCGTAGTACCCGAAGCCGTACTTCTGCCGGAACTTCTTCGCCCGCGCGTAGTCCTCCCCGTCGACCGCCGCGAGCGGATCGACCGCCGCCGAGGTCCGCACGTACGGGGTGTAGGTGAAGCCCTGCTTCTTCATGCAGACCGCGATGGCGTTCTCTTCGATGTACTGCTGCTTGGTCGCCTCGTCCACGCCGTCGGGGACGGTGAGTTGTACGGCTCCGTCGGCCGTGGTGGTGGTACCGGATCCGCCGGAACCGCCTGAACTCCCGCTCGACGCGCTCGACTTGGCGCTCCCGCTCCCGCCGCCACCGCAGGCGGCGAGCAGGGGCAGGAGGCCGACGGCCAGTGCGGTGATCACGGGGCCGCGTATGCCGGGCGCGCTGAATTTGGGCATGCTCATGCCATCCTCGTTGTCAGGGTTGATCAAGATGTGTGTCGTGGGTGCGGTGCGTCAGCTCAGCCGCCGGTCTCCTCGACGGCGTCGAAGATGCGCGGGTCGGTGGCCACTTGGAGCAGGGGAGTGTCCGTCCAGGGACGGCCGCGCCGCCCGCTGTCGGGGGCCTCGTCGAGCGAGCCCGCGATCACCTGAACCGTCCATCCGCCCGAGGTCAGGTAACTGACCCCGGTCGCCCAGGAGTTCTCGTTGCGGGGGCCGCTCGGCCTGGGCAGTCCCATGTCGGACACGTAGTAGAGCAGCACGCTGCCCGAACCGCGCCTGGTCAGGCTGCACTTGTAGATCAGGCCGTTCCACGGAGAGGCGAGCACGCGTCCGGTGCTGTTCAGGCAGGCCTGCGCCGGGTGGGCGTACGACGGGTCCACGGCGGTCCGACTGAGGCCCACATAGAGGTCGGCGGTGTTCCCGTCGGCGGTGGTCACCCGGAAGTACCGTCCGGGCCGCAGGGGTCGGCTCGGATTCCCGACCTTGATCGCCGTGCCGTCGCCTCCGCGCAGGATCGACCGCAGCAGCTCCAGCGACGGATACCAGACCGTCGGTTCCGCCGCGGGCAGCGTCGGCGCGCTCTGCGGCCGGGGCGCGAGCAGCGTGTGCCCGCCGACCGCGAGCACGCCCGCCATGACGGCGGCGCTCACGGTCGCCCCGACCCGCCGCCGCCGCCGACGCAGCCGCGTGCCGCGCACGACCGCGCCCGGCACGAGGTCCGGCATGGGCGGCTCGGGTCCCGAGCCCAACTCACCGAACACGTCGATCAGTTGGGACTCGTACGAGAACCGGTCGAACTGGTCATCGCCCTTCCCGCCCATGCTCACCACTCCGCCCGCAGATAGTCGGTGCCGGTGCCGGTGCCGGTGTCCGTGTCTGTCGTGGTCCCGGTCCCCTTCCCCGTAGCCCCGGTCCCGGGGTTCTTGCCGAACTCGGGGTCCTTGCCGGACTCGGCCAGGATGCGCCGGAGCGTGCCCAGCCCCCGGGAGGTCTGGCTCTTCACCGTGCCGACGCTGCACCCCAGCGCCGCCGCGGTGGCCTCCACGCTCTGGTCCTCCCAGAACCGCAGCACCAGCACCGCCCGCCCGCGCGGCGGCAACTGCCGCAGAGCGTCCAGCAGCGTCAGCCGCAGATCCGGATCCGAGACCGGGGCCACCACGTCCTCCGGGGGCGCCCCCGTCCCCGTCCCCGCCCGCTCCCACCACCGGCGCCGCCGGGTCTCGTCGATGAAGGTCCGGTACAGCACCCGCCGGGCGTAGCCGTCCGGCGACTCCAACTGCCGTACCCGACGCCACACCGCGTACAGCTTCGCCAACGCCGTCTGCGTCAGGTCCTCGGCCAAGTGCCAGTCCCCGCACAGCAGATGGGCCGAACGGCGCAGGTGTGCCTGCCGGCTGCGCGCGAAGTCGTCGAAGTCCAGCCCGTTTTCGACGACACCACCGGCATCGGAGACGTCCTGCCCGACCGGCGTCCGGATCACAGGCCACCTCCGCCCGGCACCGGCAGGGTGCGCGGTGAGAAGTACTTCATGCTTATCGAACGGGTATACAGGGGCGGGAGGTTGTCGCCTCCCGAGAAAATTCCTCAACGGGGTGGTTGCAGTGGTGGAGCGTTCATCGAGTGGGGTCGCGTTGCCGGCGGAGGTGAGTTACCGCATGACGATGTGGCAACGGACAGCGCCGGCCCTGCCGGCGGTCTTCGCCACAACGGTCCTCTTCATCAACATCAGGACCGGCATGCCCCGCCCCGGCGGACTGCTTGGCCTGGCGACATTCTGGATCCTCCTGCTGACGGTGAAGACCGTGTTCCCGCCCCGCTTCGGCATCACCCTCACCCCGTCGGCGGCCGTGGTCCACAACCTGCGCCGCCGCACCATCCCCTGGTCCGACGTCCGAGGCATCCACACCGAATCGATCCGCCGCACCACGACGATCGTCCTCTACGAGGCGAACGGCCGCTTCACCCGCCTACGGGCACCCAGCACCGGATTCCACGGCCGGGACCGCCACTTCGAGGAGAAGTTCCACGTCATAGAAAACTGGTGGCTGACCCACCGGGGCCCCGACTGGAGCCCGGTCTCGGCCCCACCGGCCCGGAACCAGGTCACCCCTCCCGCCTGACCGCCGTCGGCAGGGCCCCGACACGCTGGTGAGCATCACCCGCCGTGCGGGCGGGCCGTGCGGATGAGCGTCTCGGCTTCGGACGAGCGGCCGGCCAGCTGACCGGCGGTGCGTATCTGTTCGTCGGTCATACCCCGCCGCACCATCTGGACCGCCTCGTGGAGCCCGTCCCCGTAGCCCCTGCCTCCGTCGCCTTTGTCGAGCATCGCCAGGAACCACCGCACGGCCTGGACCGGGTCCGGCACCGTACCCAGGCCGTCGCGGTACCGGCACCCGGCGGCGAACATCGAACCGGCGTGACCCCGCTCAGCGGCATACACGTACCAGCTCAGCGCCTCGGCGTCCGCATCGACGGAGGCGAGCCTGTCGCCGAGCACGGCGGCGGCCTCGGTCACGCCCCCGGCGACGGCCTGACGCAGCAGCCGCAGACACTGGTCGTGGTCCCTGGCCCGGACATCGCCCGTGATGTGCATGCCCGCCAGGTTGAAAGCGGCGTACGCGTCGCCGGCCTTCGCAGCCGCCGTAAAAAGGTCCTCGGCCCGTCGGCCGTCCGGCTCGACTCCGCGCCCGGTGCGATACATCAGGCCCAGCGTGCGCTGAGCCGACGGATGCCCGGCGCGTGCGGCGGCGGTCGCGTAGGCCAGCACCAGCGGTACGGCGGACTCGTCGAAGAAGTCGAGCATCACACCGGCCAGCAGCGCCATCGCGTCGACGTCCCCATCGTCGGCCTGGCCCTTCAGGGGCGGGACAGCCGTGACGACCAGGTTCGCCGATTCCAGACTCCCCGCATTGGCACCAGCGACCCAGGCCGCGACAGCCGTCTTCCAGTCCCCTACCGCAGCGGCCCGCCGACCTCGCTCGACGGACTCCGCGGCGGAATCACTCGCTGAGGGGACGGGCGGGACGGGCGCATCGCTCATGGGGGGACATCCTGCCGTACGGGCCTGCGCCCGCCTGGACTGCTTCGGATCAGGAAAGCCACCCGACCTCGTGAAGCGCGTCGAAGACCAACGCGTCGACGGCCGACACCCGGCGCCGATCGGCGTACCGGAACCACGCCTTCTCGGCGATCTCCGACGCCGGGATCAGCTCACCGCGGTGATCGGCGGTGTAACAGATCATTCGGAAGGGACCGTGCTCGGGATGCCCCTCACCGATCTCGAACGTGCCGAAGCGCACCATCGAACCGGGGTCGATCTCCGCCCGCAACTCCTCGTCGATCTCACGCATCAGGGTCTCGTCGTCGGACTCACCCGGCTCACGACGACCGCCCGGGAGGTAGAAGAGATCTCTGCCGTGACTACGCGTCACCAACACGTGATTGTCCCGAACCAGGACCCACGCCACCTTCTCCGGCGTGCTGTTGCCATTCCCCATGGTCCGAGACGGTAACGGCCGTCCTGCGCGAAGGAGCCCGAACTCGGACCACGGGTGCTGCAGTGGTACCGAGTGGTACTCGGCGCAGGTTCGGCAGCGTCACCCGCGGTGGAAGACGTCGAGCGGGCCGTAAGCGGTCGGCTTGCTGTCGGCCAGCTCGGGGTGGTTGGCGACGCGGTCCCGGAGGATGCCGATGGTGTCGGGCCACACGGTGAAGTGCGCTCCGTCGCCGGTGAGGATCCGGTCCCAGTCCTGGGAAGCCGAGACGCCGGTCCGGTCGATGACGAAACCGCGGCACTCGGCCGCGTCCTGGTCGAGTGTGCGCACCAGTGCCGCCACGGCCTCCTCGCGGTCGGGTGCCGGGACGTCGGTGAGGCGCAGTGTGATGCCCTGCGTCGTCTCGTCCGTACGTCGCACGATGCCGGTCAGGGACTGGTCGTAGCCCTTCCAGCAGGTGAACTCGGCTTTCGAGTAGCGGTCGTCGGCCAGGGCGGCGGCGAGGGCCGTGCCGTCACCCATGAGGGGCTCGCGGTTTCCGGTCGGCGTCTCACGGAACCCGAAGAGGGCGTTCGTCAGGGGGTGTACGGCGGAGAGTCCCGCGTTCTCCAGATGGGCGAGGAACCGACGGGCGCTCGTGCCGGTCAGCTTCGGCACGTACCAGGTGAAGAAACCGAAGGACTTGGGAACGGCCGCGGCGGGGGCGCTGTCCGGGAACTCCTCCTGAAAGATGTGCCTGGCCCGCTCGTCGGGCACGGCGGGGGCGGTGTAGCCGTTGGCCCGGATGTGCTCCAGGAAGTCCTGCGGCAGGGCGACGTGGTGACGGCGCACGTAGTGCACGAGGTCGATCGGCCAGATCCAGGTGCCGTCGGTCAACAGGGACTCGGAGCCGGCGATCCACTCGTCGTCGGCGAGGGCGTCGCGCCGAGCGCCCATCGTGGTGTAGATCTCCCGGGCCGATTCCAGGTAGGCGAGGACGCGGTCCTCGTCCCAGGGCCCGCTGCTCCGCACGTCGTCGCGCAGGGACGGCGCATCGCCCGCGGTGGCATCCGGGCCGCTGATCTCCCGGTAGAAGCCCGCTCGCTTAGTCATCTTCACTCCCGTGGGCCTGCCGTCAGTGGGCCATGGGCAGGTAGGTGCGCCAGTAGCCATTGTTGCCCCCAACACGCTTTCCAAATGTTCGTCTGGGGGTTCGGGGCGGGACGGGGGCGTTCTGACCTGGGGTGGAGTAGGCCATCGGACGGATGGCGGACGACGCCGGACGGCGACGAATGAGACCAGAACTGAGACCAGGGCGCCGGTCATACTCGCTTGACGACGATCGATTCCGGAACCAGCTTCTCCAGGTCGTCCACGTCCGATGTGAAGATGGTGACCTGCCCTTTCTGCTGTCTGGCGATGATGGCGAGCACCGCGTCGATCGCGTACTTGTGGCCGTGAAGCTTGGCGTCGGACAGGAGTCGGCGGGCCTGGCGGGCCTCGTCCTTCCCGATGTCGGCGACTTTGAGCCGGGAGAGCGCCCAGTCCCAGCGCTGCTCGGTGGTTCTGCCGTCGTACGCCTCCACCAGCGTCATGGGCGACGTGACCACTTCGGCTTCGCCCCGTGCTGCGAGATCGAGCCAGGCGATCATCTTCCGGTCGCCACGCACAGCGAGGGACAGGGCTTCACAGTCGAGTACGAAGGCGCGCAGTGGCCGCTGCCCGTGCTCACTGGCTCGCTTGGTCACGCGGCCTCTCCGGCGTTGTGTCCTCCGGCGGTGAGGCGACGCTCGTGCTCGGCGTCGAGCTCTTCCAGCTCCGAGAGTGCTGCCGCGCGCTCGTCCTCGGTGACCGCGCCGTGTTCCTCCTGCAGCCAGTCGACCAGTTCCAGCAGTCGGTCCCGATCGCGCTTGAATCGCAATGCTTCGGCGACATACGCCGAAAGTCCCCGCTCAGCCGCCTCGGCGCGGATCTCGTCCAGGAGATCTTCGGGGATCGTCACCGTTACCTTCTTGGTTGCCATATAAGTCACCATACTCTTGGTGTGAATGCCCCTACCGGACTGCCGTGACCCGTAGGGCAAGGAGGCCAATGGCCAATCCGTGAGCCCTGCCCATGCGTGATCGCCGACTTGTCCCGCTTCACTCGGCCACCGTGTGCCGTTCACTCTCATCAGCGCATGCTGCGTCGGATGAGAATGGTTGTCCTTCGCGGTGGTGAGCCTCCTGCCGTTGACGGAACGACAGGAGGAGAGTTCATGTCCCTGCTGCCTTCGGCAGACGTCTTCAGGTCGATCGAGCTAAAGGTTCCGCAGCTGCTCGGTGGACAGTTGGTCTGTCCACATGTACCCGGGGAGAGATGTTCGGTCGGCGAGCACCTCACGCTCTCGGAGGCGAAGGAAGCGGCGGCACGGAATGCCGCTGATGCTGCTGTGCGGGATGCGCTGTGGCGGTGCGTGGGGCGCGATGCCCGAAGCGACGTGCCGAACTTGGCTCAGCGTGGCCAGTTGCTCGCGTTGTACTTCATCATCCCCTACCTGCGGAAGTCGGCCGCGAGAGTCTCAAGGAGGCTCTGCGTCGATGTCGCAGAGGTGAGGTCAGCCATGGTCGTGGGCGCGTTGTACGGGCTGGCACTGGCCGCTGAAGCCGACGACGTCCGTGATGAGGTCGTCCGGGCTGCCAATGCCGCCGGCTGGGCGGTGGAGCGGTCTGATCCGGCCGAGCGTACGACGGATCCGCACAGCCTTGTCCACCGTGCGAGCCTCCTTGACGACGACTACTCGCCCATCCGCAACGAGTCGGACATCCAGGCCGTCGGTGAGGTGGACTCTTTGCTGGGGGAGCGCATCAGCGGGGAACGCATGGGCGCTACCTTGCACCGCCTCGGGCTCTTGGCCGCGTTCCTCGCCTCGGGTTCGGGGCAGATGCCCGGGGGTGAGTCCGACGAACTTGAGGTTCCCCTCCTACTGTGGAGACCGTGACCGGAGGGATAGCTGGGGTCATGGCATCCAAGAAGCGCCTCTACGATGCGGAGTTCCGCGAGGGGGCGGTACGGATCGTGATGGAGACCGGGAAGTCGATCCCGGAGG
>NZ_JBITGV010000018.1:0-210565 GCF_044457385.1 Streptomyces sp. NPDC050548
AATCCGCTCCAGACCCTGCCGTTGACGGAGAAGATCCAGGCCGAGAAGTTCGACGCGGTCTTCGGCGGCGGGCGTCGCGACGAGGAGAAGGCCCGCGCGAAGGAGCGGGTGTTCTCGCTGCGGGACGAGTTCTCGCAGTGGGACCCGCGCAGGCAGCGGCCCGAGCTGTGGAACCTCTACAACGGGCGGCACGCGCCCGGCGAGCACGTGCGCGTGTTCCCGCTGTCCAACTGGACCGAGCTGGACGTCTGGCAGTACATCGCCCGCGAGGGTATCGAGCTGCCCGACATCTACTTCGCGCACTACCGCGAGGTGTTCAGCAGGGGCGGTATGTGGCTGACCGCCGGCGAGTGGGGCGGGCCGAAGGCGACCGAGACCGTGGAGAAACGGCAGGTCCGGTACCGGACCGTCGGTGACATGTCCTGCACGGGCGCCGTCGACTCCGAAGCCGCCACGCTCGACGACGTGATCGCCGAGATCGCCGCCTCCCGGCTGACCGAGCGGGGCGCGACGCGGGCCGACGACAAGCTGTCCGAGGCCGCGATGGAAGACCGCAAGCGCGAGGGGTACTTCTGACCATGAGCACGACCACCATCGACACGCTGCGGTTCGCGACGGCCGGTTCGGTCGACGACGGCAAGTCCACGCTCGTAGGACGGCTGTTGCACGACTCCAAGTCGGTCCTCACCGACCAACTCGAAGCCGTACAACGGGTGTCGGCCGACCGCGGGCAGAACGCGCCCGACCTCGCTCTCCTCACCGACGGACTGCGCGCCGAGCGCGAGCAGGGCATCACGATCGACGTGGCGTACCGCTACTTCGCCACGCCCCAGCGGCGGTTCATCCTCGCCGACACCCCCGGCCATGTGCAGTACACCCGCAACATGGTGACGGGTGCCTCCACCGCCGAGTTGGCGATCGTCCTGATCGACGCGCGCAACGGCGTCGTCGAGCAGACGCTGCGGCATGCCGCCGTGGCCGCGCTGTTGCGGGTGCCGCATGTGGTGCTGGCCGTCAACAAGATGGACCTGGTCGGGTACGACCAGGCGGTGTTCGAGCGGATCGTCGAGGAATTCGCGGGCCACGCGGCCGAGTTGGGGCTGCCGTCCTGCACGCCGATCCCGGTGTCGGCGCTCGTCGGTGACAACGTGGTGGACCGTTCGGCGCACATGGACTGGTACGAGGGTCCTGCCCTGCTGGAGTTCCTGGAGAACGTCCCGGTGGGCGCCGATCCGTCCGACGCGCCGGCCCGTTTCCCCGTGCAGTACGTCATCCGGGACGGTGAAGTCCGTTGGTACGCGGGGCAGTTGGTGTCCGGTTCGCTGCGGGTCGGGGACCGGGTGACGGTTCATCCGTCCGGTGAGACCTCCGAGATCGCCGGGATCTCCGTGCTCGGCACCGAGGCCGGGGCGGCGTACGCGCCGCAGTCGGTGAGTCTGCGGCTCGCCGACCAGCGGGACGTGTCGCGCGGCGACATGATCACCGCCGGGGCCGACGCGCCCCTGCTCACCCAGGACGTCCGGGCCGCCGTCTGTCATCTGGCCGACCGGCCGCTGCGGGTCGGCGACCGGGTACTGCTGCGGCACACGACACGGACGGTGAAGGCCGTCGTACGGGATCTCGGTGGTGCCGCCGAGCTGGCCGCGAACGATCTGGGCCGGATCACCCTGCGCACCGCCGAGCCGCTCGCGCTCGACGACTACGCGGTGTCGCGTCGCACGGGCGCTTTCCTCGTGATCGACCCGGCGGACGGCGCGACGCTCACCGCGGGCATGGCCGATCTGGCCTGATTCCGCCTCGCTCAGAACGCCCTCGGGCCCCGTTTCGGACGGGGCCCGAGGGCGTTCTTGTCACGAGACGTCAATAGCGCGGTAACAAGGGGAGCTGTCGTGCGAGAGAGCGCGTTGAACCGGGTATGCCGCTCGGTACCGGGACGAAGGTCCCGCACGGAGCCCGTCGAGAGACTCTGACAAAGGGCGCCGTACCATTCATATAGTTGAAAGCAGGACAGCCTGCTCCATGAACGGACCCGCCTTGCAAGAACGCCCCTCCGCCTCCGCCTCCGCCTCCTGGCGCATCGCACTGCCGCACACCGCCGCGGCCGTGCCGGTGGCCCGCGCACTGGTCCGTACGGCCCTGTCCGAGGTCCGGCACGCGGCCGACAGCGACACCGCGGAGCTGCTGACGGCGGAGCTGGTCGCGAACGCGGTGGAGCACACCGCCGGTGACGCCCCCATAGAGCTGGTGGTCGAGCTGCTGCCCTCCGGCTGCCGGGTGGAGGTGCACGACCCCGACCCGGAGCCGCCCGCGACCCTGACCAAGCCCGCCGAGGAGGAGCCCGACCCCTGGCAGGAGCACGGCCGCGGCCTGCTGCTGATCCGCGCGCTCAGCTCGTCGTGCGGCCACCGCCCCACCGAGTCCGGCAAGGCGGTGTGGTTCCGGCTGCCGGTCGTACCGGCCCAGTGGCGTCCGGCGGGATAGCCGACGGACGTTTTCCAAGACCCGCTCAGGCCAGGGTCGCGACCAGCACGGCCTTGATGGTGTGCAGCCGGTTCTCCGCCTGGTCGAAGACGACCGAGTGGGCCGACTCGAAGACCTCGTCCGTGACCTCCAGCGAGTCGAGGCCGTGGGTCTCGTATATCTCGCGGCCGACCTTGGTACCCAGGTCGTGGAACGCCGGCAGACAGTGCAGGAACCTGACGTCCGGGTTGCCGGTGGCCCGCAGGACGTCCATGGTCACGGCGTACGGCGCGAGGGCCGCGATCCGCTCGTCCCAGACCTGCTTGGGCTCGCCCATGGAGACCCACACGTCGGTGACGACGAAATCGGCGCCCGCCACCCCGTCCTCGACCCCCTCGGTGAGCGTGATCCGCGCGCCGCTCCGCTCGGCGAGCGCGCGGGCGGCGGTGACGATCTCCTCCGCGGGCCAGTACGACTTCGGGGCGACGATCCGCACGTCCATGCCGAGCAGCGCGCCGGTGACCAGGTAGGAGTTGCCCATGTTGAAGCGGGCGTCGCCGAGGTAGGCGAAGGCGATCTCCTTGAGCGGCTTGTCGCTGTGCTCGGTCATGGTGAGCACGTCGGCGAGCATCTGGGTGGGGTGCCAGTCGTCGGTGAGCCCGTTGTAGACCGGGACGCCCGCGAACGCGCCCAGCTCCTCCACGGCGGCCTGGCTTTCGCCCCGGTACTCGATGGCGTCGAACATCCGGCCGAGCACGCGCGCGGTGTCCTTCACGGACTCCTTGTGCCCGATCTGCGAGCCCGACGGGTCGAGGTAGGTCGTCGAGGCGCCCTGGTCGGCCGCGGCGACCTCGAACGCGCAGCGGGTGCGCGTCGAGGTCTTCTCGAAGATCAGCGCGATGTTCTTCCCCGACAGGTACCGCGTCTCGCCCCCGGCCTTCTTGGCGGCCTTCAGCTCGGCGGCCAGCTCGATCAGGCCGCGGAACTCCTCCTCGGAGAAATCCAGCTCCTTGAGGAAGTGGCGGCCGGCGAGGGCGGTCGGGACTGTCGCCATGGGGGCGCTCCAGAGATGCGGGTACAGGTACGGGGAACAGGTGCTCAGGTTTGGAATTCTATACGATACATAGAATTTCTATACGGCGTCCCGTTCGACCGGACAGCTCATGCAGCGCGGCCCGCCCCGGCCCCGCCCCAGTTCGCTGCCCGGGATCTCGATCACCTCGATGCCCTGCTTGCGCAGAAACGTGTTGGTGGTGGCGTTCCGCTCATAGGCGACGACGACGCCCGGCTCGACGGCGAGGACGTTGCAGCCGTCGTCCCACTGCTCGCGCGCGGCGGCGTGCACGTCCTGGGTGGCGGTCAGGACCCGGATCCCGTCCAGCCCGAGGGCGGCGGCGATCGCGCGGTGCATGTGCTCCGGCGGATGGTCGGTGACCTTCAACTCCTTGTCGCCGACGCCCGGTTCGATGGTGTACGACCGCAGCATGCCGAGCCCCGCGTACTGGGTGAAGGTGTCGCCGTCGACCATCGTCATCACCGTGTCGAGATGCATGAAGGCGCGCTGCTTGGGGATGTCGAGCGCCACGATCGTCCGCGCGGAGCCCTCGGCGAACAACTTGTGCGCGAGCATCTCGACGGCCTGTGGGGTGGTGCGCTCGCTCATGCCGATGAGGACGGCGCCGTTGCCGATGACGAGGACGTCCCCGCCCTCGATGGTGGACGGGTAGTCGGCCTGCCCCTCGGACCAGACGTGGAACTTCTCGGCGCGGAAGAGGGGATGGTGCCGGTAGATCGCCTCGAAGTGGACTGTCTCGCGCTGCCGGGCCGGCCAGCGCATGGCGTTGACGGAGACGCCGTCGTAGATCCACGCGGAGGTGTCGCGGGTGAAGAGGTGGTTGGGGAGCGGGGCGAGGAGAAAGTCGTCGAGGTCCATGACGTGGAAGCGGACGGAGGTGGGCTCCGCGTGGGCTTCCAGGAACTCGCGCTTGGTCATGCCGCCGACCAGCGCCTCAGCCAGTTCGGGGGCGGGCAGCGCCTCGAAGGCGGCGCGGAGGTGGTCGGTGGCGAGGGGGCCGTACTCCTTCTCGTCGAAGACCCGGTCCAGGACCAGTGACCGGGCCGCCGGGATCGCCAGGGCCTCGGCGAGCAGGTCGCCGAACAGATGGACCGCGACACCGCGGTCGCGCAGCACGTCCGCGAAGCCGTCGTGCTCGGCGCGCGCCCGGCGCACCCAGAGCACGTCGTCGAAGAGGAGGGCGTCCTTGTTGCTGGGGGTGAGCCTTTTGAGCTCAAGATCCGGCCGGTGCAGGATGACGCGGCGCAGCCGCCCGGTCTCGGAGTCGACATGGAGTGCCATGTCTCCATCCTGACCATCTCCGACCGAGTTCACCCCCTACTTGTCGTACTGCCACTTGTTCTCGTCCTCTTGACGACAAGTACGCCGGGCGATTATCGTCTTACTGACGAGATCGATGCGGGATCCCACGGGATCTTCTGACCGGATCTGAGGGACTCTGATGGCCGACATCACCCGGCGCCTGGGCTGGCGCCACCTGCGCGGGGCTCCGACGGCGCACATCCGCCACCACCGCTCGGGCAAGTTGCTGCACGACGGGCCCGGACTCAGCTTCTGGTTCCGCGCGTTGACCGCAGCGCTCTCCGAAGTGCCGGTCGACGACCGGGAGTTGGCCATGACCTTCCATGCCCGTACGTCCGACTTCCAGGACGTGGCGGTCCAGGCGACCGTCACCTACCGCATCAGCGACCCGGCCCTCGCCTCCGCACGGCTCGACTTCTCCGTCGACCCGGACACCGGCGTGTGGCGCGGCGCGCCCCTTGAACAGCTGGGCACCCTGCTGACCGAGACGGCCCAGCAGCACGCGCTGGCCGTGCTCGCCCGGACGACTCTCTCGTCCGCGCTGGTCGACGGGGTGACGGCGGTACGGGAGCGGATCGCGGGCGGGCTCGGCGCCGAACCCCGGCTTCCGGCCACGGGCATCGAGGTGGTCGCCGTCCGCGTGATGGCACTCCGCCCCGAGCCCGAGGTGGAGCGGGCGCTGCGCACCCCGGCCCGCGAGCAGATCCAGCAGGAGGCGGACAAGGCGACCTACGAACGCCGGGCGGTGGCCGTCGAGCGCGAACGGGCGATCGCCGAGAACGAACTCGACAGCCAGATCGAACTCGCCCGCCGCGAGGAGCAGTTGGTCGACCAGCGCGGCACGAACGCCCGGCGCGAGGCCGAGGAGCATGCCGCGGCCGACGGGGTCCGCGCGGAGGCGGAGGCGACCCGGACGGTACGGCTCGCCGACGCCGAGGCGGCGCGTTCCGTACGGCTGGCCCGTGCCGAGGCCGAGGGCTCGCGCGAGGTGGGCGACGCGCGGGCGCACGCCCAGGCGGCCTGGCTGCGGGTGCACGCGGATGTCGACGTCGCGACCCTGAACGCGCTCACCGGGACGCGGCTCGCGGAGAACCTGCCGAACATCGACAGTGTCACGATCTCGCCGGACGTGCTGACGGGGCTGCTCGCCCGGCTCGGTGCCGGTGGTGGCGGGGCCGGCGCGTGAGTCTCGCACCGCGGGTCGTCCTCGTCCACCGGACCACGGAGTACGAGGAGTTGGTGGCCCGGCACGGGACGCACGGCCAGGCCGCGTACTTCCTGCGGTCGCGCGGCCGGGACATCGAGGAGGTCGCCGAACGGCACCGCCGGACCAGGCGGGCGCTGGCCGAGGTCTCCTCGGCGGTACCGCTGACGTGGCGTCAGACACAGGTGGAACGGGCCGACTTGGACCGGTTCCTGTTCGCGCCGGAGGACGTCGTGGTCGTGGTCGGGCAGGACGGGCTGGTCGCGAACGTGGCCAAGTACCTTGCCGGGCAGCCGGTGTTGGGCTTCGACACGGATCCGGGGCGCAACCCGGGTGTCCTGGTACGGCACCGGCCCTCGGACGCCGGCGTCCTGCTGGCCTCCGCCCTCGCGGCGGCCACCGGTGTGGACGAACTCACCATGGTCGAGGCCGTCGCCGACGACACGCAGCGGTTGGTGGCCTTGAACGAGATCTATCTGGGCGCCGTCGGTCATCAGACGGCCAGATACCGCCTGGGTCTGGAGGGCGACGGGGGTGTCGTCGAGGCCCAGGCGTCCTCCGGGGTGCTCGTGGGAACGGGCACCGGGGCCTCCGGCTGGCTCCGGTCGGTGTGGCAGGAGCGGGGCAGTGCGCTCGCCCTGCCACACCCCTCGGAGGACCGGTTGGTGTGGTTCGTACGGGAGGCTTGGCCTTCGCCGGTGACGGGGACGTCACTGGTCGCCGGTGAGCTGAACGGTTCGGCGGGGTTGCAACTCACCGTTGAGTCCGAGCAGTTGGTGGTGTTCGGGGACGGGATGGAGGGGGATGCGGTGGAGTTGACGTGGGGGCAGGTGGTGAGGGTGGGGGTTTGTGGGGAGAGGTTGCGGTTGGTGGGGTGAAAAACCTTTCCCACCCACCCACCCACCCACCCGTCTCGGGCGTTTAGAGGTTCACCTTCTAAGAGACGGCAAACGGGTGGGTGGGTGGGAAACGGGGGTCTGGGGGCGGAGCCCCCAGGGGCGGCTACAGACGCGGGTCCACCGGCTCCGACTCCAGCGCCAGTACCCCGAACACCGCCTCGTGGACACGCCACAGCGGCTCCCCCTCCGCCAGCCTGTCGAGGGCCTCAAGACCGAGCGCGTACTCACGGATCGCCAGCGAGCGCTTGTGGTTCAGGAAGCGGCCCCGCAGGCGGGTGAGGTTGTCGGGGCGCGTGTACTCGGGGCCGTAGATGATCCGCAGGTACTCGCGGCCACGGCACTTGATGCCCGGCTGGACCAGTCGTCCCGTCTCTCCGCGCACCACCGCGCCCACCGGCTTGACGACCATGCCCTCGCCGCCCCGGCCCGTCATCTCCAGCCACCAGTCGACGCCCGCCCGGATCGACTCCGGGTCGCCGGTGTCGACGTACAGGCGCCGGGTGGTCTGCAGCAGACCAGTGCTGTCGTGCTCCACCAGCCGGTCCAGCAGGGCGAGTTGTTCGTCGTGCGGGAGGGCGGCGAGGCTGCGGCCCTGGACCGCGAGGAGCTGGAACGGGGCCAGGCGGACACCGTCGAGGCCGTCCGTGGTCCAGCAGTAGCGCCGGTACGCGTCCGTGAACGCCGAGGCGTCGGCGGCCCGTTCGCGCTGCCGGGAGAGGAGGTCCGTCACGTCCACGCCCCGTCCGGCGGCGCCTTCCAGCGCGGCCAGCGCGCCCGGGAACACCGCCCCGGCCGCCGCGCCGACCGCCGCGTACTGACCGCGCAGCAGCCCGGACGCCTTCAGCGACCACGGCATCAACTCCGCGTCCAGCAGCAGCCAGTCCGTCTCCAACTCCGCCCACAGGCCCGACTCGTCGAGTGCCGTGCGCAGGCGGCCGAGGATCTCCTCCGTGACCGTCGCGTCGTCGAAGAAGGGGCGGCCGGTGCGGGTGTAGAGAGAGCCCGTGGGGCCGTCGACCCCGAACCGCTTCCGCGCCGTCTCCGCGTCCCGGCACACCAGCACCACCGCCCGCGAGCCCATGTGCTTCTCCTCGCACACGACCCGCGTCACCCCGTCCTCGGCGTACTGCGCGAACGCCTCCGCCGGGTGCTCCAGGTAGCCCTCCACCCGCGAGGTCGCCGTCGGGGCCATCGTCGGCGGGAGGTACGGCAGCAGTCGCGGGTCGACCGCGAAGCGGCTCATGACCTCCAGGGCCGCCGCCGCGTTCTCCTCACGGACCGACACCCGGCCCGCGTGCCGGGTCTCCACCACTCGGCGGCCGTGCACGTCCGCCAGGTCGAGCGGGCGGCCGTCGTGGCCGCCGGGTGCCTCCGTGAGCAGCGGGCGGGTCGGCTCGTACCAGACCTGCTCGGCCGGTACGTCGACCAGCTCCCGCTCCGGCCAGCGCAGCGCGGTCAGCTTGCCGCCGAAGACGGCGCCCGTGTCCAGGCAGATCGTGTTGTTCAACCAACTGGCGTCCGGGACCGGGGTGTGACCATAGACAACCGCCGCGCGGCCCCGGTAGTCCTCGGCCCACGGGTAGCGCACGGGCAGGCCGAACTCGTCGGTCTCGCCGGTCGTGTCGCCGTACAGCGCGTGCGAGCGGACCCGGCCGGAGGTGCGGCCGTGGTACTTCTCGGGCAGACCGGCGTGGCAGACGACCAGCCGGCCGCCGTCGAGGACGTAGTGGCTGACGAGTCCGTCGATGAACTCCCTCACCTGGGCGCGGAATTCGTCGGTCTCGCCCTCCATCTGCTCGATGGTCTCCGCCAGGCCGTGGGTGTGCTGGACCTTGCGGCCCTTGAGGTGACGGCCGTACTTGTTCTCGTGGTTGCCCGGTACGCACAGGGCGTTGCCCGACCCGACCATGGACATCACGCGGCGCAGCACACCGGGCGAGTCGGGGCCGCGGTCGACGAGGTCGCCGACGAAGACGGCCGTGCGGCCCGCCGGGTGGACGCCGTCGTCGTAGCCCAACTTGCCGAGCAGGGTCTCCAGTTCGGCGGCGCAGCCGTGGATGTCGCCGATGATGTCGAAGGGGCCGGTGAGGTGGGTCAGGTCGTTGAAGCGCTTCTCGGTGACGACGGACGCGTTCTCGACGTCCTCCACTCCGCGCAGGATGTGCACCTTGCGGAAGCCCTCGCGCTCCAAGCTCCGCAGCGAGCGCCGGAGTTCGCGGGTGTGGCGGGTGATGACGCGGCGCGGCATGTCGGCCCGGTCCACGCGGGCGGCGTTGCGCTCGGCGCACACCTCCTCCGGTACGTCGAGCACGATGGCGATGGGCAGGACGTCGAACTGCTTTGCCAGGTCGATCAGTTGGCGTCGGCTGTCCTGCTGCACGCTGGTCGCGTCGACGACCGTGCGGCGGCCGGCCGCGAGGCGCTTGCCGGCGATGTAGTGCAGGACGTCGAAGGCGTCCCGGGTGGCGCTCTGGTCGTTCTCGTCGTCGGAGACCAGGCCCCGGCAGAAGTCCGAGGAGATGATCTCGGTCGGCTTGAAGTGGCGGTGCGCGAAGGTGGACTTGCCGGAGCCGGAGGCGCCGATCAGGACCACGAGGGAGAGGTCGGTGACGGGCAGGACTCGCCCCTTGTTCTGCGTCTCGGTCATGCCGCCTTCGCCTCCTTCGTGGTCGTCCGCTTGGTCGTGCTGATGGAAAAGACCGCCATCTGAGTGGGCGGGCCCACCTCGGGGTCGTCGGGTCCGACCGGTACGAACTCGACGTCGTAGCCGTGCCGTCGGGCGACTTTCGCCGCCCACTCCGCGAACTCGGCGCGCGTCCACTCGAAGCGGTGGTCGCTGTGCCGGACGTGTCCGGCGGGGAGGGTCTCCCAGCGGACGTTGTACTCGACGTTCGGGGTGGTCACGAGGACCGTCCTCGGGCGGGCGGCGCCGAACACCGCGTACTCCAGCGCCGGCAGCCGGGGCAGGTCGAGGTGCTCGACGACCTCGCTGAGCACGGCGGCGTCGTAGCCCTTGAGACGGTTGTCGGTGTAGGCGAGCGAGCTCTGGAAGAGCTGGACGCGCGAGGACTGCCGCTCCCCCATGCGGTCGAGCTTGAGGCGGCGGGCGGCGATGGTGAGCGCGCGCATCGACACGTCGACGCCGACGATCTCCGTGAACCGGGTGTCCTTGAGCAGCGTCTGCACCAACTGGCCCTGTCCGCAGCCGAGATCGAGCACGCGGCCGGCACCGGACGCCTTGAGCGCCTCGACGATCGCGTCCCGGCGCTGCACGGCGAGCGGGGTCGGCTTCTCCTCGGTCTCCGTCTCCGCCTCGACGGCGTTGTCGATCTCCTCGACCTCGCTGTCGTCGGCCTCGGCGAGGCGTACCAGTTCCAGTCGCTCCATGGCCTCCCGGGTCAGGGACCAACGGCGGGACAGATAGCGGCTGGTGATCAGCTTCTGCTCCGGGTGCGCGGGCAGCCAGCCCTCGCCGGCTCGCAGCAGTTTGTCGACCTCGTCGGGGGCCACCCAGTAGTGCTTGGCGTCGTCAAGAACCGGGAGCAGGACGTACAGATGGCGCAGCGCCTCGGCGAGGGTCAGCGTCTCCGACTCCAGTACGAGGCTCACGTACCGCGAGTCGCCCCACTCGGGGAACTCGGCGTCCAGCGCGACCGGTTGGGCGGTGACCGTCCAGCCGAGGGGTGCGAAGAGCTTCTGTACGAGGTCGGTTCCGCCTCTGGCGGGCAGTGCGGGTACCTCGATGCGCAGTGGCAGTGGCCGGGCCGCGCGCTCGGGGCGGGCGTTGCACACGCCGCGCATGGCGCTGGAGAAGACCGCGCTGAGGGCGACGGCGAGCAGTGAAGAGGCCGCGTACGGACGGTCGTTGACGTACTGCGCGAGCGCCGCGTCAGGCGCGCCGCCGCGTCCCTTGCCCTTGCCGCGCCGGACCAGTGCCACCGCGTCGACCTCCAGCAACAGCGCCGCCGTGCAGCGCCCGGCATCCGCCTCTGGGTAGAGGACGTACGCCTGGCCGTAGGACGTGGAGAACGCCTGCGCCTTCTCGGGATGCTTGTGCAGCAGGAACCCGAGGTCGGTGGCGGGGAGTTCGGGGGTGCCGGTGGTACTGATCGTCAGGAACACGGTGGGTATGCCTCGAAACCTCTTCTGAGCTGCGGATACTTGTCGTGCGGTCCACTGCCGTGCGCATTCTGTGCACGCGCGCCGAATGCCGGGGAACCGCGACGACGGGAGAGCGCGCCTCGGCGATCACTGCTCCGGAGCTGTCCTCGCCCTCGTGGTGATGTGCACGCCACGCGGCGATCAGCCGGCCACGCGGCGCACCCTTGTTCAGCGCGCCTCCACAACGTACAGCGAACATCCCCGACGTACTCAGGCATTTTCCCTCAGCCGCCTACTGTGCCCGGTTGCCCCACGTCACAACTGGAGAGTGAACCAGGTGGTCTTTCCCTGGTCGGTGGGGCGGACTCCCCAGCTGTCGGCGAGGGTGTCGACGAGGATGAGACCGCGCCCGGACTCCTCGTCCTCGGCGGCCAGTCGCGGCTGGGGCAGGTGCGGGCTCAGGTCGCTGATCTCGACGGCGAGTTCGGTGGCGGTACGGCGCAGGTGAAGGACGAGGGGGCCCTGTGCGTGCTGGACGGCGTTGGTGAGCACCTCGGAGACCAGGAGCCTGGCGTCGTCGGCCCGGTGGGCGCAGTCCCAGGCGGTGAGGGTCTTGAGCACGAAGGAACGGCCCTCGGCCACCGCGAGAGCCCTGGCCGGGAGTTCCGCGGTGGCGGTGGCCAGCGGGGCGGCCGGGAACTGGGCCAGCAGGAGAGTCACGTCGTCGTTGTGGCCCTCGGCGTCGGGCAGCAGCGTCGCGAGGACGTGGTCGGCGGCGGCTTCCAGACCGGTGTCGGAGGCGAAGGCGTCGCTGAGGGCCGCGCTCAGTTTGTCGATCTGGTACTCGATGTCGCTGCCGGGTGTCTCGACCATGCCGTCGGTGTACAGGGCGAGGGTGGCGCCGGGCGGGACCTCCACGGACGACTGCTGGTAGAGGACGTCACCGACACCGAGCGGCGCGTTGACGGGCGCCGGAAGCCTGCGGGTGCCGTCGCCGTCGCCGGGGCCGGCGACGAGGGTGGGGAGATGACCGGCCGAGCAGGTGGTCACGGAGCCGGTGTCCGGGGCGATGACGAGGTAGCAGCAGGTGACCAGTTGGTCCGGGACGTCGAGGTCGGCGACGACGGCGTCCAGTGCCTGCATGAGCTGGCGGGGCTGCATGCCGGTCTTGGCCAGGGCGTGGGCGGCGGAGCGCAGCTGCCCCATCACGGAGGCCGCTTCCAGGCCGCGGCCCATGACGTCACCGATGACGATGCCGACCCGGCCGGCGCCGAGCGGGATGAGATCGAACCAGTCTCCGCCCACCCCGGCGCCCTGGGTGGCCGGCCGGTAACGGCTCGCGGTGGCCAGGCCCGGGATGGCCGGTGGGGTGCCCATCAGGCTGCGTTGCAGGGTCAGGGCGATGTGCTTCTGCTGCTCGTAGAGTTCGGTCAGTTCCGCCTCGGCGCGTTTACGGTCACTGATGTCACGGACGATGGCACACGCGCCGATGACCGCGCCGCTCGTGTCGCGGGTGGGCCACAGGGTGACGTCGACGTCGAGCATGACACCGGTGCTGGTGAGGCGGAGGGTTTCGAAGTGCTCGATCTTCTCGCCCTTGCGCAACTCCTCCAGCAGCAGGGCGATCTCGTCCCTGCGTTCCGATGGTGCCAGCATCGACACGGGCCGGCCGATGGCTTCCTGGGCCGTGTAGCCGTACAGCCGCTGCGCGGCGGCGTTCCAGTAGGTGATGCGGCCGTCGAGGGTCTTGGCGAGGATCGCGTCCTGGGAGGACTCGACCAGGGCGGCGAGTTCGTTGATGCGGGCCTCGGCGGCCTTGCGTTCGCTGACGTCGCGGACGGCGGCGGAGACCAGGAGTCCGTCAGCGGTTTCCAGGGGGCTGAGGCTGATCTCGACGGGGAACTCACTGCCGTCCTTGCGCAGCCCGTGCAACTCCAGCCCGGCACCCATCGGCCGCACCTGACGGTTGGTGGTGGCGTAGCCGGCGCGGTGCCGCGTGTGATGGGAGCGGAACCGCTCGGGCACCAGCAACTCGACCGGGTGGCCCAGGAGTTCTTTGCGCGGGTAGCCGAAGAGGGTTTCGGTCTGCGCGTTGACCAGCTTGATCGTTCCGGTGTCGTCGACGATCACCATGGCGTCCGGAGCCGCTTCCAGGAGGCTGCGGAACCGTTCCTCGGCGGCCTTGCGTTCGCTGACGTCACGGACGGCGGCGGAGACCAGGAGCCCGTCACTGGTCTCCAGAGGGCTGAGACTGATCTCGACGGGAAACTCACTGCCGTCCTTGCGCAGCCCGTGCAACTCCAGCCCGGCACCCATCGGCCGCACCTGCTGGGTGGCCGCGTATCCGTCGCGGTGCGCGCCGTGCTGATCGCGGAACCGGTCGGGGATGAGCACCTCCACCGGGCGGCCCAGGAGTTCTGACCGCTGGTAGCCGAAGAGCGTCTCCGTCTGCGCGTTGACGAGTCTGATCGTTCCGGTGTCGTCGACGATCACCATGGCGTCCGGAGCCGCTTCCAACAGCCCCCGGAACCGGTCCTCGACGTGAGCCGACCCGTCGTCTTGAGGCCGTGCGGCGCAGTGGTCGTGCAAGCACCCGTTGGTCGCGGCACCGTCGGAGACGGCTGCTGTGATCGTGTCGCCCATATCGGCCCCAACCGGCTGGCTGCTGTGGTGAATCGGGCAATCTCACCGCGTTCCGGCCGCGTCCGCTCTCGAGTGTCCCTTACTGGCTACGCCATGACCCAAGCCGCCCGTCGCCCGGCCCGGTGTGACTGTTTGTTGTCTGTTCGGCGGCCCTGCGAGTTCGGTCCTGTCGGGCTCGCGGCTCCTGTGCCCGTTCCGATGTCGGTGGTGGCTGCGAAGCCGGCGGCATGCCTCGGTCGACGCCGCCTCCCGCAACGTCGCCCCGCCCGTTGGGCATCTGGCGGACCAGGCGTCAATTTCCTTACCGGTCAGGCCAGTTGTGGCACATCAACAGGTCTTGTCGGGCTGTGGTTCGATCGTCGAGGGTCAGTCCCGAAGAGTTTCCTTGTGAGTGAGGGCGGCGCGCATACGGTCCGCACAACGAGGCGGGTCCACAGCACCGGTCCGCCGCAGTCAACGCAGCACAAGGGGAGGCATTGTGGCGAGTGTGGAAGTGTCGCTGAAGGAAATGATGGCCGGCATCGAGGGGGCGATGGGGGCCGCGGTCGTCGACTACACCAGCGGGATGGCGCTGGGCACGCTGGGCGGCAGCAAGACCCTGGACCTGACGGTCGCCGCGGCCGGCAACACGGATGTGATCCGGGCCAAGGTGCGCACCATGGAACAGCTGGGTCTCAAGGGCCAGATCGAGGACATCCTGATCACGCTGGACAACCAGTACCACCTGATCCGCCTGATCACCGGCCGTGACGGCAACGGCCTGTTCCTGTACCTCGTGCTCGACAAGGCCCGCTCGAACCTGGCCATGGCCCGCCACCAACTCAAACGCGTCGAGGGACAGATCGAGATCTAGCCCGCCCTGGCATGCGGGAATCACGTCCGCCCATGATGTGAAGACTTCTTCAACTCGCGATATCCGTATGGTCGCAATGTGCGGTTGCGCGGGGACCGAGACGTGAAGGATCGGCTTTCGGAGGGCGGCCGGGGTGTGACGACCGGCCGCCCTCCGAAAGCCGCCACACCCCGCGAGCCGCATTCCCACCCGGCAAGGAGCGAGCGTCCATGCAGGTCCCCCTCTACCAGGTCAAGGCAGACTTCTTCCGCATGCTCGGCCACCCCGTGCGCATCAGGGTCCTGGAACTCCTCCAGTACGGTCCGGTCTCCGTACGGGACCTGCTCGCCGACATCGAGATCGAACCCTCCAGCCTGTCGCAGCAGTTGGCCGTCCTGCGACGCTCCGGGATCGTCGTGTCCACGCGGGAGGGTTCCACCGTCCGCTACGAACTCGCCGGCGGAGACGTCGCCGACCTCCTGCGTGCCGCGCGCCGCATCCTCACCGAACTCCTCACCGGCCAGAACCAGATCCTCGCCGAACTCCAACAGGCCGACGCCCCTCCGCATCCGCTGCCCACACCTCGGTGACCGGCGCGGGGCCGGACACTCGGCGGTGTGCTGGGCCGCTGTTCTTCGCGGCCGCGCACCGTATGTGGGCGTCGTATGTGGGCGGGCCCGCACCGGGGGCCGGAACCCTCCGCTGCCGCAGGCTTCGGGTGGTCGGTTCTGGTGCGCGGATTCGGTAGGGGCGGGGCCGCGGGCGAGGATGGGCCGCATGTGTGTGACGAGTGGGTGGACGCGATGCGCCGACGACCGGCCGGCACGGCCGTGCTGTTGTATCGGGGAGGCGACGACACGATGAGTACGCCGCTGTACCAACTGAAGGCCGAGTTCTTCAAGACGCTCGGCCACCCGGCCCGCATCCGGGTCCTGGAGCTGCTGAGCGAGCGCGAGCACGCGGTGGCGGAGATGCTGCCCGAGGTGGGCATCGAGGCGGCCCACCTCTCCCAGCAGCTCGCGGTGCTGCGACGGGCGAACCTGGTGGTGACCCGCAAGGAGGGTTCCACCGTGTACTACTCGCTGACCAGCCCGGACATCGCCGAACTGCTCAGGGTGGCCCGCACCATCCTCTCCGGCGTGCTCGCCGGGCAGGCCGAACTCCTCGCCGACCTGCAGGCCGGGCCTTCGGTCAGCGCGCCGGGGTCCCGGCCAGGCGTTCCACCGTCGTGACCGTCTGGTCGAGGATCGTGTCGAAGAGGCGGGCGTGCGCGGCGGGGAGGTCGGCGAGGAGGGGACGGAGGGGGTCCGTCGTGGGGTCGGGGGCGGGGGCGTCGTCGAGGAGTGCGGTCATCTCCTCGTCGGGTCTGCGGTAGCCCTCGTAGACGGCGTTGCCGAGCAGCGTCGAGGAGATGAGGGTGACGGCGAGGGCCAGGTCCTCGGCGGAGAGGCCGGCCGGGAGGAGGATCTCGCGCAGCCGGGTCAGGCCGGGGGTCCAGGCGGGGTGCCGGGTCGTCGTCATGTACGGCATGAGCTGCGGGTAGGGGCGGAGGTTGGCCTGCCCGGCGCGCATCCAGGCGCGGAGCCGGTCGGGCCAGGGGCCCTCGGGGATGGGGTCGCGCCGCATGGCCTCCAGGACGTGGTCGGCGGCGGCCTGGAGGAGGGCGTCGCGGTCCGGGAAGTAGCGGTAGAGGGCCATGGGGGCGGCGCCGACGACGTCGGCGACCCGCTTGATGGTGAGGGACACGGCCGGCTCGGCGAGCAGTACCTCGACCGCGCCCTCGACGATCCGCTCCCGTGACAGCCGGGGCGGGCGCCCCCTGCCCCGGCGGCCGGAACCCGTCCCCACCTGCGTCATCCGCTACGCCTCTCCGTCCGCGACAGCCGTGCCCGGACAGGGGAAGGCTACCGCTCCCGCACATTCCGGGCCGGGCTCCCTTTATTTTGCGTATGGCGTACGAAAAACATGCCAGACTCGTTTCGTTCGGCCCCTGTCGCACGCATCCGCCGGAGGCTTCGCCATGTCCGCGTCCGCCATCCACACCCCAGCCACTGAGGGCGCCGGGCGCTCCGGCGCCGTCGTCTGGGTCCTGGCCCTCGGTGGCATCACCGTCTCGCTGATGCAGACGCTGATCATCCCGATCGTTCCCGAACTGCCGAAGCTGCTGAACTCCTCGCCGTCCGACGCCACTTGGGCGATCACCGCGACCCTGCTCGCCGGTGCCGTCGCCAACCCGGTGGTGGGACGGCTCGGGGACATGTACGGCAAGCGGCGGATGCTGCTGCTCAACCTCGTGCTGCTGATAGCGGGTTCGGTGGTCGGCGCGCTCAGCGACTCGCTCGCCCCGATGATCGTCGGACGGGCGCTCCAGGGCTTCTCGATGGCGGTCATTCCGCTCGGCATCAGCATCATGCGCGACGAACTCCCGCCGGAGCGGCTGGGATCGGCGACCGCGCTGATGAGCGCTTCGCTGGGGGTGGGCGGTGCGCTGGGGCTGCCGACGGCCGCGTTCATCGCCGAGAAGGCCGACTGGCATGTGCTGTTCTGGACGGCGGCGGTGCTCGGTGCCGTCGTGACCGCGCTCGTCGTGGCACTCGTACCGGAGTCGGCGGTGCGCAGCGGCGGCCGGTTCGACGTCGTGGGCGGGGTCGGGATGTCGATCGGTCTGGTGTGTCTGCTGCTCGCCGTCTCCAAGGGGGCGGACTGGGGTTGGGGCAGCGGGACGACGACGGGTCTGTTCGTCGTGGCCGTCGCCGTGCTGCTGGTGTGGGGCTGGTGGGAGCTGCGCGCCGACCGGCCGCTGGTCGATCTGCGGACCAGCGCGCGGCGTCAGGTGCTGCTGACCAACCTGGCGTCGGTGATGTTCGGCTTCGCCATGTTCGCGATGTCGCTGGCCGTGCCGCAACTGCTCCAACTGCCCACGCTCACCGGCTACGGCCTCGGCCAGACCGTGCTCGCGGCGGGCCTCACCCTCGGCCCCTCGGGCCTGGTGATGATGGCCACGGCGCCGCTGTCCGCCCGGATCTCGGCGGCGGCCGGTCCCAGGGTCACCCTCATGCTGGGCGCGTTCGTCGTGGCCGCCGGTTACGGCCTCGGCGTGGTCATGCTGTCCGCGGTCTGGCAGGTCGTCGTGGTGTGCTGTGTGATCTCCGCCGGGGTCGGTTTCGCCTACGGCGCGATGCCCGCGCTGATCATGGGGGCGGTGCCGCTGTCCGAGACGGCCGCCGCGAACAGCCTCAACAGCCTGATGCGCTCCATCGGTACGTCCGCCTCCAGCGCCGTCGCCGGGGTCGTACTGGCGCACATGACGACGACGTTCGGCTCACTGACGGTCCCCTCCCACAACGGTTTCCGCGTGATCATGGGCATCGGTTCGGCGGCGGCCCTGGCGGCCCTGGCACTGGCCGCGTTCCTGCCGGGCCGTCGGCCGGTCGTCGGCGCGGGGGTGCCCGCGGCGGCCTCCGCCGAGGTGGGGGCGAGGTAGGGGTTCTGAAAAAGTGTGTCACTTTGCCCTGAAAGTGACACACTTTTTTGGAGGGAGTACCCCGTACCCCGCCCTCGCGGTGCTACGACAGCTGCGACTGCACCTGGGACGAGATCAGCTCCAGGTGGTCCAGGTCGTGGAGGTCGAGGACCTGGAGGTAGATGCGCCGGGAGCCGGTCTCGGCGTAGCGGCCGATCTTGTCGACGACCTCGGACGGGGAGCCCGCCAGACCGTTGGCCTTGAGTTCGTCGACCTCGCGACCGATCACGGCGGCGCGGCGGGCGACCTCCTGGTCGTCCTTGCCGACGCAGACGACGAGGGCGTTGGAGTAGACGAGGTCGTCGGCCTTGCGGCCGGCCGCCTCGGCGGCGGCGCGGACCCGGCCGAACTGCCGCTCACTGTCCTCGATCGAGGCGAACGGCATGTTGAACTCGTCGGCGTACTGCGCGGCCAGCCTCGGGGTACGGCTCGCGCCGTGGCCGCCGATCAGCACGGGAATCCTGGACTGCGCGGGCTTCGGCAGCGCCGGCGAGTCGGTCAGGTCGTAGTACGTGCCGTGGAAGTCGAAGGTGTCGCCGGGCTTGGTCTCCCACAGGCCGGTGACGATGGCCAGCTGCTCCTCCAGGCGGGCGAACTTCTCCTTGGGGAAGGGGATGCCGTACGCCTTGTGCTCCTGCTCGAACCAGCCCGCGCCCAGCCCGAGTTCGACCCGGCCGCCCGACATCTGGTCGACCTGGGCGACCTGGATGGCGAGGACGCCGGGGAGGCGGAAGGTGCCGGCCGTCATCAGGGTGCCGAGGCGGATCCGCCTGGTCTCGCGGGCGAGGCCGGCCAGGGTGAGCCAGGCGTCGGTGGGACCGGGCAGGCCGTCGCCGGAGCCCATGCTCAGGAAGTGGTCGGAGCGGAAGAAGGCGTCGAAGCCGAGGTCCTCGGTGGCCTTGGCCACGGCGAGCAAGGTGTCGTAGGTGGCCCCCTGCTGGGGCTCGGTGAAGATGCGAAGATCCATGCCTCCATCCTGCACGCCGGTCCGCCGGTCAACCCCACCGGTCCCTGCGGCCCCACTCCTGCCCGGTCGGGTGAAATTGCGTCAACCGCGCGCACGGGGACTGCCCGTGCCAGTGACCGGCCCCGGTGATGATCGTTGGCTCGGGCGGAGCCGGACCGCCCGGATTCCCGCACCGGCGAGGCGACGTCGGGGCGTCACCCGCATCGGCCTCCGCTCTCGGGGGCCACGGGCCGAGGAGGCCGCCATGTCCGAAGAAGCCGTGCCGCAGCAGGGCGGGCCTGCGCAACCGAAGGGGTTGTTGCAGCAGATGGAGGAGCTGATGGCGTCACTGAACGCCGACCTGTCCGCCCTCGACGCGGATCTGCAGTCGGCCGGAAGCACGGGGTCGGTGTCCGCCGAGGAGGGCGGCGCGACCGCCTGACGCTTCTGCGGCGCCGGAGGCGGACCTCTCTCACCCCGCCTCCCGCTCCGGTATCTCCGCCCGCTCCCGGTCCGCCAGTCTTCGCAGCATCTCCAGGACCCGGTCCCGCGACTCGTCCGCCGCGTCGATCGCCTCCATGCACTGCCAGTACGTGCCCTCGTCGTCCGCCGCGCAGGCGATGCCGACCAGGGCGATTCCGACCTCGCCGAGCAGCCCGCCGAGGCAGAGGAGCGCGAGGCGCGCGTCGCCCAACTCCGTGAGCTGCGCCGCCCGTAGGTCCTCGACCGCGAGCACCGGGGTGTCCAGGACGCCGCAGCCCCGGCCCGCCAGCTCCGTCAACCCCAGTGCCTCGCCGCGCAGTTCGGGCGGACCGAAGACCGCGAGGCGGCTGCCGATCGCCTGGGCGAGGGCCTGCGCCTGCCACACCTCGGTCATGGTCCCCGGCACGTCCCCGCTTCCGGCCAGGGCGCGCCTGCTCGTCACGATGAGCCGCATCGCGTCCATGCACTGCCCCCGTCATATCCCGACGTGCCGGTCGCACGTCCGCCCGAACTCCCTTGTCCACTACCCAGAGTGAGAGTCCCTGAGACGAAAAGCCAGAGGAAGGCGGAAATCTGTGGACAACAAATCGGTTGCGGACAGATGAATGACTCCGGAGAGTGAAAATGGACGCGCCGACTCCCCCAACTTGTCCATGACGACCGTCACGGCCGGGGGAACCGGTCCTCGTTCCGGTCGATCTTCGCCTCCAGCGCGGCGAGCGGGTCGATGCCGAGCACCTCGCACAGCTGCAGCAAGTAGGCGAGTACGTCGGCGACTTCGTCCCGCACCCGGTGTGCGCTGTCCGGGTCGTCCATGACCCGCGCGGACTCCTCGGGGGTCAACCACTGGAAGATCTCGACCAGTTCGGAGGCCTCCACGCTGAGCGCGGAGGCCAGGTTCTTGGGGGTGTGGTAGGGCTGCCAGTTCCTGGCGGCGGCGAACTCGGCCAGTCTGCGCTGCAGTTTCGCCACGTCGAGATGTTCTGTCACGGCACCAGATGTACCACCGTGACGCCCTCGATCCGGTCGGCCCAGGACGCGTCGCTCACCGCGCCGACCAGCCGGATGTGTCCGCGCTCGCACATCCGGGCGGCGAGCCGCAGCAGTTCGGCCCGTTGCCGTACGTCCAGTGCCCGGTCGAGGCCGTCGGCGAGGACGGTGAGGGTCTGCATCGCGGCCGGGACCTCGCCGGGCGGGTCCACCTCCAGGACGCCGGGGCCGGTGAGGAGCACCAACGCGAGTGCGGTGTAACGGAGTTCACCGTCACCGAGCCGTCCGAAGCCGGTGCGCCCGTGGTCGCCCCGGTCGAGCACGGCCCTGACCAGGCCGTCGCCCAGCGGTTCCGCGAGCACGTCCGCGACGGCTCCGGCGCATCCGGTGCGGACGGCCGCGACGAGTTGGCCGTGGCGTCGCCCGCATTCGCTCCGGGTGCGCCACAGCACGTCGGCGAGGTTGGCGCAGTCCCGCAGCAGCCGCCCGTCGCCGATCGGCACGGGTGCGCGCATCCGCTCGGGCGCCGGGTCGCAGGCGAAGACGGAACGCAGGGCGACCACCATCTGCTCGGCGGCGGCGAGGACTTGACGCTGCCCGTCCGTCTTGCCCGCGACCCGCAACGGCAGCAGGGCGGTGCCGAGCCGGTCGTCGGGCAGCGGGGCACGGGTGACCGGTGACGAACCCGCCGTGTGCCAGGCGGCCTGCACCGAGCGGCGGGTGGGATCGCGCAGGGCGGTCTCCAGGAGGACCAGGCCGCCGGACGTCAACCGCTCGCCCACGATGCGGAGTTCGGGCTCGGCCTGGACGGCGACGTCGAGCCGTACCGGCCCCTCGGGCCCGTCCGCCGTACAGCCGATGCGGAAGCCGCGCCGGCGCTGGACGTCGGGCCGGGCCCGGTCCGGGACACAGGCGACCGGGTCCGGGAACACCTCCCCCACCTCGCCCCCGCCGCCGAGCCGCGCGAGTGCCTCGTACGCCCGCAGCGCGCTCGTCTTGCCGCAGCCGCTGGGCCCGGCGAAGAGGGTGAGCGGCCCGAGCGGGAACCCGACGCCCCGGTGCGTGGCGAACGCCGACAGGCGTAGCTCGGTGAGGTGCGGCCGGTCGGGGCTGGACTCCGGGGACACGGAAGGTGCCGGCCGGGGTGAGGCGGCCTGTGGCGGCACACGGGGTTCGCACAGCGGAGCGGACTGGGGAGACTGCGGGGACACGGCCATATCCGGACCGTAGGCCTCCGCTGCGAGGCGAACCGTTCCGTCCCGGGGACCTTCCTACGATCGAGGGACCGGCCGCCACCGCTCTCCGGTCGGACTCACACGCCCGGAACCCCCGCCCCTTCCATCAGCCCCCGCACTTCCGTCCCGGGCGGTGTGAGCAGGAACACATTCCGGTCGACGCGGGTCATCCCGCTCGACAGGCCGAAGACGACGCCGGTGCTGAAGTCCAGGACTCGCCTGGCGACGTCGGTCTCCGCTCCGGTCAGGTCGAGGAGCACCGGTATGCCCGCCATCAGGGTCTCCGCGACCTCGCGGGCGTCCCCGAACACGTTCACCCGCAGGACGACGAAGCGGCGGCGCGGCTCGGTCTCGGCCTCGGGTATCGCCCGGTGGCTCACGGCGGACGGCCAGGCGTCCCGGCCTCGCAGCGGCACTACCTGCGCGAGCCCCTCCCACTGTTCGTCGGTGACATCGTGGCTGTTCACCGGCATGCTCCGTCCTGGGTCGCGCTGGCAGTCTGCATCCGGCAATTGTTGCGCACTGTCACCCGTTCGGCTCAACAGCGACACACTCCGCGACAAGATCGGGCACATCTCACACCGGCCCCGGGCCGGTTGTGCAGCGGGCGTAACCCCTCATGATCGAGCCGCGTGACATCGGCGTAACGGGCAATTCGTAGCGTCTACGGCATGACGACGAGCCTTCGGACGCAGCAGGTACGAACGGTCTGCTCGTACTGCGGTGTGGGCTGCGGCATGCTGCTGGACGTCGGGGCGGGTCCCGACGGCAGGCGTACGGTCCTCAAGGCATCCGGCGACAAGGCGCACCCGGCGAACGCGGGGCGGCTCTGCACCAAGGGCGCGACCACGGCCGAGATGCTCGCCGCGCCGGGCCGGCTCACCAGCGCGCTGGTCCGGGACGACCGGGGCGCGGAGCCGAGGCGGGCGCCCGTCGCGGACGCCGTCGCCGAGACCGCGCGCCGGCTGCGGAAGATCGTCGACGAGCACGGGCCGGACGCGGTCGCCTTCTACGTCTCCGGGCAAATGAGCCTGGAGGCGCAGTACTTGGCGAACAAACTGGCCAAGGGGTTCGTCCGGACGAACCAGATCGAGTCCAACTCCCGCCTGTGCATGGCGAGTGCGGGTGCCGGCTACAAGTCGTCGCTGGGCGCGGACGGGCCGCCGGGCTCGTACGAGGACTTCGAGCGGGCGGACGCGTTCCTGGTCATCGGCTCGAACATGGCCGACTGCCATCCGATCCTCTTCCTGCGGATGATGGAACGGGTCAAGGCGGGCGCCAAGTTGATCGTCGTCGACCCGCGCCGCACGGCCACGGCGGCGAAGGCGGACCTGTTCCTGCAGATCGCGCCGGGCACCGATCTCGCCCTGCTCAACGGCCTGTTGCGGCTGCTGCACGAGAACGGGCACACCGACCCGGAGTTCATCGCCGCGCACACCGAGGGCTGGGAGGCGCTGCCCGAGTTCCTCGCGGACTACGCGCCGGACGCGGTCGCCGCCCTCACCGGTCTCGCCGAGGACGACATCCGTACGGCGGCCCGGCTGATCGGCGAGGCGGGCGAGTGGATGAGCTGCTGGACGATGGGGCTCAACCAGTCCACGCACGGCACCTGGAACACCAACGCCCTGGTCAATCTGCATCTCGCGACCGGCGCCATCTGCCGCCCCGGCAGCGGGCCGTTCTCCCTCACCGGCCAGCCGAACGCGATGGGCGGCCGTGAAATGGGCTACATGGGACCGGGGTTGCCGGGCCAGCGGTCCGTACTGGTCGACGCGGAACGGGAGTTCACCGAGGAGGTGTGGGGCCTGCCGCCCGACACCCTCCGCGCGGACGGCGTCGGCCGGGGCACCGTCGAGATGTTCCAGAAGATGGCCGACGGCGACATCAAGGCCTGCTGGATCATCTGCACCAACCCGGTCGCCTCCGTCGCCAACCGGCGCACCGTCATCGAGGGCCTGGAAGCAGCCGAGTTCGTCGTCACCCAGGACGTCTTCACCGACACCGAGACCAACGCGTACGCCGACGTCGTCCTCCCCGGCGCCCTGTGGACCGAGTCCGAGGGCGTCCTCGTCAACAGCGAGCGCACCCTCACCCTCGCCCGCCCCGTCGTCGACCCGCCCGGCGAGGCCACCTCCGACTGGCGGCTCATCGCGGCCGTGGCGTGCGCGATGGGCTACGAGAAGGGCTTCTCGTACGACAGCGCCGAGGAAGTCTTCGAGGAGATACGGCAGTTCTTCAACCCGGTGACCGGGTGGGACCTGCGCGGGGTGACCTACGAGCGGCTGCGGTCCACGCCGGTGCAGTGGCCCGCGGCGGAGGAGGACGGGCCGGACCGCAATCCCATCCGGTACACGGGCGGCGGCGAGCTGCGGTTCCCGACTCCCAGCGGGCGGGCGGTCTTTCACGCCCGGCCGCACATGCCGGCCGCCGAACTGCCCGACGACGACTACCCGTTCGTGCTCAACACGGGGCGTCTTCAGCACCAGTGGCACACGCTCACGAAGACCGGCAAGGTCGCCAAGCTCAACAAGCTGAACCCCGGGCCCTTCGTCGAGCTGCATCCGCAGGACGCGCGGGAGTTGGGGATCGCGGAGGGCGACTCGGTGGAGGTCGCGTCACGGCGGGGGCGGGCGGTGCTGCCGGCCGTGGTGACCGACCGGGTACGGCACGGGAACTGTTTCGCGCCGTTCCACTGGAACGACCTCTTCGGCGAGTATCTGAGCGTCAACGCGGTGACGAGCGACGCGGTCGATCCGATGTCGTTCCAGCCGGAGTTCAAGGTGTGCGCGGTGTCGCTGGCGAAGGTGGCGAGCGCGCCGACGGACGATCAGCCGAAGGCACTTGAGCCGACCTCCGTGACCCCGGGCGCGAATCCCTTCGGGCTCGACCCCGCCCCGCCGCCCGTGCTCACCGCGCAGGAACGCGTCTATCTGACCGGCTTCCTCGCGGGTATCGAGTCCGGCGCCCCGGGTGTGCCGACGCTTCCGCCGGACGCGCCGTTCAGCGCCGAACACGCCTTGTGGGTCAACGGTGTTCTCGCCGGGATGTATTCGAGGTCGGTAGCCGCGCCCGTACAACAGCCACAAGCGGGGCGGCAGATCGTCGTGCTGTGGGCCTCGCAGACCGGCAACGCCGAGGAGCTGGCGGCGGCCACCGCAGAGCGACTCGGCTCGGCCGGACACCGGGCGAGTCTGCTCGGCATGGACCAGGCCGACGTCGGCACGCTTCCGGCCGACGCCGATCTCCTCTTCATCACCAGCACGTTCGGCGACGGCGACGCCCCCGACAACGGCTCCGGCTTCTGGGACGCGCTCGCCGGCGAACAGGCGCCCCGGCTGGACGGAGTACGGTTCGCGGTACTGGCTCTGGGCGACTCGTCGTACGACGACTTCTGCGGGCACGGGCGCCGACTGGACGCACGGCTCGACGAGTTGGGCGGGGTGCGGCTGACCCCGCGCACGGACTGCGAGCCGGACTTCGAACCGTCGGCGGACGCGTGGCTGGGCCAGGTGATCACCGCGCTGGGCGCCGAGCCCGAAGCCCCGGAAGCACCGCGCCGCGCCCCCAAACCCGCCCCCGTCACCGCCCGTCTCGTCGGCAACCGGCTGCTCAGCCGGGCAGGCGCGGACAAGGAGGTCCGGCGCTTCACCTTCGACACGAGCGGCACCGACCTCACATATGAGACCGGTGACGCCCTCGGCGTGCGGCCGGTCAACTCGCCCTCCCTGGTGGACGAATGGCTCGCCGCCACCGGTACCGACGCCGCAACCGTCGTAGAGGTGGCGGGTGTTGGCGAGTTCCCTTTCGCCGAAGCACTCCACCGGCAGCTGGACATCACCCGCATCACCCCCGATCTGCTGCGCTTCGTGGCCGAACGGGCCCGGGACGACCGGGAGTTGCGCAGGCTGCTGCGGCCGGACAACAAGGACCGGCTGGCGCAGTGGAGTTGGGGGCGGCAGGCGGTGGACGTGCTCGCCGAGTACCCGGTGAAGGCGAGTGCGGAGGACTGGGCCGGGGTGCTCAAGAAGCTTCAGCCGCGCCTGTACTCGATCAGCTCCAGCCCGCTCGTCGACCCGCACAGCGTCTCGCTGACGGTGTCGGTGGTGCGCTACGAGAATCTCGACGGGCGCCCGCGCGGCGGAGTTTGCTCGCCGTTCCTGGCCGATGCCGAGGCGGGCACGGAGGTACCCGTGTTCGTACAACGCGCACCGCACTTCCGGCCGCCCGCCGATCCCGCGACGCCGATGGTGATGGTCGGACCCGGCACCGGTGTCGCGCCGTTCGTCGGGTTCCTCCAGGAGCGGCGCGCGCTCGGGCATGCCGCGCCGAACTGGCTGTTCTTCGGTGAGCAGCACCGGGGGACGGACTTCTACTACGAGGAGGAACTCGCGGAGTTGCTCGACGAGGGCACGCTCGCCCGGCTCGACACCGCCTTCTCCCGGGACCAGCGGGCCAAGGTGTATGTGCAGGACCGGATGCGTGAGCACGGGCCGGAGTTGTGGCACTGGCTGCAGCAGGGCGCCCACTTCTATGTGTGCGGTGACGCCTCGCGGATGGCGAAGGACGTGGACCGGGCGCTGCGTGACATCGCGGTGGCGCACGGCGGTCTCGACGAGGCGGAGGCGGCCTCGTACGTGAAGCAACTGGCGGCGGCGAAACGGTATGTGCGCGATGTTTACTGAATGAACCGATGGCTTCGGTCAGTTGAACAATGACGTTCGCTTTTGCTGCTTTCCCGCCACAAAACCGGACTTCTTACCGCCCTCACACCCGACTCTTCACGATGCGCGGCACCCCGCTCACCGGGGCCGAATAGCCTCCTATGTCGTGCACTTGGCAGAAACACCTCAGGTGACACCCGGTCGGCGGACACAGTCGGCGGTGTCCGCCCCGGAACCTCCCGCGCAGTGGCATCGCATCCTCACCCTGCTCGCCGACATCAGTCTCTTCATCGGTGTCCGCCCGGTGTGGACACAGGCCGCCAGCCACCGGCTCGTCGTGGCGGCGGCCGTGTCCCTCTGCTACGTCTCGATCCTGGTGTGCGGGGTGCTGGCCCTGGTGGTGCGCAGGGCACGGTCGTTGGCCCGGATCGACCTCGCCGTCCTGGTGACGGCGGTCCTGCTGACGCTGTCCGCGTGGTCCGTGTTCCACAACGGCGGCGACGAGGCGGTCCTCACCACCCAGGCCGCCAAGGAACTGGTCGCCGGGCACCCGATCTACGGACAGCCCTGGCCGTGGCTCTTCCACTCCGGTGGCGTCGCGCTGACCCCGACCGTGTCCGGCGGCTACGACTACACGTACGGATATCCGCCGCTGGAAACGCTGTTGACGGCACCCCTGCTGTGGATCGGGCACGGCGGCGCCCCCGCGACGGCCGTCGCGACCGCCGCGCTCATCGCGGGCGCGGTCCTCATGTGGCGGCTGCTGCCGACCCAGTGGCGCTCGGCGGCCACCATCGCGTGTCTGGGCCTCGGTCTGCTGCCGACCTACGGCCGGCAGGGCTATCCCGCCGTCCTGGCCATGGCGTTGCTGATCCCGGTGGTGGTCCGCTGGCCCCGGATCGGCAGGGGCGGCCGGCTCGGTCCGGCCGGGATCGCCCAGGCCGCATGTCTGGGAGCGGCCTGCGCGGCGCAGCAACTCCCCTGGTTCCTCACGCCGTTCCTGCTCGCCGGGATCTACGCCGTACGGCGCGGCGAACTGGGCGCCAGGCAGGCGGGGTTGGTGCTGCTGCGGATCATCGGGGCCGCGCTCACCGTGTGGCTGCTGATCAACACGTACTTCATCGTGCACGAACCGGGCACCTGGATCGCGGGCATCGCGCTGCCGCTGACCCAGGGCGCGGTGGTGCACGGCCAGGGCCTGGTGGACATCTCGCTGTACTTCACGAACGGCAGCGACCGGCTCGACTGGTACTCCCACGCGAGCATGCTGCTGGCGGCGGGGCTGCTCGCCGTGTTCATGCTGTTCGTACGCCGGCTCGGCCCGGCCGCGACCGTGCTGCCCTGGTGCGCCTTCTATCTGGCGACGCGTTCACAGGACGGCTACTACCTGATGATGACCCCGCTCTGGCTGGCGGCGGCGGTCACCACACCGCTCTCCGAGTTCCGCGACGCGTGGCAGCCGCGCCCCCGGGTGCTGTCCGGCCCGCACCGCCGCCGGGTCAGGGTCGCGGCGGCCGTGCTGCTGCTCACGCCCGCGCTGGCGAGCGCCGCCGTGGCGGCGACGGGCGCACCGCCGATGAGCATGAAGCTCGCCGGGGTGCGGAGCGCGGGGCCCGCCGTCGTGACCCGGCTGACCCTCCAGGTCACCAACGCGTCCGGCAGCGCGCTCTCGCCGCACTACATGCTCACCACGGGTCAGGGCATGAGCAGGTTCTGGTCCCAGGTGGGCGGTCCGACGACACTGCCCGCGCACAGCACGCGGCGCATCGAACTCCAGGCGCCCGGGGGGAAGTTCACCCTCCCCCACAAGAAGGTCCGGATCCGGGTGCGCGCGTTCACCGCGACGCCACAGACGCTGTCCAGCTCGGACGTCCGGCTGCAGCCCGCGGGTTGACGGTCCGTCAGGCGGCGGTACGCAGGAAACGCAGCGTGGTCGTCACTGTGGTGAGGCCGCGCAGCATGCCCATCTGGTTCCAGCCCAGGCCGAACTGGTCGCGGTCCACGGTGAATTCGGCGTCCAGGGTGAGCGCCTCGCCGCTGGCGTCCTTGAGCCGGGCGGTGAAGGTCTGCGGGCGGCTGATGCCGTGGACGGTCAGCTGACCGACGACGTGCACGGTGTCACCGGTCAGCTCCGCGCTGCGCACCGCGAAGGTGATCTCCGGGAACTTCTCGACGTCGAACAGGTCGGCGGAGCGCAGATGCTTGTCGCGCTTGGCGTTCTTGGTGTCCAGGGAGGCGGCGGCCAGGGTCAGCGTGCCGATCGCGGACCCGTCGGGCCGGACCTCACCCTGACCGGTGACGGTGCCGAAGGTGCCCTTCACATTGACCAGGCCCCACATCGTCTTGTGGCTGATGCCCACGGTGGAGGCGGCCTGGTCGAGCTGCCACACCCCGGTTTCGACGGCGACGGTCATGATCTCTCCCGCTGGTTCCAGTAGTCCAAATTTGAATGAGCCACACGCTAGCCCATTATTCAAATCTGAACAACCATCTCCTCCAAATTTGGACAACGGGTAGACTCGGAACCATGGCCGACCCTGTTGAGCACCCTGCCGACCAGCCCGGATGTCCCTCGTCGCAGGGCGGCGGACTGCTCCCGCCCGAGCTGCGCGCCTGGATGCTGCTGCTGGCGGCGACCGGCGCCGTGGAGCAGGAGCTGCGCTCGGTCGTGAAGGGGAACCTCGACGTCTCGCACGACGAGTTCCTGGTGCTGTGCCTGCTGGCCGAACAGCCCGAGGGGCTGCGCATGACCCGGATCGCCGAGCTGCTCGGCCGCCCGAAGACCCGGCTGACGTATCAGATCGCCTGTCTCCAGCACGCGGGGCTGGTCACCCGCAAGTCGGTCTGCGGGGACAAGCGCGGGGTCGAGGTCGCCCTCACGGAGAAGGCCCGACGCCTGCTGACGGAGGCGTCGGAGACCCTCTCCGAGACGGTCAAGCGGGCCCTCACCCAGTTCGTCGGCCCGGCCCAACGCGAGGCGATGTGCGCGCTGTTGCCCGATCTGGTCGGCGATACGCAGGACTCGTCGGCGACAGCATGAGGCCCCTGGGGACGGCTGTCGTCGGACGACAGCCGTCCCCAGGGGCGGGCCGCGAGAGGTGATCGCGTGGACGAGAAGGAGAAGCCGCGGCGCCCGGTCGGAGTGGGGGCGGCGCGGCCGGAGACGCGGGCGGCGCGGTGGGACGGGGAGCGCCGGCAGCAGTCGTAGCGGAGCCGCCAGGCGTCCGGCGACGACCCGGAGCGCGCGCAACGCGGCGCGTCCGCAGGCCACAGGGCATCACACAACGGACCGGTCCTACTCCTCGATCACCAGGCCCTTCGCCGCCAGTACCGGGGCGAGGCCGCACATCTCGATCACCGTTTTGCCGGCGCGGTACGCGGCGATGAAACCCGCCTCGGCGTCGACCCGTTCCTGGGAGGCGGCGGCCGCCTCGGCGGCGTCCTCGCGGCGGACGACGACCACGCCGTCCGCGTCGGCGCGCATGATGTCGCCGGAGCGGACGAGGACGCCGCCGACGGTGACCGGCTCGCACATCGGGCCGACGGTCTCCTTGACCGTGCCCTTGATGGAGACGCTGCGGGAGAAGACCGGGAAGCCGAGGGCGCGCAGGTCCTCGGTGTCACGGACGCCCGTGTCGGTGATCAGACCGGCGAGGCCCTTGGACTGGCAGGCGTTGGCGAGGACGTCGCCGAAGGAGCCCGCCTCCTCGTAGTTGCCGGCGGACACCACCACGACGTCGCCGGGGCGGGCGTAGGCGATGGCGGTCTGGAGCATGAGGTTGTCGCGCGGGGCGCACTGGACGGTGAAGGCGGGGCCGCAGAGGGACATGCCGCGGTCGACCGGCTTGATGGCCGAGTCCAGTGCGCCGAGGCGGCCCTGTGCCTCGTGGATGGTGGCCGAGGAGAAGGCGCTGAGCTGCTTGACCAGATCGGGCTCCGGCCGGTCGAACTTCGTGCTGACGCGGATCATGACGAACCTTTCAGACGGAGGGGGCGTCGGTCAGTGCGGCGCAGGCCGTCGCGATGCGTTCGCAGGCCTCGGTGAGGACATCCGTCGAAGTGGCGAAGGAGATACGGAAGTAGCCGGGGGCGCCGTACGCGGCTCCGTGGATCACCGCCACCTGTTGGCTGTCGAGGAGGTGGAGGGCGAAGTCCTGGTCGTTCTCGATCCGGGTGCCGGAGGGGGTGAACTGACCTGTCGCCGCCTGGCAGTTGACCAGGACATAGAAGCCGCCGTCCGGGACCGTGCAGCTGAGCTGAGGCACGTCGTTGACCAGCTTCACGGTCTCGTCGCGGCGGGCGCGGTAGACGCGCACGGTGTCCTGGACGAAGTCCTGCGGTCCGGTGAGCGCGGCGGCAGCGGCGGCCTGGCTCACCGAGGAGGGGCACGAAGAGGTCTGCGACTGAAGGGTGTTGATCGCGGTGACCAGGTCCGCGGGGCCGACGCCGTAGCCGATGCGCCAACCCGTCATCGCGTACGTCTTCGAGACACCGTTGGTGAGGAACACCCGGTCGGCCAGGCGGGGTTCGACGGCCGCGAGCGACGGGGCCTCCTCGTCGCCGTACCAGATCTCGTCGTAGATCTCGTCGGTGAGGACGCCGACGTGCGGGTGGGCCAGCAACACCTCGCCGAGGGCGCGGAGTTCGGCGGTGGTATAGGCGGATCCGGTGGGGTTTCCCGGGGTGTTGAGGACGACCCAGCGGGTGCGTTCGGTGATCGCCGCCGTGAGGCGCTCCGGGGTCAGCTTGAAGCCGTCCGCTTCGGGGCAGTCGACGATGACCGGGGTGCCGTCGTTGGCGCGGACCATGTCCGGGTACGACACCCAGTACGGGGCGGGGACGACGACCTCGTCCCCCTCGTCCAGAGTGGCCATCAGGGCGAGGAAGATGACCTGCTTCGCGCCGCCGCCGACGGTGATGCGGGAGTCGGGGACCTCCAGGCCGTGGCGCTCGCGGAGTTTGCCGGAGATCGCCGCACGCAGGGCCGAAGTGCCGTTCACCGGCGTGTACTTGGTCTCCCCGGCTTCGATGGCGCGGATCGCTGCGGCCTTGACGTGGTCGGGGGTGTCGAAGTCGGGCTCGCCCACGGTGAGGTCGAGGATGGTGAGGCCCTGGCTCTTCAGCTCGCGTACGCGCTGGGCCGCCGCCGTGCTGGGCGAGGGCTTGATGCGGTGCAGCCGTTCTGCCGTCTTCATGTGATCAGCCCTCCCTGCGCTCGAAGTTGAGGCCGCCGGGCACCTGGAAGGTGGGCAGGATCTCGATGTGGCCGATGTTGACGTGCCGGGGCGCGTCGACGGCGAACTCGATGGCGTCGGCGATGTCCTCGGGCTTCAGGGACTCGTAGCCGTCGTAGTACTCGCGCTGGGCGGCCTCCATGTCGCCGAGGAGGCGGCCGAAGATCTCCGTCTCCACCCGGCCGGGGCAGATCTCGCTGACGCGGACCCGGCGGCCGTAGCCGTCGACGCGGAGCTGACGGGAGAGGGTGTGCACGGCGGCCTTGGTGGCGTGGTAGATCGTGTTGCCGCCGAAGTTGTAGACCCCGGCGATGGAGCTGATGTTGACGATGTGGCCGAGGTCGCGCTCGACCATGCCGGGCATCAGCAGGCGGACCAGGTGCAGGACGGCCTGGATGTTGACGGCGATCTGCTCGTCGACGGCGAACTCGTCGGCGGTGAGGATGTTGCCGGTGCGGGAGACGCCCGCGTTGTTGACGAGGACGTCGATCTCCAGGCCGTCGAGGACGGCGGTGAGCGCCTCGGTGTCGGTGATGTCGACGGCGTGGGGGACGCAACCGGTCTCGTCGGCAAGGGTGTTGAGCCGGTCGGCGTTGCGGGCCACGGCGTGGACCTCCAGGCCGCGCTTGGCGAGCCGTTCGACGACCACGGCTCCGATGCCGGTCGACGCTCCGGTGACGAGGGCCGTCCTGTAGTCGGAGATGGGCATGCTGAGGTGCTCCTTGTTGTGCGAGGTGGGGGGTGCAACGGGCGTGCGGGTGCCGGGAGTTCGTGGGGCTGTCAGGCGTCGCGCAGGGGCAGGTGGGCGCGGTCCTTCACCTTGGACACGGCGAGGAGCGTGCCCAGGGCCGTGATCACGGCGTAGAAGGCCGGCATGTTGACGTTGCCCGTCTGCGCGATGAGGTAGGTCATCAGCAGGGGGGCCGTGCCGCCGAAGAGGGCGGAGGAGACGTTGTAGCCGAGGCCGTAGGCGGAGTAGCGCACCCGGGTCGGGAAGAGTTCGACCAGGAGGATGTGGATGACGCCTGTGTGGCCGGCGAACACGACCGCCATGACGCAGGCGCCGATGACGGCGAGGGCCACGTTGCCGGTGCCGATCAGCAGGTAGCAGGGGATGCCGACGATCGCCATGGCGATGGCCGCTCCGGCGAGGACCTTCTTGCGGCCGACGCGGTCGGAGAGGCGGCCCATGTAGGGGATGGCGATACAGATCGCGACCAGGCTGGAGGCGGTGACGAGGAGGCCCTGCACCTTGCTGAAGTTCAGCTCGCTGCTCATGAAGGTGGGCATGTAGCTGAACAGGACGTAGTAACCGGAGCCGTTCATCAGCGGGATGAACAGGGCCAGCAGCATCGCGCGGCGGTGCTCGGCGGACGCGAAGGCCTCCTTGAGCGGGTTCTTGGAGAGGCCGTCCTCTTCCTTCAGTCGCGTGAAGTTGGGCGTGTCGCTGATGCGCTTGCGGATGTAGATGCCGGCGATGCCGAGCGGCACGGCGAGCAGGAACGGGATGCGCCAGCCCCAGGACTCCATGCGCGCGGAGCCGAGTCCGCTGGTCATCGCGGCGGCGATGAGCGTGCCGGTGAGCAGGGCGAGGAACGAGGCGATCTGCGCGTAGCTGGTGTAGAGGCCGCGCTTGCCCTCCGGGGCGTGCTCGGCGAGGAAGCTCATCGCGCCGGAGGCCTCGCCGCCGACGGAGAAGCCCTGCGCGACGCGGAGCAGGATCAGCAGGGCGGGGGCGGCTACGCCGATGCTCGCGTAGGTGGGCAGCACACCGATGGCCGCGGTCGCGGCGCTGATCAGGAGGATGACGAAGACCAGCATCCGCTGGCGTCCGATGCGGTCGCCGAGGTGACCGCAGATGACGGCGCCGAGGGGGCGGAAGAAGAAGGAGACGGCGTAGCCGAGGAAGACGAACTGGACGGCGGTCGCGTTGTCCGTGTTGGGGAAGAAGACGGCGGCGAGCGATCCGGCCATGAAGCCGAAGATGCCGTTGTCGTAGAGCTCGGCGAAGATTCCTACGCAGCCGGCGAGGGTGACTTTGCGGGCGGTTCTGGGGTCGACCGTGTTGGGGACGGGTTGAGCGGCCACGGTACTCATGGCGTCTCCTGTCTGGGCGTTTGGCAGCAGGCGGGGGATGAAGGGCGTTGCTACGGCTCAGAGCGGGGTGCTTCCAGCGGGTGGGCGGGGAGCGGGTGTTGGTGTTGGTGTTGATGCGAGTGAGCGGGGTGCGGGTGAGGTCTGTGGGCGTTGGTTTCGGTTTGGTGTGGCGTGCGGGTCGGTGGGGGCTGGGCGCGCAGTTCCCCGCGCCCCTTTGAAGCCGGCCTGAGTTGAAGAGGTGCGGGTGGTCAAACCCCCGCGCCCCTTTAGTGCCGACGCGTGTTGAAGAGGTGCGCAGGTGCGCGGATGCGTAGGGCCTCGAAAGCTGTGCGGACCCTGGATCTCAGGGCGTCTATCGCCTGGCGTTGGGCGCGGTGGGCCGTGATCGCCTGGTCGAGGGAGCGGTGGCGGAAGTGGATGGTCTGGCCGGGGCGGACCTGGCCGAGGGCGGACAGGCCGGTGGCGGTGACCACGGCGAGGACGGGGTAGCCGGCCGTGACACCGCGACCGCGGTGGAGGACGAGGAGTTCGTCACCGGCGGGAACTTCTACGGCCCCGATGGGGACGCCTCGGGAGAGGACCTCGCCCTGGGTGACGCGGCGGGGCACCTCGCCCTGGAGGCGCAGGCCGATGTGGTTGCTTCGCGGGGTGACCGTGAAGGGGGCGTCGAACAGGCGCCGGCCCGTGTCGCCGAACTCGGCCCGGTCGGGGCCGTCGGTGACGTCGATGGTCCAGCTGGTGGGGAAGGGCGGGACCGGCGCGTTCAGGCGGAAGAGCGGGATGCGGGAGAACGGGTGGTCGATGGGCGGGCAGGCCGTGCGCAGGGCGAGTTCGTCGCCGGTGCGGAGCGGCGGGCCGAAGCCCAGGATCGTGTCGGGGGCGCAGCTGCCCTGGAGGTGCTCCGCCTCGAATGAGCCCAGTACGGCGAGGTAGACGCGCAGCCCCCGGTTGATGCCGGTGACGCGGATGGTTTCGCCGGCCCGTACCGGGACCGGTTCCCACTGCGGTCGTACGACACCTTCGACGGTGACGTCGGCGGGTGCGCCCGTCACCGCGATGAGGATGTCGCCGGACGGGACGCACGCGAAGTCGAGAGCCGTGATCTCCAGCAGCGGGGCGCGGTCGTCGTTGCCGCACAGGACGTTGGCGACGCGTGCCGAATGCTGGTCGGCGGCTCCGTTGGCGGGCAGGCCGTAGCGGGAGCGGCCGACGCGGCCGAGGTCCTGCACGGTGACGAGGCCGGCGGTGCGGATGGTGAGGGTGTCAGCCATGACAGTCCGCCAGGCTCAACTCGGCGTATTCGTCCCACTGTTGGGGCTCGATGGGCCGGAAGCGGAAGGTGTCGCCGGGGCGGTACGCGGTGATCGGGTCGCTGTGCAGGTCGAGGACGCGTACCGGGGTGCGGCCCAGGAGGGGCCAGCCGCCGGGTGACGGCATCGGGCAGATGACCGCCTGTCGTCCGGCGACCGCGACCGAGCCGGCGTCGACGCGGGTGCGGGGCGAGGCGAGGCGCGGTACCGGTTTCGGGAAGGGCGGGCCGTCCGTCATGGGGGCGCCGGCGGGTGCGCCGAGGCAGCGGACGGTGAGGTCGGTTCCGGAGTGCAGGGCGATGATCTCGCCCTCGGACAGGGCGAGTTGGGCGGCCACCTCGGGCAGATCGGGGCCGTACTCGCCGCCGTAGACGACGGGGACCACGAAGCGGCGTGGGGGTGTGGTGGGCGCGGGGTGCGGGCCCAGGCGGGCCGCCTCGTGGGCCAGGACTCGGCGGACGGTGGTGTGGTCGGTGGTGGCGCAGTCGAACTCGACGAGCAGGGCGTCGTAGGTGGGCACCACGTCGTGGACGCCGGTGAGTCGGACGGCGTTCAAGGCGTCGGCGAGGGCATGGACGAGCCGCCAGGCGGGTTCGGTGTCGAGGCCCACGGTCTTGGCGACGAGGGCGGAGTCGCCGCAGTCGGCGATGGTGAAGTGGCCACTCATCAGGCGTCCTTGGCGGTCAGGACTTTGTCGAGGGAGGTGATCTCGACGCCCGCGGTGAGGAGTTGCTCGCGGATGCGGCCGGCCAGGGCGATCGCGCCGGGGCTGTCGCCGTGCAACAGGACGGTGTCGCAGGCGACTTGGACGTCCGTGCCGTCGGCGCTGCGGATGACGCCCTCGGTGACCATGCGCAGGGTGCGGCGGGCGACCTCGTCCGGGTCGTGGATCACCGCGCCGGGTTCGGAGCGCGGGACGAGGGTGCCGTCGGCGCGGTAGGCGCGGTCGGCGATGCCCACGATGCCGACCCGCAGGCCGCGGGCGCGGGCCGCGTCGGCCAGCTCGCCGTCCTGCGCGAGCACGATCAGCGACTCGTCGAGGGCGGCCACGGCGTCCACGACCGCGCGGGCGTAGTCGGCGCGTACGGCGACCAGGTTGCCGAGGCGGCCGTGCGGGGCGATGTGGTGGACCCGGGTGCCGTGGGCGACGGCGAAGGCCTGGAGGGCGCCGATCTGGTAGAGCACGTCGGTGCGGACCTCGTCCGGGGTGAGGTCCATCGCGCGGCGGCCGAAGCCGACCAGGTCGGGGAAGCTGGGGTGGGCGCCCACGGCGACCTGCTTCTCCACGCAGGTCCGCACGGTCGCGTCCATGATGCGGGGATCGCCGGCGTGGAATCCGCAGGCCACATTGGCGGAGGTGAGCATCTCCAGAAGGGCCGCGTCGTCGCCCATTGTGTAGGCACCGAATCCCTCGCCGAGATCGGCGACGAGATCAACCATGGGGGTCATGACGTCCTCCGGGAGAGAATGCGGGAACGGGGAACTCCGAGAAAGGGAATTCTGCGGGAGAGTAATTCCGGTATGGGGATGCCCTGGATGTTCCGCACAACTTATTCCGCCCGTCGCGTGATCGCCAATATCCGTTCGGTCTGGCGTTATCGCGAACCGCTATGACTCCCCTCACACCCGCCGCTCACCGGGGCTGTGCTTCGGGATGATCCCTCCCTACGATGAGGCTTCGCTCCACCCGGAAGGCCCCGCGCATGGACACCAGACGTCTCTACTCGTTCATCAAGATCATCGACGCGGGGAGCATCACGCGCGCGGCCGACATCCTGCACATCGCCCAGCCGGCGCTGAGCCAGCAACTGTCCGCCCTGGAGGCGCAGTTCGGGCAGCAGCTGCTGATCCGCAGCAAGCGCGGGGTCGCTCCCACCGAGGCGGGCCGGGCGCTGTACCGGCACGCCCAGCTCATCCTGCGGCAGGTGGACCTCGCGCAGGCGGCCGTCGACGTCTCCGGCCGGGCCCCCGCCGGCAGCGTGTCGGTGGGCCTCGCGCCGTACAGCCTGGGCGCGGCCCTCGCTCTGCCGCTGCTCAAGAGCGTGCGCGAGCGCTACCCGGACATCCTGCTGCACATCAACGAGAACTTCGGCGGGGTGATCAGCGAGGCGATCATGACAGGCCGGATGGACATGGCGTTCATCTACGGCGCCGGACCGCTGCGGGGTGTGCAGTTCGAGCCCGTCCGTACCGAGGACCTCTTCCTGATCGAGGCGCCCGGTGACACGGCACCGCAGGGGCGGGGCGAGGTGCGGCTCGCGGAACTGGCGAGTCTGCCGCTGCTGCTGCCCAGCCGGATCCACACGATCCGGCAGGTGGTGGACGCGGCCTTCCAGCAGGCGTCGCTGCGGCTGAACGTGGTGGGCGAGGTGGAGTCGGCGCTGACCCTCGTCAACGCGGTGGACGCGGGCCTCGGCGCGACGGTCCTGCCGTGGTCGGCCGCGCGCGCCATTCTCGATGTCCGCGCCCTGTCCGTACGGCGGATCGTGGAACCCGTCACCACGGTGAAACTGTCCGTGGTCACCTCGGACAATCAGCCGCTCTCGGAACCCGCGCTGGCCGTGCACGATCTGTTCCTGGAGCTGATCGACAGCGACAAGAATAAGGACGACCAATAGCGTCACACGAATCCGTTATTTGTTTCCGGTGACCGCCGGGGCTAGCTTTCTTCGAAACCTCTTGGCAACCCCTTCGAAATCGTTCGCCCGGTCGGTAATACGCGGCTCGTCACTGGAGAAGCACATGAAGAAGCGTGTCCTCGCCACCCGTGAAAACCTGCCCGGCCGAGGTCCGGGCCGCCTCTCCGAGAGCGCGGAACTGGTGGCCTGGCCCGGTGCCGGCAAGCCCGGACCCGCCGACCTCGCCGACCTCGCCCCCGGGGTGAGCGGCGTACTGGCCCTCGGCAACGACCCGGTGGACGCCGCCCTGATGGACGCGGCGGGCCCCTCCCTGCGCGTCGTCGCCCTCGCCAGCATGGGCTTCGACAACGTCGACCGGGCCGCCGCCGCCGAACGCGGCATCGTCGTCACCCACACGCCCCGCGTCCTCGCGGAGACCACCGCCGACCTCACCTTCGCGCTGATCCTCGCCGCCCGCCGCAGGCTCGGCGCGGCCGGGGCGAGCCTCGCGGAGGGCTCCTGGGGACTGTTCCGGATGCACGACTACCTCGGCCTGGACGTCCACGGCGCCACCCTCGGCCTGATCGGCTACGGCCAGATCGGCCGCGCGGTGGCCCGTCGCGCCCACGGTTTCGGGATGCGGGTGATCCACCACGACCCGTACGCCCCCGACGACGACCTCTCGACCTCGGTCGGCCTGGCCGCGCTGCTGGCCGACGCCGACGTCGTGTCGCTGCACGTGCCGCTCACCGAGGAGACCCGCCATCTGATCTCGGCCCGCGAACTGGCCGCGATGAAGCCCACGGCCACGCTGGTCAGCACCTCGCGCGGCGGGGTCGTGGACGAGGAGGCACTGCTCGACGCGGTCCGTGCGGGCCGCCTGCACTCCGCCGGGCTCGACGTCTTCGAACGCGAGCCGATGGGGCGGGAGTTGTCCCCGCTGGTCGCCGAGCCGAATGTGATCACGCTCCCCCACATCGGCTCGGCCACCGAGGCGACCCGGGCCGCGATGGTGGACCTGGCGGTGGACAACATCCTCGACGTGCTGGGCGGAGGGGCCGCCCGTACGCCCCTTCCGGGCAGTACGGCGGTGGCGGGCGCGCCGGTCGGCAAGTGACCGCCTCCGCTCACCCCGCCTGTGTGTTGGTGAGGCCCGCCCACTGCAACAGGAACCGCAGCGCCTCCTGCGAGGGTGAGTCCGGTGGCGCGGTGTAGGCGACGAGCAGTTGCTCGGGGTGGGTGTCGACGGTGAACTGCTGGACGTCGAGGGTGAGTTCACCGGCGACCGGATGGACGTACGTCTTGGTGAGCTGCCGCGGTCCACGCACCTGGTGGCCGGCCCACCAGGTACGGAAGTCCGGGTCGCGGGCGCCGAGTTCGGCGATGAGGGCGGTCAGCGCGGGGTCGTGCGGGGTGCGGCCCGCTTCCATGCGCAGGACGGCGACGCACTCGCGGGCGGCCCGGGGCCAGTCGGCGTACAGGGCCCGGAAGTCGGCGTCGAGGAAGGTGAGCCGGATCAGGTTGCGCTCGGCCGGGGGCAGCGCGCCGAAGTCGGTGAGGAGTGCGCCGGCCGCGCGGTTCCAGGCGAGCACGTCCATGCCCCGGTGCAGCACCATCGCCGGGACGTCGTGCATCGTGTCCAGCAACTGCCGTAGCCGGGGCGCCACTTCGGGCCGTCCCACCGGCCGGGCGACCGCGCCGGGGGCGACCTCGGCCAGGGCGAAGAGGTAGGCGCGCTCGTCCGGGGCGAGGTGCAGGGCGTCGGCGAGCGCGTCCAGGACGGCGCGGGAGCCCCGGCGGGTGCGGCCCTGTTCCAGCCGGACCACGTAGTCGACGCTCACATGCGCGAGGTGGGCCAGTTCCTCCCTGCGCAGCCCGGGTACGCGACGCAGCCGGCCGTCGTCGGGGAAGCCCGCCTCGTGCGGGTCGCGTTCCGCGCGGCGGGCGCGCAGGAAGTCGCCCAGTTCGTTGCCGGAGAAGGGCGCGTCGGGGTCTGCCATGCCTCCAGTGTCGTCGGGGCCGCGCGTGCGTGCCTGGTACAGAACCGCATAGGCAGAGCCGTCCCTGGTGGCGCCGGGGCGGGCGGGCCGACGGTGGGGGCACGGCCGTACACCGGCTCCCCCTCTCCGACTGGAGTGCATCCCATGCGTAGCGACGTCACCTTCCTCAGCGCGGGCCTGAAGCTCGCCGGTCACCTCTACACCCCGGACGAAGAGACGCCAGGGGTGCCGCGTCCCGCGATCGTGGTCGGGCATCCCGGCACCGGGGTGAAGGAGCAGGCCTCCGGCCTGTATGCCCGCCTGCTGGCCGAGCGGGGGTTCGTCACGCTCGCCTTCGACGCCGCGTATCAGGGCGAGAGCGAGGGTGAGCCGCGCGGTCTGGAGGATCCGGGGCAGCGGGTCGAGGACCTCAAGGCCGCTGTCTCCTTCCTCGGCACCCTCGACGAGGTGGACCCCAGCCGCATCGGGGCGCTGGGCATCTGCGCCTCCGGCGGGTACGCCCTGGCGGCTACCGCGACCGACCCGCGCATCCGGGCCGTGGGCACGGTCAGCGCCGTAGACATGTCACGGCAGTTCCGGCTCGGCGCCGACGGCGTCCAGGACCCGGCCGTCGTGGAAGGCATGCTGGCCGCCGCCTCCGCGGCCCGCACCGCGGAGGCCCGCGGTGCGGACGTCCAGCGTTTCCCGGTCTTCCCCAGCACCGAGGAGGAGGCGCGCGCGGGCGGCCCGCACGTCTACGAAGGCTGGGAGTACTACTGCACTCCGCGCGCCCAGCACCCCCGCTCGGCGAAGGCCCTGACCTGGACCAGCGTGGATCGCGTCGTCGCCTTCGACACGTTCGCGTCCGTCGCCCTGATCGCCCCGCGTCCGGTGCTGATGATCGCCGGGCGTGCGGCCGTGACGTCCTGGATGAGCGTGGAGGCGTTTCAAAAGGCCTCCGGGGCAAAGGAGTTGGCGTGGATCGACGGCGCCTCGCACGTCGATCTCTACGACCGGGACGAATACGTCACGCCCGCCGTCGAGAAGCTGAGCGGCTTCTTCGGCGCCCAGCTGGGGGTGTGATCCAGCAGACAGTCGAAACTGCACAAGTAACTTGGCAAAGTTGCTTGTGCAGTTCTATGGTGGGGTCATGAACACGACCCCCGAGCAGCCGCCGACCGTCGCCACCGCGCAGCGGCTCAGCGACGCGATCATCCGGGTACGGGCACGGCTGCGGACCGAGTCGGGGCAGCACGCGACCGGTCTCACGCCCACGCAGCTCGCCGTGCTGGGGAGCGTCGTACGGGAAGGGCCCGTCACGGCGGCGCGGCTGGCCGCGCTGGAGCGGGTCAGTGCGCAGTCCATCGCGCAGAGTCTGGCCGTGCTGAAGGCCGCCGGGCTGGTGCACAGCGAGCCCGACGCGCGGGACGGCCGCAAGAAACTGATGAGCGCCGACCCGTCCGCCGCCGAGCTGATCGACAAGCTGCTGCGGGGCCGCGCCACCTTCCTGGCCAGGGCCATCGACCAGTTGGTGGCCCCGGAGGAGCGGAAGGACGTCGACAAGGCCATCGAGCTGCTGGAGCGTCTCGCCGGCGCCGAGCTGGACGACGGCCGGATATGAGGACCGACGCCGCCAAAGCCGTCGCCGCGGCACGCGACCTCGCGCGCAAGCCGTTCTCCTGGACCTTCACGACCCCGCTCTACGTGGGCGCGAGCCTCAACCCGGTCAACAGCTCCATCATCGCGACCGCGCTGGTGCCGATCGCCACCGAGCTGCATGTCTCGGTCGGCAGCACCGCCGTGCTGGTCTCCTCGCTGTATCTGGCCAGCGCCATAGCGCAGCCCACCGCGGGCAAGCTGGCGGAGGTGCTCGGGGCGCGCCGGGTCTTCCTGGCCGGGATCGTGCTGGTGCTGCTCGGCGGTGTGGTCGGCGGTCTCGGCCAGAATCTGGCGATGCTGACCGTCGCCCGCGTGCTGGTCGGCGTCGGCACCTCGGCGGCGTTCCCCTGCGCGATGGTGCTGATCCGGCGCCGCGCCCAGGACGCCGGTCTCGACGGGCCGCCGGGCGGGGTGCTCGGCGGGATCGCGATCGCGGGCATGGCCACCGCCGCCGTCGGACCGCCGATCGGCGGGCTGCTGGTCGGCGCGGCCGGCTGGCGCTGGGCGTTCCTGATCAACATCCCGGTCACCGCGATCGCGATGGTGATGGCGGTGCGCTGGCTGCCCAAGGACCCGGTGCTCGACCGCGCGGACCGGCGGTTCCGCAGGGTCGCCGACCGGATCGACCTGCTCGGCATCCTCGGCTTCGCCGTGACGATGAGCGCGCTGGTCATCTTCCTGATGGACCTCCCCCGGCTCGACTGGATCGCCCTCGCCGTCTTCGCGCCGGCCGCCGTCCCCACCGTGTGGTGGGAGCTGCGCAGGACCGCGCCGTTCTTCGACTTCCGCGGCCTCGCCGCCAACGGCGCCCTCACCCGCACCTATCTGCGCCAGGGGCTCACCCTGCTCGGCACCTACTCGGTGTTGTACGGCCTGACGCAGTGGATGGAGGCCGCGCACGGGTACTCCGCGGTGACGGCGGGGCTCGTGCTGCTGCCGATGGGCGCCGTCTCCGCGCTGCTCTCGCGCCCGCTGGCCAGCCGCAACCTGGTGCGCGGCCCGTTGATCGCCTCGGCGGTGACCATGCTGATCGGCTCGGCCGGGATCATGCTGCTCACCTCGGACAGCCCGATGATCGCGCTCGTGCTGGTCTCTCTGGTCTTCGGTATCACCTCGGCCGCCACGACCGTGGGCAACCAGACCGCCCTCTATCTCGCCGCGCCGCCCGACCAGATCGGCACCGCCTCCGGGCTGTTCCGCACCTTCGGCTACCTCGGCACCATCACGTCCGCCGTGATCGGCGGGATCGTCTTCCGCGACGGCGCGAGCGACCACGGCCTGCACATCCTCGGCCTCGTCCTGGTCGGGGCGGGCGTCGTCGTCCTCCTGCTGACCGTCCTGGACCGCCGCCTGATGGGCCGCGACACGACCAACTCCCCCGCACATACGGAAAACCCCACCAAGGAGAACCTCTCGTGAGCACCACCCCCCTCCCCACGATCGACCCCGCGCGCACCGCCCTGCTGGTCATGGACTTCCAGAACGGGATCGTCCCCGCCGTACCCGACTCCGACGCCCTCGTCGAGCGGGTGAAGGACTCCGTCGCCGACGTCCGCGCGGCCGGCGGCACCATCGGCTACGTCCGCGTCGCCTTCACCGAGGACGACTGGGCGGCCGTCCCCGAGCACAACCCGACCTTCAGCGGCGTCGCCGGGGCGAAGATGCTGCACCACGAGGACGCCTCGACCCAGATCGACGAGCGCCTCACCCCCCAGGACGGCGACGTCGTCGTCCGCAAGATCCGCTACGGCTCCGGCTCGACGACCGACCTCCACCAGCAGTTGGACGAGCGGGGCATCGACACCCTGGTGCTCGCCGGGATCAGCACCAGCGGTGTCGTCCTGTCCACGGTCATGGACGCCGCCGACCGCGACTACCGCGTCCTCGTCCTGTCCGACGGCGTCGCCGACCCCGACGCCGAGACCCACCGGGTGCTGGTCGAGAAGGTGTTCCCGTCCCGGTCCCAGGTCATCGACACGGCGGCGCTACGAGGGCTGCTGGGCGCCGCCTGACAAGGTCCCCGGGAAGACCACCCGGAGCTTCCGCACCCGCCCGTCCTGCCGGAACATCAGCCAGGCGAGGCTGGGCGGGCAGGGGTTGGAGATGCCGGCGGGGTTGACGGCCTCCATCTCCCAGATGGCGATGTCGCGGCTGGCCACGACATGGCGCAGATGCTGGGTCACGCCCTTGGTGCGGGTCTCCCGCATGGCCGGGAAGGGATGGACGCGTCCGCCCTCCTTGTTGAGGACGCCGACCAGTTCGGTCTCGGCCGGCCACAACTCCAGGATCTCGCCGGGCAGTTGACCGCGCATGGCGCCGTCCAGCGTGACCTCGGCCTCCTGCCGGCTGTCCTCGGTGATCGCGGCGGCGTCCTCGTGGCCCTGCGTCCGGGTGGACAGCAGCACCTTGGCCATCTTCGCCCGGGCCTGGTTGAGCCGGCTGCGCACGGTGCCGACCGGCACCTCGCAGGCCTCGGCGATCTCCTGGTACGAGGTGATCCCGCTGAAGTGCCGCAGCATCAGCACCAGCCGCTGCTGCTGCGGCAGTTCCTCCACCGCGTCCCAGATCCAGTCCCGCATCGCGTGCTGCTCGATCAGCCGCTCGGGGTGCTCGTCGTCACGCGACCGCAGCTGCTCCAGCCCGTCGAGCCCGGGCAACTCCCGGTTGGCCCGCAGCCGCATCCGCGCGGAGTTCCGCACGATCGCCCGCAGCCACGCCCCCACGGCCGCGGGCTCCCGTACGTCACCGATGCGCCGCAGCGCGGTCAACGCGGCGTCCTGTACGGCGTCCTCGGCGTCGGGGCCGTAGCCGAGCAGGCTCAACGCGACCGCGCGCATGGGCGCCTGATGGCGTGTCAGGAGAAGTCCCAGGGCGCCGGTGTCGCGCGCCTGGGCCCTGCGGGTGAGTTCCTCGTCCGTGGGGTGGTTGAGGGGCACCATGAGTCCGAAGCCTCCATGACGACGCATCGCGAACGGTGTGCTGCCAGGGCCTCGTGCATCGGGTCGAGGGGCCCTTGCCGAGGAAGATACGCCGGAGCGGCTCCTCGGCAAGGGCGTTCTCAGTCCTCGGACCGGCCGCCGCGCTCGGGCAGCCAGCTGCCGTGGAAGCCGGACGGGACGGGGTACGGCAGTTCCACGACCGCCTGCACCGAGAGGTCGGCGGCGTCGAGGACGAGGAGTTCGCCCGCCGCTCCGTCGTCGTCCGAGAGGAGCGACAGGAGCCAGCCCTCGTCCTCGGCGGTGCCGTCGGCCGCCGGTACGAAGACCGCCTCGCCGGAGTAGCGGCTGCCGGGCGTCTTGTGGACGTCGTCGGTCTGACGCGCGAGGTCGTGCTTGGCGATGCCGTCGCCGTTGACCGTGTAGAGGTAGCGGTTCGGGCGCCCGGTGAGGGTCTCGTTGTGGGTGGGGAACTCGGCCTCGCGGTCGTCGAGTGGGGACTCGACGACCCGGCCGGCCACCGGGTCGAGGATCCACCGGTACAGCACGGAGGGCGCCTGGGTGTGCCCGGGTTCCCGCACCCCGACCTGCCCGTTCGGGACGCCGGGGACGCCCTGGCCGGTGGGTCCGCCGATGTCGCCCCAGACCTTCCGGAACCCGGCGTCGTCGTAGCGCACCGCGTCCAGCACCACCCGGCCCTGCGCGTCCTCGTAGGCGTTGCCCACGTGGAAGACGTAGCAGGGGTCGACGTCGAACCAGCGCACGTCGGTGACGCCGGGCTCGCGCGACATGATGCCGATCCGGGCGCCGTACGCCTCGGCCCACTGGTACGGCATGCCGCCGCGCCCGGCGAGTCCGGCGTCGAAGACCACGGGCAGGTCCATCCACACGATGTGGTGCTCGGTGATGGCGAAGTCGTGCATCATCGTCGGGCCCGGCACGTCGATCGGCCTGCTGTCGAGCAGCTCGCCCTCCGGGGTGACCCGGTGGTAGGTGAGGTACGGCGGCGCGAACCCGGTCCCGAACAGGTGGAGTTCACCGGTGACCGGGTCCTCCTTGGGGTGCGCGGTCATCGCGGTGGTGAGCTTCCCGCCGAAGTCGTACGGCCCGATGGTGTCCAGCTCCGGTGTGACCCAGTAGGGCAGGCCGACCTCGCACAGCGCGAGCACGGTGTCGGCGTGCCGGATCACATGGGTGTTGGCCGGTGTCGCGGCCAGGTCGATGCTGAAGTCCTCGCGGACGAAGGGGTGGCCCTCCAACTCCCTTGTGCGGACCCACTTGTTGCGGTACCACTCGGCGCGGCCCTCGCGCAGCCGGATGCCGTGCAGCATGCCGGGGCCGGTGAACCAGTGGCCCTTGTCCTCGCCGGGCAGCGGGTTGGGGCCGTTGCGCAGATAGCGGCCGTCCAGCTCGGGCGGCAGGGTGCCGCGCACGGTGAGCCGCGCGGCGGTGTGCTCCTCGGGGACCGGGGCGAAGCGGCCCCGGAGGTACAGCGGAACGGTTGTCTCGTCGGTCATCGGTGCTTTCCTTGTCGAGCAGTGCACCCGAACCACCATGGTCCGGGCAGGAGTTGGCCGCGGCGGCGGACACCTGCGGGGGGCGTCCGCCGCCGCGGTTGCGACGGCCGCGCTGAGCACCGCGGCCGCCACGACTGCCTGCGGAGAGACCTCACGCGGTGGTGCCGGTCGCCGCCTTCCCGATGAACGCGGCGACCTCGGCGGGCTTGGACACGTACACGGCGTGGCTGCCGCCGGTCTCGGCGACCGTGGCCCCGGCGCGCTCGGCCATGGCCCGCTGCGCGGGCGGCGGGATCATGCGGTCGTCGGTGGCGACGAGGTAGTGGCTCGGCCTGGTGCGCCAGGCGGGCTGGGTGACCGCGCCGCCCAACGCGTCCAGTCCCCACGGCACTTGGGAGTCGGCGAGGAACTGGGCGTCGGCCTCGGGCAGGTCCCCGGCGAAGGACGCGGCGAACTTCTCCCGGTCGAGGAAGAGGAAGCCGTCGACGGGCGGCAGGATGGGCGGGACGGGGGCCCCGGGCGGCGGGTCGGCGATGAGGGTGTTCACGGACTCGCCCTTGTCGGGCGCGAAGGCCGCGATGTAGACGAGCGCCGACACGTTCTCGTGGTTCCCGGCCTCGGAGATCACGGCACCGCCGTAGGAGTGTCCGACGAGTACCGTCGGGCCGTCCTGGGCGTCGAGGACCCGTTTGGTCACGGCGACGTCGTCTGCGAGGGACAGGGTGGGGTTCTGGACGACGCTCACCCGGTAGCCGTCGGCGCGGAGTGCGTCGTAGACGCCCCGCCAGCCGGATCCGTCGACGAATCCGCCGTGCACGAGGACGATGTTCTTGGCGATGCTCACCATGCGTCAACTCCTTTGTGGGATGGGTGTTTCGGTGCTGGTCCGCGGGGTTACTGAACGGCCCGCACCGCCGGCTCGGCCTGCGCCAGGGCCATGAACCTGGCCTGGACGCGGGCGGGATAGACCTTGGTGAAGACGGCGGGGGCGACCAGGCCGACGACGTGGGCGGTGATGCCCACCCAGGCCGGGGCGTCCACCGCGTCGGAGACGGCCAGGCTGACGGCGATGAAGGTGAAGCCGGCTCCCCAGGCGCTGGTGATGAGGTTGTTGACCTGGACGAACTCCGGCATGTCCCAGTACTCGCGGGGGGTCTGGCGCTTGGCGATCCCCAGCGTGAAGGGGCTGCGGAGCAGCAGGCTGCCCCAGGCGGTGCCGCCCAGCCAGACGAAGGAGATGACGTCGGTCTGGCCGGACAGGGAGGAGTCCGGCTTCACGACGGAGACGGCGCCGATCACCACGAAGTAGGCGAGGGTGCTGATCTCCAGGACCAGGGCGTCGAAGCCGACCCCGCGGCGACGGTCGTTGAGCATCATCAGCAGCCCCGTGACGAGACCGCCGAGGGCGCCCCAGCGCCAGTCGAAGGACGAGAGGACGCCGGCGACGATCCAGGGGGCGAATCCGGGCAGATAAGCCAACATTGATTGTTCCTCGGTGGAGTGCAGTGGACGCCGACTAGATGCGCGGCGGCCCTCGAAGTTCGAACCTCGCTTTGTGACGCTCGTCACGTGACGATCGCCCTCTAAACGGATAGATCTATCCACTTAATGTAGGGTGGTGCGCACGACCTGTCGAGAGGAGTTGTGATGTCGCGCAAGAACCGGCTGCCACTGGCGGCCGTCGTCCTGCTGCTGAACGCGGTGCAGTGGGTGGCGTCCGAGGCGGTCGCCGCGGCCGCCTGGACCTCACCGCCGTACAGCTACGCCACGAACTACATCAGCGACCTGGGCGTCCCCAAGTGCGGCACGCACTACCAGGGCCGCACCATCTGCTCGCCCGATCACGTGCTGATGAACACGTCGTTCATCGCGCAGGGCGTCCTGTTCGCGACCGGCGCGATCCTGCTGGCACTCACCCTGCTCACCGGCCGCGCGCGCCGCACAGTCGTCGCTCTCGCCGCCGCGCACGCGGTGGGCTTCGTCCTCGTCGGCCTGTTCCACGGCTCTCCGGACGGCCCGGCCTACAGCCGGGCGCTGCACGTCGGGGGCGCGGCGGTCGCCATCCTGTGCGCGAACACGATCGCGATCCTCGCGGGCTCCCTGCGCGGCCTCCAACTGCCGTACGCCTACCGGGTGTTCAGCATCGCGGTCGGCGCCCTGGGGCTGCTGAGCGAGGCGTTCGTGGGGGCCTCCACGAGCACGGCCGGGATCTTCGAGCGGGGCGGGGTCTACTCGTGGCTGCTGTGGAGCGCCGTCACCGGTGTCTGTGTCCTGGTACGGCACCTGCGCCGACCGGTCGCGGCGAGGATGCCGGAGAATGTCCCGGCGTGAGCCCCGAAACACAACGCCCGCTGCGCGCGGACGCGGAACGGAACCGCCGCCTCATCATGACGACGGCCGACCGCCTGTTCGCCCGACGCGGGGCCACCGTCCCCCTCAACGAGATCGCCCGCGAGGCGGGCCTCGGCGTCGGCACGGTGTACCGGCGCTTCCCGGACCTCCAGGCGCTGATCGACGCCCTGTTCACCGAGCGGTTCGCGGTGTTCCTGCACCTCGCGACCACGGCCGCCGAGCAGCGGGACCCGGCCGGTGCGCTGCGGCACTATCTGCTGGCGGCGGCGCGGCTGCGGGCCGAGGACCGCGCCCTCGAAGTCGTCCTGGCCAACGCCGACTTCACCAAGGGGACGACCGCCCGGACCCGTGACCAGCTCGGCGGGCTCGTGGACGGCCTGGTGGCCCGGGCGGTGGCGGCGGGCGCGGTCCGCGAGGACTTCGCCGCCGCCGACGTGTACGCCTTCCTCTACATGATCGGCGCCGTCGCCGACCGCACGAACGACGTGGCCCCGGACGCCTGGCGCCGCTACGCGGAGGCCCTGATGGTGGGCTTCGGCCTCGATCCGTCACCGGCACCGCACCCGACCGCCATGACCGACGACCAGCTCCTCGACAGCTGGCCGAAGCCTTCGGGCGGACAGGACTAGGGCCTGTCCGGCGGCTCCTGTCGCAGCGCCTCTGGGCCAGGTTCAGGCGAGGGCCGGTACGGCCGTCCGCCCGATCGCGGAGAACCGCTGCTCGCGCCGCGCAAGGACGATCATGACGGCCGGGATGAGCGTGTCGTAGACCAGGACTCCCCCGGTGTTGCCCGGGGCGTGGTCGCCGTGGGCGAACCACTGGTTCACCCTGGAGTCGCTGACCGGCCTCGGGGTGACCATTCGCGATCTCTACGCGTCCGGGGCGGACTCCCCCGACCGGATCAAAGCGCTGGCGGACGACACCTACATCTCCGATCTCGCCCGCGCGGTGGGCGGAGCCCTCGGCGGCAAGGTGGGCGTCGCACCCCGGCTCTTCCTCAAGAAACTGGTCGGCGACGTCCTCGACCGAATCGACCAGTTCCCGGATTTCGACCCACGGCAGCACTACCGGCTCACGGTGGGCAGCAGTGAACTCACCGACGTCGAGCGGAACTTGGCCGCCTCGTCGGCGGCCGACGACATCGACCTGGAGTTGTGATGGCATCGGCCACGGACCCCGTCGATCGGCTCGACCCCGTCATCCTGCATCACGTGGTCAACACGCTGGGCTGGCCGGACCTGCGGCCCCTGCAACGGGCCTCGATCGATCCGGTGATGGACGGTGAGGACGCCGTGCTGCTCGCGCCCACGGCCGGCGGCAAGACCGAGGCCGCCTGCCTGCCGGTGCTCTCTGCCATGTCCGCCCAAGGCTGGACCGGTAGTACTTCGGTCCTCTACCTCTGCCCGCTCAAGGCGCTCCTCAACAACCTGGTCACCCGCGTCGACGGATACGCGCAGTGGCTCGGACGCAGCGCGGCACTGTGGCACGGGGACACAAAGGAGTCCCAACGCCAGCGCATCCGTACTGAAAGACCCGACATCCTCCTGACGACGCCCGAGTCGCTGGAGGCGATGCTGATCGGGGTGAAGACCGACCACGCGCACCTGCTGGGCGGGATCCGGGCCGTCGTCGTGGACGAGGTGCACGCGTTCGCCGGCGACGACCGCGGCTGGCATCTGTTGGCGGTGCTTGAGCGTCTGCAACGGGTCGCGGGGCGTCCGATCCAGCGGATCGGGCTGTCGGCGACGGTCGGGAATCCGAAGGAACTGCTCACCTGGATGCAAGGGTCAGGAGCCGGCCGACGTCCGGGACGGGTCGTCGCCCCGGACGTCACAAGCCACGCGTCCGACGGGGGCACCACGAGTGGCATGGCCGGGCCGCCTCCGGGCGACATCGAACTCGACTACGTGGGCTCCCTTTCCAACGCGGCCAAGGTTCTCTCAGTCCTGCACAAGGGCGAGAAACGACTGGTGTTCTGTGACTCCCGCCGGCAGGTCGAGGAACTGGGCGCCGCGCTCCGAGCGCGCGATGTCACGGTGTTCCTGTCCCACGCTTCGCTCTCGGCGGACGAACGGGCCCGGTCCGAGCAGGCGTTCGCCGAGGCACGGGACTGCGGCGATGTCGGCCTCTGCGTTTCGGCGCAGGCGCCCACGGCTGTCCGCGTCGAGGTCGGCGGGGCGGACCACCAGCAGTCGGAGCCCGTGCGCGGGGATCTCAGCATCACGTCGCGCGTCGTACAGGGCACGCTGCTCACCTCGATGGACACCGCTGACAGTCAGCCTGTCCGGCTTGTCGAAATGCGGCACAGGCCCGTCATGCTGCAGCTCCCTGTATTCGACCACCAGTTGATGCCCCGGCCAGTAGGCATCAACGGGTAGCTTGGCCCGTCGGCCCGTCGGCCCGTCGTACCGACATCTCCCTGAAGCCAGTCGAACTTGTGCTGTGTCTGCGCGGTCTCCCCCAGCACTTCGTTGCACAGGTCAATGACGTACGCCTCGTCGCTGTCGTCTCTCGTCCCCATGGCCGCGCATCATGCCAGGGGCGTCGGACTTCCACAGTCCAATTCCACAGGCCGGCGTAGGCTCCCGGCGTGAAGTCCGTCATCACGGCAATCGACAAGATGGCATGTGACGCCGGGGGACGCACGACCACAAGCCTGTGCCACCCGACGCGGCGGACGAAGCCTCATCCGGCCTTGTGGTCAGGAGCTCTTCGCCACCGGCTCCAGAATCGCCACGCACTCCACATGATGAGTCATCGGAAACAGATCGAACGCCCGCAAAGTCCGCACCCGATACCCCCCGTCCCGGAAGTACCCCAAGTCCCGAGCCAGCGCCGCCGGATCGCACGCCACGTACGCGATCTTCCGCGCCCCCAGTGACGACAGGTGCTCCACGGTCTTCTTCCCGGCCCCCGAGCGCGGCGGGTCGAGGACGATCAGGTCGACCTCGCTGATCCCCGTCTTCGGAAGCACGCTCTCGACCTTGCCCTGCTCGATCCGGACCCGCTCGAACCCGGCGAGGTTGTGCCGCGCGTCCTCGACGGCGCGCTTGCCGGACTCGATGCCGAGGACCGCGCCCTTGTCGCCGAGGCGGTCGGCGAGGGCGCCCGCGAAGAGGCCGACGCCGCAGTACAGGTCCAACGCCATGTCGCCCTTGCGCGGCAACAGGCCCTGCATGACGGCCTTGACGAGGGTGTCCGCGGCCATCGGGTGGACCTGCCAGAAGCCGCCGCTCCCGACACGGTACGTACGGCCGTCGGCCCGCTCGCGGACGAACGCGCGGCCGTGGACGCGATGGATGCCGCCGTCGTGCTCCTCGACGCGCATGACGGAGACCGGGCGGTCCAGTTCGACCAGGGGGAGGCGGGCGCCCGGGCGCGGTTCCAGAATCACCATGCGGTCCTGGGAGCCCGTCGCCGCGATCGCGTCGACCGACGCCATGCCGGACCAGTCGCGCTCCTCGATGCCCAGCTCGCTGACGCCCGGCGCCGCGATCATGCAGTGCTCGACGGGCTCGACCTCGTGCGAACGGTGCTTGCGCAGACCGGCGTTGCCGTCGACGTCCACCGCGTACTGGACGCGCGTGCGCCACTGCGGGACCTGGCCCGCGGGCAGCTTGTCGCCCTCGGCCGGCATCACCGTGCCGTCCCAGCCGGCCTCCTCGGGCGTGAGGCCCGCGAGCCGCTGCAGCTGCTCGGCGATGACCTCGCCCTTGAGGCGGCGCTGGGCGCCGGGCTTGGCGTGCTGCCAGTCGCAGCCGCCGCAGCGGCCGGGGCCCGCGTAGGGGCAGGGTGCCTCGACGCGGTCCTTGGACTCCTCCAGGATCGTCACGGCGTCGGCCCGCAGGAACCGCGCGCCCTCCTCGCCGTCGGTGACCCGCGCGATCACGCGCTCACCGGGCAACGTGTGCCGGACGAACAGCACCTGGCCCTCGGCCGTACGGGCGATGCAGTGCCCGCCATGGGCGACGGGGCCCACCTCGACCTCGTACTCCTCCCCCACCAGCGACTTCTTCGGTTCTGCCTGCATGGCGGGGTGACTCCACAACGTCAAAGGGGGAACGGCCGGACAACAGCCCACCAGTCTACGTGGGCCCTGCCCGACCGCTCACCACAAAGCCGTCCCGGTCACAGCTTGGACTTCGAGGACTCGCTGGGCCGCTCCTCCGCCGGCCCCCGCCGCACCGCACCCGGCGCGCTCCACTCCTGCCGCTTGCGGGCCCGGATCTTCGCCGCCTCGGAGGACTCCAGCTGGTACGGCACCGACGTCACCATCACGCCCGGCGTGAACAGCAGCCGGCCCTTCAGGCGAAGTGCGCTCTGGTTGTGCAGCAGGTGCTCGTACCAGTGTCCGACCACGTACTCGGGGATGATCACGGACACCGCGTCCCGCGGCGACTCCTTCCGCAGGCCCTTCACGTACTCGATGATCGGCCGCGTGATCTCCCGGTACGGCGAGTCCAGCACCTTCAGCGGTACGTCGATCCCGCGCCGCTCCCACTCCTCGCGCAGCGCCTTGGTCTCGGCCGGGTCCACGTTGACGCTGAGCGCCTCCAGGGTGTCCGAGCGCATCAGCTTGGCGTAGGCCAGGGCCCGCAGCGCCGGGCGGTGGATCTTGGAGATCAGGACCACCGAGTGGACGCGGGACGGCCGGAGGGTGTCGTCGCTGGGGCCCTCGGGAGCCGCGAGCTCCTCGGCGACACGGTCGTAGTGCCTGCGGATCGCGGACATCGTCGCGTAGAAGATCACCATGCCGAGCAGCGCGACCCAGGCGCCGTGCGTGAACTTGGTGACGAGGACGACGACCAGCACCAGGCCGGTGAAGAACGCGCCGAACGTGTTGATCGCCCGCGAGCGGACCATGTGGCGGCGCTTGACCTGGTCCTTCTCGGTGGCGAGGTGGCGGTTCCAGTGCCGGACCATGCCGGTCTGGCTGAGGGTGAACGACACGAACACGCCCACGATGTACAGCTGGATCAGGCGGGTCGAGTCGGCGCCGTAGATCGCGATCAGCAGGGTGGCGGTGCCGGCGAGCAGCACGATGCCGTTGGAGAAGGCCAGCCGGTCGCCGCGGGTGTGCAGCTGGCGCGGGAGGTAGCGGTCCTGGGCGAGGATCGAGCCGAGGAGCGGGAAGCCGTTGTAGGCCGTGTTGGCGGCCAGGAACAGGACCAGCGCGGTGGCCGCGGCCAACACCACGAACAGGAAGCTGCCCTTGCCGAAGACGGCCTCGGCGACCTGGGAGATGACCGGGTTCTGGACATAGTCGGAGCCGATGGCGACGCCGTTGTGGATCAGGTCGGTGGCCGGGTTCTCGGCCATGCGGACCTTGGTCGTCATGGCCAGCGCGATGATCCCGCAGAACATGGTGACGGCCAGCAGGCCCATCGCGGCGAGGGTGGTCGCCGCGTTCTTCGACTTGGGCTTGCGGAAGGCCGGGACGCCGTTGGAGATCGCCTCGACGCCGGTGAGGGCGGCGCAGCCGGAGGAGAAGGCGCGCAGGAGCAGGAAGACGAGCGCGAAGCCCGCGAGGCCCTCGTGCTCGGCCTTGATGTGGTAGTCGGCGGTCGGGGCGCGCATGGTGTCGCCGAGGACGAGTCCGCGGAAGGCGCCCCACGCGATCATGATGAAGACGCCCGCGACGAAGACGTAGGTCGGGATCGCGAACAGCGAGCCGGACTCCTTCACCCCGCGCAGGTTCATCAGGGTGAGCAGCACCACTACGGCGATCGCGCAGATCACCTTGTGCTCGACCACGAACGGGACCGCGGAGCCGAGGTTCTCGATGCCGGAGGCGATCGAGACGGCGACGGTGAGGACGTAGTCGACGAGCAGGGCGCTGGCGACGGTGAGGCCGGCCTTGGGGCCGAGGTTGGTGGTGGCCACCTCGTAGTCGCCGCCGCCGCTGGGGTAGGCGTGGACGTTCTGCCGGTAGGAGGCGACCACGGTGAACATCAGCACCACGACCGCGACCGCGATCCAGGGGCTGAAGTGGTAGGCCGACACGCCCGCGATGGAGAGGACCAGCAGCACCTCGCCGGGCGCGTACGCGACGGAGGACAGCGGGTCGGAAGCGAAGACGGGGAGTGCGATGCGCTTCGGCAGGAGCGTTTCGCCCAACCGGTCGCTGCGCAGTGCGCGCCCGATGAGGATGCGCTTGGGCACGTCGGTCAGTTTGGACACAACAGAGGATCGTAGGCCTTCGAACAGGCGATCCTCTACTCGCCACCTGCCTGAGCCATGTCATCTGCCTCTCATCTGCCTCACGGGTGAAATCGGTGACGAGTGGAGTTGCGGATTCCGTCGGTTGTGGCGACTCCGTGTCTATATGACAAAACCCCGCTCCCGTCGCCCTTGGAGGTTCCATGCCCTCGACCGCAGAGCTGATCGGCGCCCTCGCCGCCCTGGCCGGCCTCGGAATCCTCACCCTGGCCAGTGTGCGCAGCATCGGGCGCCGCTGACGCACAGGGGTGCCCCGGAAGGGCCGGACGTGTGTACTTTGGCCTCGGTCTGAGACCCTGATGGGGCTGAGCATTGATTTCAGGACACCGGAAGGACGGTCGTGCACATCGTCATCATGGGCTGCGGCAGAGTGGGTTCCGCTCTCGCCCAGACCCTGGAGCAACAGGGGCACACGGTCGCCGTGATCGACCAGGACCCCACCGCCTTCCGTCGGCTGGGCCCGGGATTCGGCGGTCGCCGGGTCACCGGGGTCGGCTTCGACCAGGACACGCTGCGCGAAGCGGGCATCGAGGAGGCGGGCGCGTTCGCGGCCGTCTCCAGCGGTGACAACTCGAACATCATCTCCGCGCGGGTGGCCCGCGAGATGTTCGGCGTGGAGAACGTCGCGGCCCGCATCTACGACCCCCGCCGCGCCGAGGTCTACCAGCGCCTGGGCATCCCCACGGTGGCCACGGTCCGCTGGACCGCCGACCAGATGCTGCGCCGGCTGCTGCCCTCGGGCGCGGAGCCGCTGTGGCGGGACCCCACCGGCGGTGTCCAGCTCGCCGAGGTGCACGCCTCGGCCGCCTGGGTGGGCCACAAGATCAGCAAGCTCCAGGAGGAGACGGGCGTCCGCGTGGCGTTCCTCACCCGTCTCGGCGAGGCGATGCTGCCCTCTTCGCAGACCGTGTTGCAGGAGGGCGACCTCGTGCACGTGATGATGCGCACGGACGAGGTCGACAAGGTCGAGGCGGCGTTCGCCAAGGGTCCCGAAGAGGAGGGCGGTCACTGATGAGGGTCGCCATTGCCGGAGCCGGCGCGGTCGGACGTTCGATCGCCGGTGAGCTGCTGGAGAACGGTCACGAGATCCTTCTCATCGACAAGGCCCCGACCGCGATCTCGGTCGAGCGGGTCCCCCAGGCGGAGTGGCTTCTGGCCGACGCCTGCGAGATCACGTCACTGGACGAGGCGGCGCTCCAGCGCTGCAACGTGGTGATCGCCGCGACGGGCGACGACAAGGTCAACCTCGTCGTCTCCCTCCTCGCGAAGACGGAGTACGGCGTCCCGCGCGTCGTCGCCCGCGTCAACAACCCCAAGAACGAGTGGCTCTTCAACGAGTCCTGGGGCGTCGACGTGGCCGTCTCCACCCCCCGCCTGATGTCGGCCCTGGTCGAGGAAGCGGTCTCGGTCGGCGACCTGGTCCGTCTCCTCCGCTTCAGCCACGGCGACGCGAACCTGGTGGAGCTGACGTTGCCGGAGGAGTCGGCCCTGGCCGGCACTCAGGTCGGCGACGTGGAGTGGCCCGAGGACACGTCCCTGGTCACGATCATCCGCGGCACCCGCGTCCTGACTCCGTCCCGCGAGGACTCCCTGGAGGCGGGCGACGAGCTGCTGTTCGTGGCGGCCCAGGCGCGGGAGGAGCAGTTGGAGGACTTGCTGTCGGTACGCCGGGAGGACGCGGCGAGCTAGTCCGTTTCTACGACGAAGAGGGCGCCCTGAGATCTCAGGGCGCCCTCTTCGTCGTAACGGAAACTACGCGTCCCGCCGGTGCCGGCCCTCCGCCGTGGCAGCCGCCTTGCGCTCCTTCTCGGCCTGTTCCTCTGCCTCCATCTCCGCGAACACATCGATCGGCGCGGGCGCCTTCGCGAGGAAGACCCACGTCAGCCAGACCGCGAGGAGGAAGGGCGGGATCTTCAACGCGACCAGGACCCAACCCAGTTGGGCCGTGTTGGCCCACCAGTAGAGCGGGAAGAGGATCGCGCACTTGGCGAGCAGGATCAGGCCCCAGGCCCAACTGGCCTTGGCGTAGGCCTTCTTGCGGCCGGGGTTGCGGGTCCGCCAGGAGAGGTTCTCCTTGAAGACCGGGCCGAGGATCAGGCCGATCAGGGGGACGCCCGCGAGGGTCGTGATGATGTACGCCAGCGCCAGGCCCAGCGTGTAGAGCATGCCGGGGAGGTAGAAGTTCTTGGCGTTGCCGGTCATCATCGCGAAGACGACACCGAAGGCGACGCCGAAGACACCGCTGAAGGCGTGCTTGACGGTGTCGCGCTTCACCAGGCGGACCACGACCAGCACCAGGGACACGGCGAGGGCGGCGATCGCCGACCAGTGCAGGTCCTTGTTGATCGTGAAGATGGTGACGAAGAGGAGGCCGGGCAGGACCGTTTCGATCATGCCGCGCAGCCCGCCGAACGCCTCGAAGAGGGCCGCCTCGGTCACCGCCCGGACATCCTGCTCGCTGTCTTCGGCGTCCACGGTCTCTGTGGTCGGCTTGTCGAGCGACGTCACCGGCTACTCCCGTCCGAGGGGTCTCAGTTCGTATTTCGGGTTGAAGAGCACCCGGCGGCCTCTGCTCATGGAGATCCGGCCGGACGCGATCAGCTTGCGCCCCGGTTCTATGCCCACGATGGAACGCCTGCCGAGCCACACCACGTCCAGGGCGGCCGAGCCGTCGAACAGCTCTGCCTCCAGCGCGGGGACTCCCGCCCGGGGGCGCAGCGTGACCGTGCGCAAGGTACCAGTAACCGTCACGATCTGTCGGTCGTGGCAGTCGCCGATCCGGACACAGCCCTCGGTCTCGGTGTCCTCACGCAACTCCTCGGACTCCAGGTCCTCCTGCGAGGAGGACAGCCGGTCGAGCATGCGCCGGAACCGGCCGGCCGGCTTTTCGGAACGGGAGACAGCGCTCATATCTGAAGCGTACCGGGGTCCACCGACAGCGACGTACCCACGTCGTCAGCGCTCGAACCGGTAGCCCATCCCGGGCTCCGTGATGAAGTGCTTCGGGTGCGCGGGGTCCGTCTCCAGCTTGCGCCGCAGCTGTGCCATGTAGACGCGGAGGTAGTTCGTCTCGGTCCCGTAGGAGGGCCCCCACACCTCCTGGAGCAGCTGTTTCTGGCTGACCAGCCGCCCGGTGTTGCGCACCAGCACCTCCAGCAGATGCCACTCCGTGGGGGTCAGCCGTACGTCCCGCCCGTCGCGCTGGACCTTCTTGGCGGCGAGGTCGACGGTGAACTCCTCGGTCTCGACCAGGACGTCGTCCTCGCCGCCCCCGGTCGGCTCGGCCCGGCGCACGGCGGCCCGCAGCCGCGCCAGCAGTTCGTCCATGCCGAAGGGCTTGGTGACGTAGTCGTCGGCACCCGCGTCCAGCGCCTCCACCTTCTCGTCCGAGGAGTGCCGGGCGGACAGCACGAGGATCGGCACCCGGGTCCAGCCGCGCAGCCCCCTGATCACCTCGACGCCGTCCATGTCGGGCAGCCCCAGGTCGAGGACGACCACGTCGGGGTGGCGGGAGGCGGCGAGATCGAGCGCGGTCTTCCCGTCGGCCGCCGCGTCGACCTCGTACTTCCGCGCCTTGAGGTTGATCACGAGGGCCCGCACGATCTGCGGCTCATCCTCGACCACGAGGACCCTGGTCATGAGACCTGCCTTTCCGGTTGTACGTCGTTCACGTCATGCTCGTCGTCTACGGCACTGTCCTCCGGCGCGAGCTCCAGTGGCTTGGCCGCGCGGAGCGTGAGGACCATGGTGAGGCCGCCGCCGGGCGTGTCCTCGGCGTTCAGGGTGCCGTTCATGGCCTCGGTGAAGCCACGCGCCACGGCGAGGCCGAGCCCCACTCCGGCACCGCGCGGGGCGTCGCCGTAGCGCTGGAAGGGCTCGAAGATGCGGTCCTTGGCCTCGTCCGGGACTCCGGGGCCCCGGTCGACCACTCGGACCTCCACCCGGTCGGCGATGGCGCTGGCGGACACCAGGACGGGTCGGTCGGGCGGGCTGTACTTGACCGCGTTCTCGACCAGGTTGGCCACCGCCCGCTCCAGCAGCCCGGGGTCGACGGCGACCATGGGCAGTGTCTCCGGGATGTCGAGTTCCGCGCTGCCCTCGGGGACCCCGACCAGCGCCATGGGCACCACCTCGTCGAGGTCGATCTCCCGGACGATCGGCGTGACCGTGCCGGTCTGCAGGCGGGACATGTCGAGGAGGTTGCCCACGAGGTGGTCGAGCCGGTCGGCGCCCGCCTCGATGCCCTCCAGCAGCTCGGCCTGGTCCTCCTCGGACCACGCCACGTCGTCGGAGCGCAGGGAGGAAACGGCCGCCTTGATGCCGGCCAGCGGGGTCCGCAGATCGTGGCTCACGGCCGCCAGGAGGGCCGTACGGATGCGATTGCCCTCGGCGAGGGCGCGGGCCTGGTCGGCCTCCTCGCGGAGGCGTCTGCGGTCCAGTACGACGACGGCCTGCGCGGCGAAGGCGGCCAGGACCCGGCGGTCGGAGGCGGGCAGCACGCGGCCGGTCAGCGCGAGGGCCATGTGGTCGCCGACCGGCATGTCCACATCGCCGTCCTCGGGCCGCTCCAGCGGCGCCCCGACGCCGACCCGGCCCGCGCAGGTCCAGGGGTCGACGTCGCTCTTGCGCTCCAGCAGCGCCACGGACTCCATGCCGAAGGTCTCCCGGACCCGCTCCAGGAGCGCTTCGAGGCTGGTCTCGCCGCGCAGCACGCTGCCCGCGAGGAAGGAGAGGATCTCGGACTCGGCGCGCAGTCTGGCGGCCTGCTGGGTGCGCCGCGCGGCGAGGTCGACGACGGAGGCGACGGACACGGCGACGCCGACGAAGATCGCGATGGCGACGATGTTCTCGGGGTCGGCGATGGTCAGCCGGTGCAGCGGGGGCGTGTAGTAGTAGTTCAACAGGAACGATCCCAGGGCCGCCGAGACCAGCGCCGGCAGCAGTCCGCCGAGCAGCGCCGCCGCGACGGTCAGGGACAGGAACAGCAGCATGTCGTTGGCGAGCCCGAGATGGATCGCGTTCAGCAGGAACGCGAGGCCCACCGGCCCGACGACACCGACCACCCACCCCGAGACGATCCGGGCCCGGCCGAGCCGCGCGCCCCGGGCCACCGGCAGTCCGCGCCCCTTGGCGACCTCTTCGTGGGTGACGATGTGGACGTCCAGATCGGGACCGGACTCGCGGGCCACCGTGGTGCCGACGCCGGGCCCGAAGACGTACTGCCAGGTCTTGCGGCGCGAGGAGCCCAGGACGATCTGGGTGGCGTTCACTCCGCGCGCGAAGTCGAGCAGCCCGGCCGGGATGTCGTCGCCCACTACGTGGTGGAAGGTGCCGCCGAGGTCCTCGATCAGGGTGCGCTGCTGGGCGAGTTCCTTCGGGGACGCGGAGGTCAGACCGTCGCTGCGGGAGATGTAGACGGCCAGCACCTCACCGCCGGCCCCCTTCTCGGCGAGCCGCGCGGCCCGCCGTATCAGCGTCCGCCCTTCCGGCCCGCCGGTCAGCCCTACGACGATCCGCTCGCGCGAACCCCAGATCGCCGACACCTGGTGCTCGCTGCGGTACTGCTGGAGGTATTCGTCGACCCGGTCGGCCACCCATAGGAGGGCCAACTCGCGCAGGGCGGTGAGGTTGCCGGGGCGGAAGTAGTTCGAGAGGGCCGCGTCGACCTTGTCGGGCTGGTAGATGTTGCCGTGCGCCATCCGCCGGCGCAGCGCCTGTGGCGACATGTCGACCAGTTCGATCTGGTCGGCACGGCGGACGACCTCGTCCGGCACGGTCTCCTGCTGGCGCACTCCGGTGATCGACTCGACGACGTCGCCGAGGGACTCCAGGTGCTGGATGTTGACGGTCGACACCACGTCGATGCCGGCCGCGAGCAGCTCTTCGATGTCCTGCCAGCGCTTGGTGTTGCGGGAGCCCGGGATGTTGGTGTGGGCGAGTTCGTCCACCAGGGCGACGGCCGGGGCCCGGCGCAGTACGGCGTCGACGTCCATCTCGGTGAAGACGGTGCCCCGGTAGGCCAGCTCCGCGCGCGGGACCTGCTCCAGGCCGTGCAGCATCACCTCGGTGCGGGCCCGGCCGTGGTGCTCCACGAAGGCGACCACGCAGTCGGTGCCCCGCTCCACCCTGCGGTGGGCCTCGGACAGCATGGCGTACGTCTTGCCGACGCCCGGTGCCGCACCGAGGTAGATCCGAAGCTTGCCGCGTCCCATGGCCTCATTGTCTTCCCGTCACACCCGTGTACGCAGCGTCGACTTTACGGCCAATAAGTCCGACAAAAGGGGTGGCGAGCCTGGCCCGGGGCGTCTTTGACACATCCCTGATGCCCGTACGGAACCGGTACGGGCATCAGGGCGAGCCGGTGCTCAGTTGGGGTTGTCGCCGTGGGTGAGGGTCTCCCAGGCCACGAAGAGGTTGTTGGTACCGGCCGGGCGGTTGTTGAGGGTCAGGGTCTGGGTGTTGGTCATGGCGATGCCCAGGCGGTTGTGCAGGGCGTTGTAGCCGACCTCGGTGACCGGTCCGAGCCCGAGGGTCAGCGACCCGCCGCACAGCCAGCTCGGCACGGCCGTCCCCAGCTGGTACTTGGCCTGGAACCCGAGCGCTTGCCGCAGCCGCTCGCCCACGTCGGTGCCGTAGAGGTCTGTGCCCTGGATCCGGCTGGTCTCGGCGACGTGCGAGATCGAGGAGAGGCCGTACCCGGTGTGCGTGAAGTCGCGGCAGGTCTCCTGGGTGAGCCCGGTGACGAAGGTCGACTGGCCCTGCCAGTAACTGACGATCTTCGCCGTGGTGTCGAGGTTCTGGCTCGGCACGGTCTTCGGTACGGAACCGTCCGAGGCGAGGTAGATGTACGCGGCCGTCCGCGTCCGGAAGAGCGCCATGGCCTTGTCGTACGACGTCCTGTCCTCAAGGAAGACGGAGATGCCGATCGCGGCGTCCATCATCGTCAGCTCCCAGTTCCCGTTGGAATTGGAGCCGTTGATGATCTCGGGGAGGTAGACGTTGCGGAGCATGGTCGCGAAGCGGGCCGAGTTGGTCCAGGTCCCGGTGTACGTGTACTTGATGATCTCGGCGGCCTTGGGCCAGGAGGCGCCGGCCCAGCCGGTCTGCAGGGGCGCGTTGCTGTTGGTGTGGCTGGTGATCGTGGCCGACCAGGCGTCCATGATCTCGATGGACTTCTGGGCGTAGCGCGCGTCCTTGGTGATGTACCAGGCGAGCGCGTCGGTGTAGGCCGCTATCGCGTCCTCGCGTTCGTCGGTGCAGCCGTAGTTGGGGTTGGAGTACGAGCCGCACTCGACGACGGCTCTGGGCTTCGGGGTCCGGCTCAGACTGGCGTAGGAGCTGGCCATCATCTGGTCGTAGGCGCCCTTCCAGGGCTGGGCGCCGGCGAGGACCTCGGTGCGGGCGAAGTCCAACTGGCTTTTGGAGACGTCGACTCCGGGGTGGACGAAGGTGACGGGGGCCGCCTGGGCGGTGACGGTGGCGCCGGGCTGGGCGAAGAAGCCCAGGACCAGCGCGGTGACGACGGAGAGCAGGGCAGCGCGGCGCACGGTGACTCCGTTCTTGTATGTGAACACAGAGCACCCTGATGAACCTGGGCGTTGAGCCGAGACCATAGGTACAGACCAATACACCGTCAAGAGTGCGCGCACGACGAAGGGCCGCACCCCCGGAGGGGTACGACCCTTTCGTGTCTGTCTGTTCCGGCTACCGGACCTCGGTGATCTCCGGTCCGCGCTGCAACTGGCCCATGCCGCCGGAGAAGCGGGAACCCGCCTCCTCCTGCTGGACGCCCTCGGGAACCATCTGGGCGTCGTTCGGCAGCTTCAGGACGATCGGGTCGCGGGGCGCCATCGGGCCCTCGCCGCGCACGACGACCGTGTCCCGGAAGATCTGCTCCAGCAGACCGGCCGCCTGCGGCTGCACCGCGCCCTGCCCGGAGATCACCCCGCGCAGGAACCAGCGCGAACCGTCCACACCGACGAACCGCACCACCTGGAAACCGCCCGTGCCGTCCGGCAGCTGCACCGGAACCTGCGCGCGCAGCTCCCAGCCCAGCGGCCCCTCGACCTCGTCGACGATGCCGCCCTGCTGGGTGATGCCGCTGGCGATCTCCTCGCGGACCTCACCCCAGATGCCCTCGCGCTTGGGGGCGGCGAAGGCCTGCAACTGGATGGCGCTGTCCTTGAGGACCACGGTGGCGGCGACGATCGCGTCACCCGCGACCTCCACCCGCAACTCCATGCCGTCGACTCCCGGCACGAACAGACCTCCCAGGTCCACCCGGCCCTCGGCGGGATCGCCGACCTCCGAGTCGTCCCAGGGTCCGTCGGGGCGGGGCTCCGGTTCGAGCCTCACGCGCTCCACCGCGTCCGCCTCAGTGTCGACGTCGTCGACGACCTGCTCGGCCTCGCTCGCCGCGTCCTCGGCGGCAGTGCCCTTCTTGCGACGTCCGAACACGTCACTGTCCTTCCCGGTCGGATACGACCGAAGCGTATCGATTCCCACCCGTGGTGCCGCCCACGGCGGCGTGACCGCCGGTGGACCCGAAGCCCCCCTCGGCCCGCGCCGAATCGGGAAGTTCCGCGACCTCCTGGAAGCGGACCCTCTCGACCTGCTGGACGACCAGCTGGGCGATCCGGTCGAAGCGCTCGAACCGTACCGACTCGTACGGGTCGAGATTCACCACGATCACCTTGATCTCCCCACGGTACCCGGCATCAACCGTCCCCGGGGCATTCACTAGGGCGACACCGCAGCGGGCGGCGAGCCCCGAACGAGGGTGCACGAAGGCCGCGTACCCCTCCGGGAGCGCGACAGACACCCCCGTGGGCAGTACGGCCCGTTCACCCGGCTTCAGTTCCCGGCCCTCCGTGGTCCGCAGATCGGCGCCCGCGTCACCGGGGTGCTCGTACGACGGAAGCGGTACGTCGGGGTCGACGCGCCGGATCAGTACGTCCAGGGGACTACGGCCACTGCTCACGGGTTCACCTCGAAGGCACGGGTACGCCGGACCTGGTCCGGGTCGTCCATGGCGGCCCGGATCTCCTGCGGGCGGCCGTTGTCGATGAAGTGGTCGACCTTCACCTCGATGAAGAGCGCGTCCGCGCGGACGGCGACCGGACCGTCGGGAGCGCCGATGCGTCCCGTGGCGGTCGAGTAGATCTTCCGGCCGGCCACGGCCGTCACCTCGGCCTCCAGGTACAGCACGGTGTCCACGGGCACCGGCCGTACGAAGTCCGTCTCCAGACGGCCGGTCACCGCGATCGTCCGCAGCAGCCAGTTCAGCGAGCCGAGGGTCTCGTCCAGCGCGCTGGCGAGCACTCCGCCGTGCGCGAGGCCCGGGGCGCCCTGGTGGGCGGCCCGCACGGTGAACTCGGCGGTGATGGTCACTCCCTCACCGGCCCGCGCCGCCAGATGCAGCCCGTGCGGCTGGTCGCCGCCACATCCGAAACACTGTTCGTAGTGGGCACCCAGCAACTCACCGGGCGCGGGCGCGTCAGGGTGCCGCACCGGTTTCACGGCGTCGGACGGAGGCTTAAGAGCTGGAGAAGTACCACTCACAGCCGCAGACCTTACCCGCGCGTCGGTGGGTTCCCGACACCGTGCCAAGCTTGGCTTCATGCAGCTTTCCGCCTCCCCCTACGACGAGCGCCTCACCGCCCCCCGTTCGTGGTGGTTCATCTCGTTCCTGGTCGGCGTCTCCTTCGCCCTGATCCTGCTGCCCTTCGGCACCCTGCCGCTGCTCGGCGGCCTGGTCGGCGGCACCGCGTTCGCCGCGGTCACGGCCAGCTCCTACGGCTCGCTCCGCATCCGGATCGTGGGCGACTCGCTGATCGCCGGCGAGGCGAAGATCCCGGTGACGGCCCTGGGCGAGGCCGAGATCCTGGACCCGGAGGAGGCCCGCGCCTGGCGCACCTACAAGGCCGACACCCGCGCCTTCCTGCTGCTGCGCTCCTACATCCCCACGGCACTGCGCGTGGAGGTCACCGACCCGGCCGACCCGACGCCGTACCTGTACCTGTCGACGCGTGAGCCGGAGCGGCTGGCGGAGGCGCTGAGGGCGGCACAGGCGGCGGCCGTCTAGAAGCGGTCCCCTCCGGCCGGGCCCTCAGCGACCGAGTTCCTTGGGGATCTCGCCCATCCTGAGCGGGTCCGGCGGGGTCTCCAGGGGCGGGAGTTCGGGCAGCGCGTCCCAGGGCACCTGGGCCTTTCGCAGGTCCTTGCGGATGCGCTCGGCGAGCTTCTTGGTGTCCCGGCGGTTCATGACCGCTCCGACGGCGGCGCCGACCATGAAGGGCATCAGGTTCGGCAGGTCGCGGACCATGCGTTTCATGATCTGCTGGCGCAACTCGCGCTTCATGTGGCCGTTCAGCGCGGAGCTCATGGTCGACGGCTTGGTCACGTCGATACCGCGCTCCCCGGACCAGGAGTTCAGATACGCGGTGCTGCGCTGCCTCAGGTCGCCGGGCGGACGGACGCCGTAGACCTCGTACAGCTCGGCGATCAGCTTCAGCTCGATCGCGGCGACGCCGGTGATCTCGGCGGCCAGTTCGGTGGGCATGGCGGGTGGTACGGGCAGCATCGCCGCGGCACCGATTCCGGCGCCGACGGTCGACGTCGCGTTCGCCGCGCCCGCCACCAGCTTGTCGGCGAGCTGTTCGGGGCCGAGGCCCGGAAACTGTCGCCGAAGCGCCTCAAGGTCCCGTACGGGGATCCGCGGGGCGATGTCGATGATTCGGTCGGCGAGGTACGCCAGGCCCGCCCTGGCCCGGCTGCCGCCCTTGCGGACGCCTTCCCTGGCCTTGTCCCGGATCACCGCCGCCCGTCGTTTGGCGACGGGGGCGGCTGCGGGAACGTCGGCGGGCACCGGGAGGTCAGCCCGGTCGGCCGCCGGTTCGAGCGAGGCTGATCCCTGTTCGGATGAGCCCCGCTCGTCGTCACGCGCGCCATGAGGGCCGTCAGCCGGCCCTTCGTCCGCTCCCGGCTTGAGGGAGCGGCGCTTCCAGGGTGGGGTCGAGCCAGTCACGGCCGACCCCTCCTCAGTCGCAGTCGCGGCAGATCGGCTGGCCGTTCTTCTCGCGGGCCAGCTGGCTGCGGTGGTGCACCAGGAAGCAGCTCATGCAAGTGAACTCGTCCTGCTGCTTGGGCAGCACCCGGACGGCCAGCTCCTCGTTCGAGAGGTCCGCTCCGGGCAGTTCGAGGCCCTCGGCCGCCTCGAATTCGTCGACGTCCACTGCGGAAGTCGACTTGTCGTTCCTACGCGCCTTGAGCTCTTCAAGGCTGTCCGAGTCGACGTCGTCGTCGGTCTTGCGTGGGGTGTCGTAATCCGTTGCCATGTCGCGCTCTCCCCCTCTGGGTGTCTGCGGTGTCTCCAGCGCACGTAACGCGTGAGAGGCCGGACTTGTGCCCGACCTGAGGCGGAGATTTTGCCTCACATCAAGGTCTGTTACTCAATCGACACCCAACCGGACCCCTCAAGAGTGATCGGCTTGGATGGCGAAGGGGACCGTACACGGTCCTCATGCCGCTCTTCAAAGGCACCTCACCGTGTACTTCCCGTGATCAAGACCCCTGAAAACCCGGATTTTCCCGGCTTTCCGACAGGGTGCATGATCACGGAGAGTAGATGCCCCGAAAATCGTGCTTGTGATCGATCACACACAAGAGTGCCGGAGAAGCGGCCAGAAAATTCCGCGCAAAGCGAACATCCTCGTGTGTCGGCGACATGATCTCAGATGGGCAGGGTGACTCGCATCACGAGCCCACCCCCCTCACGAGGCTGGGCCGAGATATGGCCACCGTGCGCCCGCGCCACAGAGCGCGCGATCGACAGACCGAGGCCCACACCCTTGTCACTGCCCGTTCGCTCCGTACGCAGCCGTCTGAAGGGCTCGAAGAGGTTGTCGACCTCGTACGCCGGGACCACTGGTCCCGTGTTCGAGACGATCAGCACCGCATGACCGTGCTGAACCTCGGTGGTGACCTCGACCCAGCCGTCCTCCGGCACGTTGTACCGCACCGCGTTCTGCACGAGGTTCAGGGCGATCCGCTCCAGGAGGACGCCGTTGCCCTGGACTACGACGGGCTTGCGCTCGCCGCGGATGACCACGTTCTTGGCACTCGCCTCCGCGTGTACCTGGTCGACGGCCTGCTCGGCGACCTCGGCGAGGTCCACGGGCTTGCGCTCGACGATCTGGTTGTCGCTGCGGGCCAGCAGCAGCAGGCCTTCGACGAGCTGCTCGCTGCGCTCGTTGGTGGCGAGCAGCGTCTTGCCGAGCTGTTGCAGCTCGACAGGGGCCCCCGGGTCCGACAGATGCACTTCCAGGAGCGTGCGGTTGATCGCCAGCGGGGTCCGCAGCTCGTGCGAGGCGTTCCCCACGAAGCGCTGCTGCGCGGTGAAGGCCCGCTGCAACCGGTCCAGCATCTCGTCGAAGGTGTCCGCGAGTTCCTTCAGTTCGTCGTCCGGGCCGTCCAGCTCGATCCGGCGGGACAGGTCCGAGCCGGCCACCGCGCGGGCGGTCCGGGTGATCCGGCCCAGCGGCGACAGCACCCGGCCCGCCATCGCGTACCCGAAGGCGAAGGCGATGATCGCCAGGCCGAGCAGGGTCAGCAGGGAGCGGCTGAGCAGGTCGTCCAGGGCGTGCTGGCGCTGTTCGTTGACGCACTGGTTCATCGCGTTGTTGAGCGTGGTCGCCGACGGCTCGGACGGGAAGTTGCAGGTGCTGCTGCCGACCGAGCCGGAGATGACCTTGAAGGGCAGCTCACTGCCCACGTTCAACGCGTGCGCCGCGAGCAGGTAGATGATCGACAGCAGCAGGATCCCGGCGATCAGGAACATCCCGCCGTACAACAACGTGAGCCGTATACGGATGGTGGGGCGCAGCCAGGGGAACGGCGGTTCGGGCCTTCTGGGGTCCCACGTGGGCTTCGGGGGCGCCTGGGGAGGCGCGGGGGTCGTCGTCACAGTGGACTCAGATCCGGTAGCCGGAGCCGGGCACGGTGACGATGACCGGGGGCTCGCCGAGCTTGCGGCGCAGCGTCATGACCGTCACCCGCACGACGTTCGTGAACGGGTCCGTGTTCTCGTCCCAGGCCTTCTCCAGGAGCTGCTCCGCGGAGACGACGGCGCCCTCGCTGCGCAGCAGCACCTCCAGGACGGCGAACTCCTTGGGCGCCAGCTGGACTTCCTTGCCGTCGCGGAACACCTCGCGGCGGTTCGGGTCGAGCTTGATGCCGGCGCGCTCCAGGACGGGCGGCAGCGGCACGCTCGTACGCCGGCCGAGGGCACGCACGCGTGCCGTCAGCTCGCTGAACGCGAAGGGCTTCGGCAGATAGTCGTCGGCGCCGATCTCCAGGCCCTCGACACGGTCGCTGACGTCGCCGGACGCCGTGAGCATCAGCACGCGGGTGGGCATGCCGAGCTCGACGATCTTGCGGCAGACGTCGTCGCCGTGCACGAGCGGGAGGTCGCGGTCGAGGACGACCACGTCGTAGTCGTTGACGCCGATGCGCTCCAGGGCAGCCGCACCGTCGTACACGACGTCGACGGCCATGGCCTCCCGGCGCAGTCCGGTGGCCACCGCATCGGCGAGCAGCTGCTCGTCCTCGACGACGAGTACGCGCACGTCGCTTGTCCTTCCTCTGTCCACTCGCGTAGCGCGTCTCGGCGCACGCGGGCAGGGTCTTCGTGGCTGTGTGACCTCCATCCTGCCCTTTTCGGCCATAAGTCGGCTGTAAGGCGGCCGGGCGCAAGATGAAGGTCAGGTATGAGGCCCGGGAATGCGGGATTTTCTCGATGGGTTGAGGTTTCCACCGAAGGGAGTGCGGGGAGGACGGCTTTACACCCCGCGATCACGCTCTGCATGTGGCAAGCCACCTTGTGGTACGTCCAACGCTTCCGCAGAGCGGGCGTGGGTGTCCGGCACCGTCGCCGCCCAGCCAGGGCAGCGCTGGGCACCCGCATCCGCAGACGTGATCGCCCCTTCCGAACGGCACACCCCCGTGCCACCCGACCCACGACCCAGGACGAGGGGGCGCAGCATGGACGCATTCACCGCAGGACTTCTGCAGCGCATAAGGGCGACCGAGACCGACCTGACGCGGGCTCGCGACGAGGGCGACGACTTCCTCGTCGAGGTGGAACAGGCCGAGTTGGACGACCTGCGCCGCCTCGCCGCCGACCACGGTGTGGAGGTCAGCGCGACAAGCGTCTGATCAGCGCAAACAGCAGAAAAGCAGGACCCTGGCGAATCCAGCGCCGGGGTCCTGCTGCACCTCTTTTGGTTCGGTCGACGCGTGGGGACAGTGGGAGTGGGTGGGCCCTCGCCGTGGGCTGTGGTTCTTGCCGTGGGCCTCGGCCCGAGAGGTGTCAGTCGTGCCAGGCCCCGAAGTCCTCCAGGAGGCGTTGGAGGGGCTCGAACACCCCCGGGCTTCCCACGACAGCCAGATCCCGTCCCGGCCGCTCTCCGGGCCGTCCACCGCTCAGCGCGCCCGCCTCACGGGCGATCAGGTCCCCCGCACCGAGGTCCCACGGGTTCAACCCCCGCTCGTAGAAGCCGTCCAGCCGCCCCGCGGCCACATCGCACAGGTCGACCGCCGCCGAGCCGCCCCCCCGGATGTCGCGCAGCAGGGGGATCAACTTCTGTGCCACGTCGGCCTGGTGGACCCGGACCTCGGTGACGTAGTTGAAACCGGTCGACACCAACGCCTGCTCCAGGGGCGGCGCGGGCCGACAGGCGAGCCTGCGTTCGCCCTCCCACGCGCCCGTGGCCCACGCCCCGCCGCCGAGCACGGCGTGGAACGTCTCGCCGCGCATCGGGATCGCGACGACCCCGGCGACGGTCTCGCCGTCCAGCTCGGCGGCGATGGAGACGGACCAAGTAGGCAGTCCGTAGAGGTAGTTGACCGTGCCGTCGAGTGGATCGACGACCCAGCGGACGCCGCTGGTTCCGGTGACGGAGGCGCCCTCCTCGCCCAGGAACCCGTCGTCGGGCCGCTGTTCGGAGATCAGATCGGTGATCAGCTTCTCGGCTGCGATGTCCATCTCGGTGACGACGTCGATCGGGCTGGATTTGGTGGCGGCGACCGCGAGGTCCGCCGGGCGGCCGTCCCGCAGCAGCGCGCCGGCCTTGTGGGCGGCTTCCTGGGCGAGTGCCAGCAGTTCCTGGTGCAGGGGGTCGGTCACGGCGCTCCTCATGCGTAGGGGCTGTCGGCGCCCGCGGCGGCGGGACGCGGGGCGCGGGCCGGGCAGCAGCCCACCGGGCAAAGGTTGTGGCCGGCGCCGAGGGCGCCCAGGGCGCAGGGCGTGACCTGCCGGCCGCTCTCGACGGCGGCGCGTTCCAGGACGAGGTCGCGGACGGCGGCGGCGAAGCGCGGGTCGGCGCCCACGGTGGCCGAGCGGCGGACCGGCAGGCCCAGCTCCGCGGCCTTGGCCGTGGCCTCCGTGTCGAGGTCGTAGAGGACCTCCATGTGGTCGGAGACGAAGCCGATGGGTGCCATGACGACCGCGGGGACGCCGGCCTTGTGGCGCTCCTCCAGGTGGTCGCAGATGTCGGGCTCCAGCCAGGGGATGTGCGGGGCGCCCGAGCGGGACTGGTAGACGAGCTGCCAGGGGTGGTCGATTCCGGTGCGTTCGCGGACGGCGTCGGCGATCAGCCGGGCCACGTCCAGGTGCTCCTCGACGTACGCCCCGCCGTCTCCGTGGTCCTCGGCCGGGCCGGAGGTGTCGGCGGCGGCGGTCGGGATGGAGTGGGTCGAGAAGGCGAGGTGGGCGCCGTCCCGGACGTCCTCGGGGAGGTCCGCGAGGGATTCGAGCACCCCGTCGATCATCGGCTCCAGGAAGCCGGGGTGGTTGAAGTAGTGGCGCAGTTTGTCGACCTTCTGCACCTCAAGCCCCTCGTCCTCCAGGGTCGCCAGGGAGTCGGCGAGGTTCTCCCGGTACTGGCGGCAGCCCGAGTAGGAGGCGTAGGCGCTGGTGGCCAGGACGAGGATGCGGCGGCGGCCGTCGGCGACCATCTGGCGCAGGGTGTCCGTCAGGTACGGGGCCCAGTTGCGGTTGCCCCAGTAGACCGGGAGGTCCAGGCCGTGGTCCGCGAAGTCCTTGCGGAGGGCGTCCAGGAGGGCGCGGTTCTGGTCGTTGATGGGGCTGATCCCGCCGAACAGGAAGTAGTGCTGCCCCACTTCCTTGAGACGTTCCTTGGGGATGCCTCGCCCGCGCGTCACGTTCTCCAGGAACGGAACCACCTCGTCCGGGCCCTCGGGGCCGCCGAACGAGAGCAGGAGCAGGGCGTCGTAGGGAGTCGCATCGAGCACGTCTGGCATGTCTCCGATCCTGCCACCCACCACTGACAGCCGGGAAACGGAGGGGTGCCGGGCCGCGCACCCGGGGCTTCCGGGGAGGTGCGTCGGGGGCGGCGCGGGCGGGTGCAAACGGGGCGCAGCACGGTCGGGTGCAACGGGCCCCACCTGCTCGTAAGCTGTATCAGCCGCATTCGCACCTTACTGAGCCGTCATCACATCGCCACCCCCCGCACCACCGAGCCGCCACCGCGCCCTTTCGACCGGAGTCACCCGTGCCCAGCCCCTATCGCGCCCTGTTCGCCGCCCCCGGCTCCAAGGGCTTCTCCGCTGCGGGGTTCCTCGGGCGGATGCCCCTGTCGATGATGGGCATCGGCGTGGTCACGATGATCTCCCAGATCAATGGGCGCTACGGGCTCGCGGGCGCGCTGTCGGCCACCATCGCGCTGGCCGCCGCCGCGATCGGGCCGCGGATCTCGCGCTGGGTCGACCAGTACGGGCAGCGGCGGGTGCTGCGTCCGGCGACGCTCGTCGCGCTGGCCGCGGCGGCCGGGCTGCTGCTGGCCGCGCGCTTCGGGTGGCCGGACTGGGTGCTGTTCGTGTGCGCCGCCGGTATCGGCTCGGTGCCGAGTCTGGGCGCGATGGTCCGCGCGCGCTGGGCGGCCGTCTACCGGGGCACCCCGCAGCTGCACACCGCGTACTCCTTCGAGTCCGTGGTGGACGAGGTGTGCTTCATCTTCGGGCCGATCATCTCCATCGGGCTGTCCACCGTGTGGTTCCCGGAGGCGGGGCCTCTGCTGGCCGCCTGCTTCCTGGCGGTCGGCGTCTTCTGGCTGACGGCTCAGCGCGCCACCGAGCCCGCGCCGCACCCGCGCGTGCGGGGCGCCGAGGGCGGCGGCTCGGCGCTGCGGGCGGCCGGTCTCCAGGTGCTCGTGGCCACCTTCGTGGCGACCGGGGCGATCTTCGGGGCGGTCGACGTGGTCACCGTCGCGTTCGCCGACGAGCGGGGTCACAAGGGCGGCGCCAGCGTGGTGCTCGCCCTGTACGCGGCGGGATCCTGTGTGGCCGGAGTCGTGTTCGGGCTGCTGCGCTTCCGGGGAGCGCCCGAACGTCGGTGGCTGCTGGGCATATGCACGATGGCCGTGAGTATGATCCCCCTCCTACTGGTCGGAAACTTGCCGCTTCTGGCCGTGGCGCTGTTCCTTGCGGGACTGTCCATCGCACCCACGATGATCACGACGATGTCCCTCATAGAAGAGCACGTACCTCGCGCGAAGCTCACCGAAGGCATGACCTGGGTGAGCACCGGCCTGGCGGTCGGGGTCGCGCTCGGCTCCTCCGTCGCCGGCTGGGTGATCGACGCAGCCGGCGCGCGGGCCGGGTACGGGGTTCCGGTGGTCGCCGGAGCCGTCGCGGTCGCGGTCGGTTTCCTCGGGTACCGCCGGCTCAACAGACCGGCACCGGGTCGGGGAGGCACCGTTGTTGGGCACCACAGCGAGCGCGAAGAACGGCACGTGGCGTAACTGGGGCGGGACAGTGGCGTCCCGGCCCGCGCGGGAGGTCACGCCCGCCTCCGTCGAGGAACTGGCCGCGGCCGTCCGCAGGGCCGGTGAGGACGGTCTGACGGTGAAGGCCGTCGGCAGTGGGCACTCCTTCACGTCGATCGCCGCCACGGACGGTGTGTTGATCCGTCCTCAACTGTTGACCGGCATCCGCAACATTGATCGCGATGCATTGACGGTCACGGTCGAGGCGGGCACCCCGCTCAAGAGACTCAACATGGCTCTCGCGCGCGAGGGTCTGTCGCTCACGAACATGGGCGACATCATGGAGCAGACGGTGTCGGGCGCGATCAGCACCGGCACCCACGGCAGCGGCCGCGAGTCGGGCTCGATCGCCGCCCAGATCAGGGGTCTTGAGCTGGTCACGGCGGACGGCTCGGTGCTCACCTGCTCGGAGAAGGAGAATCCGGACGTCTTCGCGGTCGCCCGCATCGGCCTCGGCGCCCTGGGCATCGTCACGGCGATCACATTCGCCGTGGAGCCGGTCTTCCTGCTCACGGCCCGCGAGGAGCCCATGCCCTTCGACGAGGTCACGGGCCGCTTCGACGAACTCTGGGCCGAGAACGAGCACTTCGAGTTCTACTGGTTCCCGCACACGGCGTCCACCAACACCAAGCGCAACAACCGCAGCGCGGGCCCGGCACAGCCCGTGAAACCGGTGACGGGCTGGTTCGAGGACGAGTTCGTGGCCAACGGCCTGTGGCAGGTGGCCAACATGGTCGGCCGCGCGGCCCCCAAGGCCATTCCCACCATCGCCCAGATCTCCACCCGGGCCTGGTCCTCGCGGACGTACACGGACATCCCCTACAAGGTCTTCACCTCCACCCGCCGGGTGCGGTTCGTCGAGATGGAGTACGCCGTCCCGCGCGCGGCTCTGGTGGACACGCTGCGGGAACTGAAGGCGATGGTCGACCGTTCGGATTTCAGGGTCAGTTATCCGGTCGAGGTCCGCACCGCCCCGGCGGACGACATCGCCCTGTCCACCGCGTCCGGCCGCGACAGCGCCTACATCGCCGTCCACATGTTCCGCGGCACGCCCTACCAGGCGTACTTCACCGCCGCCGAGCGCATCTTCACCGCGCACGAGGGCCGGCCGCACTGGGGCAAGGTGAACACCCGGGACGCCGAGTACCTCGCCGGGGTCTACCCGCGCTTCGGCGAGTTCACGGCGCTGCGGGATCGGCTGGATCCTGATCGGCGGTTCCAGAACGACTACTTGCGGAGAGTGCTGGGTCAGTAGCCGACGAGCCGTCAGACGAGTCGGCCGGGGAATCGGCCGGACCCGGTTCCCCATGACGAGCGGAACGCTCGGATGGTTCCGTTTCCGGCTATTGCGTGAAGTACGCCACTTTCAAGATCGCGTGAACCCCGCCCCGGACCGTCAAGTCCCGCCCCCCGCAAGAAGTTGGGCAGCGTGCCAATCCACGCACGTGGTCCAAATGGAGTACTGTTGCGAGCCCTGGGTGCGGTCTCCTGCCAGGGCGTCCGCGGCCTTTTGGACCGCCCCGAGGGGGCCAGTTGCACAGGGTGACGTAGTTGGTCACTTAGCGTTGCGAATAGGTAACCGTGCCATAACGGCGAGTTCGGGCCCGTGCCCGACACGCCGGGCAACTCGGCAAGGTTGTGGCAGGCTGCACCCGGGCAGGCCACACTCGACTAGCGGAAGCAGCGACGCACGTGACGTCGGCAGGCACCACCCGGGAGGTCCCCATGCCCGAACTGCGTGTCGTGGCCGTCTCTAACGACGGCACACGGCTGGTGCTGAAGGCTGCGGACAGCACGGAGTACACGCTTCCGATTGATGAGCGTCTGCGCGCCGCCGTACGCGGCGACCGTCCCCGCCTCGGCCAGATCGAGATCGAGGTGGAGAGCCATCTCCGCCCCCGAGACATCCAGGCACGTATACGTGCCGGCGCCTCCGCCGAGGAGGTCGCGCAACTCGCCGGCATCCCCGTCGACCGGGTGCGCCGCTTCGAGGGTCCCGTGCTCGCCGAGCGTGCCTTCATGGCCGAGCGTGCCCGGAAGACCCCTGTCCGCCGCCCCGGCGAGAACGCCGGACCCCAGCTCGGCGAGGCCGTCCAGGAACGGCTGACGCTGCGCGGTGCCGAGAAGGACACCGTGCAGTGGGACTCCTGGCGCCGCGACGACGGCACCTGGGAGGTCCTGCTGGTCTACCGGGTCGCGGGCGAACCGCACTCGGCGAGCTGGACGTACGACCCGCCCCGGCGGCTCGTCCAGGCCGTCGACGACGAGGCGCGCTCGCTGATCGGCGAGTCCGACGACCTCTCCGCCACCCCCGAGCCCAGCTTCCCGTTCGTCCCGCGGATCGCCCGGCTGCCGCGCGACCGCCCGCTGGACCGTGCCCTGGAGCGCCCGGAGCGTCCCGCGCTGCCGTCGCCCGAGGTGGCGGAGGAGAGCGAGCGCGACTCGCTGACCAGCCTCCTGGAGGCGGTACCGAGCTTCCGCGGCGACATGGTGGTCCCCGAGCGTCCCCCGGAGACCCCGGAGGAGCCCGTCGAGGAACCGGAGGCGGAGGAGCCCCCGGCGCCCGCGGCCTCGGCCGGTTCGGCCTACGCGGACGTGCTCATGCCCCGCTCCGTCGGCGCCCACCGCGACCGGCTCATCGGCTCCACCGACCGCCAGGCCGAGGCGGACGGCGTCCGCCCGGGCCGCAGAGCGGCGGTCCCGAGCTGGGACGAGATCGTCTTCGGTACGCGGAGAAAGAAGCAGGAGTAGTCCGCCGTAAGGCAGTTCGGCTACGACGAGGAGGGCCCGCGCCGGTTTCGGCGCGGGCCCTCCTCGTCCTTCTACGGCCGCTACTGCGGGTCGGGGCCGACGGCGACCGGGCGCTCCGGGTCCGCGGACCACTCGGACCAGGAGCCGACGTACAGGCCGGCCGGAATGCCCGCCAACGCCAGGGCCAGCACCTCGTGGGCGCCCGAGACGCCGGAGCCGCAGTAGACGCCGACGCCCGTCCCCTCCGTGGCGCCCAGGGACTTGAAGCGGGCGGCCAGTTCCTCCGCCGGGAGGAAGCGGCCGTCGGTGCCGACGTTCTCGTTGGTCGGCGCGGAGACGGCGCCCGGGATGTGGCCGCCGACCCGGTCGATCGGTTCCACCTCGCCCCGGTAGCGCTCCCCCGCGCGGGCGTCGAAGAGGACCCCGCTGCGGGCCAGCGCGGCAGCATCGTCCGCCTCCAGGAGCTGCACGGCCCCCGGCTCCGGCGTGAAGTCGCCCTCGGCCGGCGTCGGCGTGTCCGTCCCCAAAGGCCCCTCCCAAGAGGGAAGGCCGCCGTCGAGGACCCGCACGTCCGGGTGACCCGCCCAGCGCAGCAGCCACCACGCGCGGGCCACCGCCCAGCCCTGGCCGCCGTCGTACACGACGACCGCGCGGTGGGCCGATACACCCGCTCGGCGCATCGCGGCGCCGAAACCCGCGGTGTCGGGAAGGGGGTGCCGGCCGCGGGCGCCGGGGGCGGAGGCCAGTTCCTGATCGAGGTCTACGTAGACGGCGCCCGGGATGTGCCCGGCCGCGTACTCGGCGCGTCCGTCGAAGGGCGGTTCACCTGCGGCCTTCGCGACGCTGAGCTGCCAGCGGATGTCCAGGAGGACCGGCGGGTTCGTCCCGGCCAGATCGCTCGCCAGTTCGGATGCGGAGATGATGGCGTTCATGGCCACCATCCTCGCGCAAGGGGTGGCCGACACGTCCAGGTCCGACTACTGTGCCCGCCGGGCAGTCTCGATCACGAGGCGTACGGGATCGAGCACATGCTGTACAACCGATGGACACCCCATGGCAATCAACCGGAAACGGACGAGGGGCCACAGACCGGGCACCCTCCATACGTGAGCCGCCCGTCGGCGGCGCGGCCGGGGCGCGCAGCGCCACCAGGGGTGCGAGCATCGGCTCGGGGCGTGACGCGGCTGCGGCACGCGGATCCGCACTGCGGAAGACACGGCCACCGCGAGGGGCCGAGGAGAAGGTGACGATGACCGAGGCACGGGGGTCGGCCGGCCTGAACGGCGACACGCACACTCGGCGTACACAGGGCACACCCTGCTGGGTGAGTCTGATGGTGCACGGCATGACCACGACTCAGGAGTTCTACGGAGAGCTGTTCGGTTGGGAATTCCAACCCGGCCCCCATCAGCTCGGCCCCTACGCGCGGGCCCTGCTCGACGGGCAGGAGGTGGCCGGCATCGGCCAACTGCCGCCGGACCGGCATCTGCCCATCGCCTGGACGCCGTATCTCGCCTCGGACGACGTGGACCAGACGGCCGAGACGGTACGGATGTGCGGCGGCACGGTCGGAGTGGGCCCCCTGGACGCGGCCGAGGCGGGCCGCCTGGCCATCGGCTCCGACCCGTCGGGGGCGGTGTTCGGCATCTGGCAGGTCGCGGAGCACCTCGGTACGTCCATCACGGGCGTCCCCGGCACACCCGCCTGGAACGAACTGCTGACCTTCGAGACCGCGAGCGTCGCCAAGTTCTACGAGGCGGTCTTCGGCTACGAGGAGGTCCCGGTCGACTCCGCGGACCTCGACTACGTCACCCTGCACCTGGACGGCACCCCGGTCGCCGGCATCCACGGCGTCGGCACTGCCCTGCCCCGCGACCGGGGTCCGCACTGGATGACCTACTTCGAGGTGGCCGACACGGACGAGGCCCTCCGCCGCGTCACCGACCTCGGCGGCCACACCCTCGAACCACCCCACGACAGCCCCCACGGCCGCGTGGCCACGGTGGCCGACCCCGAGGGAGCGATGTTCTCGGTGATCCAGGGGCCGCGGTAGCTTTTCGGAGCGCTTCCGGGGTGGTGCGGGCGCAACGGCTCTCCGTATCGTTGAACGATTCTACGGAGGGCTAGGCCGACGTCATCGGAAGCACATCCGGTGACAGCGCCGCCGCCCGTGTCGTGGCCGACGTCATGCGGCGGCGGTGGTGGCGTCGGCACAGGACCTCGTAGCCGATCGCCTCCGCCTGGTTGACGTCGCCGACGACGACCTGGGCGCCCTCGACGACCATCTCGCCGCCTATCGTGCGGGCGTTGTGGGTGGCGCGGGCGCCGCACCAGCAGAGGGCCTCCACCTGGAGGACCTCGACGCGGTCGGCGAGTTCCACCAGGCGCTGGGAGCCGGGAAAGAGCTTGGAGCGGAAGTCGGTCGTGATGCCGAAGGCGTAGACGTCGAGGCCCAGATCGTCGACCACGCGCGCGAGTTGGTCGATCTGCACGGGCGCCAGGAACTGTGCCTCGTCGGCGATGACGTAGTCCGCGCGACCGCCCTGGGAGAGGTGGTCGACGAGATACGCGTACAGGTCCTGCTCGTCCTCGACCTCCACCGCGTCGGTGACCAGCCCGAGGCGAGAAGAAAGCTTTCCCTCCCCCGCGCGGTCGTCCCGCGTGAAGATCACCCCTGCCAGGCCGCGCGCCGAGCGGTTGTGCTCGATCTGGAGCGCCAGGGTCGACTTCCCGCAGTCCATCGTTCCGGAGAAGAACACCAGCTCGGGCATGGGAAGTTGAGCACCTTTCGGCGAAACGGAGGAAGGGGAGGACGGAGGGACTTCAGGAGCGTACTTCGAGCAGGGGAACCAGCTGTTCGGCAGGGGTCATGGAACCGTGGTTGCCGACCATCGCCGACTCCTTCGGCTCCCGCTCGGACGCGATGACCAGGACGTCGTCCCGGGCCGCCACGATCACGTCGCCGAGGCGGTGGTGGACACGCTCGTCGACCGTCGGGCCGAACCAGCCCGCCATGATCGCCTCGTCCCTCGACGCCACCCAGAACTGTTCGCCGAGCACCTCGCGCCAGCAGGTCAGTACGTCGTTCTCGGCGCCCCGCACCGCGTAGACGTGGCGTGCGCGGCCCTCGCCGCCGAGCAGGGCGACCCCGGCGCGCAACTCCCAGTCCGCGTCGAAGTCGATGCGGTGCTCCTCGTCGAAGGGCACGTCGATCATGCCGTGGTCGGCGGTGACGTACAGCGCGCTGCGCGGCGGCAGTTGCTCGGCGAGGCGCTGGACGAGCCGGTCGACGTACATGAGTTGGCCGCGCCAGGTGTCGGAGGCGACGCCGTAGCGGTGGCCCGCGCCGTCGAGTTCGGCGTAGTACGTGTAGACCAAGGAGCGGTCCCCGGCGGCCAGTTGCTCGGCCGCGAGGTCCATGCGCTCCTCACCGGTGAGCCGCCCGTGGAACGTTCCGCCACTGAGCGCGACCTTCGTCAGCGGGGTGTTCTGGAAGGTGGGGGACGACACCTGGGCGGCGTGCACACCCGCGTCCTGGGCGAGTTGGAAGATCGTGGGGTACGGCTGCCAGGACTTCGGCTCGGTCCACGGCTGCCAGCGCAGCTGGTTCATCAGCGCACCGGTGTCCGGGTTGCGCACGGTGTAGCCGGGCAGGCCGTGCACGCCGGGCGGCAGGCCGGTGCCTACGGAGGCCAGCGAGGTCGCGGTGGTCGCCGGGTAGCCGGCGGTGAGCGGGCGTCCTGTGCCGCCGCGCGAGCTGCCGAGGAGCGCGTGCAGGTACGGCGCCTCGTCGGCGTGGTCCTTGATCTGCTCCCAGCCGAGGCCGTCGACCAGGAAGACGCAGTTGCGGTCGGCCGCGGTCAGCTCCGGGATCGCCGCGGTCGTACCTGGTACGCCCATGCCGGCGGCCAGCGTGGGCAGCAGGTCCGCGAGCGAGCCGGAGCCGTACTCGGGGACGGGCGCGGAGGCGACGGCGAGGGGTTCGGGGTGGTCCCAGGTTGCGGAATCAGGAGGGGTGGGCGCGGAGCGCCCTCGATCATGGGCGGCGGGGGGAGACGGGTGGGACATCAGCGGGGTACGTCCGCGGTCGCCTCGGAGAGCGCCTGCGCGAAGGCGAGGGTCTGCTGGACCGTCTCCGGGCCGTCCCCGGCCTCGCTGACGCGCAGGCTCAGGTCGTCCGCCGTCGAGTTGCCCGTGTAGCCGTGGTCGGCCTCGCAGTTGGGGTCGCCGCAGGCGGCCGGCTCCAGGTCGATCCGGGAGACGGCACCCCAGCCGATGGTCAGCACGACCTCACGGGGCGGTGTGCCCGGCTTGTACGACTCCGGGTTGGCGACCACGCGGCTGAGCACCACCGACGAGATCCGGCCGATCTTCACGGACTCCGTGGACGTCGTGGCGTACGGCGTCGGGGAGGTGGTGTCGGCGGCCTGCTCGTCGGTGTGGCTGACGATGAAGCGGTTGCCGGTGAGGACGAGCACGGTCACATGCCGGCGCACCTCGTTCTGGTCGAACGTGGTCTCCTGGTGGACCAGGAACGACCGGATCGGCTCGCCGCCCACGGCGGCCTCCACCGCCTCGGCCACGAGGGCCGGGTAGTAGCCGCTGCGCTCGATCGCCGCACGCAGCCCCTGGGTCGTCGTACTGGTCTTGGCCATGACGTCCATCCTACGGTGGCCCACTGACTGCGAGGCACCGCCGAGCACGGTCTTGTCACAGCCGTCTCAGTACACGGGATCAGTACCTGGAAGCGGTCGTCCGCGCGCGGGAAGGTCCGTCAGTACGTGGGAAGCGTCCTCGGGCCGAGGTCGTCGCGGACCGGCGGCGGGGCCAGGCGGACGGAGGCGCCGAGCACGCTCAGGCCGTGCGCGGCGACGACGACCGGCTCCAGGGTCACCGCGACCACCTCGGGGTGGTCGTCGACCAGTCGCGACACCCGCAGCAGCAGTTCCTCCAGGGCAGGCGTGTCGACGGGCGTCGAGCCGCGCCAGCCGAAGAGGAGGGGTGCAGTCCGGATCGACCGGATCAGCGAACCGGCCTCCCGGTCCGTGACCGGAATCAGCCGGTGCGCGGTGTCCCCGAGCAGCTGCGAGGCGGCTCCGGCGAGCCCGAACGACAGCACGGCGCCCGCCGCCGGATCGATGACGGCCCGTACGACCGTGTCGACCCCGCGCGGTGCCATCCGCTGCACCACGGGCCGCAGCTCCTCCGGCCTGCCGAACAGCTCACCCAACTCGGCGTACGCCCGCCGCAGTTGGTCCTCGTCCGCGAGATCCAGGCGTACGCCGCCCAGGTCCGCGCGGTGTCGCAGGTGCGGGGCGGTGGCCTTGAGGGCGACCGGGTAGCCGAGGGTGCGGGCGGCCTCGGCGGCGGCATCGGGGGTGGGCGCGGGCAGCGCGCGGTGCACGTCGACGCCGTACATCCCGAGCAGTTCGCAGGTCTCGTCGACGCCGAGCGTGAGGCCCTGCCCGCGCGCGAGGAGCCCGCCGATCAGCCCGGCGGCCCCCTTCTCGTCGATGTCCTCGTACTCGGGCACCCGGCCGGGGTCGACGGACTCGCGCCGCCACTGGGCGTACTTCACGGCTTCGGCGAGGGCGCGGACCGCGCGTTCGGCGGCGGGGTAGGCGGGGATGAGGCCGACCCCTTCGGGGGCCTGCACCGCGCTGGGCGGTCGGTCCTCGGAGCGCTGGGAGTCCTCCCGCCTCGAAACGGCCCGCGGTGCCGTACTGGTCGCCGCCGACAGCGCCGCCGCGAGCCCTCCTAGCTCCACGTGCACCACCAGCACGGGCTTCCCGGGGACGGTCTCCGCCGCCGACCGCAGGGCCTCGGCCAGCGCCGCGTCCTCCGCGGGACCCTCCCCCACCGCCGGTATCGCGGTGACCACGACCGCGTCGCACGCCTTGTCGGCCAGCGCCTCCGACAGGGCCCGGTGGAAGTCCGTCGCCGTGGCCGCCGTGGTCAGATCCAGCGGGGCGAGCGGGCGCAGCCCCTCGGAGAGGCACGCGTCGTACGTCAGGAGTCCCAGCGACTCGGAGTTCCCGAGGATCGCCACCCGTGCCCCGCCGGGCAGCGGCTGGCGGGCGAGCAGCAGCCCGGTGTCGACGAGTTCGGTGATCGTCTCGACGCGGATCACGCCGGCCTGTCGCAGCAGCGCGGACACCGTCGCGTGCGGGAGGCGTGTCGCGCGTACGGCGTGCCCCTGGGGCGCGGATCCGGCGCCCTGGACCACGACCAGGGGCTTCGCCGCCGCGGTGCGCCGGGCGAGGCGGGTGAACTTGCGGGGGTTGCCGATGGACTCCAGGTACATGAGGGCGACGTCGGTGTCGGGATCGTCGTACCAGTACTGGAGGACGTCGTTTCCGGACACGTCCGCGCGGTTGCCGGACGACACGAAGGTGGAGACGCCGGTGACTCCGGTGACGCCGCCGCCGCGTCGGTGCAGACGGGAGAGGAGGGCGATGCCGATGGCACCGGACTGGGCGAACAGTCCGATGCGTCCGGGGCGGGGCATCTCGGGGGCGAGGGACGCGTTCAGCCGTACGTCGGCGGCGGTGTTGATGACCCCGAAGGCGTTCGGCCCGATGATCCGCATGCCGTACGTGCGCGCGTGCCGGACGAGTTCGCGCTGGCGTTCGCGTCCCTCGGGGCCGCTTTCGGCGTAACCGGCGGTGACCACGACGAGCCCCTGGACCCCGTGTTCGCCGCATTCGGTGACGACCTGGGGGACGTGTTCGACGGGGACGGCGACGACCGCGAGGTCCACGTGGCCTTCGATGTCGCGCACCGAACGGTGGGCCGGTACCCCGTCGAGTTCCTTCTGCCCTTCGGGGAAGGCCTTGTTCACGGCGTACAGGTCACCGGTGAAACCGGCGTCCCTGATGTTGTCGAGAACGCTGCGGCCCACCCCTCCGGGGGTGCGGCCGACGCCGACGACGGCGACCGAGCCGGGCACCAGCAGCCGTCGTACGGACCGTGCTTCGGCGCGCTGTTCCCGCGCGCGCTGCACGGCGAGGGACCTGTCGGTGGGTTCGAGATCAAACTCCAGGCGTACGACGCCGTCCTCGAAGCTGCGCTTCTGGGTGTAGCCGGCGTCCGTGAACACCTTGATCATCTTGTTGTTGGCGGGCAGCACCTCGGCGGCGAAACGGCGGATGCCGCGCTCGCGGGCGACGGCCGCGATGTGCTCCAGGAGGGCGGAGGCGACACCCCTCCCCTGGTGCGCGTCCTGCACCAGGAAGGCGACCTCGGCCTCGTCGGCCGGGGCGGACGCGGGACGCCCGTCGGCACTAATGCGGTCATAGCGTACGGTGGCGATGAACTCGCCGCCGACGGTGGCCGCGAGTCCCACCCGGTCCACAAAGTCGTGGTGCGTGAAGCGGTGGACATCCTTGGCGGACAGGCGAGGGTACGGCGCGAAGAAGCGGTAGTACTTCGACTCGTCGGAGACCTGCTCGTAGAAGCTGACCAGGCGATCGGCGTCGTCGACGGTGATGGGCCTGACGCGCGCGGTACCGCCGTCGCGCAGCACGACGTCGGCTTCCCAGTGGGCGGGGTACTCGTGCCGGTCCGACGAGGTCTGCTGCATGGGGCCCAGCGTACGGCTCGCATCTGACAACGGCGCGAGGCAGTCTGTGGGTGAATGCAGCGAGGGAAGTGGGGCCGAGGCCGCGGTCCGACACCCTTCTCCGGACGGTCCACGGGGCCGCTCCGGGCTCGCTTCACGTGTGGGAAACTGGTCTAGACAACCCTGAGACTCTGAAGGGCAGCATCACATGGCTGAGCGCCGCGTCAACGTCGGCTGGGCGGAGGGCCTTCACGCCCGCCCCGCCTCCATCTTCGTCCGGGCCACCACGGCCGCAGGTATCCCCGTGACGATCGCCAAGGCCGACGGCAACCCCGTCAACGCGGCCTCCATGCTCGCGGTCCTGGGCCTGGGTGCCCAGGGCGGCGAGGAGATCGTCCTCGCGTCGGACGCCGAGGGCGCGGACGCGGCCCTCGACCGGCTGGCGAAGCTGGTCGCGGAGGGTCTTGAGGAACTCCCCGAGACCGTCTGAACAACCCACAATTGATGGTTGCGGTGATTTCGCCGCAAAACCGATGTGCCGCAACCTCGAAGGGCTCGCCCGAATTACCGGGCGAGCCCTTCGCAATTCCATTTGCGGGCAGCAGAAATAATCCCCCGCGAATTACCTCTTCTTTGTATACGGTGCCCGTGTTAATGCCGGAGACCCGTCATGTTTACGGGAGGTTGCGAAGTCCTCACACGGTCCGTGCCGTTCGCGCCGCCGGGAAAGCGCAGCCGGTGCGCGCTGCCCGCGCGCTCGGTGTGCAGGGCCGTGATCGCCCGCGCGCGCTCGGCGTCGCCGCGCGCCACCGCGTCCACGATGGCCCCGTGCTCCGCCCAGGACTCCACGGGGTTGGCCGGTGCCTCCACCGCGTACATCCAGGCGATCTTGTGCCGCAGCTGGGTCAGCATCGAGGTCAGCGCGGGGCTTCCGGAGGCCTGGGCCAGCGTCTCGTGGAACCAGCTGCCCAGGGAGCGCAGATCCTCGCTGTTGCCCCTCCTGGCGCGCTCCTGGCCCAGCCTGACGAGGCCGCGCAGCACCTTGAGGTGGGCCTCGGTGCGCCGCTGGGCGGCCCGCGAGGCGCCGAGCGGCTCCAGCAGCATCCGCATCTCCAGCAGGTCGGCGGCCTCCTGCTCGGTCGGCTCCGCGACGCACGCGCCCGCGTGCCGCCGGGTCACCACGAACCCCTCCGCCTCCAGCGTGCGCAGGGCCTCCCGCACGGGCACGCGCGAGACGCCGTACCGGCGCGCGAGGAGTTCCTCCGTGAGCCGGCCGCCGCGCTCGTAGACACCGGCGACGATGTCGTCCCGGATCGCCGTGCATACCGAGTGCGCCGGAATACGCATGTCCGACCTCCGCCTTAATCCCCGTGAAACGTCGACGATTGACGTGTGTTCCGTGACTCTATTGCAATCAGCGGGAATTTCCGATGGCGGACCGGAATCCATGGATATTTTTTGGACAGGAGGGGTCCGGAAACGCCGAAAGCCCCGGCCGGCGGGCCGGGGCTCCGGGAAGTGCGGCGGTGCGTCGTCAGACGTTGACGCCGTGCTTGCGGAGGTAGGCGACGGGGTCGACGTCGGAGCCGTACTCGGCGGTCGTACGGGCCTCGAAGTGGAGGTGTGGTCCGGTGACGTTGCCGGTCGCCCCGGAGAGGCCGATCTGCTGGCCCGGGGTGACCTTCTGGCCGACCGAGACACCGATGGACGACAGGTGGCCGTACATGGTGTACATGCCGTCAGCCATCTTGATCACGACCTCGTTGCCGTACGAGCCGCCCCAGCCGGCCTCGACGACGGTGCCGGAGCCCACCGCGTGGACGCTGGTGCCGGTCGAGGCGTGGAAGTCGATGCCCGTGTGGGCGCCGGAGGACCACAGGGAGCCGCCGGTCTTGTAGCCGGTGGACACATAGGAGTTGGCGACCGGCGCGACGAAGGTGTTGAGCCTCTTGCGCTCGGCCTCGCGGGCGGCGCGCGCCTGGGCCTCACGGGCCGCCTCGGCCTGGGCGGCGGCCTTGGCGCGGGCAGTCTCCTCGGCGAGCGTCTCTGCGGCGGCCTGCCGCTGGGCGACGGCCTGGGCGTCGATCTTCTCGGCCACGGAGTCGCCGATGGCGACGACGGGCGTGAGGCCGGTCTGCTCGGGAGCGGGCTCGGCGGCGAACGCGGGGGCGCTCGCCAGGGTGCCGACGACTCCGGTGGTGGCGAACGCGGCGACGCTGACGGCGCGAACGGTGGTGCGGTGGGTCCGGCTCGGGCGACGGTGCTTCCCGGTGGCGCGGGTGAACGCCATGAAGTGGCTGGTCCTTTCCTTCCTTCTCGCCTACCGGGTTAGCTGACGGGTTCGGAGCAGGAAGGTCTCCTACGGACTCCCCCGCCACGCGCGCGGGCGTCCGATTCACCCCAGGGACTCATGTGGGTCCCCGGCTCCCCTGGCTCGCGCCGTACGGGGACTCGGCGATGACTGTCCGGTGCCGCGAGTGCGGCGCGGTGCCTGACGGACAGCCGGACCGACGCTAAGGGGGGCCACTTTCAATCCCCAAACGGATCACGGTTTTTGTAGCGCACGCCACAGGGCAGACAGGCAACCTCTCCCCCAATTCGGACAATAGGGAGCCCTGGTGGCGCTTCCGTCACCAGGGCTCCCCCACGCGCGCGTGCCGCTGTTGCGTCTACTCCGCCGGAACGACGGTCACTTCGCCGATGCCGAGGGCCTCGACGGGCTCCTTGATCTGCTCCGCGTCGCCCACGAGGACCGTCACCAGACGGTCCACCGGGAAGGCGTTGACGACCGCCGCGGTGGCCTCCACGGTGCCGGTCGCGGCGAGCTGCCGGTACAGGGTCGCCTGGTAGTCGTCGGGCAGGTGCTGCTCGACCTGGTCGGCCAGCGTGCTCGTCACGGCCGCCGCGGTCTCGTACTTGAGCGGCGCCACGCCGACGAGGTTCTGCACGGCGATGTCGCGCTCGGCGTCGGTGAGTCCGCCCTCGGCGAGCTTGCGGAGCACCGTCCACAGGTCGTCAAGTGCGGGGCCCGTGTTGGGGGTGTCCACGGAGCCGCTGATGGCGAGCATCGAGACGCCCGTGCCGTCGGGTGCCGAACGCAGCACCTGGCCGAAGGCCCGCACACCGTAGGTGTAGCCCTTCTCCTCGCGCAGGACGCGGTCCAGGCGGGAGGTGAGGGTGCCGCCGAGGCAGTACGTGCCGAGCACCTGGGCCGGCCACACGCGGTCGTGCCGGTCGGCTCCGACGCGGCCGATGAGCAGCTGCGTCTGGACGGCGCCGGGCCGGTGCACGATCACGACCCGCCCGGTGTCGTCGGCGGTCACCGGCGGCACGGGGCGCGGCTGGGCGGTGGAGCCCGTCCACGAGCCCAGGGTGTCGGCGAGCAGCGTGTCCAGGTCGATGCCGGTGAGGTCGCCGACGACCACGACGGTGGCGGTCGCGGGGCGGACGTGCCGGTCGTAGAAGGCGCGTACGGCCCCGGAGTCGATCTTCTGGACGGTCTCCTCGGTGCCCTGGCGCGGGCGCGACATGCGCGAACTCGCCGGGAACAGCTCCTTGGAGAGCTCCTTGGCCGCGCGGCGGGACGGGTTGGCCGTCTCGTGCGGGATCTCGTCGAGGCGGTTGCGGACCAGCCGCTCGACCTCGCTGTCCGCGAAGGCGGGTGCCCTGAGGGCGTCCGACAGCAGGCCGAGGCCCTTGGCCAGGCGCGAGGCCGGGACCTCCAGGCTCAGCCGGATGCCCGGGTGGTCGGCGTGCGCGTCGAGGGTGGCGCCGGAGCGCTCCAGCTCGGCGGCGAACTCCTCGGCGGAGTGCTTGTCGGTGCCCTCGGAGAAGGCGCGCGCGGTGATCGTGGCGACCCCGTCCAGGCCGGCCGGTTCGGCCTCCAGGGGCGCGTCGAGGAGCACCTCGACGGCGACGACCTGCTGGCCGGGTCGGTGACAGCGCAGAACGGTCAGGCCGTTGCCGAGCGTCCCGCGCTCGGGCGCCGGGAAGGCCCACGGCCTGGCCTCGCCCGCCTGGGGCTGCGGGTGGAATTCCATCGTGGCGAGCTCGGTCACTTGGCCGCCTCCTCGTTCTCGTCGCCGGCCTCGGCCGCTGCTTCGTCGTCCTCGGCGTCATCGTCCGCGATCGGCTCGTAGACGAGCACCGCGCGGTTGTCGGGCCGCAGTCGCGCCTTGGCGACCCCCTGGACCTCCTCCGCCGTCACGTCCAGGACGCGCTGTACGGCGGTCAGGGCGAGCTGTGGGTCGCCGAACAGGACGGCGTAGCGGCACAGTTCGTCCGCGCGGCCCGCGACCGTGCCCAGCCGGTCCAGCCACTCGCGCTCCAACTGGGCCTGGGCGCGCTCCATTTCCTCGGCCGTGGGGCCCTCCGCGGCGAACCGGGCGAGCTCCTCGTCGATGGCGGCCTCGATGACGGGCACCTCGACGTCCCCGGACGTCTTGACGTCCAGCCACCCCAGGGAGGGCGCTCCGGCCAGCCGAAGCAGCCCGAAACCGGCCGCGACGGCCGTACGGTCGCGTCGTACGAGGCGGTTGTAGAGGAGCGAGGACTCGCCGCCGCCGAGGATGGTGAGGGCCAGGTCGGCCGCGTCGGACGCGCGCGTGCCGTCCTCCGGGAGCCGGTAGGCGCACATCAGGGCGCGCGCCGGGACCTCCTCCTCGATGATCTCGCGCAGTTCGCCGCCCATCGTGTCGGGCAGTGCGCCGTCCCGGGGCTCGGGCTTGCCGTCGTGCGCCGCGATGGACCCGAAGTACTTCTCGATCCAGGCGAGCGTCTGCTCGGGGTCGATGTCGCCGACCACGGACAGCACCGCGTTGTTGGGCGCGTAGTAGGTGCGGAAGAACGCGCGGGCGTCCTCCAGGGTGGCCGCGTCCAGGTCCGCCATCGAGCCGATGGGCGTGTGGTGGTAGGGGTGGCCCTCCGGGTAGGCGAGGGCGGTCAGCTTCTCGAACGCCGTCCCGTAGGGCACGTTGTCGTAGCGCTGGCGGCGTTCGTTCTTGACGACGTCGCGCTGGTTCTCCATGGACTCTTCGTCAAGAGCGGCCAACAGGGAGCCCATGCGGTCGGCTTCGAGCCAGAGGGCGAGCTCCAACTGGTGGGTGGGCATGGTCTCGAAGTAGTTGGTGCGCTCGAAACTGGTGGTGCCGTTGAGCGAACCGCCCGCGCCCTGCACCAGTTCGAAGTGGCCGTTGCCCTTGACCTGTCCGGAGCCCTGGAACATCAGGTGCTCGAAGAGGTGAGCCAGGCCGGTACGCCCCTTGACCTCGTGGCGGGAACCGACGTCGTACCAGAGGCACACCGCCGCGACCGGGGTCAGGTGGTCCTCGGAGAGCACCACACGCAGACCGTTGGCCAAACGGTGTTCGGTCGCTGTCAGACCGCCGGACCCTGCCTCGGCGGTGGCCGTGTGACCCATGGGCATGTACGTCCCTTCGATCGCGGATTATCTGGCTGGAACCGCAGAAATCCTGCTCGTCCCGCCACTGTATGCAAGCGTGCGGACGGTCGGCGAAGTTCCCGGCGGACGTACGCCGAGAGCGAGATCGCGTAGCCTGCGGGCAGTCGCACACGTGGACCCACGCGGCAGCCGTCGGTGACGGAGCCGAGCGGCCAACGCCGGGTCCTGGTCCGCGTTGTCAGTGCCGCGGTCCACAATGGTTCACGTCAAGACCCCGTTCACGCTTCAGCAAGAGTGAGCCGAAGGGGAGCGACCCCCAGGCGAGCGACCAGAAAAGAGGAGCCGGCAGCGATGGCCCGCCGCAGCACGAAGACCCCGCCGCCCGACGACTCGTTCGAGGAGCGGATCCTCGACATCGACGTCGTCGACGAGATGCAGGGCTCCTACCTTGAGTACGCGTACTCGGTCATCTACTCCCGCGCCCTGCCGGACGCCCGGGACGGCCTGAAGCCGGTCCACCGACGGATCGTCTACCAGATGGACGAGATGGGGCTGCGCCCCGACCGCGGCTATGTGAAGTGCGCGCGTGTCGTCGGCGACGTCATGGGCAAGCTGCACCCGCACGGCGACGCGTCGATCTACGACGCCCTGGTGCGCATGGCCCAGCCCTTCTCCATGCGCGTTCCCCTGGCCGACGGCCACGGCAACTTCGGCTCGCTGGGCAACGACGACCCGCCCGCCGCCATGCGGTACACCGAGTGCCGGCCGTCCGAGGCCGCGAACCTGATGACCGAGTCGATCGACGAGGACACGGTCGACTTCGCCCCGAACTACGACGGCCAGGAGCGGGAGCCGGTGGCTCTGCCCGCCGCCTTCCCGAACCTCCTGGTGAACGGCTCGTCGGGCATCGCCGTCGGCATGGCCACCAACATGCCGCCGCACAACCTGGGCGAAGTCATCGCGGCGGCCCGCCATCTGATCCGCTATCCGAACGCGGACCTCGACACCCTGATGCGCCATGTCCCGGGCCCCGACCTGCCGACGGGCGGCCGCATCGTCGGTCTCAGCGGCATCCGGGACGCGTACGAGACGGGCCGCGGCACCTTCAAGATCCGCGCCACGGTGACGGTGGACGACGTCACTCCGCGCCGCAAGGGCCTGGTCGTCACCGAACTGCCCTTCACCGTGGGCCCGGAGAAGGTGATCGCCAAGATCAAGGACCTGGTCGGCGCGAAGAAGCTGCAGGGCATCGCCGACGTCAAGGACCTCACCGACCGCGCGCACGGCCTGCGCCTGGTCATCGAGATCAAGAACGGTTTCGTCCCGGAAGCGGTCCTGGAGCAGCTCTTCAAGCTGACGCCGATGGAGGAGTCCTTCGGCATCAACAACGTCGCCCTGGTCGACGGCCAGCCCCTCACCCTGGGCCTCAAGGAGCTCCTGGAGGTCTATCTCGACCACCGCTTCAACGTCGTACGGCGACGCAGCGAGTTCCGCCGCACCAAGCGGCGCGACCGTCTCCACCTGGTCGAGGGCCTGCTCACCGCGCTCGTCGACATCGACGAGGTCATCCGGATCATCCGCTCCAGCGACAACTCCGCGCAGGCGAAGCAGAGCCTGATGGAGCGCTTCTCGCTGTCGGACATCCAGACGCAGTACATCCTGGACACGCCGCTGCGCCGGCTCACCCGGTTCGACCGGATCGAGCTGGAGTCGGAGATGGAGCGCCTCACCGCGGAGATCGCCGAGCTGACCCGCATCCTGGAGTCGGACACCGAGCTGCGGAAGCTGGTCTCGACCGAACTGGCCGCGGTGGCGAAGAAGTTCGGCACGGACCGGCGTACGGTCCTGCTGGAGTCGGCGGGCACACCCGCCGCCACCGTGCCGCTCCAGGTCGCCGACGACCCGTGCCGGGTGCTGCTCTCCTCGACGGGCCTGCTGGCCCGTACGGCGAACGGTGAGCCCTTCCCGGAGGACACCGAGGCCCGGCGCGTCAAGCACGACGTGATCGTCTCGGCGGTCCCGGCCACCGCCCGCGGCGAGTTGGGCGCGGTCACCTCGGCCGGCCGGCTGCTGCGTATCAACGTCGTCGACCTCCCGCAGCTCCCGGAGACGGCGTCCGCGCCGAACCTCTCCGGCGGCGCGGCGGTCACGGAGTTCGTCTCCCTGGAGGAGGGCGAGACGGTCATCTGCCTGACGACCCTCGACGAGTCCTCCCCGGGTCTGGCCATCGGCACGGAACAGGGCGTCGTCAAGCGCGTGGTCCCCGACTACCCCACGAACAAGGAGGAGTTGGAGGTCATCACGCTCAAGGACGGCGACCGGATCGTCGGCGCGATCGAGCTGCGCACCGGTGAGGAGGACCTCGTCTTCATCACGGACGACGCCCAACTCCTGCGCTACCAGGCCTCCCAGGTGCGCCCCCAGGGCCGCCCGGCCGGCGGTATGGCGGGCATCAAGCTCACCGACGGCGCGAAGGTCATCTCGTTCACGGCCGTCGACCCGGCCGTGGACGCGGTGGTGTTCACGGTCGCGGGCTCGCGCGGCACGCTGGACGACTCCGTCCAGACGACGGCCAAGCTGACCCCGTTCGACCAGTACCCCCGCAAGGGCCGCGCCACCGGCGGCGTCCGCTGCCAGCGCTTCCTGAAGGGCGAGGACTGCCTGTCCCTGGCCTGGGCGGGCGCCGTACCGGCGAAGGCCGCGCAACGGGACGGCACCCCGGCCGAACTCCCGGAGATGGACCCGCGCCGCGACGGCTCGGGCGTGTCCCTGCCGAAGACGGTGTCGGTGGTGGCGGGCCCGGTGTAGCCCCGTCAGGCTTACAGCTCCGGCTCGAACTCCGGTTCCTGGTCCGGTTCTTGTACGTAGCGCAGGACGCCCCACATGCCGTGCTCGTCGGCGTGTGGGGCGTCGCCGTCCTGGCACGCCTCCAACTCCTTGCCGAGCGCGGCCGGTTCGAGACCGCTGCCGATCAGCACGAGCTGCGTCAGCCGGGCGTCGCCGCTCGCCCAGGGCTCGGGATAGAACCGCAGGAACCGTCCTACGGCGTGCACCACGTACCGGTTGCGGGGATCGTGGGCGCCGAAGTCGACGTATCCCTTGATCCGGTAGAGCCCCTCGGGCCTGCTGTCCAGGAACGCCATCAGCCCGCGCGGGTCCATCGGCACGTCGGAGGCGAAGGAGAGGCTGTCGTAGGCGGTGTGCAGATGGTCCGCGTGCTCGTGCTCGTCGCCGGTGTGCTCGTGCAGGTCGTCGAAGGTCAGTTGCCCGACGCGCTCCTCGCTGGGCCGGCAGTCGAAGAGGAACTCCGGGTCGACACGGCCGTAGGTGGCGGGCACCACGGCGGCCCGGTCGGTGAGGGAGCGGACGAGTCCGAGGACGCGCGGGGCGTCGACCGCACGGTCGAGCTTGTTGACGACGACCAGGTCGGCGAGGGAGAGATGCCGGTCGATCTCGGGGTGCTTCGCGCGCGTGTCGTCGAACTCGGCGGCGTCGACGACCTCGACGAGTCCGCCGTAGACGATCCCCGGATGCTCACTGGCGAGCAGCATGCGCACCAGTTCCTCCGGTTCGGCCAGTCCGCTGGCCTCGATGACGATGACGTCGATACCGGCGGCGGGGCGGGCGAGCCGCTCCAGGTAGACGTCGAGTTCACTGGCGTCGACGGCGCAGCACAGGCATCCGTTGCCAAGCGAGACGGTCGAGTCGCCGAGGGCCCCGGCCACGGCCAGCGCGTCGATCTCGATCGCCCCGAAGTCGTTGACGATCGCGCCGATACGGCTGCCTCCGCTGCGGTGCAGCAGGTGGTTGAGCAGAGTCGTCTTGCCGGAGCCGAGGAATCCGGCGAGTACGACGACGGGGATCTGCGGGGGACTTGAAACCGGCGCCCCGCTCTCGCTCGGGCTCGGGTGTGCGCTCGGGTTGTGCGGGCTCAACGTGCGACCTCTTTCACGCCGACGCGTGCACCGGATCGCGGTCGGGTGCACGTACGGAGGTTGAATGCCGCCCCAGGATACGAGCCGGAAGAATCGCCGCGAAGTGAACGATTGTTGGCGCTCCGCGCGGGGCACACGTTGGGGAAGGCGCCGGTTCGTGCGACCCTCGCTTCCCTCCGTGCGCCTCCTCTCCGCCTCCCTGCCGATCAGAGCCGCTCGGCACTCTGGGAGACGGCAAGCGCCGCCCATCGCTCGCCGGTCCCCATCAGTCGACCCGCACCCCGACGACCGGCGGACGGCCGCCTGATTCGGGGGTTGACATGGCCACACAGAACCGCGGGGCGCGAGGGCCCAGTGCCACCGCCGCCGTAGGACTCGCCTTCGCCGCGGGGGTGCTCGCGGCGCTCGCAGCGCAGCGACACAAGTTCGAGGAGCTTCGACTGCGCGTCGCCGAAGTGGAGCAGAGTGACAGGCAGGCGATGCTGACGGAGCAGCAGCGGCTGCAGTTCTACCTCCTGACCAAAGCCATGGAGGATCCGGACCTGGCCGCCGTGTACAGCAACGTCCAAGTGGACTCGCCGGTCAAGCAGCGCCAGTACCTGTTCGCGAACGCCCTGTACAACAACGCCGTGCTTGCCTACCGCGTAGGCATCGTCAACTGGGAGGAACTGCACGGTCATCTTCGGACCATCTGCCAGAACAGCAACTTTCGCGACTACTGGCACGCCCATCAGCCCCATCGGGCCAGCCTCAGGGCAGAGTCGACCGAAGCCAAGGTGGGCCGAATGGTGGATCGCCTGATCCGCGATTTAGACGAAGCAGACACAGAAGAGTGGTGGGTTGTCGGCGAACCACCAGAAGAATGAACGGAGTTGACACACCGTCAACAAGACATGCCATTCCGGAACCCGCTGTCAGGACCCGACAACATCGACAGCTACCCTGTCCCCGCCCAGGTGGGCTACCATCCGCCCCTTCGAAGGACAGGGATCTCTTTGAACATCGTGCGCCGCATTGGTGCGTCTCCACGCGAACGAGGCAGTTTGTCCGGCGACACATGCCCGGACATCTTCGAACTGAGTGACGGACGGTTCGCCGTCATCGGGACGGAGGCCACGGCGGCGCTCGATCAGGAACTTCCCCCTGACGCAGCGCGCGCGGACTACGAACGCATTGTGATCATCAGCCGCGACACGCTTCTGCGCGCCAAGGCCGATATCCCCGACGAATAAGAAACAGCAGGGCCGCACCATGGACTACACCGTCAACCGTTGAGGTCCACTCGGCCGCCCCTGTTGAGGGGCACCCTCCGGACGACGAGTCCCCCGCAGGCCCGCTTTCCACTCGCTTCACTTCACCTTGCGCACGACCCCCTGACGCATCGGGAACACTTCGAGACGACCGGCACCCACCCCGCCGCGCAGTGCTCGACCACGACTTCGTGGGGTCCGGCACCAGACCGGTGCCGGACCTCACGCATCTGTCACACCGCCTCCGGCATCGCCACCGGCGCCTCCACCCCCACATACCGCGCCACCGGCCGGATGATCTTCGAGTCCTCCGCCTGCTCCACCACATTCGCGCCCCAGCCCACCACCCGCGCGGCAGCGAACGTGGGCGTGAACATCTCCCGTGGCAGCCCGCAGAGTTCCATCACCAGCCCCGCGTAGAACTCGACGTTGGTGTGGAGTTCGCGGCCCGGCTTGAGTTCGGCGAGGATCGCCTCCACCTGGCGTTCGACCTCGACCGCGAACTCGACCCGGGGTCCGCCGAACTGCTGGGCGACCTCGCGCAGCATCCGGGAGCGCGGGTCCTCCGTGCGGTAGATCGCGTGGCCGAAGCCCATGATGCGGTCGCCGGCGAGGACGCGTTCACGGATCCAGGGGTCGATGCGGTCCGGGGTGCCGATCGCGTCCAGGGTGTCCAGGGCGCGGCTGGGCGCACCGCCGTGCAGCGGGCCCGAGAGCGCCCCCACGGCTCCGACCAGGCAGGCCGCCACATCGGCCCCGGTCGACGCGATGACCCGTGCAGTGAAGGTTGACGCATTGAATCCGTGGTCAATGGTGGAGATCAAGTATTGCTCGATCGCCCTGACCTGCTGCTTGTCCGGCTCCGAACCCGTCAACATGTACAGGTAGTTGGCCGCGTAGGAGAGGTCCTCGCGCGGTTCCACGGGATCAAGGCCCCGGCCCAGCCGGTACAGGGCGGTCAGCAGCGTCGGTACGGCGGCCGACGCCACAAGGGTGTCCCTGCGGCGCGCATCCGCGTCGATGTCGTACACCGGCCGGAAACCCTTCGCGGCGCCGAGCAGGGACAACGCCGTACGCATGCCGGACAGCGGTCCGGACGTCCCGCTCGCGGCCGCCACGGCGGGCAGCGCGGCCCGCACCTCGTCGGGCAGCCGGCGCAGCGCCGCGGTCTCGGCGGCGAAGGCGGCGCTCCGTTCGGCGTCCGGCAGTTCGCCGTTGGCCAGGAGATGCCAGACATCCTCGAAGCCGCGGGTCTGCGCGAGCTCGACGGCGGAGTACTGGCGGTAGTGGTAGAAGCCCTCGGTCCCCCGGACGTCACCGATTCGGGTGTCGGTGACGACGACGCCCGCGAGTCCCCGCGGAACCTCGATACGAGTGGCAGCGGCCCTGTTGATGGACATGTTTCCTCCCTGGACTTGATTTCAATGTCCATGGTTGACTCAATCTCTGTCAATATTGATTGAATCAATACGATGAGAAGTGGATACGGTGACCTCCATGCGCGATCAAGAACCCACTCCCGGTCACCCCGAGCGGCGGCTGAGCACCAAGGAGACCGCCGAGCTGCTCGGTGTGAAGCCCGAGACCGTGTACGCGTACGTGAGTCGCGGACAGCTGGGCAGCAGGCGCGAGCCCGGTGGCCGGGGCAGCACCTTCGACGCCAAGGAGGTGGAGGCGCTCGCGCGGCGCAACAGACGGGAGAGCAACGGGAGTTCGGGTTCCGGGGGCGAGTTGTCCGTGCGCACCCGGATCACGCTCATCGAGAAGGACCGGTACTTCTTCAGGGGCGTCGACGCGACCGAGCTGGCCGCGCGCCACTCCTACGAAGAGATCGCCGAGTGGCTGTGGACCGGGGAGTTGCGTCCCGGGATCACGTTCACCGCGCCCAGGGCGGCCGTCGCCGTCGCTCGCCGCGCCGTCGACGCGCTGCCCGAACACGCTGGCCCCACCGACCGGTTGCGGGTCGCGGCCATCGCGGCGGCGACCGCGGACCCGCTGCGCTTCGACCTCTCCGAGGACGCCGTGCTCGGCACGGCCCGCACCCTCATCCCCACCCTCGTCGCCGCCCTGCCGCCGGTGCGGCGCACCCATCGCGACGAGGGTCCGCTGGCCCACCGCCTGTGGGCGCGGCTGAGCGGCCGTCCTGCCGACGAGGCGTCACTGCGCGTCCTGGACACGGCACTTGGCCTGCTCGTCGACCACGACCTGGCCGCGTCCACGCTCGCCGTGCGGGTCGCCGCCTCGGCCCGCGCGCACGCCTACGCGGCCGTCTCCTCCGGCCTGGGCGTCCTCGAAGGCCCGCTGCACGGCGCGGCCAGCGGTCTGGCGCACCGGATGCTGCTCGACGTGCTCGACCAGGGCAGCGCGGCCCCGGTGGTCGCCGACGAACTGCGGGCCGGCCGCCGTATCCCCGGACTCGGCCACCGGCTCTACCCGGGCGAAGACCCACGCGCGCGTGCCCTGTTCGCCCTCCTGAAGGACGTTCCCGGCGCCGGGCCCGCCCTCGCCGCGGCCCGTGACATCGTAGCCACCACCGCCCGCCACACCCCGCTGCACGCCAACGTCGACCTGGCGCTCGCTGTCCTCACCGCCTCCTCGGGCATGCCCTCCACGGCGGGCGAGACGATCTTCGCGGTCGCCCGGACCGCGGGCTGGATCGCGCACGCCCTGGAGGAGTACGGCGAGCGCCCGCTGCGGATGCGCCCCAGCGGTCACTACGTCGGCCCGAAACCGCCTCAACCACTACCGGAGTAGGACACGAGCCCGGCCGGAAGTCGCCCCGGGGCAAGTCAGGTTAGGCTCACCTCTGTGAGTACGTGCGCGACCGTCTCTCGGGACCTCGACGAGCCCATTTCCGGAACCGCGGCCACGGCGACAACGTGGCTGCTGCTGGAACAGCCCGGTCCTTGGGGTGCCAAAGCGCTCACTTCGAGCCACCTGGACCCCGTGCTCGGGCGTGCCCTGGAAACGGCGGCCACGAACACGGGCGTGCGGATCGCGCTCATCCGGCGTCCCGGGCGGCACGCCGACCCTGCGCCGTCACGGGTACGCCAGGTGTACGCGGCCCACACCGTTCCTGGAAACGCGTGGCTGCACAGCGCCACGACGACCGACCCGCGAGACCTGCTCGGCCTCGACTTCGCCGCCCTCGGCGCGGGCGACCCGCACTCGTTCGGCTCGGCGCTCGGCGGGCGAGCCCACACCGGTGATCCGCTCGCGCTCGTCTGCACCAACGGCAAGCGCGACCGCTGCTGCGCGCTCCTGGGCCGTCCGCTCGCCGCGGAACTCGCCGCCTCCGGGGTCGAGGGCGCCTGGGAGGTCACCCATCTGGGCGGCCATCGCTTCTCACCCACGGTGCTCGTCCTGCCGTACGGCTACGCGTACGGGCGCGTCGGCGCCCACACCGTCAAGGAGATCCTCCAGGGCGTCCAGGAGGGCCGTGTGGTCGTCGAGGGCTGCCGGGGCGCTTCGGCCTGGGAACGGCCCGGACAGGCGGCGGAGCTGGCCGTACGGACGGCGGCACGCGAGTACGCGACGGACGCGCTGAGCGTCGTACGGACGGACGGCGGCGCACCCCGCTGGGAGGTGACGGTCGCGCACACCGACGGACGCCACTGGCGCGTGATCGTCGCCCAGGGCGCCTCACTGCCGCCCCGGCCCGAAAGCTGTGGGGCGTCGGTTCTCGGCGCGCCGGCACGGATGGACGTGGTGGCGGTGCGTGAGCCGGCGACGGCGCTGTCGAACTGAGGCGGCCCCCTCCCGGGCACTTCCCTGGGCAATTGACCATCGGGCTCAGATCTAGCTCAAGTCGATTGAACACCTGATCACCGGTGGCTAAGTTGAACGTCGTTCGCACATGGGAACTTCACTTTCACCCCGTCGCAGCCGTACTCGCAGGCCGAACGACACCAAATTGTGCGCGACCATTCACAACTGACCAGGGGGAAAAGAACATGAATTGGAAGAAGCGCGGATTCACGGCCACGGCCCTCGGTGCGGCCGTCGTGCTCGGCGGTGCCACCGCGGCGTTCGCGGAAGGTCCGCACTACCCGCAGACCTCCGGGCGGGTAGCCGGCGGCACCCACAACCAATGCACCTACAACTGGATCCAGGCCGACACGACGAACTTTCCTGGATACCACGGCAAGCACGTGTTCCTTTCCGGCATTGCCTACTACAGCGCCGGCGGGGGCAGCGATCCGCGCTGCCACCCTCATGTGGAGATCACGTACAAGAACAACGCCGGGGCCGACTCCCACACCTGGGGAAAGAAGCAGAGCAACGGCTCGTTCGAGGCGGCGGTGGCGGCCAAGTCCTACAAGTCGGTCTACTACACCGAGATGTGGGTCGCGAACAACAGCGGCAAGACGATCAAAGGCACTTACATCATGGTGAACCCCAAGGGCAAGATCCTCGCCAAGGGATAGAAATTCCTCGCGGCGGACGTGCAGGGAATTTCGTCGTCCTTGCCCAGATGGGCCCGTACGGGAGGCGTCCTTCCGTACGGGCCCATCGCCCCGGAGGACGAAATGACTGAGGAAATCGCACCCATTTCCCGTGGCAATCCCACCTTTCCGATGCAGCCGCACACGCGGATTCGCCACGAGATTCATGCCACACCCCTGGGGGCGACCGCCGTCCGCCCACGTACCGTCGTGGGCATGAGTTCCACTCCTCCCGCGCGCCGCCGACGCCTCGGGCTGCCCAGGCGGGCGTTCTCACAGGTTCTGCTGATGCAGGTCGCCATCGCCGCGGGAGTCGCGGTGCTCGCGACCGGACTCTTCCTGGAACCGCTGAGCAAACAGCTGGACCACGAGGCGATGCGCCGCGCTCTGGCCATCGCCCAGACCACGGCGCAGGACCCGCAGATCGCCGCAGGCGTCCAGAACACCCCGCCGACCAGGAACGGCCCCGTGCAGAAGGAGGCCGAGCGGATCCGGCACGCCACCGGGGCCGAGTACATCGTGGTGATGAACCGGCAGTGGGTGCGCTGGTCGCATCCCACGCCCGGGGAGATCGGCCGCCGTGTCTCCACCGACCCGAGCGACGCCTTGGCGGGCAAGGACGTCATGGAGATCGACAAAGGCACCCTGGGCCGCTCGGCCCGCGGCAAGGTGCCCCTGTACGACACCGACCACCGGATCATCGGGGCCGTCTCGGTCGGTATCGCCTACGACAGTGTGCGCGCCCGGCTCCTCAGTGCGATCCCCGGGTTGTTCGCCTACGCCGGCGGTGCCCTCGCGGTCGGCGCGCTGGCCGCCTGGCTGATCTCCCGAAGGGTTCAACGGCAGACCCGTGACCTGGCCTTCTCCGATATCTCGGCGCTTCTCTCGGAGCGCGAGGCGATGCTGCACGGTATCCGCGAGGGAGTCGTGGCGCTCGACCGCGGCGGCCGTATCCGCCTGCTGAACGACGAGGCCCGCAGACTGCTGGGCATCGGCGACGAGGCCGTCGGCCGGTCTCCCGACGAGGCGCTCGGCGAGGGCCGTACGACCGACGTCCTGGCCGGCCGGGTGACCGGCACCGACCTGCTCACCGTGTGCGGCCAGCGGGTCCTGGTCGCCAACCGCATGCCCACCGACGACGACGGTGCCGTGGCCACCCTGCGCGACCGCACCGAACTGGAGCAGCTCGGCCGGGAGTTGGACTCGACGCACGGTCTCATCGACGCTCTGCGTGCCCAGGACCACGAGCACGCCAACCGGATGCACACCCTGCTCGGCCTGCTGGAACTGGAGATGTACGACGACGCCGCGGAGTTCGTCGGCGAGGTGGTCGGCGATCATCGGGTCACCTCCGAGCAGGTGACGGAGAAGATCCAGGACCCGCTACTGGCCGCCCTCCTGGTCGGCAAAGCGACCGTCGCGGCCGAACGCGGGGTCGCGTTGTGGGTCGCGGACCGCACCCGGCTGCCGGACCGGGTGATCGATCCCAGGAGCCTGGTCACGGTCGTGGGCAACCTGGTGGACAACGCGCTGGACGCGGTCGCCGGCACCGCACACGCGCGCGTGGAGGTCGAATTGCGCTCCGAGGGCCGCGCGATCGTGCTCAGGGTGCACGACACAGGACCCGGGATCTCCGCGGACCAGCGGGAGTTGGTCTTCACCGAGGGGTGGTCCACCAAGAAGCCACCCGCGCACGGCAAGCGGGGACTGGGGCTCTCTCTGGTGCGACGATTCGCCGAACGACAGGGCGGCAGCGCCACCGTGGGCGAAGCGGACGGCGGGGGCGCGCAGTTCACGGTCGTACTCCCCGAGGCACTGACCGAGCCGGAGCCGGAACTGGTGCTCGCCCCGGCCGACGAGGAGTCACGATGATCGAGGTCCTGGTCGTCGACGACGACACCCGGGTGGCCCGGGTCAACGCCGCCTACGTCGAGAAGGTCCCGGGCTTCCACGTGGCCGGCGAGGCCCACAACGCGGCCGATGCGCTCCGCCAGTTGGAGACGCTGCCCCGCCTCGACCTGGTCCTCCTGGACCACTATCTGCCGGACGACACGGGGCTCGCGGTGGTCCAGGAGATGCGCCGACGCGGCCACCAGACAGACGTGATCATGGTGACGGCGGCCCGTGACGTGACGACCGTGCAGGCCGCGATGCGGCAGGGGGCGCTGCAGTACCTGGTGAAGCCGTTCGCCTTCGCGGGCCTGCGGGCCAAACTGGAGGCGTACGCCGAACTGCGCCGCACCCTCGACGGCGGCGGCGAGGCCGAACAGGCCGAGGTGGACCGCATCTTCGGCGCCCTGTCCACGCCGTCGGAGCCCGGACTGCCCAAAGGACACTCCCCCACCACCGCGGAACTCGTGCGCCAGTCCCTGATGAACGCCGAAGGCCCCCTGTCCGCCCAGGAGATCGCCGACCGCACCGGGGTGAGCCGGCAGACCGCCCAGCGCTATCTGAAGCTCCTGGAGCGCACCGGACGGGCCAGACTGACGCTCAAATACGGCGACGCGGGCCGCCCCGAACACAGGTATGTGTGGGCGACCCGCGCCTGAACGCGCTCACGCTGCGGTCGTACGACCGTCTCGTACTGTCACTTGGCGGCCTCGACGAACTCCGTCGTGTAGGTCTTGCCGAGGTCGACGTCGGCGTTCTTGATGTTCGGGTTGAATGCCTTGAGCACCTTCTCAACGGTCTCGGGGCCGTTCTCGGGCATCACGCCGTCATCGGTGAACATCGGCAGCGTGTCCTTGATGGCCTCCGTGTAGAGGGCCTTGTCGCCCTGGGAGTAGTCGGCAGGCATCTTGGCCGCTATGTCGGATGCACTGTGTGTGGACATCCACTTGAGCGTCTTGACGAATGCATTGACCAACTTCTGGACGGTGGCCTTGTGTGCATTCACCCAGTCCGTCTTCATGTACAGACTTGACGACGGGTACGGCCCGCCCAGCGCCTTCTGCGAACCCTCGGGGGTGCGCATATCGACGAGGATCTTGCCCGCCTTCTTGCTCAGGACGGTGGCGACGGTCGGGTCGGTGGTCATGCCGCCGTCGATCGCGCCCTTCTGGAGCGCCGCGATGAACGTCGGTCCGGCTCCCACCGCGACCGGGGTGAACTCGCTGACGTTCACACCGTTCTTGACCGCGAGATACTTGGTGAGGAAGTCGGTCGAGGAGCCGAGACTGGTGACGCCGAGCTTCTTTCCTTTGAAGTCCTTCGGTGAGGCGATGTCACCCGCCGCCTTGGTGGAAACGATCTCCACCTCACCCGGTGCGTGCGAGAACTGCACGACGGACTCGACGGACTTGCCCTTCGTCTGCAGGTCCAGGGTGTGGTCGTAGAAGCCGACGGTCCCCTGGACCTGCCCGGCGACCAGCGCGGTCTCGGCCTGGACGCCTGCGGGTTCGCTCAGCATCTCCACATCGAGGCCCTCGGCGTCGAAGTAGCCGAGCCGCTGGGCGAGCATCGCGGGCAGGTAGATGACCTTGTCCAGGCCACCGACCATGATCTTGACCTGTTCGCCCTTGCCGTCGCCCTTGCTGCCGGCGGCGGTGCTGCTGGCCGCGTCGTTGGCACAGGCGGTGAGCGAGGAGAGGGCGAGCAGGCCGGCGGCGGCCAGCGAGGTGTATCTGGCGGTGTTGCGCATGCGGTTCACGTCCTTGCGGGAAGGCGGTGCGAGGAAGAAGGCGTGGGGGGGGAGAAGGCGTGGGGAAGAAGGCGTGGGGCCCGAGGGCCTGTGCATCGGGGCCCGGCAGGCCGGTTCAGCTGTCGGAGTCGGTCGGCTTCCAGCGGAAGATGCGCCGCTCGGCGAAGGTCAGCAGCCCCTCCGCAGCGAGGGCGACGACAGCGAGGATGACCATCGCGGCGTACACACCGGCGGCGTTGAAGGTGTTCTGGGACTGCTGCACGAGGAGGCCGATGCCTTTGATGGCGCCGATGTACTCGCCGACGATGGCGCCGATCAGGGCGAAGCCGAAGCTGACGTGCAAGCTGGTGAAGATCCAGGACGTGGCCGACGGGATGACGACCTGAAGGGTCACCCTGCGGTCGCTGGCGCCGAGGATCCGGGCGTTGGCCACCAGGTTGCGATCCACCTCGCGTGCGCCCTGGAAGGCGTTGAAGAACACCGGGAAGAAGACGAGCACGACGGCGGAGGCGACCTTGGAGGAGGGGCCGAGGCCGAACCAGATCAGGAAGATGGGCGCCAGGACGATCCTGGGGATCGAGTTGAGCACCTTGATGTATGGGCCAAGAACCTCGGCGAGCAAGGTGATCCGCCCGAGCGCGATACCGAGGAGAACACCGGCGATCACACCGATGACCCAGCCGAGCAGCGCCTCGTACAGCGTGTACCAGATCTGCTCACCGAGGGAGCCCTGAGCGGTCCCGTGGGCCACCCAGGTCCAGATCTGGTCCCAGATCTTCGACGGCATCGAGAAGTTGAACGGATCGATGACCTTGGCCCGGGAGAGCGTCTCCCACAGACCGAGAACGGCGACCAGGAGCAGCACTCTCGCCGCCCCGACACCGAGCTTGCGTTTACGGGCGGCACGCGCGCGTGAATGGGCGCGGTCCGTCTTGCCGCCGGGCTCGGCCGCGGTCGGCACGACCCGGTCCTCGGGTATGACGTCAGGCGACATTGGCCGCACCCCTCTCGCGCGTGATGCGGACCTCTTCGCCGAGGGACTCCCAGATCTCGCGGTAGATCTCGATGAACCGCGGCTCCAGGCGGACGGATTCGACCTTGCGCGGCCGTGGCAGGTCGATGTCGAAGACCTGCTTCACGGTGGCCGGTCCGGCGGTCATCACGACGACCTTGTCGGCCAGCGCGATGGACTCCTCCAGGTCGTGGGTGACGAAGACGACCGAGGCGCCTGTGCCCTCCCACAGCTCCAGGAGTTCGTCCGACATCAGCGCCCTGGTCTGCACGTCGAGCGCCGAGAACGGCTCGTCCATCAACAGGATCTCGGGGTCGTTGACGAAGGTCGCGGCGAGCGCAACGCGCTTGCGCATACCGCCGGACAGCTGGTGCGGATAGCGGTCCTCGAAGGCGGAGAGCCCGACCCGGGCCAGCCACTCACGCGCCTTCGCCCTGGCCTCGGCCTTCGGTACGCCGCGGAAGCGCGGGCCCGCCATGACGTTGGACAGGACCGTGCGCCAGGGGAAGGTGGCGTCCTGCTGGAAGACGAAGCCGACCTTGTCGCCGACGCCGGAGACGGGCTCCCCGGCCACCAGCACATCGCCCTCGGAGGGCTCTTCCAGTCCGCTGACGAGGGTCAGCGTGGTCGACTTGCCGCAGCCCGTGGGGCCCACGACCGCCACGAACTCGCCACGCCCGACGGTGAGATCAAGCCCCCGTACGGCCGTGTGCAGACCCCCCGACGGGGTCCTGAAGGTCTTGCTCGCGCCCCGCAGCTCGATGGCGGGGCTGGTGTCTGCGCTCATGGCCGGGACCGTAGATGTGGCCCGGACCACAACAGGAGTCTTCTGGGCGCAAGCCGTTCTTTTGCTCGCAAGAGCCTGTTGTGCTCGTTTTGCTCGCGCTACAACTGCGGAGCCGAAACACGGGCTTAACGCTCGCCTGGCCTTGAGGAAAGAGGCCCAATGATTGACGTCATGGTCGTGGACGACGACTTCCGTGTCGCCGAGATCAACGCCAAGTACGTGGGAAAGGTTCCCGGTTTCCGGGTCGCCGCCCGCGCACACAGCGCTGCGCAGGCGCTGGCCACCGTGGAACGCGGAGCCATCGACCTCGTACTGCTCGACCATTACCTGCCCGACCAGACGGGTCTCGAACTCGTCCACCGCATGCGGCAACAGGGCCACACGACCGACGTCATCATGATCACGGCGGCCAGCGACGTGACGACCGTGCAGCGGGCGATGCGTCTGGGCGCCCTGCACTACCTGGTCAAGCCGTTCACCTTCGCCGCCCTGCGTACCCGCCTGGACTCGTACGCCGCCCTGCGCCGCACCGTCGACCGCGTCGGCGGGCGCGGGATCGCCGGTCAGGAGCAGGTCGACCGCATCTTCGGCGCCCTGCGCACGACCCCCGCACCGGCCTCCCCCGGTCTGCCGAGCGGCCAGTCGGAACCGACCACCGACCTGATCTGCGGCGTCCTGCACCGCGCGGGCCACCCGCTCTCGGCCCACGAGGTAGCCGCCGAGACCGGCCTGAGCCGCTCCACGGCGCAGCGCTACCTCCGCCACCTGGAACAGTCCGGCCGCCTCCGCCTCTCCCTCAAGTACGGCGACACCGGCCGCCCGGAGCACCGCTACGCCTGGGTGGCGCCGTAGCCGCGCGGCAGCCGCGTGGGCCGGCAGCGGCGTCCCTACGACGGCGGCGGGCGCCCCGGCTACACCGCCCCCGCCCCCGTCAGCGCCCGTACCTCGGTCTCCGCGTGTTTGGCCTCGTCCGGGACCTCCGGCGAGGTGACCGTGCCGAGCCAGCCGGCCAGGAAGCCCAGCGGGATCGAGACGAGGCCGGGGTTCTGGAGGGGGAAGAACTGGAAGTCGACGCCCGGGAACAGTGATTCGGGGCTGCCCGACACGACCGGTGAGAGCAGTACGAGGGCCAGCGCGGGGATCAGTCCGCCGTATACGGCCCAGACGGCGCCGCGGGTGGTGAAGCCGCGCCAGAACAGGGAGTAGAGCAGCACCGGGAGGTTCGCGGAGGCGGCGACGGCGAAGGCGAGGCCCACCAGGAAGGCGACGTTGAGGTCCCTGGCGAGCAGGCCCAGCGCGATCGCGATCACACCGATGCCGACGGCCGCCGTCCGCGCCACCGCCACCTCGCTGTACGGCTTGGCACGCCGGCGTCGCAGCGACGCGTAGAGGTCGTGGGCCACGGATGCGGAGGAGGCCAGCGTGATGCCGGCGACCACCGCGAGGATCGTGGCGAAGGCCACGGCGGCGACGATCGCGAACAGGACTGTGCCGCCTGTGGAGTTGGCGCCGCCACCCAGGTCGAGTGCCAGCAGCGGGACGGCGGTGTTCCCCGCCGCGTTCGACTTCTTGAGGGCCTCCGGTCCGACGACGGCGGCCGCGGCGAAGCCGAGCACGATCATCATCAGGTAGAAGCCGCCGACGAGCCCGATCGACCAGATCACCGAACGACGCGCGGCCCGCGCGGTCGGCACGGTGTAGAAGCGGGACAGGATGTGCGGCAGTCCGGCCGTCCCCAGCACGAGCGCCAGGCCCAGGCTGATGAAGTCGAACCGCGCGGTCCAGTCCCCGCCGTACCTGAGCCCCGGCGCCAGAAACGCCAGGCCGTGACCGCTGCGGTCGGCCGCGCTGAGCAGCAACTGGTCGACGTTTCCATGGAAGCGCAGCAGGACCAGCACCGTCAGCGCCACGGTGCTGCACAGCAGCAGGACCGCCTTGACGATCTGGATCCAGGTGGTGGCCCGCATCCCTCCCAACGACACGTAGATCACCATGAGCGCGCCGACGCCGATGACGGTCCACGCCCGCGCGGCCGGGCTGGTCCCGCCCAGCAGCAGCGACACCAGGCTGCCCGCACCCACCATCTGTGCCACCAGATACAGAACGGACACGGTGACCGAGGAAGTTCCCGCCGCGATCCGCACGGGCCGCTCGCTCATCCGCGCGGCGACCACGTCGGCGAGCGTGAACCGCCCGCAGTTGCGCACCAGTTCGGCGACCAGGAACAGCACCACGAGCCAGGCGACGAAGAAGCCCACCACGTAGAGCATGCCGTCGTAGCCGTACAGCGCGATGAGCCCGGTGACGCCGAGGAAGGAGGCGGCCGACATGTAGTCGCCCGCGATGGCAAAACCATTCTCCATCGGGGAGAAGAGCCGCCCGCCCGCGTAGAACTCCTCCGCCGAACCGTGCCGGTTGCGACTCACCCAGGTCGTGATCCCCAGGGTGACGGCGACGAACCCGCTGAACAGCAGCAACGCCAGCGTCTGATGATTGCCGGTCACAGAACACCGCCTCGTACACCACGCGTCAGTTCCTGGGTGTCCCACCGCAGTTCGAGCGCGGCCCGGTCCCTGCGCAGCCGCGCGTGGCGGGCGTACGCCCAGGTCAGCAGGAACGTGGTGACGAACTGCCCGAGCCCCGCGACCATCCCCACGTTCACGGCGCCCGCCACGGGCCGGGCCATCAGTCCGGGCGCGGTCGTCGCGGCCACCACGTACGCCACGTACCAGGTGAGGAAGACGATCACGCCGGGCACCACGAACCTCAGATACCGGCTGCGCACTTCCTGGAAGGCCGCGCTGCGCTGCACGTCGAGGTACACGTCCCCGGCCCGCAGTGCCGGTCCCTCGCCCTCCCTGCGTGCGGCCGGCACCTCGGAGGTGGGCACTCCCGTGCCGTCCAACTCGCCCCAGCCGGACGCGAGTGCGTCGTACCACGGGTCGTGGTACCTCACCTTTCCGGATGCCTCGGCGGGGGCCAGGTCATGACCTTCATGGTTCTCGGCCGGACTCTCGTGACCACTCGCGCCACCGCGGGGACGACCGTTGCTTGACTGCATGCCCAAGGATGGACAGAACGGGAAGATCCCCGACTCTTCTTCTCCGGGGTCTTCACCCCATCAGGTGACTCAACGCGCTGGTGGCCGCACCAGTCCCTTCCCGTAGGCGTAACGCACCGCCTGCGCACGGTCCTTGAGCCCCGTCTTGCCGAACAGGTTGTTGATGTGGGTCTTCACGGTCGCCGTGGAGACATGCAGTGTGCGGGCGATCTCCTGGTTGGTCAGGCCCTCGGCGATCAGCACCAGCACCTCGGTCTCCCGCGTGGTGAGCCCGTCCGGCGGCTCGGCGGGACCCGGTGACGGCTGCGGCTCGGGGTCCGACAGGCGTTCCAGCAGCCGCCGTTGGATGCTCGGCGACAGGCCCGCGTCCCCGGAGAGCACGCTCTGCACGGCCCGTACGATCTCGTCGCCGCCCGCGTCCTTGGTGAGGTAGCCGCGTGCTCCCGCGCGCAGCGCCGGGAAGAGTGACGCGTCGTCCGCGAAGGTCGTGAGCACCACGACCTGCGTTCCGGGATGCTCCGCACGGATCCGCCGGGTCGCCTCCACACCATCGCAGCGGGGCATGCGCAGATCCATCAGGACGACGTCCGGGGCGAGTTCGGCGACGAGCCGCACCGCCTCGTTCCCGTCGGCCGCCGCGCCGACGACCTCGATCCCGGACAGCAGCCCCAGCAGCATCACGATGCCTTCCCGTACGACGGTCTGGTCGTCCGCGACCACGACCCGCGCGGGCCTCTTCACGGCCTCCTCCGTCATGCGGGCACCTTCAGCGTCACCACGAATCCCTCCTCCTCCGGCTCGGCCCGCAGCGAACCGCCCAGCAACTCGGCGCGTTCCCGCATGCCCAGCAGACCGTACCCACCTCCCGCACCGGTCAGTTCACCGGGCGAACCGCCCGAGTCCCGTACGTCCAGCCGCACTTCGTGTTCGCCGTACTCCAGCCGAAGCCGCACCTTGGCGCCCGGGGCATGCTTGCGGACGTTCGTCAGGGCCTCCTGGGCGACCCTGCGCACGGCCTGCGAGGCCTCGGCCGAGAGCTGCCGCCTGTCACCCGTAACGGTGACCTCCGCACCGGCGGTCGTAGCGACGATCTCGGTCAGGAAGTCCTCCAGCGGGGTCATCTCGCCCCGCAGCGCGGACAGGGCCTGCCGGGTCTCGGCGAGGCCGTCCCGGGCCATTCCCCGTGCCGCCACGACCCGTTCGAGGATCGTCTCCCGGTCGGCGCCCCGCTCGATCAGCAGCCGGGCCGCCTCCAGGTGCACGAGCTGGGCGGACAGGCTGTGGGCCAGCACGTCGTGGATCTCCCGGGCTATGCGGGCCCGCTCCGCCAGCGCGGCGGACTCCGCCTCGGCCGCGCGGGCCATGCGTTCCTGCGTGAGCAGCCGCTGGGCGTTGCCCCGGGCCTCGGCGTCGAGGCGGAGTGTGTAGCCGGCGAGGGCCAGTCCGGCTGTCGTGACCGCGGTGGTCAGCCATACGTCGTTGTTGACCGCGGCGAAGGTCGCGAGGGAGACCGATGTCACGGGCAGGGCGACCGCGATGGGCAGCCGCTCCAGCGAGCTGACCGCGCAGCCGCACCAGACGACGAGAGCCGGGACCGTGAAGTCGGCCGCCTGTCCCGCTATGGCGATTCCGAGGAGCGCGGCGATGAGGGCCACCGACGGCCAGAGTCTGTGGGCGAGGGTGGTGCGCCAGAAGGCCCAGGCGAGGGCGGCGGTCACGAGGATTCCGGCAATGCGTCCGGCGAGGGCCCAGCCGTGGAAGCGGTGGCCTGTGAAGGCGCCCCACAGCAGCATGCCGATCACCAGTAGCCGGACGGCCCAGGCGAGCAGGCGCCGGGGCCGTGAGACTCCCGCTCGGCTCAGCGCCTCCCGTGAGGGCCAGCGCGTCCACGCGTTCTCCGTCACGCGCGCTCCTTCCGGGCGGGCTGCGCCACGCCCAAACCGTACGCCGGGGCGGATCCGGCCGTCCCGGTGAATGACTGGGCCCGCCAGGTCATGACGCCGGCGCGGACCAGCAGCGTTGCCGCGAGTCCGAGCATCAGGGCGGCGGAGGTGTTCGGGTGCACGCCGATCAGCGCGCCCAGGGCGATGAGGCCGACTCGCAGGGCTATGCCGACGATCCAGACGCCCCCGCTCGCCTTGGTGCTCTTGCTCCACACGGAACCGTCCGTCTCGACCCACAGGCGTGTGGTCCAGGCCCAGCCGGCTCCGGTGGCCAGCGCGACGAGCAGTTCGACGCCGAGCAGGAGGGCCGACCCGGTGTGGTGGTGCGCGTCGAGTACGTCGGGCTCGCGGAGGGCGAAGACGGCGAGGATGGCGGGGAGGAGCCACCAGCGCCGGTCGGTGCCGATCTGGCGAGCGCTGAACTGTCGCACGATCACCAGGGCGGCGACGGCCACGATCACCAACGCGTTGACGAGCCCGGACATCAGAGCCTCCGTGAGCGGAAGGGGATGTCGGCGGCGAGCGCTGCCGACGTCTTCGAAGCTACGGAAATCCGCTGGTCGGCAGATCGGCGCCAGGGTGGATCGTGGGTGGATCCGCCGACCGCGCCGACCTCCACCCACGGGTGGAGCGGACCGACGGCGCCGGGCATCCGCCGGTGCCTCGGTTCCGGGCCCGGAACGGGCGCGGAGCGGGACCGGAGCCGATGCCCGGCGCCGTCGGTCGCACGTCGACGGTCACCCGTCGAAGATCACGCGTCGAAGATCACGCGTCGATCCTCGACCGGTCCAGTGTCGCGGCCGAGCTGGAGATGAACTCCTTGCGCGGTGCCACGTCGTTGCCCATCAGCAGATCGAAAACCTGCTCGGCCGCGTCCAGGTCGGAGAGGTTGATCCTGCGCAGGGTGCGGTGGCGGGGGTCCATCGTCGTCTCGGCCAGCTGGTCGGCGTCCATCTCGCCGAGACCCTTGTAGCGCTGGATGGAGTCCTTGTACCGGACGCCCTTGCTCTGGAACTCCAGGAGCTTTTCGCGCAGCTCGCGGTCCGAGTACGTGTAGACGTACTTGTCCTGGCCCTTCTTGGGCTGGACGAGCTCGACGCGGTGCAGCGGCGGCACCGCGGCGAACACCCGGCCGGCCTCGACCATGGGCCGCATGTAGCGCTGGAACAGGGTCAGGAGCAGACAGCGGATGTGGGAACCGTCCACATCGGCGTCGGTCATCATGATGATCTTGCCGTAGCGGGCCGCGTCGAGGTCGAAGGTGCGACCCGATCCCGCTCCTATGACCTGGATGATGGCGCCGCACTCGACGTTCTTCAGCATGTCGGTGACTGACGACTTCTGGACGTTGAGGATCTTGCCGCGGATCGGCAGCAGCGCCTGGAACTCGGAGTTCCGGGCGAGCTTGGCGGTACCGAGCGCGGAGTCGCCCTCGACGATGAACAGCTCGCTGCGCTCGACGTCGTCGCTGCGACAGTCGGCGAGCTTGGCGGGCAGCGAGGAGGTCTCCAAGGCCGTCTTGCGGCGCTGCGCGTCCTTGTGCTGCCGGGCCGCGATACGCGTACGGGCCGCGGCCACGGCCTTCTCCATGACCACGCGGGCCTGGGCCGCCGCGTCACGCTTCGTCGAGGTCAGGAAGTCCTTGAACTCCTTGGTGACCACGTTGGTGACGATGCGGCGGGCCGCCGACGTACCGAGCACCTCCTTGGTCTGGCCCTCGAACTGAGGTTCGGCGAGCCGGACGGTGACGACCGCGGTGAGGCCCTCCAGGGCGTCGTCCTTGACGACGTCGTCCTCGGCGACGCGCAGCAGCTTCTTGGCGCGCGCCACCTCGTTCATCGTCTTGACGATGGCCTGCTCGAAGCCGGCGACGTGGGTGCCGCCCTTGGGGGTGGCGATGATGTTGACGAACGACTTGAGGTTCGTGTCGTAGCCGGTTCCCCAGCGCAGCGCGATGTCGACGCCGAGTTCGCGGGTGACCTCGGTGGGTGTCATCTGGCCGTGGTCGTCCAGGACGGGCACCGTCTCCTTGAAGGTGCCCTGGCCCGACAGGCGGAGGACGTCGCAGACCGGCTTGTCGCTCGCCAGATACTCGCAGAACTCGCTGATGCCGCCGTCGAAGCGGAAGGACTCCTCGCCCTTGCTGCCGCCCTCGCCGAGGCCGTACTCGTCGCGGACGACGATGGTCAGCCCGGGCACCAGGAACGCGGTCTGGCGGGCCCGCTGGTGCAGGTTCTCCAGGGAGAGCTTGGCGTCCTTGAGGAAGATCTGGCGGTCGGCCCAGTAGCGCACGCGCGTGCCGGTGCGGCTCTTGGGGATCCGCTTGGTCTTGCGCATGCCACCGGGCTCGAACGCGGAGTCGGGACCGCCGGCGGCGAAGGAGCCGGGCACACCGCGCCGGAAGCTGATGGCGTGGACGCTGCCATTGCGGTCCACCTCGACGTCGAGCCGCGCGGACAGGGCGTTCACCACGGAGGCGCCCACGCCGTGCAGACCACCGGAGGCGGCGTACGAGCCGCCGCCGAACTTGCCGCCGGCGTGCAGCTTGGTCATGACGACCTCGACACCGGAGAGGCCGGTCTTGGGCTCGACGTCGACCGGGATGCCCCGGCCGTTGTCCCGGACCTCCACCGAGGCGTCGTCGTGCAGGATCACCTCGATGTGGTCGCAGTAGCCCCCCAGGGCCTCGTCCACGGAGTTGTCGATGATCTCCCACAGGCAGTGCATCAGGCCACGGCTGTCGGTCGACCCGATGTACATGCCCGGGCGCTTGCGTACGGCCTCTAGCCCCTCAAGGACGAGCAGGTGCCGCGCGGTGTAGTTGGAACCGTCCCGGTCTGCTCCTGCCAGCAGCGCTGTCGACGGCACGGACGTTTCGGCGGTCACGCGGTTCGCTCCTCGCTGAATTTCAGATGAGGCCCTTTTGGGTAAGGGCTCGGCTTCGGTTGCCGCTCAGAGGGTACCGAGGCCTGGTAGAGCCGTTGTAACGCCACCCTCGTCTCCTCCTCACACTAGTCCAGGGTCGTATACCTGTTCGATCCCTCGATGGAGTGAAGTACATATCACGTTCCCTTCGGGGCATGAACCATTTAGGCTCCGGGCACGTCCTCATGAACAACCGGCAACCCAGCCGGGAGGACCGACCCCTGACCCACAGCGCGAACCCGTACAGACACATAGACACGCAATACGGCACATTCGCCGCCAACCGGCAGCAGACAGCAGCCCCGGAAGATTTTTCCGAGGAAAAGCCCAGAGCGGGAACGTTTTCGGGCTGGTTGGATGTTGACCCTGGTACGACAGCTCGTCGAGCTAGAGAAGAGGCGACGTGACTACTGTTCTGACCCCCGCGAGCCCGCTGACGGCCGCCGATCGCTGCGACCGCTGCGGCGCCCAGGCATACCTGCGCGTCGTCCTGCTCAGCGGCGGAGAACTGCTCTTCTGCGCCCACCACGGCCGCAAGTTCGAGCCGGAACTCAAGAAGATCGCCGCTGAGATACAGGACGAGTCGGAGCGACTGACCGCCGCTCCTGCAGCAAGCACTCCTGAAGAAGAGCGCTGACACTTCGCGTCCACGACGAGCCAGCACCGGCACAGGCCGGCGACGGGCGGCCCCACTCCTGAACCACAGGAGTGGGGCCGCCCGTCCTCGTATCCGTGGATGCCCCTCAGCGGCCGTCAGGCGCCCTTGTGCGGCCCCGGTGCGCCACTGTGGCGGCCAGCGTCCGCAGGACGTCGGACACCCGGGTGTAGACGCCGGGGCTCCCGGCCCGCCCGCACCCGCTGCCCCACGACACCAGCCCGATCAGCCGGCCCTGCGCGACCAGCGGCCCCCCGCTGTCCCCCTGACAGGCGTCACGGCCCCCCTGAGGCTCTCCGGCGCACAGCATGGCCTCGGGGAGGTAGGTGCCGTCCGCGCTGCCCGGGTAGGCCTCCTCGCAGCGTGCGTCGGGCAGCACGTGCACGCGCGCGGCGTGCAGACTGCCCGCGTAGTCGCCACCACCGCTGAGATCGCCCCAGCCGTAGACCGCGGCGGCCGTGCCCGGCCGGTAGGCGCTGTCGCCGGCCGCCGCCATCCCGATGACCGAGCTCTGGGGCAGCGGTTCGGCGAGGGTGAGCACGGCGAAGTCGCCGGCGTTGCTGGCGGTGTCGTAGGCCGGGTTGACCCACACGTCCCGTACGGCGATCGTCTGGCCGCTGCCCGAGAGCAGGTCCGTACGGCCCGCGAGGACCTTGAGGTCGCCCGCGCGGTTCGGCGGCGTACCGAGGACATCGTCGCCCATGCAGTGGGCCGCGGTCAGCACGGTGGTCCGGCTCACGGCGACGCCTCCGCAGAACTGTCCCGCCCGGGTACCCCCGAACCGGTCACGACTGGACAGCGCCACCGTCCACGGGCTCTCGGAGACATCGACCGGGAACCCGCCGACGACGATGCTGTCGGCGGCCACAGGGGCCGCGGAGACCAGCGGTATGGCGGACGCGGCAGCCGCCAGGACCAGCGGCCGGGTCAGCGCCCGGGCAAAGGGACGACGCATGCACGTTCCTCACTCTGGGATGGTCATCGGAGACCCAGAGTGATCCAGCGGGCCGCGCCGCGCACCCGCGGCCCAGCACGAAGGCCCGGCTCCCCGAGGGGAAACCGGGCCTTCCGTGTCGTACGACTAGGGCCTAGTCGAGGTAGTCGCGGAGCACCTGCGAACGCGACGGGTGGCGCAGTTTCGACATGGTCTTGGACTCGATCTGGCGGATGCGCTCACGGGTGACTCCGTACACCTTGCCGATCTCGTCGAGGGTCTTCGGCTGACCGTCGGTGAGACCGAAGCGCATCGAGACCACGCCGGCCTCGCGCTCGGACAGGGTGTCCAGGACGGAGTGCAGCTGCTCCTGGAGGAGCGTGAAGCTGACCGCGTCGGCCGGGACGACGGCCTCGGAGTCCTCGATGAGGTCACCGAACTCGCTGTCGCCGTCCTCACCCAGGGGGGTGTGCAGGGAGATGGGCTCGCGGCCGTACTTCTGGACCTCGATGACCTTCTCCGGGGTCATGTCGAGTTCCTTGGCCAGCTCCTCCGGGGTGGGCTCGCGGCCCAGGTCCTGGAGCATCTGGCGCTGCACGCGCGCGAGCTTGTTGATGACCTCGACCATGTGCACCGGGATACGGATGGTGCGGGCCTGGTCGGCCATCGCGCGGGTGATCGCCTGACGGATCCACCAGGTGGCGTACGTGGAGAACTTGTAGCCCTTGGTGTAGTCGAACTTCTCGACCGCGCGGATCAGACCGAGGTTGCCCTCCTGGATGAGGTCCAGGAACAGCATGCCGCGGCCGGTGTAGCGCTTGGCCAGGGAGACCACCAGACGGAGGTTGGCCTCCAGGAGGTGGTTCTTGGCGCGGCGGCCGTCCTCGGCGATGATCTCCAGCTCGCGCTTGAGCTTGGGGGCGAGCTTGTCGGCGTTGGCCAGCTTGTCCTCGGCGAACAGGCCCGCCTCGATGCGCTTGGCGAGCTCGACCTCCTGCTCGGCGTTGAGGAGGGGGACCTTGCCGATCTGCTTGAGGTAGTCCTTGACGGGGTCGGCGGTGGCACCGGCGGCGGCGACCTGCTGCGCGGGCGCGTCGTCCTCGTCCTCGTCGGAGAGTACGAAGCCGGCGCTCTCGGCGCCCTCGGGCTCGTCCCCGGTCTTGCCGGGCGTCTCCTCGGCTGCCTCGTCGTCGACGAGTTCGGCGTCGTCCTTCTTGGCGCTGGTCTTCTTGGCCGCCGCGGCAGTCGTCTTCTTGGCGGCGACCTTCTTGGCGACCGCCTTCTTGGCGGGCGCCGCCTTCTTGGCAGCGGCCCTCTGGGCGTCGTCCTCGGCGGGAGCGTCGGCGAGGGGCGCCGCCGGAGTCGCGGTGGCGGTGGCCTTCTTGGCGGTCACCGTCTTCGCGGCGACCGTCTTGGTAGCGGTGCGCTTGGCCGGACTCTTCGCTGCGACGCTCTTTCGGGTGCGCTTGGGCTCCGCGGCACTGACCATCAGCGTCACACCCTCTTCCTCAAGGATCTGATTGAGGCTGCGCAGTACGTTCTTCCACTGAGTGGCCGGAATCTGGTCAGCTTCGAAGGCCCGACGCACGTCATCGCCGGCGATCTGCCCCTCAGCCTTTCCCCGCTCGATGAGCGCCATGACAGAGACGGACTCGGCGATCTCCGGCGGGAGCGTACGGGATGTGCTGGCCGACACGAACAACCTCTCGGAACGATGGAAAACGGCTTCCGGCCCCGTCCGGTACGGACAGGAACCGACGACCGCCGACTTGGGGATGGGCCGACGGCGCGGGCTGGGGCCGGGAAGAATCACAGCGCCTTGAACGGCGTCCGTATTCCCTTCCGCGGCTGTCACCTCTTAGGTCATCGCGCAGTTCCCGCGAGCGTTACGCCCAATCTGCGTGGCCCGAGTCACACCCCGTAAGCGTTCAAAAACGGTCAGACACGGGCAGAGGAGGTCACCCAGGGCCGGGAGAGGCACTTCTCAAGGAGATACGGCCCCCGTCGCACCGCCGGACCCCGCCGGTTCCCTGAAGGATTCCTGCGGGGTCCGGCGGGAGACGGCGACCGGGTCGGGCGGCGCCACGAGCGCGCGGCGCACCTCGACCGCGCCGACCACCACGCGCGCGTCAGTGTTCGCGCGGGGCGGGCACCACGCGCTCCACCTCGGGGTGCACGATGAGCAGCTGCCGCATGGCCGCCTCGGCCGCCGCACCGTCGCCGGCGGCGAGGGCGTCGACGATCCGGGCGTGGTGCGCCAGGGACGCGTCGGTCGGGCGGTCACAGCCCGTGACCGGGCCGCCGGAGACCTGGAGGGCCGAGGAGACGATCCCGGAAAGGTGCTCCAGCATGCGGTTGCCCGCGACCTGGATGAGCAGCGAGTGGAACTCGGCGTCCGCGCGGGAGAAGGTCATCGCGTCGCCCTGCGCCATGGCGTGACCCATGATCTCGACCATGTCGGAGAGGCGCTGCTGGACATCCTCGCGCCCGTGCCCGGCGGCGAGGCGCGCGGCGAGCGGCTCGATCGTCCAGCGCAGCTCGCTCAGCTCGCGGCGCTGGTTGTCGCGCTGCGGGCCGAAGGCACGCCACTCGATGATGTCCGGGTCGAGGAGGTTCCAGTCGCTGACGGGACGCACGCGCGTGCCGACGTTCGGGCGGGCGCTGACCAGACCCTTGGCCTCCAGGACGCGCAGCGACTCACGGACGACGGTGCGGGAGACCTCGAAACGCTGGCCGATCTCCTCGGGCACCAGCGGGCGGTCGGCGCCCAGGTCGCCGGAAACGATCATCTGACCCAGCTGCTGGACGAGTTGGCCGTGCAGTCCGCGTCCGCGGCTGCCCGCGGCACGACGGCCCACGCGGCCCAGCTCGGGGTCGGAACCGTCCCAGGAAGGGGCTCCGAGGCGCTCGGTGACGGGCGCCTCGGCATAGGGGTAGCGGTCGAGTTCGCCCGGGCCGGCGAGACCGGAGTCTGCGGAGCGGGCGGCGGTCATCATGGTGTGCGCAAGGGTACTCACGGATCCTTTGTCGGCGCTGGCTCCAACTCCCTTGAGGTCTTTGGTGAAAAGCACACGAAAGGGTGATCGCTCACCCCGTCGCAATTGACGCCTTATCGGAAAGAAATGGGCTTTCTCCGGGGAGTTGTGCGCAGAGCGGGACCCGAAGGGCGCGCACGGTAGTCATCGGACCCTGCTACGCAGGGTCGTGAGCAGATACGCGCAGAGCAGTGCGGTCAGCGACAACGCCAGTGCCCCGCCCACGGGTTGGACGACCACTCGCGCCGCCGCGGACAGATACCGCTCACCCCCGAAGGGCCACTGCAGCAGGAACACCTGCCGCAACCGCAGGGGAAAGCCTGCCGCGGCCCGCACGGCGGGCCCTTCCAGCGCCTTGTGCACGAGGGGTACGACGAGAATCGGTACGGCGACCACCGCGGCGAGCCCGGCCGTGGTGGACCGGAAGATGCCCGCGGCCAGCACTCCGGCCCAGGCGCACCCGACGACGAGGCCGACCCAACTCGCGCTCGCCGAAAGCCAGTCGGCGGGAACCTGCGCGAGCTCCCGTCCGTATACGAGATAGAGCACTTCGGCGTCGCAGCCCACCGTGAGGAAGCCCAGCAGCAGCGCGGTGGCCGCGGAGACGAGGAGCTTCGCGAGGAGCAGCCCCATCCGCCTGGGGACGGTGCCGCGGTCCGCCGCCAGGGCAGGGTGGCGGAACTCGTCGCCGAAGGCGAACGCCCCGAGCAGTCCCGCGCCGAGCGCCGCGGGCGGCAGCGGCAGTTCCCGTGGCCAGGCGGCCAGCAGTCGCGACTGCGGGGTGTGCCCGATGCGGGCCAACAGCAGCGCGGTGAGGGCGGACACGACGAGTACGGCGGCCCCGGTCAGGAACCCGGTGCCGATACCGGTGGCCCGGCGCAGCTCGTAGCGGAGCGGACGCAGGGGGCTGGGCGCGGAGCGGACGGAGATGGGGGGCGGGAGCGGGGACAGGGTGTCGAGGGTGGCGGCTCGCGAAGGGCGCGGGGCACGCGCGCGGGGAAGGGTGCCGGTCGCCTCTTCGGGGTCGATGAGAGGCACCAGTCGAGAGGGAGCAGTACTCGGCACGCGCGGGCTGCGTGTCGCAGAGGGACTTGTGGTGGTCGGCTGAGCCTCGGGGTCAACGGCGGTGTCCCGCAAGGGACTGACGGCAGTTGCCTGAGCCTCGTACGGCGGGTGGGCCTGTGCGACAGGTTCCGGTTCCTCGGCGGCCTCCGAGCGCTCCGCCGAGGGGGCCGGCACACGCGGCTCGCCGCCGGTCTCCGGCTCGCCCTGGAGGGATGTTCCGGCCCCGGGCCCCATGTCGCCGATCTCGTCCGCGAGTTGATGTACGAGGATATCGTGCCGGAACGCCGTCTCGCCGACGTCGGCGCACGTACTGCCGTACACGGAAAGGCGGTTGCCGTCCTCCCGTACGACCTCGACCGAGCGATGCGCGGCGCGGGCCTCCTTGGCGAGGAGGGCGGCGAGGCGGGCGGCGTGCGGGGTGCGGACGGCGACACGGGGGCGCAGCCGGGTGCGGGCGAACTCTCCCGCCTCCTGGTCGGCAACGAGTCTGCCCTGTTCGAGGGTGACGACCCGGTCGGCGCTGCGGGCGGCCTCCTTGGGTTCGGCGGTGCTGAACAGGACCGTGCCGCCCTGGGCGGCGTGCGCGCGGAGCATGCCGTACAGCCAGCGGCTCTCGCGGGCGGAGAGCGCGTCCGCGGGTTCGTCCAGTACCAGCGTGTGCGGGTCGGACAGCAGGGCGCAGGCGAGGCCCAGGCGGCGGTCCATGCCGCGCGCGAGGCTGCCGAGGCGTTCGTCGCGCAGGCTGACGAGGCCGACCACTTCGAGGACCTCGTCGGCCCGCCGGGCCGGAACACCCGCCGCGGCACACAGCATCCGCAGATGGCCGCGGACCGAGCGGGCCGGATGGCCCGGCACGTCGCCCAGGAGCACGCCGACCTCGCGCGACGGGTGGGCGATGCGATGCAGGGGGCGGCCCCTGAAGTAGCTGATTCCACGCCCCTGTTGCAGCTCTAGCATGAGCCTGAGCGCGGTCGTCTTCCCCGCGCCCGGTGCTCCGAGGAGTGCGGTGACACTGCCCGCACGGGCCTCGAAGGAGACGTCGTCGATGGCGGGGGGATGCTCCTTGCGGGCGTTGCTGGTCAGTCCGAAGGCCTGGATCACCCACAGCAAGATAGCGCGCTATGTCCGTTTTTTCGGTCAGCGAACGGCCTGCACCGCAACGCTTGATCGCCCCGGTCCAGGTGCTGCGACGTCACACCTCGGGGCGCAGCATCGGCGGGTTGAGCAGCGTGGCCCCGCCGGCCCGGAACAGCTGCGCCGGGCGCCCTCCCTGACGGGTCGTCGTACCGCCGGTCGGGACGAGGAAGCCGGGTGTGCCGGTCACCTTGCGGTGGAAGTTGCGCGGGTCTAGCGCCACCCCCCACACCGCCTCGTAGACGCGGCGCAGTTCACCGACGGTGAATTCGGTGGGGCAGAACGCCGTGGCCAGGGACGAGTACTCGATCTTCGAGCGGGCGCGCTCCACCCCGTCGGACAGGATCTGCGCGTGATCGAAGGCGAGCGGCGCCACCGGATCGCCGTCACGCCCGAAGCCGCCCTGCTGCAGCAACTCCTCGACGGGCGCCCAGCGCGCGTTGCTGGCGTCGCCGCCCGCTCGGGGTGCCGGCAGGTCGGGGGCGAGTGCGAGGTGGGCGACGCTGACGACGCGCATGCGCGGGTCGCGCTTGGGGTCGCCGTAGGTCGCGAGCTGCTCCAGGTGCGCTCCGTTGTCCTGGACGGGGACCGCCGGGTCGTGGGCGCGCAGTCCCGTCTCCTCGGCCAGTTCGCGGGCGGCGGCCTGGGCCAGGTCCTCGTCGGCCCGCACAAAACCGCCGGGTAGCGCCCAGCGCCCCTGAAAGGGTGGCTCGCCCCTGCGTACCGCCAGCCCGCACAGAGCATGGCGGCGCACGGTCAGCACGACCAGGTCCACGGTGACGGCGAAGGGCGGATACGCTGACGGGTCGTAGGACATGCGGCGATCATAGTCGTCTGCCTGACGATAAACACTCCCTTCGTCGGTACCGCCGTGACTGATCCACTTCGGTGCGATACGTGGTCGATCCTCCGCTTCCGGCCGTCGGCCGACGGGGACTCGTGCGAGGTCACGCTCCCAATTGCAGTCCGTCGGCCGCCTCCTCGACCATGGCGACACCGAGTCGACCGACCCGTACGGAGAAGGGGGCGCCCGCGATCCGCAGTCCCGTCAGGCCGAGCTCGCCCACGGGCGCGCTACGGACCGGACGGAGGGTGACCGTCCCGGCGGGGGCGTCCGGGCGGATGCCCGCGAGGGTGGTCAGCAGCAGCACTCCGGCGGCTGCTGCCGTGGCCGCCGGACGGCAGGCCGCCGGGTGAGGAACGGGAGCGCTCCCCTCCGCCCGCTGCTCCCCCGCGTACATCTCGGGGAGCCGGTGTCCGAATGCCTCGGCCGCCGCGAGCACGCCCCGCAACAGTGAGGCGGCCTCCTTCTCGTAGCCGCCGGCGGCCAGGCCCGCGACGGCGATCGCCGTCTCCTGCACCCGCACGGCGCCGCTCCGGTGGCCGAACGGGCTGAATCCCGGCTCCTTCGCACCCAGGCCGCGCAGCCCCCAGCCCGAGTCCATCGCCGGGCTTCCGAGCAGCCGGGCGAGTTGTTCGGCCCGCGCCTTGTCGAGCAGGCCGGGTGCGTACTCGCCGCCGCCCAGCAGGCCCGTGTCGAGGAGATGGGCCGCGGTCGCGCCGAGGTGCGGCACGAGGCGTCCGTCCGGGACCCGGGCCGCTGCCGGGCGACCGCCGCCCAGGTCTCCGATCCAGAAGTCCGCGCGGAAGGCTGTGCGCAACTCCTGGGCCCATTGCCGGAGTTCGGCACCGCCGGGTCTGCCGCACGCGTCCAGCAGATCGGCACCGAGCACCGCTGCCCGGTGGGCGTGGGCCTGTGTCTCGCAGCGGACGGGGCCGCCGGGGTGCGGGTCGCGCAGATAGGTACCGTCGCCCACGGTGGTCCGCAACCAGGTCAGACAGCGCTCGGCGGCCGGCAGTAACTCCTGCGTCTCCTGCTCCGGGAGCCCCCAGCGGCGGGCCTCCGCGAGCAACACCGGGAAGAGCAGGGTCGCCTCGGTGCCCGTGCAGCCCGGCGGCAGATGGGCGCCCGCATCGCGGCGCGGTCCCGGGATCATTCCGAACTGTGCTCCGGGGCCCGGGAGTTGGGTCCGGGCCAGGGTCCGCAGTGTGCCCGCGGCGAGCCGCGTACCGAGGGGCAGTGTCATGCGGGCCGCCGTGAGCGACTCCGCGGGGGCCAGACCGCACCGCCAGGGCGCTCCGGCCGCCAGGTGTGTGTCGGCGGGGTGTGCGGGGTCGCGCAGCAGCAGTGCCTGGAGATCCTCGACGCTGGTTCGCAGAAGCGCCTGGGCTCGGGGGTCGTCACCGGCCGCCCGCGCGGAGGCCAGTGGGCTGGTCGCGCCGTGGCCCACGGCCCGTACCGGTCCCGCGCCGTCCGGCCGTACTCGCAGTTCCACGCTCGCCGTACCGCCCGGTGGGAGTTCGAACTCCCAGCGCAGTAGCCCCGCGGAGGCCAGCACGTCGGAGGGTGGCGGGTCGGCGGTGACCGTCGAGTTCCCGGTGGCGCCGGACCAGCGCAGCCCGGAGTCGTGCACGCTGGCGGGCAGTTCGGGTCCCGTGCTGCCCGCGGCGATCGCTCCCAGGTCCGCCAGGTCGGTGCCGAGCGCGACCTCGACCGGCAGGCGCAGCGGGCGCCAGGACACGCTGCGCAGGGTGATGCGCTCCGTACCGTCGGCGTGCCGGGTCCGCTCGACCACGAGGTCGGGGTCCGGGCCGCAGTCGGGGGCCACCCGCACGGTTCCCACGAAGCGCGCGCGGTCGGCCGCCGTCATCCTGGCCTGTACCGCCAGCGGTTCGCGTCCGGCGACCCGCACCTGACAGCGGGAGAGCACCCGCCGACCTGCGCGGTAGATCCCCTCCAGTCCCCGGCCGTTCAGCTGGCCCTGCTCGGTGGAGACGGCGAGCCCTGGGAGAGCGACGCAGATCAGCGTGTTGTGGGTGGGCGGCAGTTCGACGGAACGGCGGGGCGTCGGGCGAGGCATGCGCGGCACAGGGCTCTGCGGCGGGGAGAGGGACGAGGACCGGAGCGGGGACGGAGACCGGGAGGGGGGTGGTGCTGGACGGCGGATACGGCCGGGCTCCGAGCCCTCCACCGACGGCTGCGACGGCTGCGACAAGCGCCCGCCTTGGCCGGTCAGGGAAGCAAGGCGCCGGTCCTGGTCCGAGAGTGGCGCGGGGGCACCGGAGTCAGGGCTGTCGTCGGCGTCGGAGGGCGGCGTCGGCTGATGCATGGGCGGCTTCTTCTGCGCTCTGTGCGCCTCGGACGTGTTCGGCGCCGGATGGAGAGTCCCGAGAGGACAAGGGCTGTACGGCGACACGCCCCGATCAGGCGTTCCGCCACTCAGGTGAACGGAACCGGGCTCCTCCTGGTCACGCCCGCGGCCCTGGAAGCCGACCGAATGGCGGCGGAGCGGAGAAGGCAGCCGCGCGGCACCCGTTCCGCGGCCTCGGCCGCCGCCGACACTCACCGCGTGTGGGGTCATCGCCCTGAACTCGACGACCCGCCGGATCACGACCCCGAACAGACCGAAGACACCGCACCCTCCGCCTGACCGGCGTGACTGACCACCGCTCCCCCGGCCCTTGATCACCCGTCCCCCTCAACGCCGTTGCTCCCCGGCAGGGGCCGCTCCGCGCAGGTGTCATGGCGCCGCGAACCGCTCCTCCCGGAGGTGCGTGCACGTGTGCCGCCGGGACGTGCGGTGCCCTGCGCCGGTGTGCGAGGACGGGAGCCGTCCGATTCCGCGGAACGCGGACGGCCCTCGGCTCCGTCGGCGGTACGCGTACGGCGCCGACGACGGGAAGCCGTGGGCGATGCCACCGGTGTCGGGGCGCCACCGGGACCGCTCGCACCCTGCGGTACGGAACCGTCGGCGACCTCCGCGCCGTCGGCCTCCGCCCCCGCACGGTCCTTCCGTTCCGCGCGCAGGCAGCGGCGGATCGACTCCGGGTCCAGGCCCTCGTTGCAGGCCTGATGCAGGAGGCGGGCGAACAGGTAGTCGGAGTCGGCGCCCAGGGCCAAGGCCAGGGCCTCCCGGGCCTCCAGGTCGTCGCCGGTCGACCAGGCGACCCAGCCCGCGAGTGTGAGCGGAGCGGCGGCGTGTTCGCCGTAGGGTCCGACGCAGCGGCGGGCCAGTGCGCGCCAGAGGCGCAGGGCCGGAACCGCCTCGTCGCCTTCCATCCATTCGGCCGCGCGGTCGCGGGTCGTACGGTCCTGAAGGCCGAGGATCAGTGTGGCCGCTTCGTCGTGGGCGAGCAGTGCGTCGTCGCACAGGTCCGAGTGGAGTGCGCCGGACACGGGTGGTGCCGCGGCGAACCGGTCGAGGATCAACCGGGCGAGGTCCAGCGTCTCGTGCCCCACGTCCGCGCGGTAGGCGTCGTCGAGGATGCGGGGTACCAGGGCCGAACCGGCGGCGTCCAGGGCGGCTTCCTGCTCCAGCGCGGCGGCCGTCTCCCACGGCAGCAGCCTGCTGCGCAACTCGCGCAGTGTGCCGCGCACTTGGAGTCCCGCGTAGGTCGCCGCGGCGGCCAGCACGGAGGTGCCGGGCAGGCCCATCGGGGATCCGTCGACCGGGCAGCAGCCCTCGATCGGGCAGCAGTAGGACCAGAAGCGGCCGTCCGAGATGCAGAGCGCCTCGATGACCGTCACGTCGAGCCGGCCGCATTCGGTGCGCAGGTTCTGCACCAGCGGACGCAGCCGCTCCATGACCTGGCGCCCCGTCTCGCCGGGCGCCGGTTCCTGGCAGACGTAGGCGATCATCTGCTCGGGCCGGGTGCCCCTGCGCTCGCTGCCGGTCACCAGGCCGTGGGCCAACTGCCGTGCCACGGACGCCCAGTCGTCCGCGCCGGCGGGAATGCCGAGCCTGGCTCGGCCGCCGAAACGGCCCCGGCCGCCGCGATCGTGCAGGGCGACGAGGACGATGCTGTCCTCGGGGCGGTACCCGAGGAGGTAGGGCAGGGCGTCGGCGAGTTCGGCCGGGGTGCGCAGGGTGACCTGGTGGTCGGCGCCGTGGCGGTCGTAGGCGGTGGGCTCGATGTCGCCGTTTTCGGCGGATCCGGTCATTTCGCTGTGATTCGTCATGCGTTGACGATCTCGCGAATCTCACCATCCCGCTTGAGCCTGTGGATAAGTCCGGCCAGGGGCACGTCACATGGACTTCGGTGCGGTCAACTCGGCCCGGGCGACCAGGACATGCGAACCGGAATCGCACGCCCGGCCGCCCGGTGGCACGGATCCCGGTACGGAATCTCAGCCCGCCGCAGCAAGGACCAGCGGAAGGACCTGCTCGCTCCCTGCCCGGCGGAGCAGGCGGGCGGCGACCGCCAGGGTCCAGCCGGAGTCGGTGTAGTCGTCCACGAGCAGGACGGGGCCGGGATGGGCGGCCAGGGCGCCGGCCAGTTCCTCGGAGACCGCGAAGGCGTCGGACAGGGCCCTGAGGCGCTGGGCGGAGTTGCTGCGGCGGGCCGCGTGCGTGCCGTCCGGGCCGGTGTGCGTCAAGGTGCCCAGGAGAGGGAGGCGGCCGATGGTCGCGATGCCCTGGGAGAGGGACCCGACGAGTTGCGGACGAGCCAGGGACGGTACGGCCACGACTCCCACGGGACGGGCGGAGGCATCGGTGACGTTCGGCGCCCAACCGCCCGGAGAACGCGCCCAGTCGGCGAGGACCGCCACCGCGGCCTTCAGGACGTCGTCGGGGACCGGGCCGTCGGGTGCGTTCTCGGCCAGCAGCGGGCGCAGTCGGTTGCCCCAGCCGATGTCCGAGAGCCGCCCCAGGGCACGCCCCGTGGAGCACTGGTCCTTGGCCGGGATGCGTCCCTTGAGGTCGACGCCCAGCGCGGCCATCCCGGTCGGCCACATCCGGCGCGGCTCGATCTCCGTGCCCGGGCGGTCCAGTTCCTTCGTCGCCCCTGTCAGCGTCTCCGCCGAGACGGAGGAGTCGATCCAGGCGCCCGCGCAGTTGTCGCAGCGGCCGCAGGGCACCGCCCCTTCGTCGTCCAGCTGTTGGCGCAGGAACTCCATCCGGCACTGGGACGTGCTCACGTAGTCGCGCATGGCCTGCTGTTCGGCCGCTCGCTGTTTGGCCACCCAGGTGTACCGCTCGGCGTCGTACACCCACTCGGCGCCCGTGGCCGCCCAGCCGCCCTTCACGCGCTTGACCGCTCCGTCGACGTCCAGGACTTTCAGCATCGTCTCCAGGCGGCTGCGCCGGAGATCCACCGCTGTCTCCAGGGCCGGTACGGACAGCGGCCGTCCCGCGTCGGCGAGGGCCGAGAGGGTCTGGCGGACCTGTGTCTCGGGCGGGAAGGCCGTGTCGGCGAAGTAGCGCCAGATCGCCTCGTCCTCCCTGCCCGGCAGGAGCAGCACATCGGCGTGCGCCACACCGCGCCCCGCGCGGCCCACCTGCTGGTAGTAGGCGATCGGCGAGGAGGGCGAGCCGAGGTGGACCACGAAGCCCAGGTCCGGCTTGTCGTAGCCCATGCCCAGGGCCGATGTGGCGACCAGGGCCTTGACCCGGTTCTCCTGGAGGTCGATCTCGGCCTGCAGCCGGTCGGCGTTCTCCGTCTTCCCGGTGTACGAGGCGACCTTGAAGCCGCGTTGCCGCAGGAACGCGGTGGCCTCCTCGGCGGCGGCAACGGTGAGTGTGTAGATGATCCCCGAGCCCGGCAACTCGTCCAGGTGCTCGGCGAGCCAGGCCAGGCGGTGCGCGGCGTCCGGGAGTTGGACCACCCCCAGCCGCAGGCTCTCCCGCTCCAGCGGGCCGCGCAGCACCAGGGCCTCACCGGCGCCGGTGCCCAACTGCTCGGCCACATCGGCGGTCACGCGCGCGTTGGCGGTCGCCGTGGTGGCCAGCACCGGTACGCCCGCGGGCAGTTCGGCCAGCATCGCCCGCAGTCGGCGGTAGTCCGGGCGGAAGTCGTGTCCCCAGTCGGAGATGCAGTGGGCCTCGTCGACCACCAACAGGCCTGTCGTGGCCGCCAGTTTGGGCAGCACCTGGTCGCGGAAGTCCACGGAGTTGAGCCGTTCGGGACTGACGAGGAGAACATCGGTCTCGCCGCGTTCGACCTCTCCGTAGATGCTGTCCCACTCCTCCGGGTTGGCCGAGTTGATGGTGTGCGCCCGGATGCCGGCCCGTGCCGCCGACTCGACCTGGTTGCGCATCAGGGCCAGCAGCGGCGAGATGATCACCGTGGGCCCGGAGCCGCGTCGGCGCAGGAGGGCGGTGGCGACGAAGTACACCGCCGACTTGCCCCATCCGGTGCGCTGCACCACCAGCGCGCGCCGACGCTCCTCCACGAGAGCCGCCACCGCCTGCCACTGGTCCTCGCGCAGCCGCGCCGTGCCGCTCGGATCACCGACCAGCTCGGCGAGGATGGCGTCGGCTTCGGCACGCAGCTCCTGGTTGCTCATGCCCCCATGCAACCTCACGCCACTGACATCGGCCCAATCCCCCGCCGCGGTGAAGAGGCGCTTCCGGCCGTCCTGACCGCCTGTCCCGGGCGCCCCGCGCACCGGGGCCGACCTGCTCCCTCTGGACCTTCCGCACCTCAATGGCGTACGAAAGTGTCGTGCTCGATCGTCCCAGGCGTCGTCGGACGACGCATTGGGTAGGGATATAAGCCACAGACCATCAGATAAGGGGCTGTGGCCCCATTTGCTCGTTGCCGCATCCCAGTTCGACAGCAAGAATTGGAGTCCGCTCCCCGCACGGTTCGTCCGTGATCCGGTAGGGCTCTGCTGCGGTGTGCGCTCCCCCGAATCCGACCTCGCCCTCAGTGTGGGCGCGTAGCCGAAGGGAGGACCGTGACCTTCGGATTCGCTCCGTCCTCCGCGGCATCCACGTCGACGTCAGCCGACCTGTCCGCCGCTTCCGCCAACCCTCTGGCCCGTATGCTCGAACCCTCCGAGTGGGCCGCCGCCGGAATCCCCTTGCTGCGCAATCCCCGCGAGGTCGTCAGCGGGCTGCACTCCCGGCACCGCCCGAGACCGGCGACCGCGATCGTGGCCGTCCTCGACCCGGACGAACGGCTGCTCGCGAGCGCCTCGTTCGTCCGCCGGTCGGCCCCGGCCGACGGCTGGATGTTCCGCAACGCGCTGCTCGCCCAGCTGCGTCGGGTCATCCCGCACGACCTGCGTCGCCGCACCCCGGTGCGCACCGCCGTGCTGCTCTACTGCCGTGAGGGCGACGCGCGTTGGACGGAGGAGGACGGGGCGTGGATGTGGGGGCTGCGTGACGCCTGCACGCTGCACGGGCTGCGCTGCGGGGCGTACATCACGCTGACGCGTGACGGCTGGCAGGTGCTCGGTGAGGGGCGTGGCGGCCGACGTCCGAGCGCGGACTCGGCGCCGGAACCTTTCGCCATGTCCGAGGTGCCGCCCCTGCTGCCCCGCACCGGCGGCGCCGCCTCGGAGGTACTGCGCCGCGCCGCGGCCCGCTGAATCCCGGTCCGGGCCTCCGCGCCCGGACCGTACGGCGGCACGAGACCGCCACTGGAGAGTCCGTACGGCGGCACGGAGCCTGTGCTGGAGAGTCCGTACGACCGCCGGGCCGCCCCGGGGCTGGAGCGTCCGTTGGGTGCGGGGCCGCCCCCGGACGGGGGCTCCCGGCCGGTTCATCACGCACGGGACGGAACCCCTGCGGAAGGCACCCTTCATCGACCGCGCCCGGGCTTCCGGGCACGGCAGAGCGCTCACTGTGCACAGACGACGCAACGGCGCCCGAGTGGGCCGCCGTCGGCCTCTGAGAGCCCTCCGAAACGTTCCGGAGGCGGCTCTCAGACGCCCGCGCCCAGCACCGAGTTGATCTGCTGCGGGTCGCCGCAGACGATCAGCAGGGTGCCTGCCCGGCCGAGGGCCAGAGGCAGCGCGGTGGCGGCAACGGCGTCGGGGCCTCCGTTGACGGCGACCACGACGACGGGTCGGGACGTCGCCCGGCCCGCGACGGCGGCGTCCGCGTAGAAGACGTCGTCGCGCGCGTCGTGCTGCGCCCAGTAGGACGCTTCACCGAAGGACAGTTCATGGGCGGCCCACGGGTGGGGTTCGCCGGTGGTGATCACCAGCACGTCACCAGGGGTACGACCCGACTCCAGCAGCAGGTCGACGGCTTCCTCGGCGGCGTCCAGCGCACCCTCGGCCGGGGCCGGGACGAGCTGGATCTGCGGGGTCGCCACAGCGGTGTCGGAGGCGGCGGGGGCAGCCGGACCCGAGGGTCCGGGCTTCACAGCGGCCACGTCACGCGGCGTGCGTTGCACCGGTGCCGTGGGCCGCAGGGGGCCGGGGCGACCGGGACGCGACGGCGCCGCGGGGCGGGGGCCGGGTACGGGACGGGGGGTCGGCGCGACGCGGCCACTGGCCGGAGTGGCGCGGGGACCCTGGGCACTCTCGTGAATCTGAGGCTCCTCGGGAATGAGAGGCATGAGCTGATTTTTATCAAACGTTGGCGCGGCTCGCGTCGGCGGGTGGCACATCAGTGCGAGCGGAACGGTCAGAAGTCGAAGCCGAGCTGCCCCTCGATCTCCGGAACGTTTCCCTCCGCCCAACTGCGGGCCTTCTTGAGGTGCCGCCACTGGGGCAGCGCATCAAGATACGCCCACGACAACCGGTGGTACGGGGTGGGGCCGCGCTCCTCCAGCGCGGCTTTGTGCACGGGTGACGGATACCCGGCGTTGGCCGCAAAAGCGAAGTCTGCATGGTCGATGCCCAGTTCGGCCATCATTTTGTCGCGCTGAACCTTGGCGATCACCGAAGCGGCGGCCACCGCCACGCACGACTGGTCGCCCTTGATCACCGTACGAACCCGCCAAGGGGCCCCCAGGTAATCGTGCTTCCCGTCGAGGATGACCGCGTCCGGGCGAACGGGCAAGGCCTCAAGAGCACGCACCGCGGCGAGCCGCAGCGCGGCCGTCATCCCCAGGTCGTCGATCTCCTCCGGGGAGGCGTGCCCCAGGGCGTACGCCGTGACCCACTTGCGGAGTTCTTCGGCGAGTTGGGTACGCCGCTTGACCGCGATGAGCTTGGAGTCGGTGAGGCCTTCGGGGGGTCGGCGCAGTCCGGTGACCGCCGCACAGACGGTGACGGGGCCGGCCCACGCGCCGCGCCCCACCTCGTCGACGCCTGCGATGACCTTGGCTCCGGTCGTGGCGCGGAGTGAGCGCTCGACGGTGTGAGTGGGTGGTTCGTACGGCATGGCGACCTCAGAGTACGCCGCCCGGGACCGCCTGCGACACCCAGGCTTCCTCGGGCCGCCTCAGCACCGTCCCGGCCCGGCTTCAGGCACTGCTCGGCCGGAGTAGCGGAAGCATCAACTGGTCGAGCATTTCCTCGATCTCCTGGTCGCTCCATTCACTGCCGCACACCTTCGATCTGTACATCATCATCGCCGGGATCGCGTCGAAGACATAGCTGTTGGACGCGTCGGAGCGAACCTGACCTCGCTCGATTCCCCGGCCGACAGCGTCCCGGATCAGCCGGAGCGTCGGCTCCACGACCCCCTCGATGATCACGCCGTGGAACCGCTCCGCCTGTGCCATGTCGCATTCGTGAATCACCGCGCGCAGGGCGGATCCGGGGCGCGAGAACATCGCGTCGCGCGCCCGCGTGCACAGCGCCAGCAGATCCGCACGCACATCGCCGAGGTCGGGCAGCTCTTCCAGACTCGGCAGTCCGGCCTGCAACGCGTCCGCGACGAGGTCTTCCTTCGAGGACCAGCGGCGGTAGACCGCGGCCTTGCCCGTCTGGGCGCCGGCGGCGACGCCTTCCATCGTGAGGGCGTTCCATCCGACCGTGCTGAGTTGTTCCAGTGCGGCGTCCAGGATCGCGCGTTCGAGCACGGCGCCGCGACGGCGGAGGGAGGTCGCCCGAGCGGGGGCGGCCGTCCAGCCCGAAGTAACCATCTGAGCCTCTCCAGCGAGCAGTGGAATGGGGAATTCCGGGGATGGGGGACACGTCTCCTGGCAGCGACGGGGGACGCGTCATGCGCGGGCGAGTTAAGTGAACGCTTGCGTTCACTGTCGGGGACTCACTACCGTTGACGCGGCAGTGAACGCGGGCGTTCACTAACACACTTGTGGGGGACCCATAGTGACAACCTCTCAGTTGACCCAGAAGCCAAAACCAGGAGCGGCCCGCCGGGAGGGGCATCCCGGTATCGCGCTCGCGGTCATCGCGGCCTGCCAACTCATGGTGGTACTCGACGCGACGATTGTGAACATCGCTCTCCCGCACATTCAAGCCGCACTCAGTTTCAGCACCACCGACCTCACTTGGGTCGTCAGCGCCTACACGCTCACCTTCGGCGGCCTGCTGCTTCTCGGCGGCCGGGCCGGCGACATCCTCGGCCGGCGCCGGGTGTTCATCACCGGCATCCTGCTCTTCACCTTCGCCTCGCTGCTCGGCGGACTCGCCCAGGAACCCTGGCAGTTGCTGGCCGCGCGCGTCCTCCAGGGCGTGGGTGGCGCAATCGCGTCGCCCACTTCGCTGGCGCTGATCACCACCACGTTCCCCGAAGGGCCGGAACGCAACAGGGCGTTCGGAGTCTTCGCCGCGGTCTCGGCGGGCGGCGGCGCGATCGGTCTGCTCGCGGGCGGCATGCTCACCGAGTGGCTCGACTGGCGCTGGGTGCTCTTCGTCAACGTGCCGATCGGCCTGCTGATCGCCGTACTCACACCGCTGTACATCAACGAGTCCGAACGGCACACCGGCCGGTTCGACATCGCGGGCGCGCTGACCTCGACGGCGGGCATGGCGTCCCTCGTCTACGGTTTCATCCGCGCGGCGGACAAGGGGTGGCGCGACAGCCTGACCATCGGGTCCTTCGGCGCGGCGGCCGTGCTGCTGCTGGCCTTCGTGATCATCGAATCCAGGGCCAAGGAACCGATCACCCCGCTCAGGATGTTCGCCGACCGCAACCGCTCGGGCACGTACGTGATCATGCTGAGCCTGGCCGCCGCGATGTTCGGCATGTTCTTCTACATCGTGCTCTTCGTGCAGAACGTGCTGGGGTACAGCCCGATCCAGGCCGGTCTCGCCTTCCTGCCCGTGACGGTCGTGATCGCGGCCGGAGCGGGACTGTCCCAGCAGTTCCTGCCGCGGTTCGGACCACGGCCGTTCATGCTCGTCGGCTCGGCCCTCGCGGTGATCGGACTGGCCTGGCAGACCCTCATCAGCTCGGACAGCTCGTACGTCGACGGAGTGCTCGGCCCCATGCTGGTGTTCGGCTTCGGCATGGGCCTGAACTTCGTGACGCTGACGATCACCGCTGTGTCCGGTGTCGCCCCGCACGAGGCGGGCGCGGCGTCCGCATTGCTCAACGCCATGCAGCAGGTGGGTGGTTCGCTCGGTCTTTCCATCCTGACCACGGTGTTCGGCTCGGCCAGCAGGGACGAGGCGAAGAAGCAGCTGCCGAAGTTCCTGGCCAATGGATCGGCGGAACAGAAGCAGGAGTTCGCCAAGTCGCACCAGTTGCCCGCGACTTGGGGGCACGAGGTGCTCGCACACGGCATCTCGACGGCCTTCATTCCGGCCGCCGCGATGGCCGTACTCGCCCTGATCACCGCCTGGTTGGTGATCAGGGTCCGCAAGAGCGACCTCGACGCCCTCGCGGGCACGGCGGGTCCGGGAATCGGCTGACCGGTCGGGCCCGGCCAGGGCCCGACCGACCGGCAACAGCACCGACAACAACACCGGCTTCGACATCGACATCGGCGAAAACCTCATGACCACCCCCACAACTCTCGCGTCCTGTCTGTCCTGTGTGGACTCATGTGTCGCACAGCAGCTGCCAGGGCAACGGCCGGGCGGTCACGCAGAGTTCCCGCCGGGCACAGAGAGTTCCCGTCGCGTGCGGGGAGCGCTGCCAGGCAGGAAGCCGAAGCCGTCAGACGGCCGTCGGCGCCCAGCCCGGCAGCGCCTCCGTCCGCTCCACCCACTCGGCCGGCGGCGTCCCGGCCTTCCCTCCGGCGATAACGCCGCCCATGATGGCGCAGGTGGTGTCCACGTCCCCGCCGACCTGCGCGGTGGTCCAGAACGCCTGCGCGTAGTCGCCTAGGCCGCGAGCGGCCGACCAGAGCGCGAAGGGGACCGTGTCGTGCGCTGTCGTACGACGTCCGCAGCCCAGTACCGCGGCGACGGTGTCGGCATCGGCGTAGTCGAGCATGTCGCGGGCGCGCCGCAGCCCCGTACTGACCGCGCTCCTGGGGATGAGGGCGATGACGCCGTCGAGGAGCGCCTCGGCGCTGGGCGGGCCGCCGGGGGCCGCGGCCAGTGCGGCTGCCGCGGCGACGGCCATCGCGCCGACGACGCCCTCACGGTGCTGGTGCGTGGGGTAGGCCGAGATCTCGGCCTGGTGGGTCGCCTGCTCGGGATCGTCCGCGTACCAGGCGCCCAGGGGTGCGATCCGCATCGCCGCGCCGTTGCCCCATGAGCCCTGTCCGTTGAAGAGCGCGGCGGACAGTTCACGCCAGTCGCCGCCCTCGCGGACCAGGCGCAGCAACCGATTGACGGCGGGGCCGTAGCCGCGGTCGAAGTCGTGGTGCTCGGCGAAGGAGTGGGCCAGGGCGTCCTGGTCGACGCGGTGGTGGGCGGCGAGGACCGCGACCACGGAGCAGGCCATCTCCGTGTCGTCCGTCCACTGCCAGGGCGCCGGGGGCAGCTCACGGCGCTTGAGGAGCGGGTAGTTCACGGGCACGAAGAACTGTGAGCCCAGCGCGTCACCCACGGCGAGTCCGCGGAGGCTGGCCAGGGCCCGGCCGAAGCGCCCGTCAGGAGAATTGGAAGGATCGGAAGGGTTGGAAGATCGGGTAGAGGAGTCGGCAGTCATCGGTCCGTCACCCTACCCACTGATCCCGTACGGCTCCGGGTCCCGCCAGCTGTCGAACGGCCGGTCCAGCGCGTACCTGCCGTCGTCCCCCAGAACGAGCATCCGCATCTCGGCGTTCCCCGGATTGGACAGCGACTCGAACTCCGCGACCGTCCAGTGGAACCAGCGCATGCAGAAGAGCCGCATCGCCAGGCCGTGCGTCACGAGGAGCACGTTGGGCGGGTGGTCCGGGGCCTCGAAGCTGCGGTACAGGCTCTCCAGGAAGCCGCCGACCCGGTCGTAGACGTCGGCGCCGGACTCGCCCTGGGCGAAGCGGTAGAAGAAGTGCCCGTAGGCGTCCCTGTACGCCTTCTGGAGGCGTACGTCGTCGCGGTCCTGCCAGTTCCCCCAGTCCTGTTCGCGGAGCCGGGGCTCCTCGCGTACGCGTACGAGGTCAGGGTCGAGGTGGAAGGCCCGGAAGGTCTCGTGGGTGCGGCGGTACGGGGAGACGTACACGCTGATGCGCTCGCGCCCGAACACCTCCCGCAGCCGCTTTCCGGTCTCCTCGGCCTGACGCCATCCCTGGTCGGTGAGCGCCAGGGCATGGTCGGGTTCACGCTCGTACACGGTGTCATCAACATTGCCCGTTGACTCGCCGTGCCGGACAAGGACGATGCGCCGTGGTCGTGCCATGCCAAAACCCTAGATCCAGTGGCGGCATATCGAGCACTCGTACGGGCTCCATACGGCGTAGGTCACACGAATTCTGCCCGATGGGCCACATAGGGGCGCACGATTCACACACCGGGACGTCAGTGACGGCGGTCCCGTCAGTCCGGAATTCAAACCGTCCAGCTCGGTTCCAGTTGCACGATGTCCCCCGTGAGGGACGCGACGTCCGCCTCGATCTGGGCCCTCAGTGCGAGCCGTTCCACTCGCTCGGTGCGGTATTTGCCGTGTTCGGCGGGCGAGTGCCACATCGAGAGCACCATGAACTCGTGTCCCGGGGCCTCGCCGAACATCCCGCGGAGCATGCCGGGGGAACCGGCCATCGCCGGGTTCCACACCTTCTCCTGCATCAGCGTGAAGTGCTCGGCGCGCTCCTCGTGGACCCGGCACAGGGCCACCCGCACCAGGTCGGCGTCGGTGAAGCGCGGTTCGAAGCCGGTCTTCACATCGAAGCGATGATCGAACAGCTTGACCTGCGCGTCCTTGAAGGTGCCCATCTGGGCCGACGCCAGCCGGTCGTGGGATCGGGCCATGAAGGAGTCGTAGAAGGCACGGCTTTCCCAGAACGCGAAAATGTGTGCCACTCCTGGCCGCGCTCTGCTCCAGCCTCCCCCCTGTCCCCGAAATCCCGGCTCCCCCAGAAGCCCCGCCCACTTTCGCTGCCCGCGCTCGAAGCCGCGGCGGTCCATCACGGTGCAGCGAATCCACTTGACCAGCACCGCGCCATCGTAAGGCCACGGAGCGTGGCGCCGGTCACGCTCCGGCGGAGATCGTCCGCGCATACGCCCCCGCGCGCGTGGCACGATGGACAACGAACGCTGATCGCCCGGCAGTTGGGGCGCGCGATCGAGGCGCACGGGGAAGGGGAACTGTGGTGAACGGCCTCAACAAGGGGATCCGCAAGGCGGAAGTCGGGCTCCAGTGGGATCCGAGTCCCACCGGGCAACCGCCTGTCGATCTGGACATCGTTGCCACCACGTATGTGGCGAGTGATCTCTACGGCACTCCCGCGTACGCGGTGCACTTCGACAGCCGGTCCCCCGACGGCACCATCTATCTCAACCGGGACAGCAAGGACGGCAAGGGCTTCGGCTGGGACGAGGTCATGACGCTGGAGCTCGACCGGCTCGCCGACCGGTACGCGCGCGTGGTGGTCGGTGTCGTCATCCAGCAGCGGGTCGCCCACCGCACGTTCGTCAACGTCCTCAACCCGAAGCTGCGGATCCGCGAGGGGTACGCCGTCCTCACCGAGGAGGACTTCGGCGACGTCCTCGGTGCGACGGCGGCGACGGTCGGGGAGTTCACCCGGGACGAGTCCGGAAGCTGGGACTTCCATCCCGGCATCCAGGGCTTCGACGACGACCCGGCGACCTTCACCAGGACGATGGGCAGAGCACAGCAGTCCTGAGCCCTGCCCCTGGTCAGCTCGTCAGCCGGCGGTCCAGCCCGGGACCGTCGGCAGCACCGCCTCGGCGATGCGGAACAGCGCCTCGTCGTCGGGCGGCACGTCGTCCTGGCGCCAGATGGATATCTCGAAGGAGTCGCCGCCGTCCTTGGCGCTCGTGGAGACCAGCAGGCTGCGGGCGATGCCCCCGGGGCCCGTACTGGCGTCACCGCCGCCGAGGTTGAAGCTGATGGCGACCGTCCGGTCCGAGTAGAGGACGGCCGGATGTCCCAGGACCTTCTTCACCTGCGAGGTGGAGTCCACATAGCGGGCCGCCCGGGCGACGGGAATGTCGTCGTAGGACGCCGACAGCCGTACGGAGTAGGTCCTCAGGTCGACGTCCGCCTCGGGGCTGGCGATCTTGGTGCCGCCGGCCAGCGTCATCCAGCCCGCGCTGCCCGAGGCGGACGCCGCGTGTTCGTCCGGAGTCCCCAGGAGCACCGGAAGGTCCGCGCGGTTCAGCGCGGTGCAGAGCGCCGTCGGCGAGACGTACTTCGCCGGCAGGGTGTCGTCCGTACTCGCCGAGCAGATCGCCGGCTTGGTGTCCTGTGTCGTCTTCGGCAGGACTCCCCCGAGTCCCCACATACCACCCACGACGCCGCCGACCACCACAACCGCCGCGACTGCCTGGGCCCCCGCCCGCATACCCTTTTCGGGCTCGACGAAATCGTCGGCCATGTCCCCCACCCTCCCCTGTGCGCACGCTATGCGCGCTGAGGGAGATTAACTGCTGATCGTTCTGCTGGGAAACCGGATTCCTGACGCCTGTCATCCCTCGGCGTCAGGCTCTCGATCCAGGAACGCGCGCAGCCTCAACCCGGGCGCCCTGTGGTCGGCGAGCCATCGCATCCGGCGGTCGTCCGCGGCGAGTCCGGCGCGTGCGATCCGGGTCCACTCCCCGCGGTCGAGCACCTCCAGGTACGTCCCGCGGAGTGCTTCCCGCTGTGCGGCGGTGCACCCCGAGGCCTCGGGAGGCTTCGTCGTCAGGTGCTGGGCGAGCAACGCGATGGTGAAGTAGCGCTCGACGTTCGGGCCGAGCCAACCGGCATGGCGGGCATGAGCTTCCAGAACCGCTCCCGAGTGAGGGTAGTGAGCGAGGGTGAGTCCCATCCCCTCGCAGCCGCTCATGCGGTGCAGCAAGCGACCGATGTGATCGACCATCTCGGTGTCGGTGCCGAGGCCGGCCAGCGCCTCATGGAGCCCGGTGACTGTCGCGACCCGGCCGGCGAAGTACCCGTTGAGGAAGTCGCCGTCGCAGGCTCGGCGGAGCAGCCAGCGGTGGGCAGTCGGGTCGTCGCGTCGACAGAGCGCCTCGACCACGTAGACGCGTCCCCAGCCGGTCACTCGCTCGGCGAGCCAGAGAAGGGCCTCGACGCCTCCTGGCCGAGTCTCGAAGGCGTGTGCCGCCAGCGGCCCGAAGCGGTGGGAGAGCAGCCCGATCGTCTGAATCAGCGGGAAGTCGTCGGCTGTTCCCACGGCGGCGAGCAGGGCGAGCCCGACGGTGACCGAGCATCGATCGGTCCCGTGGCGAACCAGCCAACGGCCCGTTCGGCGAACGCGTTCCCTGTCCGCCCGTTCGGCCGCGGCGGCGATGTGCTTGTTCTGGTGCGTCGGGATGTGGATGTGGTGGAAGACATCGGCCAATTCGGCGGGCCTGGCGGAGGAGCGGGCGAAATGCGCGTCCAGGACGAGCGCCGCGTCCTTGCCGACCGCGTGCCGGTCCTCAGGCGTCTCGGGGCCTTGTCGACCACGGTGCGTCCCGTCGTCCGGATAGGGCTCCCCGTCGCGTGGAAGCGGCTTGTCCGGGGCCAGTCGATGCAGCCGGAGCGCGTGCTCGAACAGGGTCGTCGGTGATCCGGGCAGTGCTGTCCCGGTCGTCTCGCTCACCGGAAGACGGCGGACTCGATTCTCTTGATCATGGTTGGGAGCATGCCACGCCGGCCGAAATGACGACAAGCCATTAACGCGTCAGGCCGATGCGTCAGGCACCGCGTGCGGGGCGTCACCCATGCCGAAGGCGGTGGAGCCAAGTATCCGACTCCACCGCCCTGAACGGCTGACTCACTTCAGCCAGTTGCCTTGATCAGCTGCAACCGCTGGTCGACCCGCACCCCTCGCAGATGTAGCAGGAACCGGCCCGCTGCATCTTCGTACCGCAGGAGAAGCAGAGCGGAGCATCCGCCTGGATGCCGAGCTGCATCTCCACCAGTTCGGCGCTCGTGTGGGCCTGCTGCGGGGCGGGCTTGGCCGCCTCGACGACCGCCTTGGGGATGGCCACCGCCTTCAACTCCTGGGCGCGCGGCGCCGACTGGGCCAGGCCCTCTACGTCGACCTCGTCGTCCGTCGGCTCGTACGAACCGGTCTCCAGGTGACGCTGGCGCTCCTCGGCGGAGTGAATGCCGAGCGCGGAGCGCGTCTCGAAGGGGAGGAAGTCGAGCGCCAGGCGGCGGAAGATGTAGTCGACGATCGACTGCGCCATCCGCACGTCCGGGTCGTCCGTCATACCGGCCGGCTCGAAGCGCATGTTGGTGAACTTCGAGACGTACGTCTCCAGGGGGACGCCGTACTGCAGGCCCACGGAGACGGCGATCGAGAAGGCGTCCATCATGCCCGCGAGGGTGGAGCCCTGCTTGGACATCTTCAGGAAGACCTCGCCGAGACCGTCGTCCGGGTAGGAGTTGGCGGTCATGTAGCCCTCGGCGCCGCCGACCGTGAAGGAGGTCGTGATGCCCGGGCGGCCCTTGGGGAGGCGCTTGCGGACGGGGCGGTACTCGACGACCTTCTCGACCGCGGTACGGATGGTCTCCTCGGCCTTGGCGGTGACCTCGGCCTTCTCCTTGTCCTTGGTCTTGGCGGAGAGGGGCTGGCCGACCTTGCAGTTGTCGCGGTAGATCGCGAGCGCCTTGACGCCCATCTTCCAGGCCTCGAAGTAGACCTCTTCGACGTCCTCGACGGTCGCCGTCTCCGGCAGGTTGACCGTCTTGGAGAGCGCGCCGGAGATCCAGGGCTGGATGGCGGCCATCATGCGGACGTGGCCCATCGCGGAGATGGAACGCTCGCCCATGGCGCAGTCGAAGACCTCGTAGTGCTCGGTCTTGAGGCCCGGGGCGTCGATCACGTTGCCGTTCTCGGCGATGTGGGCGACGACCGCCTCGATCTGCTCCTCCTGGTAACCCAGGCGGCGCAGGGCCTGCGGGACGGTGCCGTTGACGATCTGCATCGAACCGCCACCGACCAGCTTCTTGAACTTGACCAGGGCGAGGTCGGGCTCAAGTCCCGTGGTGTCGCAGGACATCGCGAGACCGATGGTGCCGGTCGGGGCGATGACGGACGCCTGCGAGTTACGGAAACCGTTCTTCTCGCCGAGGCGCAGGGTGTCCTGCCAGGCCTCCGTGGCGGCGGCCCAGATGGGCGTGTCCAGGTCGTCCGCGCGCGGGGCCACGGCGTTGGCGTCGGCGTGCTGCTTCATGACGCGCAGGTGCGGCTGCTCGTTGCGGGCGTAGCCGTCGTACGGGCCGACGACCGCGGCGAGTTCGGCGGAGCGCTTGTACGACGTGCCGGTCATCAGGGAGGTGATGGCACCCGCGAGGGCACGGCCCCCGTCGGAGTCGTACGCGTGGCCGGTCGCCATCAGCAGGGCGCCGAGGTTGGCGTAGCCGATGCCGAGCTGGCGGAACGCGCGCGTGTTCTCGCCGATCTTCTGCGTCGGGAAGTCCGCGAAGCAGATGGAGATGTCCATCGCGGTGATGACGAGCTCGACGACCTTGGCGAAGCGCTCGACCTCGAAGGACTGGTTGCCCTTGCCGTCGTCCTTGAGGAACTTCATCAGGTTCAGCGAGGCGAGGTTGCAGGACGTGTTGTCCAGGTGCATGTACTCGCTGCACGGGTTCGAGCCGTTGATACGGCCGGACTCCGGGCACGTGTGCCACTGGTTGATGGTGTCGTCGTACTGGATGCCCGGGTCGGCGCAGGCCCAGGCGGCCTCGGCCATCTTGCGGAAGAGCTGCTTGGCGTCGACCTCCTCGATGACCTCGCCGGTCATACGGGACGTCAGGCCGAACTTGTCGCCGTTCTCGACGGCCTTCATGAACGTGTTGTTCACGCGGACCGAGTTGTTGGCGTTCTGGTACTGCACCGACGTGATGTCGTCGCCGCCCAGGTCCATGTCGAAGCCCGCGTCACGAAGGGCGCGGATCTTCTCTTCTTCCTTGACCTTGGTCTGGATGAAGTCCTCGATGTCGGGGTGGTCGACGTCCAGGATGACCATCTTGGCCGCGCGGCGGGTGGCGCCACCGGACTTGATGGTGCCCGCGGAGGCGTCTGCGCCGCGCATGAAGGAGACCGGTCCCGAGGCGTTGCCGCCGGAGGAGAGGAGTTCCTTGGAGGAGCGGATGCGGGACAGGTTCAGGCCGGCGCCGGAACCACCCTTGAAGATCATGCCCTCTTCCTTGTACCAGTCGAGGATCGACTCCATGGAGTCGTCGACGGCCAGGATGAAGCAGGCCGAGACCTGCTGGGGCTGCGGAGTCCCGACGTTGAACCACACGGGGCTGTTGAAGCTGAAGACCTGGTGCAGGAGGGCGTACGCCAGCTCGTGCTCGAAGATCTCGGCGTCGGCGGGCGAGGCGAAGTACTTGTGGTCCTCGCCGGCCTTCCGATACGTCTTCACGATGCGGTCGATGAGCTGCTTGAGGCTCACCTCGCGCTGCGGGGTGCCCACGGCACCGCGGAAGTACTTACTGGTGACGATGTTGACCGCGTTCACCGCCCATTCGGCGGGGAACTCGACGCCACGCTGCTCGAAATTGACCGAGCCGTCGCGCCAGTTGGTCATGACGACGTCACGACGCTCCCACTCCACCTCGTCGTACGGATGCACGCCGGGGGTGGTGTGAATACGCTCGATGCGCAGCCCCTTGGTGACCTTGGTGCCCTTCGCGCGGGAACCTCGTGCCGGACCGCTCGCCGTCTCTGTCATGCCGCCTCCCTGTACAGGCAAAAACGCCCTGAAATGCCACGATGTTCCCGTGGCAGAGTGTTTGTCTGGTGTCACGGCAGCCCACACGCTCATGGCTCCGCGACAAGTCCTGGTCCGCCGCCGTCCGACCGGATCCGGGGTCTCCGCCCGGTTCCGGTCCGTCGGTCAGTCGGCGGAGTGGGCGGGCACCGGGACCTGAACAGTCCCTCCGGGCCCGCCGTCGTCTTCCTGGCTCCCCGATCCCGCGTCTTCGTCGTCCGCGGCGGGGCCTGGCGTCGCTTCCCTCAGTTCCACGATCGCGGCCTCGAAATCGTCCAACGAGTCGAAAGCCCGGTAGACGGAGGCGAATCGCAGATAGGCGACGAGGTCGAGTTCCTGCAACGGGCCGAGTATGGCCAGCCCGACGTCATGGGTGGTCAGTTCGGCGCTTCCGGTGGCGCGCACCGCTTCCTCGACCCGCTGGCCGAGTTGGGCGAGCGCGTCCTCGGTGACAGGCCGTCCTTGGCATGCCTTGCGCACACCGTTGATGACCTTGGTACGACTGAAAGGCTCGGTGACTCCGGACCGCTTGACCACCATGAGCGAGCACGTCTCCACGGTCGTGAAACGACGGGAGCAGTCAGGGCACTGGCGGCGTCGGCGGATCGACGTGCCGTCGTCCGTCGTACGGCTGTCGACGACACGGCTGTCGGGGTGCCTGCAGAAGGGGCAGTGCATGATCTCCAACCCTCCCTCACAGCAGACTCAATAGCCTCGTAAGACCCCTTGGGCCTCTCGAAGCAGCCCCAAGCATAGGCGATGGCCGAGACGATGGAGACCCGGGGGACCACAACTTCTGGGCTGCTGCCGCAATCCAACCACTAGATGTGGTGATTGGCCCACACAAACACGCCGCACGCGCGTGTCGCACCGGTATTGGCATGTGCCATACGGCCATACCGTCGCCCCGGACACGCGGGCACACACCCGTACCGTCAGGGCACTTACGGGGATACCGTGAGCGCGGCACGGAGAAGACGTGGGGCTCCCGCACAGAACGGGACCGCCCCCCGGTTGCCCGGACACCGGGTGGCAGACTGGGGCGACAACCCGCAAGGTCACCACCCAGGCGGCGAAGAGCCCGACAATGGGCCCCTTTGTCCGCCAGGTGCCACGTCGGCCATACACCCAGACACGCGATCACGGCAGGCTATCTGCGTTTTTTCACTCGAACGTGTGTTTGGCGCAACCTTTCGAAAGCAACTACCGTTGTCCAGCAGGGAGAACATCGAGAGGGGCCGACGTGACCACCACCGCAGACAGCGCCACCATCACTGCCCAGGATCGCTCCCAGGGCCGACTCGAACCGGTGCATGCAATGAACGAAGCCGCGAATCCCGAGGGACACAAGCGCTCCCTGCCGGGCCGACCTCCCGGCATCCGGGCGGACAGCTCGGGGCTCACGGACCGGCAGCGTCGGGTGATCGAGGTCATCAGGGACTCGGTGCAACGCCGGGGCTATCCGCCGTCGATGCGCGAGATCGGCCAGGCCGTCGGCCTGTCCAGCACGTCCTCGGTCGCACACCAGCTGATGGCACTGGAGCGCAAGGGCTTCCTGCGCCGCGACCCGCACCGCCCGCGCGCGTACGAGGTCCGTGGCTCCGACCAGTCCTCGTCGGTGCAGCCCACGGACACCGCGGGCAAGCCCGCCGCGTCGTACGTCCCTCTGGTGGGCCGGATCGCCGCCGGTGGCCCGATCCTCGCCGAGGAGTCGGTCGAGGACGTGTTCCCCCTCCCCCGCCAACTGGTCGGAGACGGTGAGCTGTTCGTCCTCAAGGTCGTAGGTGACTCGATGATCGAGGCCGCGATCTGTGACGGCGACTGGGTGACCGTGCGCCGCCAGCCGGTCGCGGAGAACGGCGACATCGTGGCCGCCATGCTTGAGGGCGAGGCCACCGTCAAGCGCTTCAAGCGCGAGGACGGCCATGTCTGGCTCCTCCCGCACAACTCCGCATACGAGCCGATCCCCGGCGACGACGCGACGATCCTCGGCAAGGTGGTGGCGGTGCTGCGGCGCGTGTGACGGCCGCGGCGGGCGGGCCGCATCGGCCCACCCCCTGACCGGACCCCGGGACCCCTGCGCCGGTTCCGGGGTCCTGTGCTGTCCCGAGTCCGGCAGGGCAGCGACCGCTGTCGATCAGCGGTTGCCCTGAGACACCAGGGCAACCGTCGGTCACTCCGTCTCCGCTTCCGCCTCCGCCTGCTTCGCCTTCGCGTCGATCGCCGCCAGCGACCTCCGGGCCTGGTTACGGTCCGTGGTGTACCAGAAGTCGGGCAGTGACGCCTTGAGATAGCTGCCGTAGCGGGCGGTGGCCAGTCGCTGATCCAGTACGGCGACCACACCACGGTCTCCCGACGCCCGGACGAGACGGCCGGCGCCCTGGGCCATCAGCAGTGCCGCGTGCGTCGCGGCCACCGCCATGAAGCCGTTGCCCCCCGCGTCCTCGACCGCCTTCTGGCGGGCGCTCATCAACGGGTCGTCCGGACGCGGGAACGGGATCTTGTCCATGACCACCAACTGACAGCTGGGGCCAGGGACATCGACACCCTGCCAGAGCGACAGCGTGCCGAAGAGACAGGTCTTCGGGTCGGCCGCGAAGTTCTTGATCAGCTCACCGAGCGTCTCCTCGCCCTGGAGCAGGATCGGATACTCGGGGATGCGGGAACGCAGTTCCTCGGCGGCGAGTTGGGCACCGCGCATCGAGGAGAAGAGGCCCAGGGTGCGACCGCCCGCCGCCTGGATCAACTCGGTCAACTCGTCCAGCATGTCGGCGCGATCGCCGTCCCGCGCGGGGCGCGAGAGGTGCTTGGCGACGTACAGGATGCCCTGCTTCGGGTAGTCGAAGGGCGAGCCGACGTCCACGCCCTTCCACTGCGGGAGGTCGTCGCCGGCCGTGCCTTCGGGGGCGAGGCCCAGGGAGGCTCCCACGCCGTTGAAGTCGCCGCCGAGCTTCAGCGTCGCGGACGTCAGGGTGACCGAGCGGTCCGCGAAGAGCTTCTCCCGCAGCAGGCCGGAGACGGACATCGGAGCGACGCGCAGGGAGGCGCCGAAGCGGTCGTGGCGTTCGTACCAGACGACGTCCCACTCGGAGCCGTTGCTGATCCGCTCCGCCACGTCGTGCACGGACTCCACGGAGGCCAACGCCTGCTTGCGGACCGCGTCCTCGTCCTGGACGGACTTGTCGCGGGTGGCGCCGATCCCGGAGATCACCGTACGGCAGGCGTCCCGCAGCGCCATGAGCGCGTAACCGAGGTCCTCCGGGATCTCCTCCAGGCGGCCCGGCAGGGCGAGCTCCATGAGCCGCTCGAAGCCCTCGGCGGCGGTCTGGAGCTGGTCGGCCGCCTTCTCGTTGACCAGCTTCGCGGCCCGGCGCACCGCGCGGTTGACCTGGCCCGGGGTGAGCTCGCCGGTGGCAACTCCGGTGACCCGCGAGACCAGTTCATGGGCCTCGTCGACGATCAGCACCTCGTGAGGTGGGAGGACGGGGGCGCCCTCAATGGCGTCGATCGCGAGCAGCGCGTGGTTGGTGACGACGACCTCGGCGAGCTTGGCGCGCTCGCGGGCCGCCTCGGCGAAACACTCCGCTCCGTAGGCGCACTTCTGGGCACCCAGGCACTCGCGCGAGGACACCGACACCTGTGCCCACGCCCGGTCGGAGACTCCGGGCGTGAGGTCGTCGCGGTCGCCGTTCTCGGTCTCGTCCCTCCAGTCGCGCAGCCGCAGCAGGTCCTGGCCCAGCTTGCTGGTCGGTGCCGCCGCCTCGAACTGGTCGAAGAGGCCGTCCTCCTCGTCCTGGGGCATGCCCTCGTGGAGTCGGTGCAGGCACAGGTAGTTCGACCTGCCCTTGAGCATCGCGAACTGGGGGCGGCGGCGCAGCAGGGGATGCAGTGCGTCGACCGTGCGCGGCAGGTCGCGCTCCGCGAGCTGGCGCTGGAGCGCGAGGGTGGCGGTCGCGACGACCACACGCTCCCCGTGCGCGAGCGCGGGCACCAGGTAACCGAGCGACTTTCCGGTACCGGTGCCGGCCTGGACCAGCAGATGGGAGCCGTCGTCGATCGCCTCCGCGACGGCTTCGGCCATGGTCACCTGGCCGGGGCGCTCCGAACCGCCGACGGCAGTGACGGCAGCATGCAGGAGTTCGGGGAGTGAGGGCTTCGTCATAGCGCGACCAACCCTACGGGGCGGGACTGACAACCGGGCGATCACGGCTGAGGGAGGGAGTGGATCAAGACTTCGGGGCTTTCGGACGGGGCCGGGTTTCGTCCGGGTGGCGATCGGATGGAGACCTGGTCGGATCGGACGGAGACCTGGTCTGGCCGGACGGGCACTGGTTCGCGTCGAACGGGGATTGACTCGGCCGAGGTGGAACCGATTCGGGCCGAGCGGTGTACCAAAAGTGATGGCGCTGCCACGTGGCGCTACAACAGATCGCGCACAGAACGGTCCCGGAGCACGAGGGCGGCCCGCTTGGCGGGCAGGTCGACCTCGGCGGAGAACCGGAAACCGGCGCTCAGGAAAGCGGCTACGGAGGGGGTGTTGCGAAGGTCCGGTTCGGCGACGACGCGGGCGCAGGCGGGGCGCTTGTCGAGTACGAGGTCGGCGACGGCCCGGATGAGAGTGCTTCCCACTCCTCGTCGTCTGTCGACGGCTTCACCGATGAGCAGGTGGATCCCGGTGTCGTGCGGTCGGGCGGAGTAGTGGCGGGCCAGGGGGTCGAGGTCCGCCCGGTAGATCTCCCAGTAGCTCATCGGGGTGTCGTCGAGCACGCCGAGACAGGGAACGCTGCGTCCGTCGCCGGCGAGTTGGGCGCGCACGTGGTCCTCGGTGAGCGTCCGAGTGCCGGCCAGTTCCCAGAACGCCGCGACTGCGGGGTCGTTCATCCAGCGGGTGATCAGCGGCAGGTCGCGTTCGATCCGAACGGGGACGAGTTGGAAGGCTCCCACAGACGTACGGGTCCTCCCCCAGTCGCCGACACGGTCGAGGAGTTCGTCGCGGGCCACGTCCGCCTTGGCGCAGAGCGCGAGGAACTCGTCGGGCAGCCGGAGGTGGAGGGTGTCCTCGCCGTCCGTGGCCTGGCTCCGACCGGCACTCGCGTCGAAGCCGGGGGCGGTCGCAGGGTCAGCGCTCGCGTCGGTGGGAGGCACGGTTGTGCTCCTCTCAGGAGACGGGGTGGGTCATGTTCCTCAGGGGCGAAGGGAGTTGGCGGCGGTCAGAAATGAAGAGGAGGTACTGGCGATCAGGAGTGAAGGGGGTTGGCGATGGTGACGTAGACGGACTGGGTGTCGACCGGGCCGATGAGTTCGTCGAGGCCGTGCAGGCGGGTCAGGAGGTTGGCCTTGCAGCGCAGGACGGGTGAGTCGAGCAGGCAGGCCGACAGGGAGGTGCGCAGCCGGGCGGGACCGGAGGCGACGTCACGGAGGAAGCGGCGGAAGGCGGACAGCAACAGCCGTTCGTCGGCGAGACCTTGGGAGCCGAACGCTCCGATGAGGCCGAACACGTGGTTGATCGCGAGGTAGTACGCGAAGCGTTCGTCGGTGACCTCGTCGGAGACGAAGGCGTCGCTGTGTTCGCCGATGCCCGGCAGCCGGGCGTCGAGTTCCGCGCGCCGGGATGCCCGGAAGTAGTAGCCCTGGTTGTCGCGGTAGCGGCCCCCTGCGGGCCAGCCCGCACCGTCCAGCAGGAGCAGCGTGTTCTGCTGGTGTGCCTCCAGGGCGATGCCTGCCTCGCCGTCCAGCCACAGCACGGGACGGACGACCTGCTCCAGGTACCGCAGGAACCACTCCGCGGCGACTGCTTCACGGGACCGGCCGGTCCGCTCGGCGAGACCGGTGACGACCTCGGCCAGTCGGGACCGCAGCGGAGGCGCACCGGGCGCGGAGTGGCCGGAGAGGCCGAAGTGGCCGGTCTGTGAAGTCGCCTGCGGTCCGCCGACGTTGGCCCTCCGCGCGGTGTACGGCCGGGGCGAGACGAGCCCGGCGACACAGGAGACGTCGTCGGACGGGCCGAACGGGTTGTGCCGGATGACCACGTCGAGTCCGGCCAGGGGCGCACGGGTACCGCCTGCACCCCCTGCGCCCCTTTGGCCACAGTCGGCACCGCCCCCGTCCGCCGGCGCGTCGACGGCCAGCCAGGCCGGGTCGCGGACGATGTCGAAGCCCGGGTGGACGGCCTGCCACTGCTGGGACAGGCCGCTGCGCAGCAGGCGGTGCACTTCCACTCCGCGATGGAGTTCCTTGCGGAGGTTCTCACGGCGGGAGTTGGTGATGCGGAGGCCCAGGGACAGCTTGAGCATGGCGGGGGCGCCGGACCGGTGGACGGTTCGTACGGAGGAGGTGGGGTGCCACGGGGTGCCGTGGGGGCCGAGGTCCTGGATCGATCCGGCGTCGATCAGGGCCGTGATGTCGGCACGGTGTCGGATCTCGCGCCACTGCCAGGGATGCACGGGCAGTGCCGCGTGTCCGTCGGGCAGCGGCAGCCCGGTTCCGGCGAGTCGGGCCGTGAGGTGGGCGGCGGAGACGGGTCGGCCGCGTTCCGTCCACGCCGAGTCGGTGGCGAGGACGGAGGGGGCGACGGCCAGCCAGTGCAGTGCGAAGGAGCCGCGCAACTCCGGTGAGTACAGCCGGACTTCGGCCTCGGAGAGACCCTCGCGACTCTTGGGGGTCGGGTGGAGCGGGTGTCCGAGCAGGAGCGCCTGCTCGGCGGAGAGGAAGAGATCGGAGCCGTCGGCCGGGTGTGCGCGGCGGTCGGTGATGAAGGTGACGGTACGTCGGAGGGAGTCGGCGACGCGGGCCACCAGATCGGTGCCGGTGTCGGATGTCGCCTCGGCTGCCGCCGCCGCTTCCTGTGCGGGATCTCCGTCGCGCGCGGCCGTCTCCCTGGCGAACAGCGCCGCGACCGTCACCGCGTCGGCGAGTGGTGCGCCATGGGGAGCGTCGGACAGGTAGGGAGGACCGAAGCGGTGCCAGCCGGTCGGGGACCAGTAGTGGACCCGGACGTGCAGGGCCGTGCCGCTGGCAGGGAGGGGGATGCGGAGGGTGCCGTCGTCGGGGGCGGGGAGGTTCGTCTCGCGCGCCCAACAGCGCAGCAGGTTCTCAACGGCCGCGGCCTGGGCGGCGGTTCGGGGGTCCGGATGCTCCAGGAGGTCGCCGCCCGCACCCCGGGGACGGGTCACTTCCGGGCTGCGCGGCTGCTGTTGGGGAACGGACTGGGCCGACGCCACTGCCAGGGTGTGCGGGTGGGAGTGGCTGTCAGAGGTGGATGTGGGGTTCAAGACTGTTCCTCGGGATGTGAGATCTCGCGTCGCCCCGGGCACAGCGGACCACGCGTCGACAGCAGCCCCCTCCGCCCCTGTCGAAGCCAACTCCCGTACCGCCCAACGGGTTACGGGTTGCTTCAAGATCCTTGCCGTAGCGAAACCGTTGCCGTTCCGTCGGAAGTCCCCCACAGCGAGCGCATAGTGTGTGATGCCGTTCCCGTAGGTCGTGAGTTCAGCGTGAACTCACCATGAGTTCCGGCTGAGATCACAGCCGTGGCGCACCAACCGTTCACTCCAGGGGGAGTCAAGACCATGCGATCGATACGGCCGTCCTTCACCGCCCGGCGTGGCAGGGGTGCGCGTCGCGGAACCACCCCCGTGCTGGCCGCCGTCGCTCTCGCCTCGGCGCTCGCACTCACCGCGACGGCCTGCGGTTCCGGTGACACGAAGGCGGACGGCCAGTCCACGGCGGCGGCGACCAGCGGTGACACCGGCGACGGCAAGATCAAGATCCCGGACGACATCAAGAACAAGCTCAAAGAGCACGGGATCGACATCGACAAGTGGAAGCACGGCGCCTGGAAGAACTGGGACAAGGACGACTGGCTGCGCGAGGCCAATGACTACATCAACCCGATCATCGACGGGCTGTGGAGTTCCGGCCGGATGCGGGACGCCAACGACCCGGACAAGGGCGTCGACACCAACGACATCTCCGGTGACCAGGGCGTGACCGACCCGACGCCCGCGGTCGTGGACGCGAAGGCCGTGTCGCCTACGTACCACGCCAACGCGGCGACGGCGGGCAAGGTGTTCTTCGATGCCCCCGAGGGCACGATGGTCTGCTCGGCGACGGTCGTGGAGGACCCGGCGCACCCGGGCAAGTCCAACCTGGTGTGGACGGCGGGCCACTGTGTGCACGCGGGCAAGAAGGGCGGCTGGTACCGCAACCTCGCGTTCGTGCCGTCGTACAACAACTCCGGTATGACGACAGCCCAGTTGGAGACGGCCTCCCGGGCCCAGGTCGCTCCGTACGGGGTCTGGTGGGCCGACTGGGCGCAGACCTCGCAGCAGTGGATCGACCAGGGCGGTGAGACGGGCGGGCAGGGTTCGTCGTACGACTACGCCGTGATCCATGTGACGCCCGAGAAGGGCAGCGGGGGCAAGTCCCTTGAGGAGACGGTCGGTTCGGCGCTGCCGGTGAACTTCGACGCGCCTGCCGTGCCGAAGGTGTCGAGCATCACGGCGACCGGCTACCCCGCGGCGAAGCCGTACGACGGTTCGACGCTGTACCAGTGCGCGGACAAGCCGGGACGACTGTCGATCAACGCCTCGGACCCGACGATGTACCGCGTCGGCTGCAGCATGACCGGTGGTTCGTCCGGCGGCGGCTGGGTGGAGACGGGCACGGACGGCAAGCCCGCGCTGGTATCCAACACCTCGATCGGCCCGGTGACTTCGGGCTGGCTGGCGGGCCCGCGGCTGGGCGATGTGGCCAAGGGCGTGTACGACTCGGTCAGCAAGAAGTTCGCAGGGCAGTAGACACGACTGAGGCTCGCCCCGGGTGATCCGGGGCGAGCCTCAGTGCTTACTGCGCTACGACCGTCAGGCCAGCGGTGCCGGGACGTACGGCGCGAGTTCCGCCGCCAGTTCCTCGTGCACCCGCACCTTGAGCTGGGTGCCCTCCGGGGTGTGCTCCTCGGAGATCACCTCGCCCTCGGAGTGGGCGCGGGCGACCAGCTTGCCGTGGGTGTACGGCACGAGCGCCTCGATCTCGACCGAGGGGCGCGGCAGTTCGGCGTCGATGAGCGCGAGCAGTTCGTCGATGCCCTGTCCGGTGCGGGCCGAGACGGCGATGGACCGCTTCTCGTTCCGCATCAGTCGCTGGAGCGTCAACGGGTCCGCCGCGTCCGCCTTGTTGATGATCACGATCTCGGGCACCTTCGTGGCGCCGACATCCCGGATCACCTCGCGCACGGCGGCCAGCTGCTCCTCCGGGACCGGGTGCGAACCGTCGACCACGTGCAGGATCAGATCGGCGTCGCCGACCTCCTCCATCGTGGAGCGGAAGGCCTCGACCAGGTGGTGCGGCAGGTGCCGGACGAATCCGACGGTGTCGACCAGCGTGTAGAGCCGCCCGCCCGGGGTCTCGGCCCGGCGCACGGTCGGATCGAGGGTCGCGAACAGTGCGTTCTCGACCAGGACGCCCGCGCCCGTGAGTCGGTTGAGCAGGGACGACTTTCCGGCGTTGGTGTAACCGGCGATCGCGACCGAGGGCACCTTGTGGCGCCGGCGCTCCTGGCGCTTGATGTCACGGCCGGTCTTCATGTCCGCGATCTCCCGGCGCATCTTCGCCATCTTCTCGCGGATACGACGCCGGTCCGTCTCGATCTTGGTCTCACCGGGACCACGAGTGGCGAGGCCGCCGCCCGAGCCGCCACCCATCTGACGGGACAGCGACTGACCCCAGCCGCGGAGCCTCGGCAGCATGTACTGCATCTGCGCGAGCGCGACCTGCGCCTTGCCCTCCCGGGACTTGGCGTGCTGGGCGAAGATGTCGAGGATCAGGGCCGTACGGTCGATGACCTTGACCTTGACGACGTCTTCGAGGTGGATCAGCTGGCCCGGGCTCAGCTCACCGTCACAGATGACGGTGTCGGCGCCGGTCTCCAGGACGATGTCCCGCAGTTCGTTGGCCTTGCCGGAACCGATGTAGGTGGCCGCGTCGGGCTTGTCGCGGCGCTGGACGACACCGTCGAGCACGAGCGCGCCGGCGGTCTCCGCGAGGGCGGCCAGCTCGGCGAGCGAGTTCTCCGCGTCCTGGGCCGTTCCCGTGGTCCAGACGCCGACGAGTACGACACGCTCCAGGCGGAGCTGTCGGTACTCGACCTCGGTGACGTCCTCAAGCTCGGTGGAGAGGCCCGCGACACGGCGCAGGGCCGCGCGCTCGGAGCGGTCGAACTGGTCGCCGTCCCGGTCTCCGTCGATCTCGTGGCTCCAGGCGACGTCCTCTTCCATCAGGGCATCGGCCCGAAGACCTTCGGGGTAGGTGTGCGCGGAGCGCTCAGTGTCCTGGGAAGGGGAAGAAGAGGAGGTCATTGGGTCCTTACGTCGATGGGAGTCCTACGAAGGTCATAACGTGCGAGTGTCCCCGGAGATTCCCGGTGACCGGAGATTCCGGGCGATCCGCTCCGCCGACCCGACGATGGTCGCACGGCACGGATCGCCCCGTCACGGCCTTATTTCACGGGTGCCTGCGACACCCAGTCCGGGTGACCTGGCATCGGCGGGGTCTTCGCGCCGTAGAGCCAGGCCTTGAAGAAGTCGCCCAGGTCTCGGCCGGAGATCGCGGAGGCGAGGTCCTCGAAGTCGGCGGTGGTGGCTGTGCCGTCCCGGTGGACGCTCACCCAGGTGCGCTCCAGGCGCTCGAAGGCGGGGCGGCCGATCTCCTGCCGCAGCGCGTAGAGGACGAGGGCGGCGCCGTCGTAGACGTTGGGGCGGAAGATGCTGATCTTCTGGCCGGGCGCGGGCGCCTTGGGGAGCGCGGGCGGTCCGCCGGCGGCGCGCCAGCGGTCGGAGACACCGTAGGCGGCCTTCATCCGCGTCTCCATGGGCTTGTTCGCCTTCTCCTCCGCGTACAGCTCCTCGTACCAGGTGGCGTGTCCCTCGTTGAGCCACAGGTCGGACCAGGTGCGGGGGCTGACGCTGTCGCCGAACCACTGGTGGGACAGCTCGTGCACCATGATCGACTCGACGTACCACTTGGGGTAGGCGGGCTCGGTGAAGAGATCTCTCTCGAAGAGAGAGATCGTCTGGGTTTCGAGTTCGAAGCCGGTGGACGCGTCGGCCATGAGGAGGCCGTACGTCTCGAAGGGGTACCGGCCGACCTTGCTCTCCATCCAGGCGATCTGGTCGGGGGTCTTCTTGAGCCACGGTTCGAGCCGCTGGGCGTCCTGGGCAGGTACGACGTCGCGCATCGGCAGGTCGTGCGGTCCGGTGCGGTGCAGTACGGCGGAGCGGCCGATGGACACCTGGGCGAGTTCGGTGGCCATGGGGTGCTGGGTGCGGTACGTCCAGGTGGTGTTCGCGCCGTCCTTGTCGACGCCGGCCGGCAGTCCGTTGGCTACGGCGGTGTAGGCGTTGGGCGCGGTGACGCGGATGGTGAACATCGCCTTGTCGGAGGGATGGTCGTTGCACGGGAACACCAGGTGTGCGGCATCGGCCTGGTTGGCCATCGCGAGCCCGTCCTTGGTGCGCACCCAGCCGCCGTCCTGCCCTTTGACGGGCACGGGGTCGCTGGTGTGCCGCACGGTGATCCGCGTCCAACTCCCCTGGGCCAGCGGCTCCTCGGGCGTCACCACCAGGTCCTCCGCGGCACTGGCGAAGGTGGCCGGCCGGCCGTCGACCTCGACCGAGTCCACGGTGCCGTGCGCGAAGTCGAGGTTGATCCGGTCCAGGGACTCCGTTGTCCACGCGTCGATGGTGGTGACGGCCCGGAGCGGCTTGGTGTTGGTGCCGGGATAGGTGAAGGAGAGGTCGTACGACGCCACGTCGTAGCCCGGGTTGCCCAGGTCGGGGAAGAGGCGGTCCCCGACGCCCAGGGGCGTGGGCGGAGCACTCGCGGCGACGAGGCAGACGGACACGGCGGAGGCGAGCAGGGCCGCCTTCAGCCGTCGGGGAGCCCTGGTACCGGCCCCAGGGGTGGCGGTGCGGGGGGTGAGCAGCATGGACCACCGCTACCAGCGCGCGCGTACCGCACGTCGACGACTCGCGCCCGGCCCACTCGAACGAGGTCTTCCGGGGGCCTACGGGGCGCCGGGCACGCCGGAGGCGCGCGCCCCGAGGAGACGCGGGGCTCGGTACTGCCCCCGGGCTCAGAAGGCCGTCGTGTGGTGCTGCGCGCGGCTCACGTCGTAGACGCCCGGCACATTGCGCATCGCCCGCATGAGGGCCGGGAGGTGCGCAGCGTCCGGGAGTTGGAGCGTGTAGGTGTGGCGGACGCGCTGCTGGCTCGGGGGTTCGACCGTCGCCGAGACGATCTCGGCGCCCTCCAGGGCCATGGCCTCGGTGAGGTCGGCCAGCAGATGGGGACGGCCGAACGATTCGGCTACCAGCGTGACCCGGCACTCGGTGGTGTCGCCCCAGCGCACACCGACCTCCGCGCGCCCCACGCTCTTCATGTGCGCCACCGCGCTGCACTCGACGCGGTGGACGGTCACGACCCCGCCGCGCACCGAGAATCCGGTGACCTCGTCGGGCGGTACGGGCGTGCAGCAGCCGGCGAGCCGTACGGTCGCGCCGGGCTGGTCGACGACAGGAGTGGCGGGGTTGCCGGCGGGGGCGTCTTCGGCGGCGGGGGGCGCGGATCGCACGGTCTGTGTGTCCTGGGCCGCCGCGTCCGCCTCGGTGCCCTCTGCGTCGCCGCTGCCCGGGTGCGCCGCGAGCCACCGTTGGATGGCGATCCGGGCGGCGGGGGTGTGCGCGTGCTCCAGCCACTCCCTGGAGGGCTCCGAGGCCGGGTCCTGGCCCATGAGGGGCTGGACGGTGTCGCCGTCCCGCAGAACCGTGCTGAGGGTCGCCAGGCGGCCGTTGACGCGGGCGCCGATGCAGGCGTGGGCGTCCTCGCCGTACTGCGCGTACGCGGCGTCCACACAGGTCGCGCCGTCGGGCAGGCCCAGCGTGCCGCCGTCGGGCCGGAACACGGTGATCTCGCGGTCCTGGGCGAGGTCCTCGCGGAGCGTCGACCAGAAGGTGTCGGGGTCGGGCGCGCCCTCCTGCCAGTCGAGGAGTCGGGAGAGCCAGCCGGGCCGGGTGGGGTCGGCACGCTCTCCGTCGCCGGTGGCCTGTTGCTCCTCCGAAGGAGGAGCGTAGGGATTGCCGAGCGCGATGACGCCGGCCTCGGCGACCTTGTGCATCTGGTGGGTGCGGATGAGGACTTCGACGACCTGGCCGTCCGTGTGGGCGACGGCGGTGTGCAGCGACTGGTAGAGGTTGAACTTCGGTACGGCGATGAAGTCCTTGAACTCCGAGACGACGGGCTTCAGGCAGGTGTGCAGTTCGCCGAGGACGCCGTAACAGTCCGCGTCCTCGTTGACGAGCACCAGGAGGCGGCCGAAGTCGGCGCCGCGCAGCCTGCCGCGCTTGCGGGCGACGCGGTGCACGGAGACGAAGTGCCGTGGCCGGATGAGGACTTCGGCCTGGATGTCGGCGTCGCGCAGGACGGTGCGCACCTCGTCGGTGACCTCGGCGAGCGGGTCGTCCGCGCGGGAGGCGTTGTCGACGATCAACTCGCGTGTGTGGTCGTACTCCTCGGGGTGGAGGATCGCGAAGACGAGGTCTTCCAGCTCGGTCTTGAGCGCCTGGACGCCGAGCCGTTCGGCGAGCGGGATGAGGACGTCCCGGGTGACCTTGGCGATACGGGCCTGCTTCTCGGGGCGCATCACGCCCAGGGTGCGCATGTTGTGCAGCCGGTCGGCGAGTTTGATCGACATCACTCGGACGTCGCTGCCGGTGGCGACGAGCATCTTGCGGAAGGTCTCGGGCTCGGCCGCGGCGCCGTAGTCGACCTTCTCCAACTTCGTTACGCCGTCGACGAGATAGCGCACCTCGGCGCCGAACTCCTCGCCGACCTGATCGAGTGTCACTTCCGTGTCCTCGACGGTGTCGTGGAGCAGAGAGGCCGTCAACGTCGTGGTCTCGGCGCCGAGTTCGGCGAGGATCAGGGTCACGGCGAGGGGGTGCGTGATGTACGGCTCGCCGCTCTTGCGCATCTGGCCGCGGTGCGAGGACTCGGCCAGGACCCAGGCGCGGCGCAGCGGTTCGAGGTCGGCGTCGGGATGGTGGGCGCGATGCGCCTCGGCGACATGGCCGATGGCGTCGGGCAACCGGTCGCGGGTCGTGGGACCGAGCAGGGCGGCCCGGCCGAGCCTGCGCAGGTCGATCCGGGGGCGGGCCTTCCTGCGGGGCGCTGTGTTGGTCACAGGGCCTGGGCTCGCAGGGTTCGTGGCCTCCGCACTCATGGGCACCTCCGGCTGCTTGACCGGCGGACGGGTGCCCCATGGCGTACTCGGCTCAGGGGATCTTCGATCCCCCGTCCGGGCCGGTGCTTGATGCTACCGAGCCCACCACGTGCGACTGACCGCCTCTCGCCGAGCGTGAAACGGATCACCCATTCGAGCGAAGGTCGGGAGGTTTACGGTTTTGCGCCACGCTCTGTCGGGTCGGCCGTGCTTTCCGGTCGACCGGGCCGCCGGAGACTTCGGATCAGGGCCTCCAGAGCGGCCAGGACTACGAATCACCCGTTCAGCGGATGGCGTTTTCCAGCCACTCGGCATCGATCTCGCCCTCGGCGACGATCACCGCGGGACCGGTCATCTCGATCCGGCCGTCGGGCCACTCGGTGATCACGAGCGTTCCCCCGGGTACGTCGACGGTGTAGGTCGCCCGTGTTCCGGTGACGGCCGGGTCGGCGCCGTCGCGCCGGGCGGCGGCCACGGCGACCGCGCACGCGCCCGTGCCGCACGAGCGGGTCTCGCCCGCGCCGCGCTCGTGGACCCGCATGGCCACGTGGCCGGGGCCTCGGTCGACCACGAACTCGACGTTCACACCCTGCGGGTAGGCGCCGGCCGGGCTGAAGGGCGGCGGGGAGTACAGGTCTCCGGCGTGCGCGAGGTCGTCTACGAAGGCGACCGCGTGCGGGTTGCCCATGTTCACGTTCCGCGCGGGCCAGCTGCGCTCACCGACGCTCACCGTGACGTCCCCTTCGGGGAGGAGCGCCTTGCCCATGCCGACCGTGACGTCACCGTCCTTGGCCAGGTGGACGGTCTTGACTCCCCCGCGCGTGGCGACCGCGATGTCCCCTGCGGCCACATGTCCGGCGCGCTGGAGATAGCGCGCGAACACACGCACTCCGTTGCCGCACATCTCGGAGACCGACCCGTCGCCGTTGCGGTAGTCCATGAACCACTCCGCCTCGGCCGCCATGTCCCGCGCCTCGGGGTGCGCGGCGGACCGCACTACATGCAGCAGTCCGTCGCCGCCGATGCCCGCGCGGCGGTCGCACAGGGCGGCGACGGCGGCCGGGGAGAGGTCGATGGCGTTCTCGGGGTCCGGGACGATCACGAAGTCGTTCTCGGTGCCGTGCCCCTTGAGGAAGGCGATCCGCGTGCTCATTCCTCGATCGTACGGGGTGGCTACGACATACCGGCGACCAGTCGTGACCGACCCCGACGGCCGACCCGTATGAGCTGCTTACCGGCCTCGGCGGCTAGCGGAGCCTGGCCACGCGCCACACGGCGAGCACCACGATCACGGCCACCATCAGGGCGTAGGCGATGACGACCCGCCAGTCCGGACGGCGCCCGGAGCCGCGCTGCGGGAAGCCGGGCCAGGTGTGGCCGACGCGGCGGGCCGCGGTCATGCCCCAACCGGCCGCACAGGAGCAGATCAACAGGCCCAGCATGGCGATCACGGCCCCGCTGTCGCCGAAGTCGAAGGCGAGCGGGAAGGCGAACATCAGGGAGCCGACGGCGGCCAGGGCCACGATGGGGGCGAGCTGCCAGATACGCAGGCGACGCTGCGGGCGCAGCTCGACCTCGACCTCGGGTCCCGCGTACATCTCGTCCGGCCCGGGACCGTCTGCGGTCACGCCGCCCTGGATCTCGTCCGGACCGTCGGGGCTCAGCCGACCGTCGACCTCTTCCGGTTCACCACGGTCCGCGGTGACCTGCTCAGGGCCTTCTGCGGTGTCGCGAGGGCCGGCCTCCATCGCCACGCGCCCTCCCAACTCGGACTCCACTTGGTCGATCGAAGCTCGATGATGGCACGCCCCCGGAGGCCGCAACCGCGGCTGGAGCGTCCCGATGCCATGACGTGATCAGGCTGTGACCGGTCGTTCGAGCAACGCCAGTGCCAGGTGCGGAAGTTCTGTGAGATCGGCCGCAGCCCCACTCAACCAGTGCACCCGGGGATCGCGTCTGAACCACGAATCCTGGCGGCGCGCGAAGCGCTTGGTGGCCCGCACGGTCTCCGCGCGCGCCTCCTGTTCCGTGCACTCCCCCGCGAGCGCCGCGAGCACCTGCTGATAGCCGAGCGCGCGGGACGCGGTGACCCCCTCGCGCAGACCCCGTGCCTCCAGCTCCCGCACCTCGTCGACGAGTCCCGCGCTCCACATCCGGTCGACCCGGCGCGCGATGCGCTCGTCGAGCTCGGGGCGGGCCACGTCGACGCCGATCTGGACGGTGTCGTAGACCGAGTCGTGGCCCGGGAGGTTGGCGGTGAAGGGCTTGCCGGTGATCTCGATGACCTCCAGGGCGCGGACGATACGGCGGCCGTTGCTGGGCAGGATCGCGTGCGCGGCCTCGGGGTCGGCGGCGGCCAGGCGGGCGTGCAGGGCGCCGGAGCCGCGCAGTGCGAGCTCCTCCTCCAGACGGGCGCGGACCTCGGGGTCGGTGCCGGGGAACTCCAGGTTGTCGACGGCCGCGCGCACGTACAGCCCGGAGCCGCCGACCAGGATCGGCCAGCGGCCCTCGGCGAGCAGGGCGTCGATGTGCTCGCGGGCGAGGCGCTGGTACTCGGCGACGGACGCCGTGACGGTCACGTCCCAGATGTCCAGGAGGTGGTGCGGGATGCCGCCGCGCTCCTCGGGCGTCAGCTTGGCGGTGCCGATGTCCATCCCTCGGTAGAGCTGCATGGAGTCGGCGTTGACGACCTCGCCACCTAGGCGCTGGGCCAGGAAGACGCCCAGATCGGACTTTCCGGCCGCGGTCGGTCCGACGACGGCGATGACTCGGGGGGCGGGGGGTGCGCTGCTCACGTTCCCAGTCTCGCAAACGTCGGACCTCGCCTCGAACGAGTTACGTGTCGGCGCCCGTGCGGGGTCGTTGCCCGTTGCGAGATGTCCCGCCGCCGGTTTCCGGAGGCGGCGACCCGGGCGACGCAAACGGACGCACCGGGCTACGCGGGATTTCGCCCGCACGAGTAACGTATGGAGTGGATATGGGCGTTTTTGAACGGCTTCTCCGGAAGTCGAAGTCCACGGAGGAGGCGTCGACCGCCGGTACGGAGACGGCCGAGGACCGCACGGCCGGAGCGGCGGACGAGGTGTCGGAGACCGAGGCGGGGGCAGGCGTTCAGGAAGCGGCCAGGACGACGGCGACGGAGGCCGTCGGGGCCGCGGACGGCGTCGAGATCCCCAAGCAGCAGTCCGCCGAAGAAGCCGCCGACAACGAGGCCGGTGAAGGCGCCCGCACATGACCGCCCCGCGTGGAAGGTGAACCATGGGTCTGATGGACAGTTTGAAGGCCAGACTCGCCCCGGCGAAGGACAAGGTCTCGGGCCTCGCGCAGCAGCACGGAGGCAAGATCGAGAGCGGCCTCGACAAGGCCGCGAAGATGGTCGACGAGAAGACCAAGGGCAAGTACAGCGACAAGATCCAGACGGGCACGGGCAAGGCCAAGAACGCCATGGACCGACTCGCGCACAAGGACGACGCGGGGAGCGCGGGAAGCACGGGGAACGAGCCCGGCGGCACGACCGCACCGCCGGACTCGCCCCCGCCGACCACCTGAACAGCACCCGCACATCGATCGGCGGACGGCCGCGGAGCACTGGGCTCCCCGGCCGTCCGCCGTTTCGCGGCTACGCCGCCTTCACGACGCCGTGCACGGCTGGACCACGTGCACGGCTGCACTGCGTTGCCGGCTGCCCCGCGTTCTGGGCAGCGAGGCGTTGTCGACCGCACCACGTCCACGGCTGCCCCGCGTTCTCGGCTGCACCACGTTCACAGCCGCACCGCGTCTACGACCAGGTCGCGACCAGGTATCCGACCCCGTACGGCGCGTCCTCGTACAGCAGCGCGCCGCCGAGGTCCGCGCCCTCCGCCGCGCCCGCGAGGACCTGCCAGGGAGCGCGGCCGGAGGCTTTCAGCTCGTACGCCAGCTCGGCGTCCAGCGCCTTGAGGGCCGGTACGTCCGCCGCTCCCAGCGCTCGCGCGACCTCGGCGTCGAACGGTGCCGCGCGCTCGTCGAGATAGCCCGGCGCCTTCAGCGTCCGGCACGCGCTGGCGTCGCCCATCACCAGCAGCGCGACCCGCTCGGCCTGCGCGACGATGTCCCTCCCGACTTCGATACACCGCTCGGCCGCGAGAGGTTCCCCCACACCGAGTCCCTCGATCGGGGCGTCGGACCAGCCGGTCCGCTCCAGCAGCCACGCGGCGACGGCGAGCGAGGGGGGAAGTACCCGCTCCGAGACGGCGACCCTGTCCTTCCCGAGTCGTACAACGAGGTCCACCCCGAAGCCGCGGAACGAACCCCGGGTGCCCTCGGGATGCCGCCCGCGCCCGCTCTGCTCGGCGGGCCCGACAACCACCAGCCGGTCGGGCCGGGCGGCGGCGAGCACCCCGAGCGCGTCGGTGCACGCGGCACGCGCGGCGTCCAGCTCGGGCGCGGCACCGGCGGCGACATCGGGGACGAGAAGCGGGGGGCAGGGGCAGACGGCGGCGGCTACGAGCATGGTCGGAACACTAACAAGGAGCACCTGCAGTCCACCTGGCCACGCCGTCGGGCACGTACGGCCGTCAGGCATGAGGAAAGCCATCAGGCGTGACGACAGCCGTGCGGCGCGGGGAGCCCCGCCCCCGCACCTCGGCTCAGTCGCAGCCGCAACCGCTCCCTGTTGCGACCGGGAGCGGCGCGGGGGCGCCGATCTTCGGCAGGCCCAGCATCACTCCGGCCGGCTTGGCGGCTTCGGCCGCGTTGCGCTTCTCCCAGGCGTCGCCCGCGCGCGTGGGACGCACGTTCAGGGTGGGGCCCTCGGCGAGGAGGTGGTGCGGGGCGGCGTAGGTGATCTCGACCGTCACCACGTCACCGGGGCGGACCTCCTGGTCCGGCTTGGTGAAGTGGACGAGGCGGTTGTCGGGGGCGCGTCCGGAGAGGCGGTGGGTGGCGCCGTCCTTGCGGCCCTCGCCCTCGGCGACCATCAGCTCCAGGGTGCGGGCGACCTGCTTCTTGTTCTCGTCCCAGGAGATCTCCTCCTGGAGGGCGACCAGACGCATGTAGCGCTCCTGGACGACCTCCTTGGGGATCTGGTTCTCCATGGTCGCGGCCGGGGTGCCGGGCCGCTTGGAGTACTGGAACGTAAACGCTTGCGCGAAGCGGGCCTCGCGGACCGCGTGCATCGTCTGCTCGAAGTCCTCCTCGGTCTCCCCGGGGAAGCCCACGATGATGTCGGTGGTGATGGCGGCGTGCGGGATGGCCGCGCGGACCTTCTCGATGATCCCCAGGTACCGCTCCTGGCGGTAGGACCGGCGCATGGCCTTCAGGATCGGGTCGGAACCGGACTGCATCGGCATGTGCAGCTGCGGCATCACGTTCGGCGTCTCGGCCATCGCGGCGATGACGTCGTCGGTGAAGTCACGCGGGTGCGGGGACGTGAAGCGGACGCGCTCCAGGCCGTCGATGGTTCCGCAGGCCCGCAGCAGCTTGCTGAAGGCCTCGCGGTCGCCGATGTCGGAGCCGTACGCGTTGACGTTCTGGCCGAGCAGGGTGATCTCGGAGACGCCCTCGCCGACCAGGGCCTCGATCTCGGCGAGGATGTCGCCGGTGCGGCGGTCCTTCTCCTTGCCGCGCAGCGCCGGGACGATGCAGAAGGTGCAGGTGTTGTTGCAGCCGACGGAGATCGACACCCAGGCCGCGTAGGCGCTCTCGCGCCGGGTCGGCAGCGTCGAGGGGAAGGCCTCCAGGGACTCCGCGATCTCGACCTGCGCCTCTTCCTGGACGCGCGCGCGTTCCAGCAGCACGGGCAGTTTGCCGATGTTGTGCGTGCCGAAGACGACGTCCACCCAGGGCGCCTTCTTCACGATGGTGTCGCGGTCCTTCTGCGCGAGGCAGCCGCCGACCGCGATCTGCATCCCGGGGCGCTTGGTCTTCATCGGGGCGAGCCGCCCGAGGTTGCCGTAGAGCCGGTTGTCGGCGTTCTCGCGCACGGCGCAGGTGTTGAAGACGACGACGTCGGCATCGCCGTCCGAGCCCTCGGGGGCGCGCACGTAGCCGGCACCCTCCAGGAGACCGGAGAGCCGTTCGGAATCGTGGACGTTCATCTGGCACCCGTAGGTGCGCACTTCGTACGTTTTGACGTCCACTGCCTCGCTCCGGTCACCGCTGCTCATGCGACAAGGGTAGGCGGTGCCGGGAGTGACTCCTTCTGCGGCTGGGAACCGCCGGGGCTCACATCACTCGGAGCCACGGCCGGAATCCGGTGTTCCGGCGCGGTGGCCGCCGTCCCACCCCTGCTTGCGCAGCACCCCGTGCACATCCGGCACCTCGTAGTGCTCGCCCTTGAGGACCTTGCCGTCGGCCCTGCGGGCGATCTCGCCGTCCGGGCCGATCTTGGTCATGTTGGAGCGGTGGACCTCGGCGATCACCACGTCGAGGTCTATGCCGTGGACGAGGGCCGTGCCGTAGGCGACGTAGACGACGTCGGCCAGTTCGTGCGCCAGTCGGTCGAGGGGGCCGCTCACCGAGACCTCGGCGACCTCCGCGGCCTCCTCGGCGAGCAGTTCACCGCGGTGGGCGGCGAGGTCGGGGGCGACCTCGGTGGGTGTGCTGCGGGCGTCGAGCCCGAAGGCCAGGTGGAATTCGCGGACCAGGTCGGCGGGCGAAGAACTCATGCCACGACCCTAACGGCCGCCACTGACAGCACCGGCCCGCGAGCCGGGCCCTGGTCAGTACCGCGCCAGGGCTGGCAGGATCGCGCGCATGCTCAAGGTGTTCTCCCGCATCAGCAGGCGCCGGGCCCTGACGGGCGCGGTGGCCGGCTTCGTCGTGTTCGGGCTGCTGCTGTGGTGGCTGCTGCCCCTGGGCGACGAGCCGCCGACCGGGACCATCACCTTCAGCACCGGGGCGCCGCTCGGGGTCTACCAGGAGTACGGCAAGCTGCTGCAGGCCGAGCTCGACAAGGACATGCCGGGCCTCACGGTGAAGCTGGTGAACAGCGCCGGCTCGCAGGAGAACGTCGCGCGCGTGGCGACCGGCCACGCCGACTTCACCATCGCCGCGGCCGACGCGGTGGAGACGTACGAGGCGGACGGCAAGCCCGGCGCCTCCGGGCTGCGCGGGATCGCGCGGCTGTACGACGACTATGTCCAGCTCATCGTCCCGCGCGACTCGAACATCAACTCGGTGGCCGATCTGCGGAACAAGCGGGTGGCCGTAGGGCCGGACCGCTCAGGTGTACGACTGATCGCGAACCGGGTGCTCACGGCGGCAGGCATCGACCCGAAGAAGGGCGTCAAGCCGGTGGCGGCCGGCATCAACACCGGACCGGACCTGCTCAAGCGGGGCAAGCTGGACGCCTTCTTCTGGTCCGGCGGACTGCCGACGGACGGCCTGAAGGACCTGGCCGCCCACTACGCGTTCCGGTTCGTGCCGATAGAGGCCGGCCTCGTCGCGAAGATGCACGAGCAGGGCGACGCCACCCGCTACTACCGCGCCACCAACATGCCGGAGTCGGCCTACCCGGACATCCAGCGGGGGTCCACGGTGCCCACCATCGCCGTCTCCAACGTGCTGATGACCCGCAAGGATCTGGATCCCAGACTCACCGAGTGGATCACCAGGACCGTGATCAAGAGCCGGGACGGCATCGGCGCGCATGTCCACTCCGCGCAGCTCGTGGACCTGCGCACGGCGATCTACACCGATCCGCTGGCCCTGCACGAGGGCGCCCGGCGCTACTACCGCTCCGTCAAGCCGTAGGCGTACAGGGGCCGTTGACGCCCCCTCAGGCCGCAGGCGCACCGGAGAGCCCGTCGGCGCCCGTTCAGGCCGTAGGCCCGCTCCTGGGGACCGCCACGGTCACCTTGAGCCCGTGCGGCTCGTGGTGGGCGTACGTCAGGGAGCCGCCGCCCGCAGCCAGCAGGACCTGGGAGATGGACAGGCCCAGGCCTGAGCCCTTGATGTTCTGGTGCCGGCCGCTGCGCCAGAAGCGGTCGCCGACGCGGGCGAGTTCCTCCTCGGTGAGGCCCGGGCCGTGGTCCGCGACGACGACCGTGGAGGTCTCGCCGTTCGACGCGACCGTCACCTCGACGCACTGGTCCTCGGGCGTGAACTTCACCGCGTTGTCGATCACCGCGTCCAGGGCACTGGACAGCGTGACCGGGTCGGCCCAGGCCGTGGTGGGCGGACAACTGCCCACCAGGCGCACGCCCTTGGCCTCGGCGGTCGGTGACCAGGCGGCGACACGCTCGGCGGTGAGCGCGCCGATGTCGGTGATCCTGAGGTCCGCTTCCGCGTGTTCGGCCAGGGCCAGGTCGAGCAGGTCGTCCAGGACCTGAGTCAGGCGTTTGCCTTCGGTGCGGACCGAGGCGATCTCGTCGTTGTCCTCCGGCAGTTCGAGCGCGAGCAGTTCGATGCGCAGCAGCAGCGCCGAGAGCGGGTTGCGCAACTGGTGCGAGGCGTCGGCGACGAAGGCGCGCTGCTGCTCCAGCACGTCCTCGACGTTGTCCGCCATCTCGTTGAACGATCGGGCCAGGCGCTGGAGTTCCGGCGGCCCGCCGGCCGCGGCAACCCGGGACTTGAGGCGTCCGGTGGCGATGTCGTGGGTGGTGGCGTCGAGCACGCGTACGGGCCGCAGTACCCAGCCGGTCAGTCGTAGGGCGGCGCCGACGGCCAGCAGCATGGCGCCGATCTCGCCCGCGCCGATCGTCAGCCAGCCGCGCAGGGTCCGTGAACGCATCGGCCCGGTGGGCGAGTCGGTGACCACGACGGCGACGACGTCGCCGTCCCGGATGACCGGCGAGGCGACGACGAGGCGGTGGCGCTGCCAGGGCCAGACCTGCTCCGGGTCGTGGCTGCGGCGGCTGAGCAGGGCCTCGTCGAAGGCCTCGCGCACCTCGCCGGCCTTGGGGAGCAGGAAGTCGTCCGGCGCGTTCGCCATGGAGGTGTCGGTGCGGTAGAAGACGCCCGCGCGGATGCCGTAGACCTCGTAGTAGCTGGCGAGTTCGCGGTCCAGAGTCTGCCGGCGTTCGTCCGGGACCATGTCGGCGGGGCGGCTGCCCGTGGGCGCGTCGGTGACGAACTGGGCGAGCGCCGCGAACCGCGCGGTGTCGTCGATACGGTCGACGATCACCTTCTGCTGCTGGGCCGCGGCGACGCTGATGGCGAGCGGGACGCCCAGGGCGAGCAGAACGGCCGCCATCAGGACGATGAGCAGCGGCAGGAGACGTGTGCGCACCCGGGCCCGCTACGTGGCCGGGGCGACGAGCCGGTAGCCGACGCCTCGTACGGTCTCGATCAGCGCGGGCATCCGCAGTTTGGCGCGCAGGGACGCGACGTGCACCTCCAGGGTGCGCCCCGTGCCCTCCCAACTGGTGCGCCACACCTCGCTGATGATCTGCTCCCGCCGGAACACCACCCCGGGACGCTGTGCCAGCAGGGCCAGCAGATCGAACTCCTTGCGGGTCAGCTGGACGACCGAACCGTCCACGCTGACCTGGCGGGTGGGCAGTTCGATGCGCACCGGGCCCAGTCGCAGCGCGGTGTCGCCGCCCCCGCCCGCGCCCTCGTGGACGCTGCGCCGGCTGACGGCGTGGATGCGGGCCAGCAGCTCCCCGGTGTCGTACGGCTTCACCACGTAGTCGTCGGCTCCGAGGTTGAGGCCGTGGATGCGGGAGCGTACGTCGGACCGCGCGGTCACCATGATCACCGGGGTGCTGGTGCGCTTGCGGATCTTGCCGCAGACTTCGTAGCCGTCCTGGTCGGGCAGGCCGAGGTCGAGGAGGACGACTCCGAAGACGTCGCCCTCGGGGACGAGCGCCTGGAGGGCCTCCTCGCCGCTGCGGGCATGGGTGACCTCGAAGCCGTGCCGCGCCAGGACCGCGGACAGAGCGGCGGCGACATGGTTGTCGTCCTCGACGAGGAGCAGTCTCATCCCGGCCCCCTCCGGTTCATCGTTCGTATGGTCTCGGCCTGTACGAAAGCACGTCTCACGCGCGCGTGCACCCAGGCAGTCACGCTGATGGACGAAGACGCAGTCAAGGGGGTTCCGGTTGCGGGCGGTTTCCGTTACGCAGCCGGTACGCGTCCTTACGACAAGTGCTACAACACGTGTCCGATTGCTATCCGATCGTGATGCTCAGATCTCGCTCAGATGTGATGACGCTGGTCGCAAGGCCTCACTACTGTCCTCCGCAACCGACGAGGACGGAGCCAGCAAGCGATGACCAAGGTATCGGTGGCCAAGGAAGACGCGGTCCCGACGGGCGAACTGGTCGTCCTGAAGAGCGTCAACAAGCACTTCGGCGCGTTGCACGTACTCCAGGACATCGATCTGTCGATCGCCCGCGGCGAGGTCGTCGTGGTGATCGGGCCCTCGGGATCCGGAAAGTCCACGCTGTGCCGCACCATCAACCGCCTGGAGACGATCGATTCGGGCGACATCACGATCGACGGCAAGCCGCTGCCCGCGGAGGGCAAGGCACTCGCCCGGCTGCGGGCCGACGTGGGCATGGTCTTCCAGTCCTTCAACCTCTTCGCGCACAAGACGGTGCTCGAAAACGTGATGCTGGGTCAGATCAAGGTCCGCAAGGCCGACAAGACGCAGGCCGAGGCGAAGGCGCGTGCGCTGCTCGACCGGGTCGGCGTGACCACCCAGGCGGACAAGTACCCCGCCCAGCTCTCCGGCGGCCAGCAGCAGCGTGTCGCCATCGCGCGGGCGCTGGCCATGGACCCCAAGGTCATGCTCTTCGACGAGCCGACGTCGGCGCTCGACCCGGAGATGATCAACGAGGTCCTGGAGGTCATGCAGCAGCTCGCCCGCGACGGCATGACCATGATCGTCGTCACCCATGAAATGGGGTTCGCCCGCTCGGCCGCGAACCGAGTCGTGTTCATGGCCGACGGCCGCATCGTCGAAGAGGCCGTGCCGGACCAGTTCTTCAGCAACCCGCGCAGCGACCGGGCCAAGGACTTCCTGTCGAAGATCCTCCACCACTGACGCCCTGAACTTCTTCGTCACTGACGTTCATCACTGAAGACCTGCATCTCTTCACCACTCAAAGGATGTTCATCATGAAGCTCCGCAAGGTCACCGCCGCCTCAGCCGCCGTACTCGCCCTCGCGCTCGCCGCCACGGCCTGCGGCTCCGACAACGACAATGACAAGGACAGCGGCGCCAGCTCCTCGGGCGGCAGCAAGAAGATCACCATCGGCATCAAGTTCGATCAGCCGGGCATCGGCCAGAAGACGCCGCAGGGTTACGCCGGTTTCGACGTCGACGTCGCGACGTACATCGCCAAGAAGCTCGGCTACAGCGCGGATCAGATCGAGTGGAAGGAGTCGAAGAGCGCCGACCGCGAGACCATGCTGCAGCGCGGGGACGTCGAGTTCATCGCCGCTTCGTACTCGATCACCGCGGAGCGCCAGAAGTCGGTCGACTTCGCCGGCCCGTACCTGCTGGCCCACCAGGACGTCCTGGTCCGCGCCGACGACAACTCGATCAAGTCGCCGGCGGACCTCAACAGCAAGAAGCTGTGTTCGGTGACCGGCTCGACGTCGGCGCAGAACGTCAAGGACAAGCTGGCCCCCAAGGCCAACCTGCAGGTGTACCCGACGTACTCGGCGTGCCTCACCGGTCTGCAGAGCGGCGCCATCGACGCGCTGACCACGGACGACTCCATCCTGGCCGGTTACGCCTCGCAGTCCCAGTTCAAGGGCAAGTTCAAGCTCGGCGGCTTCAAGATGACCAACGAGAACTACGGCATCGGCGTCAAGAAGGGCAGTGCTCTCAAGGCCAAGATCAACACGGCCCTGGAGTCGATGGTGTCCGACGGTTCCTGGAAGACGGCCGTCGACAAGAACTTCGGCCCGGCGGGCTACAAGAACGAGCCCGCGCCGAAGATCGGCGACATCAAGAGCTGAGGCAACGCCTGACGGGTGCGCCGCTCACGGGGGAACGGCGCGCCGAGGCATCCCTACACGCGGAAGCGCGGGAAATCGTGTTCGACTTTCTTGACGGTTACGACCTACTAGGGGCCTTCTGGACGACGGTGCAGCTGACCCTGCTCGCCGGCGTCGGCTCCCTGGTGTGGGGAACCCTGCTGACCGCCATGCGCGTCGGCCCGGTACCTCTGATGCGCGGTTTCGCCACCGCCTACGTGAACATCGTGCGGAACATCCCGTTGACCGTGATCATCCTGTTCACCTCACTGGGACTGAGCCAGACCCTGGGGATCAACCTCGGTGCGGAGAGGTTCGAGTCGATCAACTTCCGGCTCGCCGTACTCGGTCTGACCGCCTACACCTCGGCCTTCGTGTGCGAGGCACTGCGGGCCGGCATCAACACGGTGCCGGTCGGACAGGCGGAGGCGGCCCGTGCGATCGGCCTCAGCTTCACCCAGGTGCTCCGGCTCGTCGTGCTGCCGCAGGCGTTCCGCTCGGCGGTCGGCCCGCTGACGAACGTTCTGATCGCGCTCACCAAGAACACCACGGTGGCCGCCGCTATCGGCGTCGCCGAGGCGGCGGCCCTGATGAAGACGATGGTCGAGAAGGAGGCCCAGCTCATCCCGATCGCCTCGATCTTCGCGCTGGGCTTCGTGATCCTCACGCTGCCGACCGGCCTGATCCTCGGCTGGGTGGGCAAGAAGGTGGCGGTGAAGCGATGACTTCCGTTCTCTACGATGCCCAGGGGCCGAGCGCCAAGCGGCGGAACGTCCTCTACACAGCGGTCTTCCTCGCCGCCCTGGCAGCGGTGCTGTGGTGGGTGTACAGCAAGCTCGACGACAAGGGCCAACTCGACTGGGTGCTGTGGAAGCCGTTCTTCTCCAGCACCGAGGCCTGGTCCACGTACATCTGGCCCGGGCTGCAGAACACCCTGAAGGCCGCGGCGCTCAGCATGGTCATCGCACTGCCGCTCGGTGCCGTCCTCGGCATCGCCCGGCTCTCGGACCACGTCTGGGTCCGCGTACCGGCCTCGATCGTCGTGGAATTCTTCCGCGCCATCCCGGTACTGGTCCTGATGATCTTCGGGCTTGCTCTGTTCGCCAAGTACACGAACGTCAGCTCGGACGACCGTCCGCTCTACGCGGTCGTCACGGGACTCGTGCTGTACAACGCCTCGGTCCTCGCGGAGATCGTCCGGGCCGGCATTCTGGCCCTGCCGAAGGGCCAGACCGAGGCGGCGATGGCGGTCGGTCTGCGCAAGAGCCAGGTGATGCGGCTGATCCTGCTGCCGCAGTCGGTCACCGTGATGCTCCCGGCCCTCGTCAGCCAGCTCGTCGTGATGGTGAAGGACACCGCCCTCGGCGGCGCGGTGCTCACGTTCTCCGAACTGCTCGCATCGGCCAACACGATGATCGGCTACTACGGCAACACCATCGCCAGCTTCACGGTGGTAGCCGTGATCTTCATCCTGATCAACTTCTCCCTCACGACCTTCGCAAGCTGGCTGGAGGGCAGGCTCCGGCGCAGCAAGAAGAGCACGGGTGCCGTGGTCGGTGTGGAAATGCTTGAGGACCTCGACGCCGTCGGCCACGCTCAGCCGTTCGAGCCGGGCGGCAAGGACAAGGCATAGGTCCAGGGAATTACCGGGTTTCCCGCGAGGGGTGGTGCGCGTATGTCGCACCACCCCTCGTCCGTTCACTGAAGCATTCTTGGTCGGTCAGTTGATGGGCGTGACCGCGACGCTCCTGGTGTCACCGGACGCCGGGAGGTAGATGGCGAGAGTGGCATTGGCGTGCAGTTTGCCGATGATGCTCACCACAGCCGTCTTGTTGCATCCCTCCACGGTCGTGGAGTCGTCCGTGTACCCGCCTTCGGGGTGCGGGGCGGAAACACGCACCCGCCATTTCTTGCACCCCTTGTAGGTCACGTGAATGTAGTGGTTCCGGGTGTTGCTCATCATCAGGCTGCGGTACTGCTTGTCCGAGTAGTGCCACTTGTATCCGCCGCCGAGAACGTCGATATCACCCGAGCGTGTGCCGAGGTAGACGGCATCTGGGTCGTCGGCCGAAGCGGGCGCCGCAGCGAGGGCACCCGTCATGACTGCCAGAGCCGCACCAAGGACCGTCATCCTTATGCATGCCCCGCGATACGTGAAGGACATCGATTACTCCTAGATCGTCACTGAAGATGCGTCACCCGGTGCGGCGACCGCCCAACGCCGGGTCATGCCGGATAGTCGCCCCACTTCCAGGTCCACGCATCACTGAAGTCCGTGTCAGGGTAGTAAATGATCTTGGCGGTCGCGGAGAACGACTTGCACTTGTTCTTGGCGGGCAGTGTTTTCGTCTCCGTCTCGACGGGCGCGGTTCCCGAGGTCACTTTCTCGTAGACCTTCTTGGTCGGGTTGGTGCAGTAGATGTATCCCCGCAGGGAGAACACTTTTGCGGTGCAGCCGGGGCGAGTCCTGAACCAGGCCTTCAGGTACGTTCCGAACTGGTCCGAGTCGTACCAGACACGGAGTTGCGGTGCACCGCAACCGACTGCGGCGGCCGGGGTCGCGGTGAGCATGGCGACCGAAGAAGCCAGAACGGCGCTGGCGAGCACGACCGAACCGCGCTTGGCCAAGGAACCGAACGGCCGACGCCGTGGGACTGACAACTGCATCCCTCTTCACCCTTCCAGGGGACGGTTTTCCATTTCAAGTGGATTCACTTCGCCGCACCGGCGAAGTGATGGCTCATTACACCCCGGGCAACCTGTCCACCGATATCCCCTTCCCAGGGGTACGGAATCGGACATTCGCGACACACGACCCACGGCGACCATTGGTACACCTCAAGAAAACCTCAGATCGTCCGACATGAAGACATGGAAAGCTTGACGCCCGGCCGGCCCCGGGAAAAAATGAAGCAAACTTGGCCGCCCTGACCACGCGGCCAGACCCCAGCATTACGCAAATCACAGAAGGCTGACCGGGGGAGCGAAATGCGAATTGAGATAGTCGATGACAGGAGTTCCTTCCGGGCGAGCCTTCTCGCCGCATTGGAGACTCAATCATCACTGAATGTTGAGATCGAGAGCGGACGAAGGCCCGACATCATCATCACCGGCCACATCCAGGGACACGACTCCACCGAATTCCTGAAACTCGCCGAAAAAACCTTCCCGGAAATACCGGTACTGATCATAGTCGAGCAGCTCCAGGCGGGCGATATTCGACATGTACTGATGATGGGTGCGGCCGGAATCCTCTTCCAGGAGACCGCCGCGCACCATATCTCATGGGCCATTCCAGCAATCCTGAACGGCTGCCGCGCATTGTCACCTGAAGTATCCGAATCGATGATCGGCGAATACCTCGACTCCGCTTCCATGACACCGCAGGAGAAATCCGCACGGGAAAATGTCAACCGCTTGAGCGGCAGAGAACAGGAGGTCCTGCAGCTCCTCGGTCACGGAATGTCGAACCGGGAGATCGCAACCAGCCTCTCCATCAGCCCCGAAACCGTAAAAGATCACGTCCGGTCCATCCGCTCCAAACTCAACGTCGCCAATCGTGTCCACGCCGCTCACGTCGCCTGGCTCGCACGCGGCATGACGGCCTGCGCGGCGTAGGCCCACGACCCGGATCGACCGCGAAACAGGGCGGGGTGACCGCCATCGCCTCCGTCACTTGACGCAAGCACCGGCAATGGGTTGCATACGTTCTGTGATCGTGCACCCCGCTTCAACTGCCCGTTTCCATACGTCCCTCAGGACACCACTGCGGGCAGGGGGCAGCGCGCCATGGACCCGGTGATCATCGTCGGAGCAGGGCCCGTGGGACTCACGCTCGCCCTTGCGCTGGCCCGCCACGAGGTCCCCTCCGTGATCCTCGACGAGGGGCCGGGCAAGGACGAACAGCGGCTCGCGCGGACGGTGGTACTGCGCGAGGACACCGTCGCGCTCATCGAGCGCCTGACGGGCTTCCCGCTGTCCGAAGCCGGTTTCCGTTGGGCCGGATGGCGGTCGATGCGGCGCAAGCAGGTGATGCGCGAGATCAGGTTCGACGCGCAGGGTGACGACGCGGAAGGCGCCACCGGTGCGGCGGGCCCCGGGGGCGAGGAAGAAATCGCCGCCCCACTGCACATCGCCCAGCACGTGCTGACCGGCGCCCTGCGCCAGGCCCTCGCGGGCGAGCGGCTGGTGAAGCTCGCCGTGGACAACCGCCTCGACGCGGTCGAACAGGAGCCCTCGGGCGTCACCGCCCACACCCGCGGCCCCAAGGGCACCTGGTGGCGCGGCAGTTACCTGGTCGGCTGCGACGGCCCGCGCTCCACCGTGCGCAAGCTCCTGGACATCCGCTTCCCCGGCCGTACGGCGGTGGAGCGACACGCCGTGGCCGCGCTGCGCACGGAACTTCCGTGGCCCGACCAGGCGTTGTTGCACCGGGTGCCGCCGTGGCGGACGTCCGGACCCTCGGCCGGGGAGGTCACCGGACGCCCCCTCCCGGACGGCGTGTGGCGCCTGGACTGGCTGCTGCCGCCGGGCAAGGACCTGGTCACGCCCGAGCTGCTGCTCACCCGTATCCGGGAGACCCTCGCGGGCTGGACCGAGGGGCCTACACCGCCGTACGAACTGCTCGACACCGGCGTACACACCGTGCACCACCGGCTCGCGCGCCGGTGGCGGGTGGGGCGGGTGTTTCTCGCCGGGGACGCGGCGCATCTACTGGGGGCGCTCGGTACGCAGGGGCTGGACGAGGGGCTGCGGGACGCCGACAACCTCGCCTGGAAGCTGGCGCTCGCCTGGCACCACGGGCCGCACGAGGCGCTGCTCGACAGCTATCAGGCGGAGCGGCGGGCGGTCGTCGCGGCCCGGCTGCGCGCCGCCGACCAGGCGCTGCCGTTGGTGCGCGGCGGTGCGGGGTTGCGCGCGGTCGTGCCCGGCTCGGCCCGTGGCCACGACTCGTTGCTCACGGACGGTCACTTGGGGCGCGGCGCGCTCGGTGCGCCGGGGGCGTACGCCGACTCGCCGCTCGCGCCCCGGCACATCGAGGGCGAGGTCGACGTCGACACCCCGCCCGGTGCACCGGTCACCGATATCCGGGTCACCGCGGAGGACGGCTCCTTCGTACGGCTGCGGGACCGCCTCGGGCGCGGTGCCCTGCTGGTCGTACTGGTCGCACCGGGCACGGGCGTCTGGGAGCGCAAGCACTGGGTGACCGCCGGGGTCATGCCACGCCTGGCCGCCGCGGTGACGGCGCTGCCGCACCCGGCCGAACTGCTGGTCGCCGAGAGCTACCCGGGCGCCGCCGCCCACACGGTCCTGCTCGTACGACCCGACGGACACCTGGTCACCGCGCTGAGCGGGGTGCGGCCGGCCGATCTGTACGCGGCGGCCGAGGCGACCCTGGGCGGCCCGGCGAAGACGGAGGCCACGGCCGGCTCGCGCTGAGGCCTCCGTCCGCCAACTGTCCACATAGTGACTCTGAGTTGACCCGCAAGCACCGTCGTGCTCTACTCCGGATCATGACCGACACCTCTGTCCACCTCTGGCGGAAGGTCCATCTGGACCTCGTCCGCTACGTGGGCTGCGTCTGTCACGTCTCCTGCTGAATTCGCATCTCTCTCACTCGCGCGCGCCCTTTCTGTGGGCCCGTGCGCGCCCTCGCGAACACTCATCAGGACGGTGCACGTGTCTGTCTCCCCCTCTGCCTCCGTGTCCCCCGCCGCGCCCGCCCAGGCTCCGACACAGGCGGACCTGCTCGACTTCGTACGGCGTACGGCCGCCGACGCCGAACTCATCGCCTCGCTCCCCCTCGACCCCGAGGGCCGCACCTGGGTGCGGCTCGAAGGGCCCAGCGGCAGCGAGGCCTGGCTGATCGGCTGGCCGCCCGGCAGCGGCACCGGCTGGCACGACCACGCCGACTCGGTGGGCGCCTTCCTCACCGCCGCCGGCGAGCTCAAGGAGAACTCGCTCGCCGCGCGGCTCCCGAGCCACGGCTGGAAGACCCTCGAACTGGAGGAGGGCGTGGACCGCGAGCGGCGGCTACCGACCGGCAAGGGCCGCGCCTTCGGCCACCACCACGTCCACGAGGTGTTCAACGAGTCCACCGAAGAGCACGCGGTCTCCGTCCACGCCTACTACCCGCCGCTGCCGCAGATCCGCCGCTACAGCCGCACCGGCCCGGTGCTGCGCCTTGAGCAGGTCGAGCGCCCGGAGGACTGGCAGTGAGTGCCGTACGCGAACAGCCGCCCGGCATAGACGAGTTGCTGGAGCGGGTCCGCGCGGACTACCGGCGGATCGAAGCCAGGGAGGCATACGACGCCGCCCGCGACGGCACGGCTCTCCTGGTCGACATCCGCTACGCGGCCCTGCGCGACCGGGACGGTCTCATCCCCGGCGCCCTGGTCGTCGAGCGCAACGAACTGGAGTGGCGCCTCGACCCCCAGGGCAGCCACCGCGTCCCCGAGGCCACCGGCCACGACCTGCGCGTCGTGGTGATCTGCAACGAGGGCTACGCCTCCAGCCTGGCCGCCGCGTCCCTGCACCGACTGGGCCTGCACCGCGCGACGGACCTGGTCGGCGGCTTCCAGGCCTGGAAGGCGGCGGGACTCCCTGTCACGTTGTAGACACAGTGTCTACAACGTGACAGTCCGGCTCCCGCCTCGGCTCACAGTCCGTCGGAGGGACAGTAGAGCGGGGCGGTGTCCGCGTTGGCCTTCGTGACCAGGCGGGCCGGGGTCGTGGCGATCTTCTCCACCTTCTCCTTACGGAGAAGGCTGATGACGTGGGTGACGGCCAGTTCGCCGGTGTCCTTGGCCGAGTTGGAGACGGTGGCGGCGAAGCGGCCGTCCTTGAGAGCGGCGAGAGCCTCGTCGGTGCCGTTGACCGTCACGATCCTGACGCCCTTGGCGCCGGCCGCGTCGAACGCCTTGCGGGCGGCGAACGCCATCTCCTCGTTGGCGACGAAGGCGTAGTCCAGACCGGGATGCGCCTTGATCATGTCCGCGGCGACGATCTTCGCCTTCGCGGCGACGAACATGGCGGGCTGGTTCGCGACCACCTTCGCGTTCGCCGGCAGTCCCTCGGCGAATCCGCCGACCAGCAGGTCGGAGGCGGCGCCCGGCGCACCCGCGATGACGGCCACCTGCACCTCGCGGCCGACTGCGTCGTCCTCGATCCAGTCGGCGTCGAGCTTGCCCACCGCCTTCAGGTCGACGACGACGGCTCCGAGGATGTCGGACGGATCGGCGCTGACCGAGGTCAGGAAGATCGGGATGTGCGCCTTCTTGGCCTTGGCGATGTCGCTCTTGAGCGCGTTCGTGTTGACGGTCTGCACGATGATCGCGTCGACATGGCGCGCGATCATGGCCTGGATGTTGGAGAGTTCCTGCGCTGCGTCCTGATGCGAGTTGGCCGTGACGAGCCTCGCGAAGTTGCTCTTGGCCGTGTTCGCGATCGACTCCTGCAGACACGTGTGGAACTCGGTACTGCCGCCGTTGACGAACCCGAGCGTGATCGGCCCGTCGTCGGCGGGCGCGGCACTCGATTCGAGTCCGCAGCCACTCAGTAGGCAGCCACTCAGTAAGAGGCCGACACCGACCAAGGAGGCCACCAGCGGTCTTCGGTGGTGCGCGGGCGGGAACAAGGGGGCCGCCTTTCATGACATGCGAAGGATCGGCCGATGGAACGGCCTGAAGACGCTCAGGCACGCCTGACTGCGGCTCAGCAGGCGGGAGGGCCGGGGAGTGACGGCAGCAGAAGCTACCCCCGCACCAAACATGCGAACCCTTCACGGAACGCACACTTAGCATGCGGAACACGCGCCCCCGGTGAATCGGGAACGGTGCGTCGTCCCCCAGTGGCTACTCCCTCGCCGTCGCCACCGTCACCGCCCGCAACCGGAGCGCCGCCCGCCCGGGAAGGGCCGTGGCGACGAGTGCGAGCGCCGCGCCGACCGTCACCACCGTGACGTACACGAGAGGGGTGACCGACGGCGCGGCCCGGCCGGTCATCCCGATACTGAACGCGGTCAGCACGGCGAGGGCGACACCACTGCCGAGCGCCGTGGCGAGCAGCACCACCGACAGCGCCTCGATCCGCAGCATCCGCAGCACCTGACGGCGGGTCGCCCCCGCGAGCCGCAGAAGCGCGAACTCCCGGACCCGCTCGGCGACCGACATGGCGAGCGTGTTGACCACGGCGATACCCGTGAAGGCCAGGACAAGGCCCATGGCCAGGTAGTTGACCTCGGCGTTCGCCTGCTGCCGCCGCGCCTGGAGCGAGTCGGCGGCGGCCGGCGCGAGAACACGGATGTCCGGGAACTCACGGAGGGTAGTCGCGAGTTGTGTCTGTGTACGGGGCGTGCTGACAAGGACGGAGGAGGCGAGCGGGTTGTCGACATGCCGGGCGACGAGATCGTGCGCGAGGGTGAGATCACCGAAGCCGAGACCCCTGGCGTAGACGGCGACGACGGTGAGCGTGGCGGGCGTGCCGTCGCCGAGCGTGAGCTTCAGGGTGCCACCGGGCTTCAAGTGGAGCTGCTCCGCGGCCAGTTCGCTTACGGCCACGGTGTGCTCGGTGAGTCCGTCGAGCGATCCGGCGGTGACATCGGGATCCCAGGTGCGGGTGAGTCCGGCGGGTGTGACCCCTTGGGCCACGTATTTGTCGAGGCCCACACGGACGGTCGTACGGACGACCTCGGTGACGATGTCGTGCCTCGCGCGGAGTTGCCGTGCGGCCTCGGCGGGGACACCAGGTCCCTGGGAGGCGACGACCCAGTCGGCACGGACACCTTCACGGGCCTGGGCACGGGCGGCGTCGCCGAGCGTGGGCTGGACGAACAGGACGGTGCAGGTCATGCCGATCAGCAGGGTGAGGGGGGTGACGACGGAGGCCATGCGAACGGCGTTGCCCCGGAGGTTGGCGGTGGCCAGCCGACCGGTCGGGCCGCTGCGCCGGAGCGGACCGCGGAGGACGAGAACGGCCGCCTTGACGAGGAGCGGCCCGAGGAGGGCGACGGAGGTGGACAGGACCACAACAGCCAGGAAGGTCACGGGCGTTGAGGCGGGCTCGGTGCGCAGCTTGCTGAGCACGGCGACCAGCACGACCCCGCCCACGAGAAGGACGAGCCCGGCGAGGAGACGACCGCGGGTGAGTCCGGCGCGTGCGGTGAGACGGGTGCGTGTCGTGAGGCGCGTGCGTGTCGTGAGGCGCGTGCGCGCGGACTTGGCTTCGGCTTCGACTCCTGCTTCGGCTTCGGTTCCTGCTTCGGCTCCCGCTCCCGCTCCTGGCTCGGCCTCGGCCAGTGCCTGGGCCGGGCGGATCCTGGAGATACGGCGGGAGGCGACCCGTGCGGCGGTCCAGGCACCGAGAGCGGTCGCGACGAGGGCGGCCAGCGGCGGGGCGACGCCGGTGGTGTGCTGGAGGGTGGCCGGGACGGCACCCAGGGCGACGAACCTGTTGTAGAGCCAAGTGCCCAGCGGAAGCCCGAGCAGAGCGCCCGCGACGCCGGCGACCGTGCCGACGATCAGGGCCTCGCGGCCGAGGAGTCGGCGGATCTGGCCGGAGGTGGCGGCCACGGCGCGGAGCAGGGCGAGTTCGCGGTGACGCTGCTGGACGGAGAGCACGAAGGTGCCGACGACCACGAGAACCGCCACGAGCAACGAAGTGCCACCCATGGCACCGCCGATGCTGACCAGCCTTGTCCTGGCCGTCGCGGCGTCCAGGAACTCGACGGGGCCACGGGCGTCGCCGGTGGTGACCTGAACGGTGGAGCCGAGTGAGGTGGTGGGGCGGAGCGAGGTGGTGGTGCCGGGAAGCGCGGTCGGCCCGTGGAGGACTGTGGTGATGGCCTGCCGCAGCCGTTCCGCGCTTGTGCCCTTGGCCGGGAGCACTCCGAACGCGGTGACCTGCCCGGGGTGCGCGGCCAGACGGCGGGCCTCGCCCGCGGAGAAGAAGAGCGATGTCTGATGGCGTACGGGCGTGGCGGGAGCGGCGATTCCGGTGATCCGGTAGACGCGCGGGGCCTGTGTGGACTGGACGGTGAGACGGTCGCCGGGCCGGAGTCGGGCCCGCAAGGCGAAGTCGCGGTCGATGACCAGATCGGTGGCGGCTCGCGGAGCGCCGCCGGTGACGAGCCGGTACGGCGTCAACGCGGCGGAGTCCCAGGCGTGCCCGTAGGCGGTCCGGCCGCCGGTGCCGGTGGGTGTCAACGGCTGGGCCAGGAAGGTCAGTTCGGGGATGACACGGGCGACGCCCGGGGTGCGTGCGAGCGTGGTTTCCAGGTTCTCGGGGAGCCAGGCGCGCTCGGCGATCGGTTTCGCCTTGTGTTTGACCTTGGTCTTGCCCTTCTTGTGTTTGACGGTGGTCCGGTGGACGTTCTGATCGGCGGAGACCACGACGGAGCTCGCCGCGTAGCGCTCGGTGCGGATGGTGCCGCGCAGGCCGGTGTCGAGGAGAGTGCCGCAGGCTGTGATGAGGGCAGCCGCGCACATCAGGGAGAGAAAGGCGCCCAGGAAACCGGCCTTGCGGGCGCGGACGGACCGGAGGGCGTAGCGCAGCATCATGAGGGCTCGGTCTCTTTTCCGTTGCACGCCGGGGCGGCTTCGGCGAGGGGTGCCGGGAAGGCGAGGAATCGGGTGAGTACGGTGCGGGCGCCGGCCGGTGTCTCTGCTTCGGGGCGCTTGTAGCGGTTGAGGAGGGCGATGTACTCCTCGAAGAACGCCCCGAGTTCGGGCAGCGTCAGCCGGACTGTGCCGCGCGAGTAGGGGAAGGCGTCCGCCCACGGCCCGGTCTCGGCAGCGTCCCGCTGGAACTGCTCGAAGAGTTCCAGATCGGCGGCGTACGCATGGTGGTTGAGCTCGTCCATGACGTGCCGCATCTCGGCACTCTGGCGACTGCGCGGCGGAAAGCGACGGTCACCGGGAACGGCCCGCCACCAGCGCTCGCGACCGTGACCGTGGTCAGGCGGGCGCCCGGTCTCCGCCTCCGTCTCCTCGACGAAGCCGTAGCGGGCGAGTTCACGCAGGTGGTAGCTGGTGGAGCCGGTGTTCAGGCCCAGTGCGCGGGCAAGTGTGGCCGAGGTGGCGGGACCGTGCAGGGTGAGGTGCTGGAGGATGCGCTGTCGACGGGGCTGTGCGAGCGCCTTCAGCGTGGCGAGGTCGGAGAGTTCGACCGGCGCGGGTGTCGGCGAGGTCGGTTCGTCGGGTGTCTCCGCGCCAGGTGTGCGGGGTTCCGGTGCCATGCGTACACAGTCGTTTGTGCACAGGTGTCTGTGCACTGCGGCAATCCGGCGTCTTCAACGGGGGGTTAGCCCTACCTGAGGCATCGGCCGGTGCTCGCCTGAACGCGGTCGGCGCCCCCGCGCGTCCACCGTGTTCAGGCCAGGCCGTGTGCACCACCGAGAAGTCGGAGCCGGGCAGGAGCCCAGGGGAACCCGAGAAGGAACTCGGACCGGAACCCGGATCAGTACCCCTCGTCCCCGAGGAACTCCGTGTCCTCGCCCTCTTCTTCCAGCGCCTGGCGGACCACCCTGAGGGCCATGCCCTGGGAGTAGCCCTTGCGGGCCAGCATGCCCGCGAGGCGCCGTAGCCTCTTGTCGCGGTCGAGGCCCTGGGTGGACCGCAGTTTGCGGTCGACCAGTTCGCGTGCCGTCGTCTCTTCCTGCTCGGGGTCGAGCTGGGAGACGGCCTCGTCGATCAGCGTGGAGTCGACGCCCTTGGTGCGCAGCTCCTGGGCGAGCGCGCGGCGCGCCAGTCCCCGGCCGTGGTGCCGGGACTCCACCCAGGCATCCGCGAACGCACCGTCGTTGATCAGTCCGACCTCCTCGAACCGCGACAGCACCTCGTCCGCGACCTCGTCCGGGATCTCCCGCTTGCGCAGGGCGTCCGCCAGTTGCTTGCGGGTGCGCGGGTTCCCGGTGAGCAGGCGCAGACAGATGCCTCGCGCCCGCTCAGCCGGGTCCGCCGGTGGCTCCTCCTTCTCGGCCCTCGACGAGGAGAAGTCACCCCCGTTCTCTCCGGACGACTCTCCGAAGCCGCGGCCACGGCGCCCACGCCTACCGCGTGCGCCGTCACCACGTGCCGTACCCCCACGTGAGCCACCCTCCCGTGAGCTGCCTTCCCATGAACGATCCCCGTCGCCTCCGCCGCGCGCTCCGCGGCTGCGGCGCGAACCGCGACCGGGTGCGTCGTCGTCAGCGGACTCGCCGCCGGGCGAAGTGCCGCCGGGCGCCGAGCTTCTGAAAAGCCGACCGGTGCCCGCCGGACTCTCGCCGGGTTCCGAGCCGCCGAAAAGCGGACCGGCCGCACTATCGAAGCCGCCGGCCGACCAGCCGCCGCCCGGCTCGTCGCCGTACGGTCCGTCCGTGCCGTACGGCTCCTCGGGTACGCCGTCCGCACCGTAGGCCTGGCCGTCACCGCCTCCCCCGCGCCCCTGCGGGGCGCCGGGATACGCGTAGTCGGCCCAGTCCGTTCGTCGTGTCACGGGTCAGCTCTTGGCTGCCGTGGCCTTGGCCTTGGTGGTCTTGGCCGCAGCTGCCGGAGCGGGCACCGCCTTGGCGGCGTCGTCCGTGGCGGTGGGAACCGCCGCGTCCGCGACCGGCTCGACGACGGGCTTGTCCTTCTCCGGACGGACGCCCACGCCCAGCTTCTCCAGGATCTTCTTCTCGATCTCGTTGGCCAGGTCGGGGTTGTCCTTCAGGAAGTTGCGCGCGTTCTCCTTGCCCTGGCCGAGCTGGTCGCCCTCGTACGTGTACCAGGCGCCGGCCTTGCGGACGAAGCCGTTCTCCACGCCCATGTCGATCAGGCCGCCCTCGCGGCTGATGCCGTGGCCGTAGAGGATGTCGAACTCGGCCTGCTTGAAGGGCGGGGCGACCTTGTTCTTGACGACCTTGACGCGGGTGCGGTTGCCGACCGCGTCCGTGCCGTCCTTCAGGGTCTCGATGCGGCGGATGTCGAGTCGCACCGAGGCGTAGAACTTCAGCGCGCGGCCACCGGTCGTGGTCTCCGGGGAGCCGAACATCACGCCGATCTTCTCGCGGAGCTGGTTGATGAAGATGGCGGTGGTCTTGGACTGGTTGAGCGCGCTGGTGATCTTCCGCAGGGCCTGGCTCATCAGACGGGCCTGCAGACCGACGTGGCTGTCACCCATCTCGCCCTCGATCTCCGCGCGCGGGACGAGTGCCGCGACGGAGTCGATGACGATGAGGTCGAGGGCACCGGAGCGGACCAGCATGTCCACGATCTCCAGGGCCTGCTCGCCGTTGTCCGGCTGGGACAGGATCAGGTTGTCGATGTCGACGCCGAGCTTCTTCGCGTACTCGGGGTCGAGGGCGTGCTCCGCGTCCACGAACGCGACCTGGCCGCCGGCCCGCTGGGCGTTCGCCACCGCGTGCAGGGTCAGGGTCGTCTTGCCGGAGGACTCCGGGCCGTAGACCTCCACCACTCGGCCGCGCGGCAGGCCGCCGACGCCGAGGGCGACGTCGAGTGCGGTCGACCCGGTGGGGATGACCTCGATGGGCTCGTTCGGCCGCTCGCCCAGGCGCATCACCGCGCCCTTGCCGAATTGCCGTTCAATCTGTGCGAGTGCGGCGTCCAACGCCTTCTCGCGGTCGGTTCCTGCCATGGGTTCCACCCGATTTGCTTGAGTCGATCGCTTCACGTCAAAGACGCTAACGCCTGCCACTGACAATGCGTCCCGACGCCCGTCCGGCCTGTGGATAACTCGGGCACTTCACCATCAAAAGCCTGCCGAAATGCCCGCCATGGCCTCGCCGGAGCTTCCATAAGAATGGATGTTCGATTTTCGTGTCAAGCGCACCACGCGGCACTCACGTCATCTGCGCCCTGTGCCGTCGAAGCATGATGAAGGCGAGTTCGTGTCGCCGACGTCGTTGCTGCGTACGGTCGTCGGATGGAGAGCTGGGGCGAGGGCGACGTACGTGCCCGGATACGGGAGATGGCCGCACGGGACCAGGAGCGGTCGCGCTTCGGGGCGGATACACACCGGTACGAGCTGGCTCCGGCGCTGCCCGAGGCGGAGATCAGAGCCTTTGAGGAAGCCCATGGCATCGATCTGCCGGCGCAGTACCGGTCCTTCGTCGCGGAGGTGGGCAACGGACCCGCCGGTCCCGGCCACGGGTTGATGCCATTGACAGTCCCCCGCCCGAAGACCGGCGAGGGGTGGGCTGTGGACCACGAGTGGGAAGAAGACCGGCTGCCGGGCCGACTTGCCGAGCCGTTTCCCCTCACCGAACCCCTGCCCGGCCGCATCGGCCCATCGGCCTGTGGGCTGACCCGGGGCACGCTCATGCTGGCCGAAGAGGGCTGCGGCATCTACGTCCGGCTGATCCTGAACGGCCCGCGAAAGGGCGAGGTCTGGCAGATCGACCCTGACTGGGGCGGCTTCGTCCCGGTGAACCCCGGTTTTCGCACCTGGTACACCGAGTGGCTGCAGCGTGGCTTTGTTCACGAGTCGTGAAGCCAGTCTTACAGGCTCGCCACCTCGACCCGAGCCGAACCACCAGCCGAGGTCGGCCGAAGGCGCCTCCGTCAGCTGGGCGACCGCCGTCCCTGCGGGCGGCGATTCACCCTCTCAGCTCGTCGAAGTGCCCTGACGGAAGCACATCCGCCAGCGGCGACCCAGTCCGGACGGCCTCGGCCACATCGCAGTTCAGGAAGGTCACCCAGGTGGCGGGCGGCGCGTCGTCGGGAACTCGTGGCCATGCCCCGGGGAGCCCTACTTCCGTCGGCGTACGGCTGGTGTCTTCGGGCGTACGACGACTGCGCGGCGGGTTCCCGCGAGGCTCGGGCCATGACTCGGGCCCTGAAGAGCCACGTACACCCCGCCGAGCGTCTCTGCCATGCGACCGGTGCCCTGCTGATCCTCTCCGGGTTGGTGCACCTGGTGGTGTTCGCGGTCGACGGCGGCCCCTGGTACGGGCCCGTCTCCTGGCGCAAGCCCGTCACGTTCGGGCTCTCCTTCGGGGCGACGCTGATCGCGGTCACCTGGGTGACGTCGTATCTGCGTGTCGGGGCCCGGTTGCGCACCGTCCTGCTCGTCGTGTTCGCCGCCGACTGCCTGGTGGAGGTCGGCGGCATCACCCTTCAGGCGTGGCGCCGGGTGCCGTCGCACCTCGACATGGAGACGCCCTTCGACACGGCGGTGTCCATGACGCTCGCGGTGGGCGGCGGTGTCCTCGTCGTACTGCTCACCGTGTTCGCGGTGGCGTCCTTACGGCACCGGCCGACGGGTCCTGCGGGGATGGCGCTCGCGGTGCGTTCCGGGTTCGCGATCCTGCTCGTCGCGCTGGCCTCGGGCGCCGCGATGATCGCGCGCGGGGTCGTCCTCGCCCGGACCGGTCACCAGGAGGCCGCCTACCACTCGACGGCCTCGCTCAAGCCGTTGCACGGGGTGAGCCTGCACGCCGTCCTGGTCCTGCCGGCCCTGACCTGGCTGCTGTCCCGCACGCCCTGGAGCGAGACGGTACGACTGCGGACCGTGGTGGTGGCTGTCGGCTGCTACGCCCTCGCGGTGGCCGGAGCCGGAGCGTGGGCCGTGCTCACGTACTGACCTCGACGCCCTGGTGCTCTCGCGGGGTCATCCCTCAGGCCTCAGGCCTCAGGAGGAGCCTTCTCCGGAGTCCCCCGGGTCGGGGTCGGTCGGCCCGGAGTCCTCGGGGCCGGGGTTCTTGGGGTCAGAGTTCGTGGGGCCGGAACCAGTCGCCCCGGAGTCGGTCGCCCCAGGATCACCAGGTCCGGAGTCGGCTGCCTCGGACCCGGTCGCCCCGGAACCGGCTGTCCCGTCGGAGTCGGCCGCCGTGCGCTCCGTCGCCTCCGTAGCCCCCGGCCTCCGCTCCCACAACCCGCGCGCGCGGGTCAGCAGATCGGGCCCGCCGGACTCTCGGGTGGGCCGGTGCCCATGCACCCGGGGATCGTCCGTGACGGCGTACCGCTTCACATACGCCCCGAGGAACGCCTGAAGCGTGGCCACGGCCGGAATGGAGATCAGCGCGCCCACGGCACCCAGGAGCGCGGTGCCCGCGATGACCGAGCCGAAGGCGACCGCGGGGTGGATGTCGACGGTCTTCGCGGTCAGCTTGGGCTGCAGCATGTAGTTCTCGAACTGCTGGTAGACCACGACGAAGATCAGCACCCACAGGGCGTACCAGGGGTCCACGGTGAAGGCGATCAGCATGGGCAGGGCGCCCGCGAGATACGTGCCGATGGTCGGGATGAACTGGGAGACCAGTCCCACCCAGACGGCGAGCACGGGCGCGTACGGGATGCCCAGCGCCTGCAGCAGGATGTAGTGCGCCACTCCGGAGACCAGCGCCATCAGACCGCGGGAGTATATGTAGCCGCCGGTCTTGTCGACGGCGATCTCCCATGCGCGCAGCACCTCGGCCTGCCGGGCAGGCGGCAGCACGGAGCACAGGGCGCGCCGCAGTCGCGGCCCGTCGGCGGCGAAGTAGAACGAGAACAGGCCGATCGTCAGCAGCTGGAAGAGTCCGCCGAGGACCTGGGTGGACACGTCCAGCACGCCGGTGGCGCTGTTCTGCACGTACTTGCGCAGCCAGTCGGAGTGGAGCAGCCCCTCCTGGATGTCGACCCGTCTCAGGTCCGTGTGGAAGTGCCCGTTGACCCAGTTGATGACCGAGTCGAGGTAGTTCGGAAAGTCCTCGATCATCTTGATGATCTGGCCGGCGAGCATCGAGCCGAGCAGGGTGACGAACCCGGCGCTCACGATCAGCAGACCGAGGAAGACCAGGAAGGTGGCCAGCCCCCGGCGCATGCCGTAGGCGGACATCCGGCTCACGGCGGGCTCGATGGCGAGGGCCAGGAAGAACGCGATGAGGATGTTGAGCAGCAGCCCGATGAGCTGGTGGAAGGCCCAACTGCCCAGCTGGAACACGGCGACGAGGGCGAGCGCCAGCACCATGGCACGCGGCAGCCAGCGCGGCATGCCGGTGCCCGGCGCGGCGCCGTCGGCCATGGGCCGGGTCGGCGGCGTCGTACCGGCCGGGGATGCCTGCGGGGTGTCGTGCCCGCTCTCGTCAGTGGATGCCACGGGCCAAGTCTCGCCTACGCCACTGACAACCGGTCACCGCCGTCGATCTTCGTGACCGATCAGCGACTTTCCTGCGGAACGTTCATGACCGCGCAGACCACGCGCCACACGTCCTTGGCCTCCCAGCCCGCGTCCAGCGCCTCGTCCACCGTCCGCCCGCCGAGTTCCGTCATCACGTGATCGCGCGCGAAGCTCTCGGCGTACCCCGCCCCGAAGTGCTCCGTCATCCGCTGCCAGAAGACCGTCAACCGCATGACACCAGTATCCCGCCCCTGAGAGTGGGCCCGGGCCGGGACCGCCTGCCGAGACCGCTTTCCGTCCTACGGTCTGACGCATGGCCGAAACAGGAGCTTCCCCACTCCCCCCGACGCCCCCGGCGCACTCCCCGCTCTTCCGCGGCGAGCATTTCGTCTGGCTCACCGCGCGCGTGCTGGAGCAGCGCCTCTTCGCGTACCACTTCCTCAACGGCGAACCCGATCCGGTGGAGACGGCGCTGGACGCGTACCGCAACGAGGACGGCGGGTACGGGCACGCGCTGGAACCCGATCTGCGCGGCCCGGTGAGCCAGCCACTGCACACCGGTCACGCTCTTCGCGTCCTGGACTCCATTGGGCGCTGCGGCGGGCAGCGGGTGGAACGCGTGTGCCGCTATCTGACCTCGGTCTCCACCGCCGACGGCGCCCTGCCGGCGATCCTTCCCGGCCAGCGCGGCTATCCGACGGCGCCGTTCGTGCCGATCGTGGACGACCCGCCCAGTGAACTCCTCGCCACCGGGCCCGTCGTGGGCCTCCTGCACCGCAACGAGGTGTGGCACGCCTGGCTGTTCCGGGCCACCGACTTCTGCTGGCAGGCCGTCGACTCCCTGGAGAAGTCGCACCCCTACGAGATCGAGGCCGCAGTCGCCTTCCTGGACTCGGCACCCGACCGCCCGCGCGCGGAGGCCGCCGCCGACCGGCTCGGCCGCCTGGTGCGCGAGCATCGCCTCGCCGCCCTGGACCCGGACCACCTGGAGGCCTACCCGGTCGCCCCCGGATACGCGCCGGGCGAGCACCACTTCCCGTACGACTACGCGAAGACGCCGAGTTCCCTCGCGCGCGCGTGGTTCACGGACGACGAGATGGCCCGCTCCCTGGACCATCTGTCGGCCGGCCAGCAGGAGGACGGCGGCTGGCCCATCCGCTGGCGTCAATGGGCGCCGGGCATCGCCCTGGAGGCACGCCCCATGGTGACGATCCAGGCACTGCGCACCCTGAAGGCGTACGGCCGCTCCGTCGGCTGACTCCGGGGCCTCAGCCGCCCATGGCCCGCGCACCCGCCGTCACCAGCACGGCCGCCGCGACGACGAGCAGGAAGGGTGCCCGCAGCACCAGCGCCGCGGCGGCCGCCGCGAGTCCCGCGGTCCGGGCGTCGAGCACGAGCGTGTGCCCGTCGGCGAAGGTCTGTTGGGCCGTGAGCGCGGCGAGGAGGGCGACGGGCAGCAGGGCGGCCAGCCGCTTCACGAGCGGACGCTCCAGAGCACCGGCGGGTACCAGGAGTCCGGCGAGTTTGACGAGGTAGCAGCCGAGGGCTGTGGCCGCGATCGCGATCCAGACGGTCAACTGTCTTCCTCCTGTGCGTCATTACGTGTTCCAGCCTGCCGACGGCCTTCTACGTAGAGGGCGATCGGCGCCGCGAGAGCCGCCGCCAGGACCGGCACTCCGGCCGGCAGCACGGGCAAGAGCCCCAGTCCCAGCAGGACCGCCAGCGCGGCGACGGCGCGCTCGACGGTGGACTTGAGCATGGGCGCGAGCAGTGCCAGGAAGACGGCGGGTCCGGCCGCGTCGAGACCCCAGGCGTCGGTGTCGCCGATGGCCTTGGCGCCGAGCGCGCCGAGCAGCGTGGTCAGGTTCCACAGCACGTACAGGGTGAGCCCGGTGACGGTGAACCCGATCCGCGCGGCACGCCGGGTGGGCTGGGCGAGCGTGACAGCCGTCGTCTCGTCGATGACCCACTGGGCGGCGAACGGCCGCACCGCGCGCGGGAGGGCCAGCAACTGCGAGAGGCGCAGCCCGTAGAAGGTGTTGCGCACGCCGAGGAAGAAGGCTCCCGCCGCCGCGGTGAGCGGATTGCCGCCGGCCGCGAGCGCTCCCACGAGCGCGAACTGGGAGGCGCCGGTGAACACCAGGAGGCTGAGAGCGCAGGTCTGGAGCGGGGTGAGCCCGCCGCCGGCCGAGGTCACCCCGAAGGCGAACCCCGACAGCCCTACGGCGATCCCGACTCCGAGGGCGTCCCGTACGACGGCGGAGTCAGGCTTGCTCCCAGCCTCTTCTCCTCCCCCTCGGGTGCGTATGTCGTCTGAAGCGATCTGTTCTGGCACACGTCGGACGGTAGGAGGAGCTTCCGCCCCGCGTCTTGTACGTTCTTGCGCTCCCGCTGGTACGCACCCGGGGGCACGCCCACGATCCGGGCGAAGTGCCGGTTGAGGTGCGGCTGATCCGTGAACCCGACGGCCACTGCGGCCTCCGCGGGCGCCGTACCCGCGTCCAGGAGCCGGCGTGCCCGGCGTACCCGGGCGTCGGTCAGCCAAGCGTGGGGCGGCATCCCGTAGGCGCCCCGGAACGCGCGCAGCAGCGCGAACGGACTGGTTTCCAGATCCCCGGCGAGCTGCTCCAGGGTGGGCGGATCCACCATCCGGTCCTCCAGCACGGCACGCGCGCGTGCGGCGACCCGGCCGCCCGCCGTGGGCACGGCACGCGGGGGCAGCCGACCACCGTTCAGCCGGAGCAGCCTGGTGACGGCGACCCGCAGCAGGGTGTCGGCGGCGAGTGCGTTGCCTTCGTCGGCCGCGCGCAGCACCTGGTGGACGAGCCCGACGGCGTAAGGGTCGTCGAGCACGGGACTGACGAACCCGGGCGTGCCGCGGATCGAGGTGGTCTCGGCGGCTATCGCGGCCACCACCTCGGGCGACGGGTAGACCGCGCCGTACCGCCAGCCCTCGGGAACGCCCGCCCTCCCGGTGTGCGGGGTGTCCGGGTTCACCAACGCGAGCGCTCCGGCCCCGGCGTAGACATCGCTCCCACCGTGATGGAACACCTCGGCGCCGTCCGCGATGGCGGCGATGACGAAGTGCTCGTGCGTGTGCCGTACGAACGTCTTGCTGATGTACTGGGCGCGGAGCAGGTCGACTCCGGGCAGTTCCGTGTACCGCCAGTGCCTCGCCAGCTCGCCCGTGCCTGCCATACGACCATTCTCCGCCACGCGGGCAGCAGGCACAGAAACCGTTCTGCACACCGCTGTCAGAGAATTCCCGCAGGTCAGACGCATTGTCAGTGGTCGGGTGCAGGATGGACGCATGGTCAGCTCCGCACACCGAGCCCTCGACGGCTTCTCCCCCGCGACCCGCGGCTGGTTCACGGGGGCCTTCTCCGCGCCCACCGCGGCCCAGGCGGGCGCGTGGCGGGCCATCGGCGAGGGCTCGGACGTGCTGGTGGTCGCCCCGACCGGCTCCGGCAAGACACTGGCCGCCTTCCTCGCCGCGTTGGACCAGCTCGCCGCGACACCCCCGCCCGCCGACCCGAAGAAGCGCTGCCGCGTCCTTTACGTGTCTCCGCTCAAGGCCCTCGCGGTCGATGTCGAGCGCAACCTCCGCTCACCGCTCACCGGCATCCGCCAGGAATCCGTCCGCATGGGCCTGCCCGAGCCCGAGGTCAAGGTCGGCATCCGCTCCGGCGACACCCCGCCCGCCGAGCGCCGCGCCCTGTCCACGCGCCCGCCGGACATTCTGATCACCACTCCGGAGTCCCTGTTCCTGATGCTGACGTCGGCCACGCGTGACGCGCTGACCGGCATCGAGACGGTGATCCTGGACGAGGTGCACGCGGTCGCGGGCACCAAGCGGGGCGCGCATCTCGCGCTGTCCCTGGAGCGGCTGGACGAGCTGCTGCCGAGGCCGGCCCGTCGTATCGGCCTGTCGGCGACGGTGCGTCCCGTCGACGAGGTCGCCCGGTACCTCTCCCCGCGCCGCAAGGTGGAGATCGTCCAGCCGAAGTCGGGCAAGGAGTTCGACCTCTCCGTGGTCGTCCCGGTCGAGGACCTGGGCGAGTTGGGCGGCGCCCCAGTGGCCGACGGCAGTGAGGGCGCGGAGAAGCCGTCGATCTGGCCGCATGTCGAGGAGCGCATCACCGATCTCGTCCAGTCCCATCGTTCAACGATCGTGTTCGCCAACTCCCGCCGCCTGGCGGAGCGTCTGTGCAACCGACTCAACGAGATCGCCTACGAGCGCGCGACCGGCGAGCCCCTGGACGAGCACCACGCACCGGCCGAGCTGATGGGCGGTTCCGGCGCCGCCCAGGGTGCGCCCCCGGTCATCGCCCGCGCCCACCACGGCTCGGTCTCCAAGGAGCAGCGGGCCCAGGTCGAGGAGGACCTCAAGGCGGGCCGACTGCCCGCCGTGGTGGCCACGTCCAGCCTGGAGCTGGGCATCGACATGGGCGCCGTCGATCTCGTCATCCAGGTGGAGTCCCCACCCTCCGTGGCCTCCGGCCTCCAGCGTGTGGGCCGCGCGGGACACCAGGTCGGCGCGGTCTCCACGGGAGTGGTCTTCCCGAAGTACCGGGGCGACCTCGTCCAGGCCGCCGTGGTCACCGAGCGGATGCGCACGGGCTCCATCGAGTCCCTGAGGGTCCCCGCCAACCCTCTGGACGTCCTCGCCCAGCAGCTAGTCGCGATGACGGCGCTGGACACCTGGCAGGTCGACGACCTGCTCGCCACGGTCCGCCGCGCCGCGCCCTTCGCCTCGCTCCCGGAGTCGGCGTTCACGGCAGTGCTCGACATGCTCGCGGGCCGCTATCCGTCCGACGCGTTCGCCGAGTTGCGCCCGCGCGTGGTGTGGGACCGCATCGCCGGCACGATCACCGGCCGCCCCGGAGCGCAGCGCCTCGCCGTCACCTCCGGGGGCACGATCCCCGACCGCGGTCTCTTCGGGGTCTTCCTCGCGGGCGCCGACCCCAAGAAGGGCGGCGGCCGGGTCGGCGAGCTGGACGAGGAGATGGTCTACGAGTCCCGGGTGGGCGATGTCTTCACCCTCGGCACCAGTTCCTGGCGGATCGAGGACATCACCCGCGACCGCGTCCTGGTCTCCCCCGCACCGGGCGTCCCCGGCCGGCTCCCCTTCTGGAAAGGCGACCAGCTGGGCCGCCCGCTCGAACTGGGCCGCGCGGTGGGCGCGTTCCTCCGCGAGGTCGGCTCCCAGCCCAAGGAGGACGCGCGCCTGCGCCTGCTCGCCGCGGGCCTCGACGCCTGGGCCGCGGAGAACGTGCTGTCGTACCTGGCCGAACAGCGCGAGGCCTGCGGCCACATCCCGGACGACCGCACGATCGTCGTAGAGCGCTTCCGCGACGAGCTCGGCGACTGGCGTGTGGTCATCCACTCCCCCTTCGGCGCCCAGGTGCACGCCCCCTGGGCCCTCGCCCTCGGCGCCCGCCTCTCCGAGCGCTACGGCATGGACGCGCAGGTGATGCACGCCGACGACGGCATCGTCCTACGGCTGCCCGATGCCGACCTGATGGGCCTGGACCTGCTCGACCAGGAACCGATGAAGGCCGGCACGGAGTACGACGCCGATCAGGCCCCCGTGGGCGCGGCGGACGTCGCCTTCGACAAGGGCGAGGTCGATCAGATCGTCACCGACCAGGTCGGCGGCTCGGCCCTGTTCGCGGCCCGCTTCCGCGAGTGCGCGGCCCGCGCGCTGCTGCTGCCGCGCCGCAACCCCGGCAAGCGCACCCCGCTGTGGCAGCAGCGCCAGCGGGCGGCCCAACTGCTCCAGGTGGCAAGCGAGTTCGGCTCCTTCCCGATCGTCCTGGAGGCGGTCCGCGAATGCCTCCAGGACGTCTTCGACGTCCCGGGCCTCACCGAGCTGATGAGCGACCTGGAGTCCCGCAAGGTCCGCCTCGTCGAGGTCACCACCCCCGAGCCGTCCCCCTTCGCCCGCTCCCTCCTCTTCGGGTACGTCGCCCAGTTCCTCTACGAGGGAGACTCACCCCTCGCCGAGCGCCGCGCCGCCGCCCTGTCGCTGGACTCCCGGCTGCTGGCCGAGTTGCTCGGCCAGGCGGAGCTGCGCGAACTCCTCGACGCCGAAGTGCTCACCGACTTGGAGCGGGAGCTCCAGTGGCTCACCGAGGACCGCCGCATCAAGGACGTCGAAGGCGTCGCCGACCTGCTGCGGATGCTCGGCCCGCTCACCGACGCCGAGTTGGCCGAGCGGGGCGCCGCACCGCAGTGGGCCCACGACCTGGCCTCGGCCCGCCGTGCGATCCGGGTCCGTATCGGCGGCACCGACCACTGGGCGGCGATCGAGGACGCGGGCCGCCTGCGCGACGCGCTCGGCACGGCGCTGCCGGTCGGTGTCCCCGAGGCGTTCACGGAACCGGTGAAGGACCCGCTCGGCGACCTCCTCGCCCGTCATGCCCGCACCCACGGCCCGTTCACGTCGGCCACGGCAGCCGCCCGCTTCGGGCTGGGTGTGGCCGTCACCGACGGCGCGTTGCAGCGGCTCGCGGCGAACGGCCGTGTCGTACAAGGGGAGTTCCACCCGGCCGGCATCGGTCAGGAGTGGTGCGACGCGACGGTGCTGCGGCGCCTGCGCCGCCGCTCGCTGGCCGCGCTGCGGCACGAGTTGGAGCCGGTGCCGCCGGCCGCGCTCGCGCAGTTCCTGCCCCAGTGGCAGCACATCGGCAAGGGCCACGGACTGCGCGGCATCGACGGACTGGTGCGCGCGGTCGAGCAGTTGCAGGGCGCCTCCGTGCCCGCGTCCGCCCTGGAGAAGCTCGTCCTGCCGTCCCGCGTGGCGAACTACGCGCCCTCGATGCTCGACGAACTCACCTCCGCCGGCGAGCTGGTGTGGGCAGGCGCTGGCTCCCTCCCCGGCAAGGACGGCTGGATCTCCCTCTACCTGGCGGACGCGGCCCCCCTGCTCCTCCCGCCCCCGCACCCGCTCGAACTCACGGCACTGCACCAGTCCGTCCTGGACACCCTCTCCGGCGGCTACGGCCTCTTCTTCCGCCAGATCGCCGACCAGGTCCGCGCGACCACCCACCCCGACGCCACCGACCCCCAACTGGCCGACGCCGTATGGGACCTGGCCTGGTCCGGCCGACTCACGAACGACACGCTCACCCCCATGCGCTCCCTGCTGGGCTCCGGCCGTACAGCGGGTTCCACGGCCCACCGCGCGAAACGCACGGTCCCGCGCGGGCGCTACGGCTCCCTCACCGCCGCCGCCCGCCCCGCCTCCCGCACCGGCCCGCCGACCGTCGCGGGCCGCTGGTCCCTGCTCCCCGCCCACGAGCCCGACCCCACCGTGCGCGCCCACGCCCTGGCCCGCACCCTGCTCGACCGGCACGGAGTGGTGACCCGGGGCGCGGTCGCCGCGGAGGGTGTCGAGGGCGGGTTCTCGGCGACGTACCGCATCCTGTCCGTCTTCGAGGACAGCGGTCAGGCGCGGCGCGGCTATGTCGTGGAGGGGCTCGGCGCCGCCCAGTTCGCGATGGACGGCGCGGTGGACCGCCTCCGCGCGGTCGCCAACGCCCGCGACCGGGGCGACGACCTGCCCACACCGGACACCACGGACAACGACCCCTACGGCTTCGGAACCCCGGGCGGCTCCAGCGCACCGCCCTCCGGTTCCGGCGACCGCTTCGCGACCCCGACGGCCTACGACTCCCCCGCCCCGCACGGCCTGCACAACACATCTGACTCCCCCGGAGTCCACGACTTCGCCGACGCCTTCGGTCCGTTCACCGACTTCGACGACCTCGACGACACAGGCACACCGGCCGGGTCCACCACGCGACTCCAGGGCTCCCCCTCCTCGCACCCCCCGTCCCCGGGCGACTACATCTCACCCCGCGACTTCCCCGCCCCGGCACCCCGGACCAGCACCGCCTCCCCCTACGCCAGCCACCACCCCCGCCGTCCATCCCTCTCCACCCGAGCCGTGGTCCTGGCCGCCGCCGACCCGGCGAACGCGTACGGCGCCGCCCTTCCCTGGCCCGAGCCGCCGACCGGCGCCGGGCACAAGCCGGGGCGGAAGGCCGGCTCGCTCGTCGTACTCGTCGACGGTGAGCTGACGCTGTACATGGAGCGCGGCGGCAAGACCCTGCTCGCCTGGCCCTCCGCGCCGGACACCGCGGCCACCGAAGACCCACGCCTCCAAGGGGCCGCCGAAGCCCTCGCAGCAGCGGCCCGAGCCGGTTCGCTCGGCACAGTCACGGTGGAGCGGGTCAACGGCGCCTCGGCCCTGACCTCCCCCATCGGCACCCTTCTGGAAGGAGCGGGCTTCATCGCGACACCGCGGGGCCTGCGCCTGCGCGCATGAACCGAACCGACGCCCACACCCACGCCCACCACCGCATGCCACCCTTGACCCATGCCTGAAGGCGACACCGTCTGGCAGACCGCGAAGCGCCTCCACACGGCCCTCGCGGGCAAGGTGCTGACCCGCAGCGACCTCAGGGTCCCCAAGTACGCCACGGCGGACCTCACCGGCCGCACCGTCCTGGACGTGACACCCCAGGGCAAGCACCTGCTGACCCGTGTCGAGGGCGGCCTCACCCTCCACTCGCACCTGCGCATGGACGGCACCTGGCGGGTGTACGCCAACGGTCGACGCTGGAGCGGTGGCGGCCCGGCCCACCAGATCCGGGCGATCCTCGCCACCGCCGACCGCACGGCCGTCGGCTACCGTCTCCCCGTCCTGGAACTCCTGCGCACCGCCGAAGAACACCGCGCAGTCGGCCACCTCGGCCCCGACCTCCTGGGCCCCGACTGGAACCCCGAGCAGGCGCTGGCCAACCTCCTCGCCGACCCCACCCGCCCCCTCGGCGAGGCCCTCCTCGACCAGCGCAACCTGGCCGGCATCGGCAACATCTACAAAAGCGAACTCTGCTTCCTCCTCGGCGCCACCCCCTGGCTCCCCGTCGGCGCCCTCCCCGCCGACCGCGCCGCGAAGCTCCCCGCCATCGCCAAGCGACTCCTGGAAGCCAACCGCGACCGCCCGGTCCGTAACACCACAAGCCACCTCACGAACGGTTCCGCGAACCGCCCCACAGGCGGCCCCCACACCCCCGACCTGTTCGTCTACGGCCGCGCGCCCCGCCCCTGCCTCCGCTGCAACACCCCGATCCGCACGGCCGACCAGGGCGACGGCTCCCGCGAGCGCCCCACCTACTGGTGCCCGACCTGCCAGGTGGGACCCGCGCCGGGCACCTCTCCGCCTCGCGGAACTCAGCACCGTACGACTAATTGACGACCCGTCAGAAACCCTCGTACCGTCGCTGCATGCCCGTCAAGGCGTACGACCTCACCGGACGCACCGCTTTCGTCACCGGCGCCGCCAGCGGTATCGGCCGCGCGGCCGCCGTGCTGCTCGCCGAGGCGGGTGCCGCCGTGCACTGCGCCGACCGTGACACGCAGGGTCTGCACGAGACGGCGACCCTGATCGAGGACAAGGGCGGCACCGCCCGCACCCACCACCTCGATGTCACCGATCGCGCGCAGGTCCGGCAGGCCGTGGAGTCCTGCGAGGAGCTGGATGTGATGGCCGCGGTCGCCGGGATCATGCACAGCAGCACTGTGCTGGAGACCCGGGACGAGGATCTCGACCGGGTGCTGAACGTCAACTTCAAGGGGGTGCTGTACGCCTGCCAGGAGGCGGCCCGGCTGATGCTCGACCGCGGCACCAGGGGCAGCATCGTCACCATGGCCTCGGGCGCGATCGACACCGGAGGGCCAGGGCTGCTGTGCTACAGCGCCGCGAAAGCGGCCGTCGTCCAGTTGACGAAGACGCTGGCGACGGAGGTCGGCCGGCACAGCATCCGCGTCAACGCCGTCGCGCCGGGCTGGATCCGTACGCCCATGACCGATCACCACGAGGGCGAGGCGCAGGCCCGCACCGAGGCGATGATGGCCCGGCTGTCACCTCTGGGCCGGGTAGGTGAGCCGGAGGACATCGCGCACGCCGTGCTGTATCTGGCGTCCGACGCGTCGTCGTTCACGACGGGTCAGATCCTCCGTCCGAACGGGGGCGTGGCGATGCCGTGGTGACGAACACCGTCCCAGCGGCCGACGTCCGCCATGCTTCCCTCCACCGCCCGGTGGCCACGGCTCCCGCCGCCCGCGCCTTGGGCATGCAGTGCACCGGGAGCAGACTCAGCCCCCACCCCCCGGCCGCGACCGCCCCTTCCAGCGCACCCGCGTGCGGCGTCAGGGCGAGCCGCAGCACGGCCCACCACCACAGCGCCCCGAGTCCCAGCGCAGCCCCCCAGCGCGCTATCCGCCCCGACATGGCCGCCACCACCTCCAGCCGGACGCTAAGCCACCGCGGTCACCCGCGAGGAGGGCGCATCGACGGCACACGGACGCACCACCCGCCTCAACCATGACCGCACCGAGCCACACCGGCAAACGGACCGCTACGGACCGGCAAAATACCCGGCCACACAACGCACCCGGAGCGCGAAAGACCCCGACCGCACCTCTCCAGCTCTCACCGGAGAAGCCCCGGCCGGGGCCCTCAGCACATCCTCAGTGCAGGTCAGCGCCGTATCGGCTCAGACCGGCGTCAGCGTCACGCGGCGACCACGTCCACCGCTTCGGCGGGGGCCTTGATGGTCACCCGTTCCGGTGGCACACCGGTCACCGACACGGAACCCAGCATCGGACGTACCGACGTGGGCACAGAACCGGTGGCCGCAGCAGACTGGGCCAGTTCGGCGAGAGCGAGTTCGTCGCTCACTTCCCGCATGAGCTCGGACATCCGTACGTCCAACGCGTCGCAGATGGCGGAGAGCAGTTCAGAGGAAGCCTCCTTCTGCCCCCGCTCCACCTCGGAGAGATAGCCGAGTGAGACTCGGGCGGACGAGGAGACTTCGCGCAGAGTACGGCCCTGGCGCTGGCGCTGCCGACGCAGCACGTCACCCAACAGGCGACGGAGCAGAATCATCGGTGGCTCCCTCCTCGGACCGCGTAGCCGCATCCTTCTCGCCCCACCGTACCGCCTTGCGCCGCGGCCGTGCGGGGAGCGATGTCGTGTTCACTCAGGGCTGCAAACATCAAAACCCCCCGTTCTGTTCCGTATCCTGTGCCCGCTCATTCCCGGTCTGTTCGCTCACGAGCCGCTCCAAAAGCAGCGCGAGTACGCTCCGTACACTCTCCATACGAATTTCCGCCCGGCCGCCGTTCAACCGCAGTGCGGCCACTTTCCCGCCACCGGCGGCATCCGAATCCGGTCCAAGGGGCCCGTCCACGGCGACGAAAACGGTGCCCACGGGCTGCCCGTCCTGCGACTCCGGGCCCGCCACACCGGTCGTCGCGATGCCCCAGTCGGCGCCCAGCGCCCTCCGCACACCGGCCGCCATCTGGGCCGCGACCTGCGCATCTACGGCACCCCGCGCGGCCAGCAGGGCAGCATCGACACCGAGCAGCTGGTGCTTCAACTCGGTGGCGTAGGCGGTGACCGAACCACGGAAGGCCTTCGAGGCTCCGGGCACCGATGTGATCTCCGCCGCAACCAGACCACCAGTGAGCGACTCGGCGACAGCGAGCGTCGCACCGCTCACCGTCAGTAGTCGCACCACTTCAGTGGCCGTGGAACTCACGCTTCCGTCTCCTCCGACGCCGCCCTGCGCTCGGCGATTCCCTGCCTGCGCAGCACAATGGCCTGTCTCACATAGTCGAGCCCGGTCAGCACGGTCAGAACGACCGCCGCCGCCATCACCCAGAACCTCAGGGTGGCCAGCCATCCCGTGAGCGCCAGCACATACATCCCTACGGCGATGCCCTGCGTGAGCGTCTTCAGCTTGCCGCCGCGCGACGCGGGAATGACGCCGTACCGGATGACAAGGAAACGCAGCAGCGTGATCCCGAGTTCCCGGCCGAGGATGACGACGGTCACCCACCACGGCAGATCGCCGAGCGAGGAGAGACAGATCAGCGCCGCGCCCATGATCGCCTTGTCGGCGATGGGGTCGGCGATCTTCCCGAAGTCGGTGACGAGGTCGTAGGTGCGCGCCAGATGGCCGTCGAACAGGTCGGTGATCATGGCGATGGCGAACGCCGCCCAGGCGAAGGAGCGCATCGCCGGGTCGTACCCGCCGTCGGCCAGCATCAGGGCGACGAAACCGGGGACGAGCAGCAGCCGGAGCATGGTCAGGAAGTTGGCGATGTTCCAGACGCTCGCCTGGTTGACGGCGGCGGCGACGACCTTCGCACCACGCGCCGGCCTCGGGCCACCGGGCCCGCCAAAGTCGATGGAACCGGCCGGGACACCACCGGTCGAGGCGCCGGCAGAAGGGACACCACCGGCCGACGTCCCCCGGGAAGAGGCACCCCCGGCCGAAGCCCCACCGGAAGCCGCACCACTACTGGAAGGCGCACCACCGGCCGAGACTCCCCCGGAGGGGACCCCACCGGAGACACTGCCCGACATCGCGCCGGAAGGGGCGCCACCGGAGGCCGCACCGGAACCAGCGCTCGCGGGCGCGCCGTTCGCGCTGGAGGTGCCCCCCGCCGCCGATGCCGGGACTCCGGTCATCTGCCCGCCTCCTCACTACACGCGAGCGAGCCCAGGAGCGGCTCTGCCACCAGGTCGACACCTTCCGTACCGACCACCTTCGCCTCGACCATACGGCCGACGCTCAGGCCTTCGCCGCTCGTGAGGAGCACCTGGCCGTCCGTCTCCGGAGCCTGGTGCTCGCCGCGGCCGTAGGCGCCGTCCTCGGAGTCCACCGACTCGACCAGCACGTGCACGGTCTCGCCGACGCGCTCCTCGGCGCGCTGCGAGACGAGTTCCTCGGCGAGCCGCGAGATGTGCGCGAGCCGCGCGTCCACGACGTCCTGGTCGAGCTTCTTGTCGTACGTCGCCGCCTCCGTGCCCTCCTCGTCGGAGTAGCCGAAGACGCCGATGGCGTCCAGGCGGGCGCCGTTCAGGAAGCGCTCCAGTTCGGCGAGGTCGGACTCGCTCTCGCCGGGGAAGCCGACGATGAAGTTCGAGCGCACGCCGGCCTGCGGGGCCTTGGAGCGGATGGTGTCGAGGAGTTCGAGGAAGCGGTCGGTGTCGCCGAAGCGGCGCATGGAGCGCAGCACGTCGGGCGCGGAGTGCTGGAAGGACAGGTCGAAGTAGGGCGCGATCTTCGGCGTCGAGGTGAGCACGTCGATGAGCCCGGGGCGCATCTCGGCCGGCTGGAGGTAGCTGACGCGCACGCGCTCCAGGCCGTCGATGTCGGCCAGTTCGGGCAGCAGCGACTCCAGGAGGCGGATGTCACCCAGGTCCTTGCCGTAGGACGTGTTGTTCTCGGAGACCAGCATGACCTCCTTGACGCCCTGCTCGGCCAGCCAGCGGGTCTCGTTCAGGACGTCGCTGGGGCGGCGGGAGATGAAGGAGCCGCGGAAGGACGGGATGGCGCAGAAGGAGCAGCGCCGGTCGCAGCCGGAGGCGAGCTTCACCGAGGCGACCGGGGAGCCGTCCAGGCGGCGGCGCAGGGGCGCGCGGGGGCCCGAGGCGGGCGCGAGGCCGTCCGGGAGGTCGGCCGGGCCGTGGCCGGGCAGCGCGACGTCGGCGGCGGACTCCTGCCGCTCGGCGGGGCTGATCGGCAGCAGCTTGCGGCGGTCGCGCGGGGTGTGCGAGGCGTGGATGCCGCCGTTCAGGATGGTCTGGAGGCGGTCGGAGATGTCGGCGTAGTCGTCGAAGCCGAGCACGCCGTCGGCCTCGGGCAGCGCCTCGGCGAGTTCCTTGCCGTACCGCTCAGCCATGCAGCCCACCGCCACGACGGCCTGCGTTCTGCCGTGACCCTTGAGGTCGTTGGCTTCCAGGAGGGCGTCTACGGAGTCCTTCTTGGCGGCCTCGACGAAGCCACAGGTGTTGACGACGGCTACGTCCGCGTCCTCGGCGTCCTCCACGAGTTGCCAGCCGTCCGCCTCCAAGCGGCCTGCGAGCTCCTCCGAGTCCACCTCGTTACGGGCGCAGCCAAGAGTGACGAGTGCGACGGTACGGCGTTCAGGCATGGGCTCAAGACTACTTCGTCCCACTGACACCCCACGTCGAAGGGGTTGGCCGATCTTGGCCAACCCCTTGAGCAACCACCCGCCGGACGGGTTATCCGACCTCGGGGTCGCCCTTCGTGTACGTGAGACGCTCCACCGCTCCGGGCTGGAAGTCGTCCTCGATCTTCTTGCCGTTGACGTAGAGCTGGATCGCACCGGCGTCGCCGAGGATCAGGTTGACCTTCGAGCTGTCCTGGAAGGTCTTGGACTCGCCCTTCTTGAGGAGTCCGTCGAAGAGCATCCGGCCGTTGTGGTCCTTGGCGGAGATCCAGCTGCGGCCGTCGACCGCGGTCACCTGGACCGTCACCTTGTCCTGCGGCGCGGCGGCGATAGCGCTGTCGGAGGGGTCGGACTTGGGCGTGGCGGAATCGGTGTTCGAGGGTGTCGGCTTGGCGGGTTTGCTGGCGCTGGGCGAGGCTCCCTGGGCGACCTGCGACTTGGCGTCGCTGTCGGTGTCGCCGCCCTTGAAGGCGGTGAACCCGACGAAGCCGACCACCGCGACGATCGCGGCGACCATGGCCGCGGTCCAGTTGGGGCCCCGCCGCTCCGGACGGATGCGTTCCGCCTCGAAGAGGGGTGCCGCCGGCGTCGGGGCCGGACGTCCGCCGTGATCGTCGTCGTAGCGCGCGAGGAGCGGGGCGGGATCGATGTGGACGGCCCTGGCGAGGGTCCGGATGTGCCCGCGCGCGTAGACGTCACCGCCGCAGGGCGTGAAGTCGTCGGCCTCGATGGCGTGCACGATGGCGATGCGGACCCGGGTGACACTGCTGACGTCGTCGACGGTCAGCCCGGCGGCGATACGTGCCTGCTGCAGGGCTCGGCCGACGGAAGGGCGGGCTGCTTCCTCATGACCGTCTTCGGAGCGACCGTCTTCGAACGGACGCTCGTCTTGAGGGGAGTTGCCGATGGACACGGGGGCGCCTTTCGAGCGTGTAGCCGCCTGTGCTGGAGGTTCAGTCTAGGGGGGGTATGAAAGGGTGGGGCAACCGGGCGGTGGGACTTTGTACGCCATCGGTATGGCCGGACAGGCCGATGGCGGGCCAGACACGGACCCCGTGGTGGGAGCCCCATCTGTCCTCTCGCTCAACTTGACGTACGGCAAAGGGAAACGGTTGCCCGACGATCTCTAACGGGTGAGTCACGGCCGGTCGCACCCCCTTGGGGAACCGCCTACCCGCTCCTAGCCCTCGGACTCCCCCCGGATCACCGCGAGAACGCCGTCCAGCTCGTCACCCTTCACCAGAACGTCACGCGCCTTGGACCCCTCGCTGGGTCCGACGATGCCCCGGGACTCCATGAGGTCCATGAGCCGCCCGGCCTTGGCGAAGCCGACGCGCAGCTTGCGCTGGAGCATCGATGTGGACCCGAACTGCGTGGACACGACCAGCTCGGCCGCCTGGCAGAGCAGATCGAGGTCGTCGCCGATGTCCTCGTCGATCTCCTTCTTCTGCTTGGTGCCTACGGTGACGTCCTCCCGGAAGACCGGGGTCATCTGGTCCTTGCAGTGCTGTACGACGGCGTGGATCTCGTCCTCGGTGACAAAGGCGCCCTGCATACGGGTGGGCTTGTTCTGACCCATCGGCAGGTACAGCCCGTCGCCCTTGCCGATCAGTTTCTCGGCGCCGGGCTGGTCGAGGATGACCCGGGAGTCGGCGAGCGAGGAGGTGGCGAACGCGAGCCTGGAGGGCACGTTCGCCTTGATCAGACCGGTGACGACGTCCACGGAGGGGCGCTGTGTCGCGAGCACCAGGTGGATGCCGGCCGCGCGCGCGAGCTGCGTGATGCGCACGATCGAGTCCTCGACGTCCCTCGGCGCGACCATCATCAGGTCGGCCAGCTCGTCGACGATCACCAGGAGGTACGGATACGTCTTGAGCTCACGCTCGCTGCCGTCCGGCGTCTTCAGCTTGCCGTCGCGGATCGCCTGGTTGAAGTCGTCGATGTGCCGGTACCCGAAGGCGGCGAGGTCGTCATACCTGAGGTCCATCTCGCGTACGACCCACTGGAGCGCCTCGGCGGCCCGCTTCGGGTTGGTGATGATGGGCGTGATCAGGTGCGGGATGCCTTCGTAGGCGGTCAGTTCGACGCGCTTGGGGTCGACGAGGACCATGCGGACGTCCTCGGGGGTCGCGCGGCACATGATCGACGTGATCAGGCAGTTGATGCAGGACGACTTGCCGGAGCCGGTGGCACCGGCCACCAGGATGTGCGGCATCTTCGCCATGTTGGCCATGACGTAGCCGCCCTCGACGTCCTTGCCGAGCGCCACGAGCATCGGGTGGTCGTCCTCGGCCGCGTCCGCGAGGCGCAGGACGTCTCCTACGTTGACCATCTCCCGGTCCGTGTTCGGGATCTCGATGCCGACCGCAGACTTGCCGGGGATCGGGCTGATGATCCGCACATCGGGGCTGGCGACGGCGTAGGCGATGTTCTTGGTGAGGGCGGTGATCCGCTCGACCTTGACCGCGGGTCCCAGCTCCACCTCGTAGCGCGTGACCGTGGGCCCGCGCGTGAAGCCGGTGACGGCGGCGTCGACCTTGAACTCGGAGAAGACGTTCGTCAGGGAGGCGACCACGGCGTCGTTCGCGGCGCTGCGTGCCTTGCCGGGGCCCCCGCGCGTGAGCAGGTCGAGCGAGGGCAGCGAGTACGTGATGTCGCCGGAGAGCTGGAGCTGCTCGGCGCGCGGCGGGAGGTCGCGGACCTCCTCCGGGGGCGCCTTCGTGAGGTCCATGACCTCGGCCTTGAGCTTCTCCTGCTTGGGGCGCGCGGCAGGGGCCGGGACGGGCGTCGGGGTGGTGTCCTCTCGGTCGCCCCCGACCCGTACGCCCTGGGTGAGGTCGGCGACGATCGGCGAGGGCGGCATGCCGTGCAGGACGGCCCCGTCGAGCGCGGCTGCGGCGGCCGCTGCGACGTCCACGGCGTCCATGGGGCGGTGCATGTCGGGCTGGGGCACCGCGGAGCGCCTGGGGCGGCTCCGGCGCCTGCTGAGGGCCTCCTGCTCCGCGCTCTCGGGGTCGTACGCCTCGGGGTCGCTCCCGCGCTTGCGGGAGCGCGCGGGGAGCGCCTCGCGCCACTGCTCGTCGTAGCGCTCGTCGTCCTCGCCGAACTCGTCCTCGTCCTCGGGGTCGTGGACGATGCCCAGCTTCACCCCGAGCAGCCGCAGGCGCTGCGGGATGGCGTTGACGGGCGTGGCCGTGACGACCAGCAGCCCGAAGATCGTGAGCAGTACGAGGAGGGGTACGGCGAGCACCTCGCCCATGGTGTACGTCAGCGGCGTCGCCACCCCCCAGCCGATGAGGCCGCCGGCGTCCCTTATCGCCTGCATGCCGTCGCTGCGGGCGGGCGCGCCGCAGGCGATGTGGACCTGGCCGAGGACGCCGATGACGAGCGCGGACAGGCCGATGACAATGCGGCCGTTGGCCTCGGGCTTCTCCGGGTGGCGGATGAAGCGCACGGCGATCACCGCGAGCAGTATCGGCACGAGCAGGTCGAGGCGGCCGAAGGCGCCCGTCACGAGGATCTCGACGAGGTCGCCGACCGGACCGCGCAGATCGGCCCAGGTGCCGGCGGCGACGATCAGGGCGAGGCCGAACAGGAGCAGTGCCACGCCGTCCTTGCGGTGCGCCGGGTCGAGGTTCTTCGCGCCCTGCCCTATGCCGCGGAACACGGCGCCGACGGCGTGCGCGGTGCCGAGCCAGATGGCGCGCACGAGCTTGACGATGCCACCGGTGGGGCTGGGCGCGGGCTTGGGCGCCGGGCGGGCGGTCTTCTTGGCGACCGCCTTCTTCGCCGGAGCCCTTTTCGCGGCGGCCTTCTTCGCCGGAGCCTTCGCCGGAGCAGCCCTCTTGGCGGGCTGCTTCTTGGCTGCGGAGGGACGTGAGGCCATAGGTGTGAGGTTACCTGTGGAGAGCGCAGGGGACACGTGTGCCCACTGCTTCACCCGTTCGTGTCGCCCGTACGGGACGGGGAACTGACGCCCGCTCACGCACAACTGCGCCCGCGGCGGACGTCAGTTCTGTGACGGGAGCGGAGGCGCTCCGGTGCCGGTGCCCGGCTCCAGGGCGTCGAGTGCCCGGCGCAGTCCGGTGAGTTTGCGTTCGAGATGGGCCGCGGTGGCCACGGCCGCCGCGTCCGCCGACTCGTCGTCGAGTTGCTTGGACAGGGCCTCCGCCTGCTCCTCGACGGCCGCGAGCCGCGCGGACAGCTCGGCGAGCAGTCCGGCCGGTTCCTTGGCCGCACCGACCGCGGGCTTGCCGCCGCCCTCCAGCTGGAGCCGCAACAGCGCCGCCTGCTCCCGCAGTTGGCAGTTCTTCATGTACAGCTCGACGAAGACCGAGACCTTCGCGCGCAGCACCCACGGGTCGAACGGCTTGGAGATGTAGTCGACCGCGCCCGCCGCGTACCCCCGGAAGGTGTGGTGCGGGCCGTGGTTGATCGCGGTGAGGAAGATGATCGGGATGTCCCGGGTCCGCTCCCGTCGCTTGATGTGCGCGGCGGTTTCAAAACCGTCCATGCCCGGCATCTGGACGTCCAGCAGAATGACCGCGAAGTCGTCCGTGAGCAGTGCTTTGAGCGCTTCCTCCCCGGACGATGCCCGAACCAGTGTCTGATCGAGCGCAGAGAGGATGGCCTCCAGCGCCAGCAGATTCTCCGGCCGGTCATCGACCAGAAGGATCTTGGCCTTCTGCACCATGGCCCGCCCTCCTCGCCCCGGATGTGCACCGGGCGCCGCCCCAGAGGACGGCTCTCTTGCGCCGCCCGTCCTTGTGCCGGTCATGGTAGCCGCACCCCGCCTGTCGCCACACCCTGTCACCGCGATGTCACTGTGCACGAAGCAGAAACGTAGCGGGAGACCAGAAGGTTCCCCGAATCCCGTGCTTCTACACGGCTTCGGACACACTCAGTCAGCAACTCCGCGTGCACACCGAACGTTCCCCACACCGTTCCCACTGCTTTCCCGTCAGGTCCGGTCGTTTCCGTCACTCCGGACGCATCCACTGCTCCATCACCGACAACAGGTGATCGGGATCGACCGGCTTGGTGACATAGTCCGAGGCGCCCGACTCGATCGCCTTCTCCCGGTCGCCCTTCATCGCCTTCGCGGTCAGCGCGATGATCGGCAGCCCGGCGAACTGCGGCATCCTTCGGATCGCCGTCGTCGTCGCGTATCCGTCCATCTCGGGCATCATGATGTCCATCAGAACGACCGTCACATCGTCGTGCTGCTCCAGGACTTCGATACCCTCACGGCCGTTCTCCGCGTACAGCACGGACAGCCCGTGCTGCTCCAGGACACTCGTCAGCGCGAAGACGTTGCGGATGTCGTCGTCGACGATCAGCACCTTCTCCCCGCTGAACCGGATGCCCCGGCGCGACGGGGGCGCAGTCTCCTCGGACGCCCACTGGTCCCGTACGGTCTGCCCCAGCAGGGCGGACTGCTCCACGGCCCTACGACGCCTCCTGAAGAGCGCCGCGGCACCGTTCTGCGTCTCGTGGTACGACTTCACCTCGGCCGGCGTCTCGATGCCCACCTCGCTCCGCTCCGACAGCTCGGCGAGTTCCGCGGCGGAGGACGCCACGAGGTCGCCCGCCTCCAGCGCGGGCAGCTGCTGATAGCCCTGCGGAGGCAGTTCGCTCGGGTGCAGCGGCAAATACAGCGTGAACGTCGAACCGCGTCCCGGTTCGCTCTGCGCGAAGATCTCACCGCCGAGCAGCTGCGCGATCTCCCGGGAGATCGACAGCCCCAGGCCCGTACCGCCGTACTTGCGGCTGGTCGTACCGTCCGCCTGCTTGAACGCCTCGAAGATGACCCGCATCTTGCTGCCCGCGATACCGATCCCGGTGTCGGTCACCGAGAACGCGATCAGGTCAGCGTCCGCGTCCCGCAGCGAACCGGCCTCCAGGAGCTGCTCCCGGATGGCCATCGGCACATCCGCGCCGGCCGGCCGGATGACCAGTTCGACCGCCCCGGAGTCGGTGAACTTCACCGCGTTGGACAACAGGTTGCGCAGCACCTGGAGCAGTCGCTGCTCGTCGGTGTGGAGCGTGGCGGGCAGTTCCGGCGACACCCGCACGGACAGGTCGAGGCCCTTCTCCGCGGTCAGCGGACGGAAAGTGGCCTCTACGTAGTCGACGAGCTGGACGAGCGCGATGCGCGTCGGTGAGACGTCCATCTTGCCCGCCTCGACCTTCGACAGGTCCAGGATGTCGTTGATCAGCTGGAGCAGGTCGGAGCCCGCGCCGTGGATCGTCTCGGCGAACTCGACCTGCTTCGGGGAGAGATTCCCCTCCGCGTTGTCGGCCAGCAACTTGGCCAGGATCAGCAGCGAGTTGAGCGGTGTGCGCAGCTCGTGCGACATGTTGGCGAGGAACTCGCTCTTGTAGCGCATCGATACGGCGAGCTGCTCGGCGCGCTCCTCCAGGACCTGCCGGGCCTCCTCGATCTCGGTGTTCTTGACCTCGATGTCCCGGTTCTGCTGGGCCAACAGCTCGGCCTTCTCTTCCAGTTCGGCGTTGGACGACTGGAGTGCCTTCTGCCGGTTCTCCAACTCGTCCGACCGCTCCTGGAGTTGCTCGGTCAGCTCCTGGGACTGCTTCAGCAGCAGCTCCGTCTTGGTGTTGACGGAGATGGTGTTGACGCTGGTCGCGATCATCTCGGCGATCTGGTTGAGGAAGTCCTTCTGGATCTGGGTGAAGGGCGTGAAGGAGGCCAGCTCGATGACGCCGAGCACCTTCCCCTCGAACAGCACCGGCAGCACGATCACCTGCGCGGGCGGTGCTTCCCCGAGCCCCGAGGAGATCTTCAGATAGCCGCTGGGCGCGTTCTCCACGAGGATCGTGCGCCGCTCCTGGGCGGCCGTCCCGATCAGCGCCTCACCGGGCCTGAACGACGTCGGCATGGAGCCCATGGAGTAGCCGTAGGACCCGAGCATGCGCAGTTCGTACGCCTCCTCGCCCTCCACGTCCGCCAGGGGCAGCGCGAGGAAGAACGCGCCGTGCTGCGCGGAGACCACCGGTGTCAGCTCGCTCATGATCAGCGAGGCGACGTCGTCCAGGTCGCGGCGGCCCTGCATCAGCGCGGAGATGCGGGCGAGGTTGCCCTTGAGCCAGTCCTGCTCCTTGTTGGCGATCGTGGTGTCGCGCAGGTTGGCGATCATCTTGTTGATGTAGTCCTGGAGTTCCTGGATCTCCCCGGACGCGTCCACGTCGATCTTCAGGTTCAGGTCGCCCCGGGTCACCGCGGTCGCCACGCGCGCGATGGCACGCACCTGGCGGGTCAGGTTGCCGGCCATCTCGTTCACGGACTCGGTGAGGTCGCGCCAGGTGCCGTCGACGTCACGCACGCGTGCCTGACCGCCCAACTGGCCTTCCGTGCCCACCTCGCGGGCCACTCGGGTGACCTCCTCGGCGAAACTTGACAGCTGATCAACCATGGTGTTGATCGTCGTCTTGAGTTCCAGGATCTCGCCGCGGGCGTCAATGTCGATCTTCTTGGTCAAGTCGCCCTTGGCGATGGCCGTGGTGACCATCGCGATGTTGCGCACCTGGCCGGTCAGGTTGGACGCCATGCCGTTCACCGAGTCGGTGAGGTCCTTCCAGGTGCCCGCCACCCCCGGCACGTGCGCCTGGCCGCCCAGGATGCCGTCCGTGCCCACCTCACGGGCCACCTTGGTGACCTGGTCGGCGAACGAACTCAGCGTCTTCACCATGGTGTTGAAGGTGTCGGCGAGCTGCTGGACCTCGCCGCGCGCCTCGATCGTCACCGTCCGGGTCAGGTCGCCGTTGGCGACGGCCGCCGCGACCTGGGAGATGTTCCGCACCTGCATGGTCAGGTTGTTGGCCATCAGGTTGACGTTGCCGCTGAGGTCCTTCCAGATGCCCGTGATGCCGGGCACGTGCGCCTGGCCGCCCAGGATGCCCTCGGTGCCCACCTCGCGGGCCACGCGGGTCACCTGCTCGGCGAACGACGAGAGTTGATCAACCATGGTGTTGACCGTCGTGACGAGCTCAAGGATCTCGCCCTTCGCGTCAACAGTGATCTTCTTGGACAGGTCGCCCTTGGCGACGGCGGTCGTGACCTCGGCGATCTGGCGCACCTGGATGGTCAGGTTGTTCGCCATGAAGTTCACGGACTGCGTGAGGTCCTTCCAGGTGCCGGAGACACCCTGGACCTCGGCCTGACCGCCCAACTGGCCCTCGGTGCCCACCTCGCGGGCCACGCGCGTGACCTCCTCGGCGAACGAGGACAGCTGGTCGACCATCGTGTTCAGGGTGTTCTTCAGCTCCAGGATCTCGCCGCGCGCGTCCACGGTGATCTTCTGGGACAGGTCACCCCGGGCGACCGCGGTCGCGACCTGCGCGATGTTGCGGACCTGGGCGGTGAGGTTGCCGGCCATGCCGTTCACCGAGTCGGTCAGGTCGCGCCACACACCCGCGACGCCGGGCACCTGCGCCTGCCCGCCGAGCCGGCCCTCGGTGCCCACGTCTCGGGCCACCCGGGTCACCTGGTCGGCGAACGCGGAGAGTTGATCGACCATCGTGTTGATGGTGTTCTTCAGCTCCAGGATCTCCCCACGCGCGTCCACGTCGATCTTCTGGGACAGGTCGCCCTGGGCCACCGCCGTCGTCACCTGGGCGATGTTGCGCACCTGGGAAGTCAGGTTCCCGGCCATCGAGTTGACGGAGTCGGTGAGTTCCTTCCAGGTGCCCGACACGCCGTCCACACGCGCCTGGCCGCCGAGCCGGCCCTCCGTTCCCACGTCACGGGCCATCCTCGTCACCTGGTCGGCGAACGACGACAGTTGATCGACCATCGTGTTGACGGTGTTCTTCAACTGAAGCATCTCGCCGGAGACATCGACGGTGACCTTCTGCGACAGATCGCCGTTGGCCACGGCCGTCGTCACCTGGGCGATGTTGCGCACCTGGCCGGTGAGGTTGCGGAATGCAGTGTTGACCGAGTCGGTCAAGTCCTTCCATGTACCGGCCGCGCCCGGCACCTGCGCCTGGCCGCCCAACTCGCCCTCGACACCGATCTCGCGCGCCACGCGCGTGACCTCGGCACCGAACGAGGACAGTTGATCAACCATCCCGTTGACGGTGTTCTTCAGCTCCAGCATCTCGCCGGCGACGTTCACCGTGACCTTCTGGGACAGGTCACCACTGGCCACGGCGGTCGTCACGGCGGCGATGTCCCGCACCTGGATCGTCAGGTTCCGGAAGACCGTGTTCACCGAGTCGGTGAGGTCCTTCCACGTCCCCGCCGCACCCGGGACGTTCGCCTGTCCGCCGAGCTGCCCCTCGGCACCGACCTCGTTGGCCACGCGCGTGACCTCGTCGGCGAAGGTGCGCAGCGTCTCGGTCATCTGGTTGATCGTCTCGGCGAGCTGGGCGACCTCGCCCCGCGCCGACACGGTCACCTTCTGCGACAGGTCACCATTGGCGACGGCCGTCGTCACCTGGGCGATCCCGCGCACCTGAGCCGTCAGGTTGCCGGCCATGATGTTGACCGAGTCGGTGAGGTCCTTCCACACCCCGGCCACACCCGGCACCTGCGCCTGGCCGCCCAACTCGCCCTCGGTGCCCACCTCGCGGGCGACTCGCGTCACCTCGGAGGAGAACGAGGACAGTTGGTCCACCATCGTGTTGACGGTGTTCTTCAGCTCCAGCATCTCGCCGGCGACATGGACGGTGACCTTGCGTGACAGGTCACCCTTGGCGACCGCCGTGGTCACCAGCGCGATGTCCCGCACCTGGGCCGTCAGCCGGTACGCCATCGTGTTGACGGACTCCGTGAGGTCCTTCCAGGAGCCCGACATGCCACGCACACGTGCCTGCCCACCGAGCTTGCCCTCGGTGCCCACCTCGCTTGCCACGCGGGTGACCTCGTCGGTGAACGTCGACAGCTGGTCGACCAGATTGTTGACGGTCCGCCCGACCTTCAGGAACTCCCCGCGCAGCGGATGCCCGTTCCCGTCGTCCTGTGCCTGCGTCCGCAGCTCCATGCGCGGCGACAGATCACCCTCGGCCACCGCGGAGAGCACCCGTCCGACCTCTGAGACGGGCCGTACGAGGTCGTCCACGAGGGCGTTGGAGGCGTCGATGGCCGAGGCCCAGGAACCCTCGCAGGCGCCCGTCTCAAGCCGTTCCGTGAGCTTTCCCTCACGACCCACCATGCGGCGCACCCGCGACAGCTCGCCCGTGAGGTGCAGATTGCGGTCGGCCACCTCGTTGAACACGGCGGCGATCTCCGACATCTCGCCGTCGCCGGACACCGTGAGCCGCTTGCGGAAGTTCCCGTCCCGCATGGCTACCAGAGCGGTCAGCAGCCGGTCCAAGGAGGCCGCGTCCACTTCCGTGGTCCCATTGCGCGGTTTGCGCTGGTTCTTCAGGGACTGTCCGCCTTTCGCGCGCGTCTTGGTGGCCCGCGTCGCTGCGCCAGACTCCACTGTGTCCCTCCCGCAGGGGTCGACCATTGCTGCTACTGCCGTACTGGGTGCTGCTGCTCGGCGTTTCGGTCACTGCCGCGTATCTCTGCCCGGTTTGCCGACCTTCAACAAAGCCTGCTGCCCGCAGTACACAGAAGACACCCGGTCTGCCCGGACCTTCACCAGAATCCTGCCCAGTGTTTCACCCTGCCTGAACCAGGCCATAACAGTTCGGCAGCTTCGCACACGGTCCGCACACCCTGAGGGCGGAAACACTGCGGACCGGCATCCGCATGGAGGGTGAAGGTAAGTAACCTTGCATGCGGCTGTCCAGCCGCGCCGGTTCCGTCCGGCCTGGGCGGTGGCACGAGCACGAGCGGGCAGGCATCGGAGGGGCACCGCACCATGACCACCGGACTGCATCCTGGAGGAACGCCCCAGGATCCCCCGCCGACCGGGAACCAGCCGTTGCCCCGGCAGGCGCCGATCGGCCATGGGTCCCTGCCCGCCGACAACAGGCCGAGGAGTTCTGTGATCACCGCGCGCGCGGCAGCCAGCTTCGAGCCCGCCGGACGATCGGTCGCCACCGCGCGGTCCTTCGTCCGCGACACCCTGCAGGGGTGGGGCTTCGCCGACATCGTCGACGACGCCGTGGTCCTCACCAGCGAGCTGGTGACCAACGCCGTGGTCCACGCGGGCACAGCCGCGGATGTTCTGTGCCTACGGAGTGACGACGGCGTGCGGATCGAGGTCGCCGACCACTATCCGGAACGCGAGATCCCCCTCCAGGGGGCCGCGATCACCATGAGCAGCCCGGACCGCGAGGGCGGACGGGGCCTCCAGCTGTGCGCGGCCCTGGCCAGCCGCTGGGGCGTCGACTACACCCCCACACAGAAGCTGGTCTGGTTCCAACTCGACCTCCCCGCCCGCCCGGTGGGCACCCGCACGGCCGGCCCGTCCCTCCCGGCCGCTCTCCTCCCGCTCGCCGACGGCAGGGTCCGCGTCGCGGTCGTCCAGATCGACCGTACGGGCTCCATCGCGTCCTGGAACGAGGACGCCGAGGAACTCTTCGGCTACGCCCCCGAGCAGGTCACCGGCAAGCCCCTGACCGACCTCGCGGCCTGGCCGCACACCCCGGGCACCAGCACCGGCATCGCCGAGGCACTGCGCCTCTCGCGCTGGGAGGGCAGTTACGGCATCCGCGGGGCCGACGGCCGCGTGATCCCGGTGTACGCCTCACACCTCCGCGTCCGCGACACCGGCGGCGAACCGTCAACCGTGTGCCTCCTGGTGAGGGACCACGAACGCGCGGTTCTGCAGACCCCGTTGCGCGGCCCCGCCCCCGATGCCGCGTCCACCCCGGACGGCCAGAACACCGACCCCTTCGAGGTGTTCATCGGCTCCCCCGCACCGGACGACCTCGACGGCCTCCTCCAGCGCACGGTCGAGCGCGCCCGCGACATGCTCGACGGAGACTCCGCCTTCCTCCTCCTCGCGACCGACGACGAAACGGAGTTGGAGGTCCGCGCCTCCACCGGCCTCCCCTCCGCACGCCAACGCTTCGCGCGCGTGCCCGTCGAAGCGGGCCCTGGGCGCTACGGCTCCGCCCGCATGCCGGCCGTCCACGAGGACCTCCAAGCCGTACCGGGCGCCGTACCGCTCCTCAGCGGTACCGGAATGCGCTCGGTCGTCACGGTCCCCCTGAAGGTGGAGGGCCGCCTCACCGGCTCCCTCGGGGTGGCCGCCGAAGGCCCCAACAAATACTCGAACGAAGAAGCCCTCCGCCTCCAATTCGCCGCCGACCGCATCGCGTTGGCGGTCGAATCGGCCCGCCTGGGCGAGTTGGAACGCCTGCGCCGCGGCTCGCTCAGCTTCCTGGTCGAGGCCTCCGACCTCCTGGCCGGCACCCTGGACCGCGACCAGACCCTGGCCCTGATGGCCCAGATGACGGTTCCGACCCTCGCCACGTGGTGCGCGGTCTACACGATCGCCGACCAGGCCTCGGACCCGTACCTCTCGTACGTCCTGCACGAGGACGAGGAACTCATCGACGGCATCAAGTCGTTGCTCTCGAAGATCGCCCCTCCGGACCCGGTACCCACCCCCGGCGCCCGCGTCTGGGCCGCCCCCGCCGAGGCCGCCCACCAGGCGGCCCTGCGCACCTCCATGCGCAACCTCGGCCTCGGCGAACCGACCCGCCGCGTCAGCTCGGGCATCGGCCCAACCCTCGCCACGGCCTCCGCGGTTGGCGGCGAGACCGTGGTCCTCCCCCTGGTCGCCCGCAACCGCGTCATCGGCATGCTGACCCTCGGCAAGCCCACCGACGAACACTTCCGCCAGGAAATCCTGGAACTGGCCGAGGACTTGAGCCGCCGAGCCGCCCTCGCCCTCGACAACGCCCGCCTGTACTCGGAGCGCACGGCCATCAGCCAGTCCCTCCAGCGCAGCCTCCTGCCCCCCGACCTCCCGCACATCGAGGGCGTAGAGGTCGAGGTCATCTACCGCGCGGCCGGCGAGGGCAACGAAGTGGGCGGCGACTTCTACGACTTGTTCCCCATCCGCGACGGCGTCTACGGCTTCGCCATCGGCGACGTCTGCGGCACCGGCCCCGAGGCGGCCGCGGTCACCGGCCTGGCCCGCCACGCCCTCCGTCTGCTCGCCAGAGAGGGTTTCGGCGGCCCCGCGGTCCTGGAGCGCCTCAACTCCGCGATCCTCGACGAGGGCGCCCGCAGCCGCTTCCTGACCCTCCTCTACGGCGAGTTGTGGCCCCAGGAGGACGGCAGCGCCAAGCTGAAGGTGGTCTGCGCCGGCCACCCCCTCCCGCTCCGCCTCCGCCAGGACGGCACGGTCGAACCGGCCGCCGAACCGCAGCCCCTCCTCGGTGTCATGGACGACCTGGAGCTCTACGAGCAGACGGTCACCCTCGACCCGGGCGACGTCCTCCTGTGTGTCACGGACGGCGTCACAGAACGCCGCGAAGGCACCCGCATGCTCGGCGACGACGGCCTCACGGACGTCCTCACCACCTGCACGGGCCTCACCGCCGGCGCGGTCGCGGCTCGCATCATGCGCGCGGTCGAACGCTTCGCGTCGGACGCCCCGTCCGACGACATGGCCATCCTCGCCATGCGAGTCCCGGGCCTCCAGAAGGACTGACACCCCAACACGCAAAAGGCCCCGCCCAATTGGGCGGGGCCTTTCAGTTACTGGAGCCCTCTAACGGAATCGAACCGTTGACCTTCTCCTTACCATGGAGACGCTCTACCGACTGAGCTAAGAGGGCCTGTCGCTTTCCCGAGGTTTCCCTCGCGGCGACGAAAAGAATCATACCCCGAACAGGCCCGTGCGCCCAACCACCGCAGCCCGACCCCGACTCGGTCAGAAAGCGGGCTGCAACAGTCCCCCGAGCGCGTTGCAAGCGGACACGATCCGCTGCATCTCCCGCTTGGTCAACGAGGCGTCCACCGGCAGCGCGAGCGTCTCGTCCGCGGCCCGCTCGGTCTCGGGCAGAGCTACGCACCGACGGAATTCCGGCAGCCGATGCACAGGCGTCTTCACTGGCACCCGGCACTCAACCCCCCTGCCCCGCACGGCCCGAGCGAAGGCATCACGATCCGGCCGCCCGTTCCCCAGCACCCGCACGACGTACTGCTGGTAGGTGTGCCCGTCCCCACCGTCGGGCGTCCGCACCCCACGCAACTTCGCATCAAGATAGGAGGCCCGCTCCCGCCGCTGAGCCACCTCGTCGTACGGCGCCTCGGACTCCCCCTGCTGCAACACCAGCAGCCCATGCCGCTGCCCGACCCCGAGCAACCGCGCGACATCAGCGGACCGACCGAAACGATGTACGACAACTATCGCCGCAGTACGCGGAGTTACGGCCGCTTCGACAGCGGACGCGTCGAGGCAGTAGGTCACCGGATCTATGTCGGCGAACACCGGCAGCCCACCCGCGAGAGTGACAGCCTCGGCGACTTCCACGTTCCCGAACGCCGGCACGACGACCTCGTCACCGAGTCCGACGCCTGCGGCCCTGAGCATTGCAGCAGTACCCATGCTCGGATGGTGATTGCGCAATGTGAACTTCAAGTGACGCCCAACAAAAAAGGGTTGGACCCCGAACCGAAGTTCAGGGTCCAACCCTTTCAATATTTGTTCGGCGGCGTCCTACTCTCCCACAGGGTCCCCCCTGCAGTACCATCGGCGCTGTAAGGCTTAGCTTCCGGGTTCGGAATGTAACC
>NZ_JBITGV010000019.1:0-78867 GCF_044457385.1 Streptomyces sp. NPDC050548
TCGATCCAGCCCTTCCCGGAAGGGGTCGCGTAACCGAAGCCGAAGGTCTTGTCGAGGAACGCCCACAGGAACACGAACCCGGTCAGCAGACGCAGCGACGCGAAAACGTACGCACGCGCCGTAACGGTCGCCGCCGTCGTGTCGGTGATGGTGGCCTGTGCCGTCCCGGTCCGGTGCAGGGACGGGAAGTGGAACCGCGGGTGAGGTTGGGGTTGGTTGTGGACTGCCATGATGCTCATCCCTTTCGAGGGAACGATGCGTTGGATCAGAGGACTCTCTCGTTGCGTCCTCAATGTCTCGCGGCGGAGGGCGCCGGCGGAGGGGCTGCAAGGCCCGGAACGAGGGGCTGAACGTCCCTGTCCGCAGGGTCAGTTGGCGGTGGGCACCACGATCACCGGGCTGTGGGAGCGGTGCAGCAGGGTGTGCGCCACCGGGCCCAGCCGCGGGCCGAACCGGTGGGTGCGGTGGTGGGCGCCGACGACCACGACGGCGCAGTCTCGCGTGGCCTCCAGCAGGGCGTGCGCCGGGTTGGTGCGGAGCGTGCGGCTCTCGACCCGGACTCCGGGGTGTTGTTCGCTCAGCCGGGACAGGGCGAAGCGCGGAACGGAGTCCTCCGCCCTTCCCTGCTGGGCGAGTTGCTCCTGGCCGGGGCTCGTCGCCGTGACCAGTGAGGGCAGTTCGGGGGTGACGTGCCGGTGGGTCCAGGAGTGCAGGACGTGCAGCGGGACACCGCGCCGCTCGGCCTCCTCGAAGGCGTAGAGCGCCGTGTCCTGGTCGTTGTCGCCCTCCAGGCCGAGCAGCACGGGCCGTCCGTCGTCGCACGGATGGTCGCCGCGGACGACTAGCAACGGGCTGTGCACCTGCGCGGCCAGCCGCAGGCTCACCGAGCCGAAGAGCAGGCCGGCGATGCCGCCCATGCCCCGGGTTCCTACGACGGTGAGGTCCGCGCCCTCGCTCTCGCGCACGAGCGTGCGCACCGGACCGCCGACGGCGTCCCTGGTCGACACCGTCAGCTCGGGGTGGCGTGCTCCGACGCGCGTGACGGCGGACGCCAGGACAGGTCCGGCCTCGTCGCTGTCGGGCACGGCGTAGACGACGGTCAGTTCGACGCCGCGCCGCGCGGCCTCGTCCGCGGCCCAGTCCAGCGCCCGTACGGAGATCAGCGAACCGTCCACTCCTGCGACCACATGATGGATAGTCATGTCCCGTTTCCCTTCTGACTGTTGTGTGCTCAAGCTGTTCGACGGGAAGGTGCCGCCAAAGCGCGCAACGGCTCCGGCGACGATGCTCGTCCTGCGCGGAGGGGCCGAGTCAGGGGCCGCAGGAACCTGATGACACGCCGTACGGCCCCTTCTTGAGGGGCCGTACGGTCCAGGCGTCGTCCGATGCGAGGGCAGAGGCGCCGGTACTCCGCAGTGCTACGGCGCGTACCGGTCGGCGACCGTCTGCTGCGAGAGCGAGCGCGGGCCCCGGCCTCGGTGAGAGGGCGGAGTGCGTTCACGGACAGGGAGCCCGAGGCAGGGCACTCGGGGCGGATCGCCCAGGCCGTCATCAGGTTGCGCCGGTGAGATCCACCCCGTACATCGAGCGCCCGCCCACGAGTTCACGGCCGGTCACCAGCTCGGGTTCGATCCGGACGAAGACCTCCTGAGACGAGGGAACCCAGGAACTCGGGCCGGATCGGAGCATGCGTTCGTGCTCGGCCGGGTCGGTCACCACGGTGGCCGACCCGGTGACGACGACGCTCCAGCCGGAGTGCACGACGGCGTCGACCTCGTCGGCCTCGAAGGCGACGACCGAGCCGTCGATCGCGCGCACCAGCTCCGAGTCCGCGGAGGTACGCAGCAGCACCGCACTGTCGTGGTCCAGACAGAAGTTCACGGGAAGTACGGCGGGCAGGGCCTGGCGGGTGTGCACGATGCGGCCGACGGGCGCCTGCCCCAGTCGGCGCAGGCACTCGTGTCGGTCCAGTTCGCGGAATCCGTCGTTGGAATACATCAGCCAGTCCGTCTCTCGCCCTGTGCGCGGGTCTGCGGGTCTGTGGGTGTCAGTCCATGTTTCGCCGTGCGGGATCGGCGGGTGAGGGGCCATCAGTCCCGCTCTCTTCGGAGAACGTCCCTTGACGCGTGGTGATCCGACGTCCGGTGAGGCTCAGCGCGTCGATACGGACCCACTCCTCACGTGAGCCACCGGCCCACGGCGTACTGTGCGCGTGTTCCGTCAGACGCCGCACGTCGTCGGCATCCGTCACGGTCCGCGCCCGGCCGAGCGCCACCACACTCCAGCCCTCGCCGAACGCTTCGTCGATACGGTCGATCTCGAAGGTCACCTGGCAGCCCGCCGCCCGGGACGGCAACGCACCGGGAGCGGTCCTGTAGACGATCGCGCCGTCGACCACGCTGTAGTTGACGGGCACGATGACGGGTCCCGAGGCGGTGGGCACCGCGACCCTGCCCACCCCGTGTGTCGACAGCAGCTCACGACACTCCTGGACGGTCAGCCCGGTGAACATCGGGGCGGAGCCGGCCCGGCCCTGGCCAGGTGTGAGATCGCTGGTGCCCCCGGCGAGGTCGGTCACGGTGGTGTCCAAGACTGCGGCGAGCCTGAGGAGAACGCTCCGGTCCGGAGCGGCACCGGGAAACTCCTCCAGGTACTGGAGGTAGCTCGCGGCCACCCCCGCGCGGTCGGCCGTCTCCTCGCGAGAGAGGTCAAGTGCCGTGCGCCGTACGGCGATCCGGCGCCCGAGATCACCCGTGGGCGATCCCTCCGTCACGCTCAGCGGGAACGGGTCAGGCATGGCTCGTCACGTCCTCTTCTTGTCCTGTTGCGCGAACGGCGACTTCCTCGTGCCGCGCCCCACCGAGCACGACCTTGAGGGCGCCGGTGTCGGCGGCCTTGGCGAAGACGTCGTACGCCTCCTGCATCGCGTCGAGCGGGAAGGTGTGGGTGACCAGCTGCGAGGTGGGCAGCCGTCCGGCGGCAGCCATGCGCAGCAGGGTGGGGGTGGAGTGGGTGTCGACCAGGCCGGTGGTGATGGTGATGTTCTTGATCCACAGGTCTTCGAGGTGCAGGGTCGCGGGCCTGCCGTGGACGCCGACGTTGGCGACATGACCGCCGGGCCGCACCATGCGCGTGCACAGTTCGAAGGTCTCCGGCACGCCGACCGCCTCGATGACGACGTCCGCCCCCATCCCGTCGGTGAGATCGGCGACCAGCTGCTCGGGGGCTTCACCGGCATCCACCACCGCATCCGCACCGAACCGCTTCGCCGCGTCCAGCCGGGCGGCGGCCAGGTCCACGGCCACGACCCGCTCGGGCGAGAACAGCCGGGCCGTGGCGATCGCCGCCAGACCGACCGGACCGGCGCCGACGACGGCGACGGTGTCGCCGGGGCGCACCTGCCCGTTGAGTACACCCACCTCGTACCCGGTGGGGAAGATGTCCGCCAGCAGGACGGCGTCCTTGGCGTCGAGCGTGCTGGGCAGCGGGTGGACGGAGAGGTCGGCGTGCGGGACCCGCACGTACTCGGCCTGGGTGCCGTCGATGAGGTGGCCGAGAATCCAGCCTCCGCCACCACGGCACTGGCCGTACATGGCCTTGCGGCAGTAGGCGCAGCGCCCGCAGGCGGTGATGCAGGAGACCAGGACCCGGTCCCCGGGCCGTACGGTCCGCACGTCGGAGCCCGCTTCCACGACCTCGCCGACCGCCTCGTGGCCGAGGACCGTGCCGGGGCGCACCTCGGGCACATCGCCCTTGAGGATGTGCAGGTCCGTCCCGCAGATGGTGACGGCGTCGACGCGCACGATCACGTCGGTGGCGTCCTTGATGCCGGGATCCGGGACGGTGTCCCAGGAGGACCGACCCGGGCCGTGGAAGACGTAACCCTTCATGACGTTCCTTCCCCACTCGGTCGACTGCCCCCGTCTGTCCAGCGTCTCCGGGTCCGTCGGTCCGCGCTTGGGCCGGTCGGCCCCATCGGCCGGGACGAACGGGGTCGTCCGTGCCGAGTGGCCACCGGGGGGCCGAACGGCCCAGGTCGAACAGTTGGACAGGTCCAGTCGGCCCTTCCGGGCGGGACCACCTGGCCGGTTGGCTCACACCATGACCGAGATCCGCACCCCCGCCACCGCACTGCGCTCCTCGGAACGGGTGATCGCCGGGACGACCGTCGTGGAACTGCACGGCGAGATCGACCTCCTCACGGGTCGGCCGTTGTCGACGCGTCTGGACACGCTGACCGCGGCCCCCTCCCCCGATCTCGTACTGGACCTGCGCGCCCTGTCGTTCATCGACTGTGCCGGTCTTGGCGTCCTGTGCCGGGCACAGAACCGGACCGCGGTCCGGGGCGGACGGCTCCGCCTCGTCACCGGCAGGAAGGGTTTCCTGCGGATCCTTCGCCACGCCCAACTCGACGATGTCTTCGAGATCCACGCGCGACTGTCGACCGCCCTGGCCACCGGGCCGGACTCCGGCGGCGCAGCCGCCACGGCGGGCTGAACGGCCCATCCGGGCCCGGGTCGAGGTGCCGATGGGGTACCCGACAGCCCCTCTTCGGCCCATGCCGGCCCGCATTCCGGACTGACAGCTTCGTATAAGGAGGCCACGACGAGGAGGTGCGGACTCATGGGCAGGAACAGGCGTCTGAAGAAGCGGCTGTGGCGATTGCGGAGCAACCCGTTGCGCCGGCACGACGACATCGTCGAGGCCTGGATCGTCCTGGTGATGTGGACGGTGGTCCTGGTGGGCGGCGCACTCTCCGGCCTGGTGACGTTCCACGCCGCCGACGAGGTGTTCTCCGCGCAGCGCACCGAGCGCCACTCGGTACAAGCGGTGCTCCTCGCGGACACCCCGTCTCCCAGCTCGACGGTCGGCGGAGCCCGGGACCTGATCAAGGCGGAGGTCCGCTGGACCACCGCCGACGGCACCCGCCGTACGGGCAGCACGCTGGTGGAGACGGGGAAGAAGGCCGGATCCAAGGTCGTGGTCTGGGTGAACGCCGCGGGCAATCTCACCTACGAACCCCCGAGCCGGACCGACGCGACTCTCGAATCCGCAGTCCTGGGCCTGATCGCGACGGTCGCCTTCACCGGTCTGGCGATCGGCACCGGAGCCGCCGCGCGATACCGGCTGGATCAGCGCCGTATCGACTCCTGGGACACGGAGTGGAAACTGGTGGGACCGAGCTGGGGCCGCAAGACGAGCTGACCCAGGCACACGGCACGCCGGCGGCGGACTCGCCGATACCGATGCACGCGGAGAGAGACCCAACGGGCGACGGTGGGAGGAACCGGCAGCCGGGCAGGTCCGACGCCGTGGTAATCAGCCTGATGGCCCGCCGACTCACCAGAGAATCCGCCCCGATCCGGCGAGGGTTCTCACGCCTCACCAAAGCCGCATCTCAGGACGAGACATCGGAAGAAAACGCACCACGAGGACCCGCCGCCCGCTTCGAACCCCGCGAAACGTGAGTTTTCCGTCATGGCCGACGGGCGACTTCACCTGGGAGCATGACTGTCCATCGGGTGGACGGGGGGAAAGCGGGATGACCACTGCGCACAGACGGGTCCGTGCGGCCATGATCGTTGCGGCGGTGCTGGCGGCCGCCGGCTGTTCCGGCGGGGGCGATGACGACACCGCTTCCAGCCCCTCCGCGACGACGACCGCGGCGGCCCCGGCCACCACCCCTTCGACGGCCTCACCCACCCCCGCGGTCAAACCGTCGGACGCCTACCCCACGAACGCGGCCGGCTGCCATCCGAACGCGAAGTGGAGTACGGCGAAGGCGGTGGACTGGGTCGACTGGGGGCAGATCGGCACACCCGCCCTGGGCCCGGGAGAGGTCCGGTTCCCCAAGTCCATGCCCGGCTTCGACGGACCCCTGTGCGACCGGGTGACCGTCCAGGTCCAGTACTGGCGCGTCAACTACCGGCCGTCCAGCGCCACTTCGGCCGCCGACCCGCTTTCGAGGGAGGTGAACTACGACTACGCCCTGCAGTCCCTCAAGCGCACCCAACTGCAGATCGACGGCCGCAAGGTCCACGACGTGAAACCTCCGAAGGGCTTCGCCTCGGCCAAGGCCGGCCCCTGCGACGGCTTCCTGGAGGCGATCTACGTCGGCACACCGCTCAAGAACCGCGAACTGCCGACCAAGATCAGCACGGGCAACACGATCGTCGGCGACGACGTCACCTTCCCGACCAAACGCGTGGTCGACTACCACGTGTTCGCGCCGTCCGCGCCCCAGCTCTGCGACGACAACGGCACCCCCACGGCATCCCCCGCACCGTCCGGCTACCCGTCGTCCGGCTTCGGGCTGTCCACGCCGTCCTACCCCGCCTTCGACCTCACCCCGAAGAGCTGAACGGCCGAGGACTACGCCGACACGCGCGCCCGCGCGAAGCCGCCGTCGCCCTTGCCGCCCACCGTCTGCAACGCCGCGCCGGTCAACCTCGCGTGGCTGCCGACCAGTTCGACCACGGCCCGGCTGCCCACCACGTCCGGCGAGGTGCCGCGAGCGTCGGCGACCTGCCCCGCCGTACGACGTTGCCGACCACAACTCGCCGAACGCGAAGACACGATCGGAGAAGGCACCAGGACGCACTCGATGCGGTCGAGCTCGGCGCTACGGTCCGGGTGACCCCTTCCAGGTCCTGGTGGGCTGGAAGGTGACGCCGCGGCGGGCGGGCAGGCACGGTAACGCCTCGCGGCCGATCCAACCGCCGGAACCCTCAACCCTCAACCCGGTGAACCTATGCGGTCAGGGCACTAATCGCCGTCGTGGCCTACTGCAACGCGACGTCCCGGGCCCGGCCGGCCACCCTCTCTCCCCCCGCCCACCTGGCAATCCCTTTGCGCGACCGAGCAGGTCGCCCCTAGCGTGCAAGCGCATAGGAACCGTGCGCCCGGGCAGCGCACCACACGAATGAGGAGCGACCACCGTGGGAACCATGGTCTCGGTCAGGGGCTGGCTGGAGTGTGACGACGGACAGCTGGCCCAGATCAGGGCGATCGTGGAAGCAGACGATCCGGAGCGCACCTACAGCGGGGGCTGGGCCTTCCCCGCTCGGCAGTACAACGACGTCAAGTGGGCCTTCTACGGGGGCAACATCCGCGCGGTGTCGCTCGACTGGTTCGAGGAGAGGTTGCGTCAGATCGCCCGGATCCCGGCCTCCTACCAGGATGACGAGTACGACGAGAGGCCCCGGGGGCTGTTTCTGATCAGCCACGACGTCGACGGCATGAGCGAGTGGAGGATCCACAGCGGCGGCCTGGAGATCGGCCTCCCGGATGGGGATTACCGCTACCTCGACGCCTAGGGCCTGTCCGGCCGATCAAGTCGCAGGAAACCAGCGGTGCCTGATGGGCGCCGGTGAGCGGGATCTGGTGCGTGCAGCTGCAAGGCGGAGGAGGGCGGCGACGCGGAGCGTCGGCAACCGACGACAACGCGGCAGATGCGCGTGCCAGATCCCGCGTCTGCGGCATGATCGGCCGGACAGGCCCTAGCCGGATCGCGAAGTCGCATGGGAGCACCAGGGCGTGTCTCTCGACTTCGTTGGGGCATGAGGGGCTTCGCCGATGCTCGTAGACTCATGACGTGGCATTCATGAGCACCCCGCACTGCTGCTTCCTGTGATCGGAAGACATTGAGGGCGATGCCGGACGGCGTCGCCCTCCTTGGTGTGCCTGCTGTGTGAACCACTCTCCCGACGCTGCCCGTTCCTTCTGAGGCAGTGATGCTCCGAGCACGCGCAGGCACGGTCTCTTCCCTTCACCGTTGCCAGGAGTGCCTTATGCCCGTGTCGCTTCCCCCTGCCCTCGAACTCTCCCTCGACCTGCTGCGCTGCCCAACGTGCCGCACGCGTCACCTGCACCCGGGCTGCGGCGCTTTGCGCTGCCCGGTGGGCCACACCTTCGACATCGCCCGTCACGGCTACGCCGGCCTGCTGACGGGCACCCGCGTCACCAGCGGCGACGACGCGGCCATGATCCAAGCCCGGAACCGGTTCCTGTCCACCGGTACCTACGCGCCCATCCGCGACGTCGGGGCCCGCCTGGCAGCCGACGCCGTCGCTGAGCGGGCCACGGTCGTGGACGCGGGCTGCGGCACGGGCTACTACCTGGCCGGCGTACTCGACCGATTGCCCGGCGCCCGAGGTCTGGGGCTGGACACGTCGGTGCACGCACTGCGCTCGGCAGCCCGGGCCCACGACCGGGCCGCGGCGGTGGCCTGGGACGTCTTCCGTCCCTTCCCTCTGGCCGACGGGGTGGCCGATGTCGTGCTGGACGTGTTCGCCCCGCGCAACCCGGCCGAGTTCCACCGCGTGCTGCGCCCGACCGGCCGGTTGATCGTGGTCCGTCCCACCGGGCGGCACCTGGCCGAGCTGCGCGACCGGCTGCCGACGATGGTCACGATCGACCCGGCCAAGGAACAGCGACTGCACCGGACACTGGACCCGTTCTTCGAGAGCACCGTCACCGAACAAGTGGAATACACCGCACCCTTGACCAGGCCGGAAGCCCTGGATCTGGTGGCGATGACACCGAGCGCACGCCACGTGAGCCCAGCAAGTCTGAACAATGACGGACTCCTGCCCGATGAGGTCACCGTCTCCGTGCTGGCCACCGCCTACCAGCGTCGATGACCACGAGCGAGCGCGTGCGTTTCAGCGTTGACGCTCCAGGGTGAGGACTGCGGCGGCGATTGACGTCATTCGATTCGGGCTGCACCGGGATCTGCGGAAGATCCGCCAGGACTTCAGTCGTGCGATGCCCCGCTCGACCGGTGCCCGGGCTGCGGACAGCGCACGGTTGACGGTTTGCTGGGTGGGTGTGAGGTCACGGCCCGGTGGGCGTCTGAGGGCCGTCGTCACCCATGGGCCGGCTCCCATCTAGGCACGGTCGGCGGGCACCGGGACGCCCTGGCGCGCACAGATCCTGATGATCCGGTGGGTGCGGGCCGCGGTCGGGTCGTGCGCGCGGCCGGGCAGTGCGGGCGAGATCCACAGCGGCCGGCCAGACCGTGGAACGTTTCGAGGGCGGCCGGAAGAACGCGGAGATTGCCACTGCCCTGCGTGTCAGCGTGCGATCGGTGGAGCGGTGGCACCGGGCCTGGCGCGAGCTTGGCGAGGCGGGAGTTCTGTCGAAGGGGTCGCCGGGAAGACCTCGGCTCGGTGAAGTCCAGGTCGCCTGGCTGGAGCGGGAGTTGGAGCGCGGTCCACTGGCTCACGGCTGGGCGGACCAGCGGTGGACGCCGGCACGGATCAAGACGTTGATCGGCCGACTGTTCCATGTCTCCTCCACGGTCGAGGGCACCTGGCGGCTGCTGAAGCAGCGCCGCTGGAGCTGGCAGCAGCCCGCCCGGCGGGCGATCGAGCGCGATGACGACGCGGTCGAGGTGTGGAGGAAGGAGACCTGGCCGCGGGTAAGAGCACCGCGGCGGAGCGCGGGGCCTGGGTCGTCTTCGAGGACGAGGCCGGGCAGTCGATAACTCCGCCGCGTGCCAGGACCTGGGGCCGGATCGGCCAGACCCCGGTCGTGAGGGTGAGGGGCCGTGGCTCCGGGCGGGTGTCGATGGCGGGCATGGCCTGCTACAAGCCGGGCGAGCGGTCCCGGCTGATCTACGCGTTTCGCGAGTACCGGGGCCGCAGGGGCGAGCCGAAGGGCTTCGGCCGGCGCGAGTTCCGCGACCTGATCGTCCGCGCCCGTATCCAACTCGGCGGCCCGATCGTGCTGGTCCGGGACAACGTCCGCCTGCACCTGACGGCTGGCGTGCGTGCGTTCATCGCCGCGAACGCCGAGTGGCTCACCGTGTTCCAGCTGCCCACCTGTGCCCCGGACCTCAGCCCGCGGGAAGGCGTGTGGTCGCTGGTCAAGCGCGACATCGGCGATCTCGCCGCCGCCGACCTCGGTCAGATCACCCGGGCCGTGAAGCGCAAGCTCAAGACGCTGCAGTATCGCCCCGAAGTGATCGACGGCTGCCTCGCGGGCACCAGTACGGCCCGTTGATCGAAGCAGCGCGCAGTCAAGAACAATCTGAGCGGTAGGCGAAGGGCCTGTCGGAGCAGCTGGTGCATTCGAACAGGTAGATGCCGCCCATGTCGCCGAGCATGAGCCCAGGGGGGCATTGGATCTCGGTGCGTTGTTCGTATGGAAGGTCCCAGATGGTTCCCCTGGCCGGGGTGTCCTCGATGGGCAGCCACCTGCGCCAACTCTTGCCATCGAACTCGTTGCTGTTGATCGTCAGGAGATGCTCCATGCGCACACGGCATGTCGGGCACGTCGGCCAGTTGGGCTCCTGCGTCCACGTCGGATACCCGCCGACCTTGACGCCGTCCGACACGGAGAGGTGGGACCAGTAAGACCAGCCGGTTTCCTCCTCCAGCTGTTCGAACCTGGCTTCGAGCGCGTCGGCGACCTCGTCCGGGAGGTCCCAGTTGGGGTAGTCGGTGACACGCTCAGGGTGCACGACGCACGGGTCCGGAAGGTAGTCGTTGTCAGCGCCGGTCGGGCGGGGTCGGTCGGCCGGCTGCAGGTCGCTCAGGGAGCCGTCTCGCCAGTAGATCTCGGGGCGGGGAACGTAACCGTCCTCGTGATCGAAGGGGCACCACAGCACCTGCAGCAGATCGGTGGCGCTGGGGAAGGCCAGGTCAGGCACGTCGGCCGCGAAGAGCTGGAGTACCGGGACGAGCGGGATCGGTCCCTGGGCGGGAGGGGAGAACGCCGTGCGCGGGTGGTCGTCCTCGCAGTGGGGCCAGGACTCCGAGAGCGGCCAGAGCACGGGTCCGCCGAGCGAGCTTTCCCGCGCGCTCGGATCGCCGAGGCGCGGATGCAGGCGAACGGCCGTCTTCCGATAGCCGGCCACCTCAGGGAACAGCGTCTCGACATCGAGCGGACGTGGCGGGGTGGTGCGAGCCATCGGAGTGCTCCTCACAGACCAAAGCGTTGGCTTGGCCACGGCCGAGGCCGCGGTGGGCTGAGAGTAGCCGCACGGTCCGTCGGATCCAGCAGCAGGCCCCCGTTCTCGGTCACCGGACAGCGCGCGGTCGGCCCTGACAACACCCGACATCACGATTTCAAGTTCGGCTGACTCAGCCGAGAGTGGCAAAGAGGTGAGATAGTCAGCCCTCAGGCTTCGCGACCACCCATCTCCCATCTTCACTGAGCCAGCGATCGAGCTGCAGCCGGGCCCGGTTCAAGTCTGTGCTCAAATCGCTGTCATCGAGAAGGCACGCTACGTATTCCTGCTCCCAGTGCCGATCTCCGATGGAATATCTGGCGACTACTGACACTAAGTCGCACCCTGCAGAGTTCCTTGGTTCCACTGTTGTCTCGCATTCGATGCCCGCACCCAAATATCTAGACCCGCCGGCCTCTTGCGCCCATCTGCGCGTGAAACGCTGTATGAGCACCACTCCGTCCTCGGCAACGTGGTGACGGCAGGTGGCAAGTATGCCATTCCGTTCCGCGACATCAGGCACGTTGACCAGGTGCGACGCAAGTAGCACGACATCAAATTTGCGATCGAGGCGCAGGCTCTCAATTGTTGAGCATATCGTCTCGGCCTGCTGAATACGGGACAGCATTTCTGTCGACTCGTCGACTGCCGTCATATGATGTCCGGCAGCCGCAAGCGGATGCGTCAAGCGACCGGCACCCGCTCCAAGATCGAGAATGCGGGCATTCGGCGGGAGTGCAGGCTCGATGATTGCAGGTATATCGCCGGGCGGCAGGGTGGCCCATAACTCCACTGCACAACCATCCGGCGTGATTGCGCCAGGACCGCGCCCAACTACGTGTGAGTGACGTTGACCTTGCTTACCCACGAGCCTCAACCCTTCAGATCCTCAAGCTATTAGATCTAATCGGAAACTTGCGTGACGATCTTGGTTACGAACGACCCGCGCGGGCCGTGAGTACCCTATCGCCACCATCACAAAAGCTGCGTTAAAGATAGGAAGTGCCGCGAAGGTGGTGGCAACTTCGCGGCGCAAACCCATACGCGGAATGGCACCCTCTGCCCGATTCTTCGTTTCGTTTGAGACAGGCGGGCAGGTCGTGGCAGCGTCGGTCGGCTATCGCCTGGGCAAGCCCGGCTCGGTTTCGATCAGGATTCCGCGGTCGGCCAGCCGCTTGAACTTGAGGCGGGTGTTGTTGATGTTGTTGGGCGCGACCGGCAGGTCCAACGCCTCGCACACCTGCCGGGCCCGCAGCGGCTGGTCGGTTGCGGTGAACACCGCAATGATCTGCTGGCAGGCCGGATGTTCCGGCAGTTTCGGTGTCGGCGGCGCGGCCGGTTGCGGTCGGGCAGCGCCAGCGGTGATCTCACGTTCCCGCTCCTCCAGCCGTGCCGGCACCGCGCCGAGGCTCAGCCCCCCGTCGGTCATGCGGGCACGGCTGCCGAGGTCAGCCGGCGCAATATCACCGCGGTCATCGCCCAGTACACCCACGACTCCGAACTGCGGGGCAGGTGCTCGTAGTCGCGCACTAGCCGGCGGTGCAGCTTCAGCAAGCCGACCGCGCCCAGGAGCAGAAGCCCGTCCACGGACAGCGGCCGGACCCATGCTTCCGGATCAAAGCCGCTCTTCTGCGAGGCCTTCTGGCCGGCTTCGGTGTCATCAGTCATCGAGACCACCGCCGGGCCAGAGCCCCGCCGACACACGAGCCGGGCCGTACGCCTCGTTCGCAGTGAACCGCTCCGGGACAGGCAGACCCGCGTTGGCCTGTCCCGGAGCGGTTCACTGCGATGGCGGGCCAACGAGGCCCAGAATGGCGTCAGTTGTCGCGCGTCTCGCTCACGAGGCTGTGCTCGCCCGGGCCGAGGCCCGACACCGTGACCGTGCCGTCGGTCACGGTGGCGTCACGGGTCGAGGCCCGCTTCCCGTCCCAGAGGGTTCGCCGGCCGACGGACACGCGTTGCCCGCGCGCGTCACCAGGCAGGGCGACGGAACCCTGGGTGTGCTTGGGTACGCGGACGGTGAGGCGGAAGACGCGGGTGCTGTTCTCCCACTCGACGCCCAACGGGCCATGCGGGGTGGGGAGTTGTCCCGTCGCCCAGTCGACGGCGCCGGGCTGCGGCCGTACTTCCCAGGTGGCGTAGCCGGGTGAGGTCGGTCGGGCGCCGAGGAGGTTGTTGGTGAGCGCGGGCAGGACTCCGGTGGACCAGCCGTGCGCCATGCTGGTGTACGCGTCCTCGTAAAGGGACCCGTTCGGGCCGATGCCCTCCCAGTTGGTGATGCCGGGGTCGTTCTTGTCCATCCAGCCGTACATACGGCGGATCTGGTCGAGCGCGGAGTCGACCTGACCGGTCAGGAAGCGGGCCTCGATCTCCGGGTACGAGGTGAAGGCGTAGACCCGCTGGGAGGCCTGGTCGAAGATGGTGTCGTTGTCCATGAAGGCGTTGCCGTACGGTCGTTTCGTCGTCGCGTCGAGATGGGCGAGCGCCGAGGTGGCACGGTCCGCGTCGGCGATGCCGGTGACGACGGCGAGGGAGTTGCCGTCCTGCGCGTGGCGCACCGCACCCGTCGAAGAGTCCAGGTAGGCACCCGCATCCGCGTCCCAGAGCAGCGAGTTGACGGCCTGCGCGACCTTGTCCGCCCGCTCGCTCCAGCGCGTGGCGTCGGCCTTCTGGCCCAGCAGAGTCGCCAACTGGGCGGCGTTCTGGAGGGCTTGGACGTAGAGCGCGTTGTAGTAGGTGACCCGGCCGGTGCGGCCGAGGAACGCGTAGTCGCCGTAGCCACCGGTGCCGTTGAGGCCCTTGCTCAGCAGGCCCGCGTCGTCCGTGACGCTGGGGTACCAGGTGTCGAGGACCTTCAGCAGGGTCGGGTAGTAGCGCGTCGCGTACTGGCGGTCCCCGGTGTAGAGGACGTAATCCCAGCTGCAAGTGACCCAGTACAGCGGATAGTCGAAGAGCGGCAGGGTGTAGTTGCCGATGGAGGCGGGCGGTATCCAGCCGTCGGCGCGCTGGTGGTCAGCGAGGTCGGCCAGGACGTTGCGGGCCGCGGTCGCCGCGTCGTCGTGGGTGAGGTAGAGGGTGCGCGCGGAGACGGCGAGGTCGCCGACGTACGGGTCGCGGTCGCGCTTGGCACCGTCCTGGAGGACCGACTTCCCCTCCAGCGTGGCACTCCAGGCGTTGCGCGGATCGACGTCGTCCTGGCGGAAGGTGTCGGTGACCAGTTCGTTGGTGTACGCGGCGCCGTACCAGTAACGATTCAACTCGTCGTCGGAGCACAGGAACCAGCCCCGGTAAGTGCTCGGTGTGCCCACGTACGCGGTGAACTGCAGGGCCACGGAGTCGATTTCGACCGTCCCCCAGGGCTGTGCGGCGGGGCTGTCCGTGACGAGTGCGTCGAGGCTGATCTTGAGGTAGCGGAATCCGTGCAGTCCGTCCGCGAAGACCTTGTCGCCGGCCTGGAAGCCTTTGTGGTCGGTCCAGTTGGCGCCCTTCGCGGGTACGGCGAACTGGTCCGTGCCCTGTCCGGCGCCGCCCGCCTGGTCGGAGCGGGTGAAGTCCGAGCGGTCGGTGAGGAATTGGCGGGTCTCGGAGAACGCGACGCGTACACCTGGGGAGTTGGTGGAGGCGGAGGTGAACCTGATCTGCGGATATCCGACCACGACCTTGCCGAAGTCCACCGTGACGCTCGGAACGGGGATCGGCTCGACCGGTGCGGGCCAGACCTCGTTGATCCGGGTGAAGTTGCCGTGCGAGGTGTCCTGTGCGTGGGTCACGGTGATGCGCACACGGTCGGTGCCGACCGGCTCCGTGAACGGAACTGCCCTCTGCACCGCGTCGTTGCCCGCGACCGTCGCGGCGGTGTGCCAGTCGCCGTCGCGCCACACGTCGACGGTGTAATCGGTGGGCACGCCGTCGCTGTTGGAGATCACCGTGATGCCCTGCAGGGTCGCGACCTGGGGCGCGGTGATGGTGAGGACGTCGGGGAACACACCGAGCGTGTCGTCGTTCCAGAAGGTGTCCGGGTTTCCGTCGATCGCGTTGGAGGCGTCGTAGGTGCGCGGCTGACCGTCGTTGCCGTTGTTGCCCGCGTGTGCCGACGAGGCCTCGGCCGTGGTGCCGGCGGGCCAGGCGGGCGCCGCCGCGGGCTGCGGGCGGCGGAGGACGGATCTGGAACCGCCGGGCTTGAGCAGCGCGTCGGGGTTCTTCACGTCTCCGGTCGACGCGACGATCCGTACCGGCCGGACCGTGCGCGAGGACGGCCCCTGGACGTATCGGTGCCAGCCGCCGGCGCGGCGCGACGGACTGCCGGAGAACGAAGCGGAGGCTTCCGCGGCGGGGAGCGCCTCCGCGGTGGGAAGTCCGGTCGAGAGGGACACTGCGGTGAGTCCGACGGTGCCTGCTGCGGCCAGAGCTGCGCGACGGGAAATGCCTTTGTCCGGTGTGCTGTTCGACGCCATGCTGTCCCCTTGTGCGGCAGTGGATTGAATCGTTTCACTCGGCAGCTGCGTGGTGACGCTATCTCGAACACCGGATTCCCGTACAGCGATGGGACAGAAGTTGTTCGACGCGTCCGGCGTCGGTCAGGTCGTGCGGGGAATCCGGTCAGAGGTGGCATCCACGGCGCCCCGCGCACGGTCGGACGGGGGCGGAACTCGGCCAACTGGCCGTCGCCTTCCGGTCATTGACATCGCCGCACGAGTCGCGCCGTGCACCGCACCGACCATGGACGGACCATGGTCAGTGGTCGTCCGCCCGTCAGTAGGTTGTTCCTCAACCCGGTTCCTGTGGCCGCGTCCGGCAGCCCGGGAGCGGTTGAACTCTCTTCGGAACAGGGGTGCGCATGCCGCGGGGACTTGATGGACTGGGGCAATGAAGATCTTGTCGCCTCGTGTGCTGCGGGCTCTTGAACGCTTCAACGCCGCATACCCCTGGGACCACAACGCCCACTACCATCGCTGGATCCTGCGGCAGTTGCCGAGGCGCTTCCACCGCGCACTGGACGTCGGTTCCGGCAGCGGTGACCTTGCAAGGCTCTTGGCCGGACGAGCCGACACCGTGCAGGCCGTCGATTCCGATCCGGTGATCACCGCTCAGGCCCAGAAGCTGACTCCGCCCGGGCTCCCCGTCACCTTCACCGTCGCCGATGCCCTGGCCGAATTCCCGGCCGGCCCGTACGACGTCATCACGTGCGTCGCCACGATCCACCACCTGCCGTTCGCCCAGGCACTCACCTGTTTCCGCCGTCATCTGGCGCCGGGAGGGACCCTGGTGATCGTCGGCCTGTCCCGCGCGCAGACCCCGGCAGACCACCTGCTCGGTGCCGTCGCCATTCCGGCCAACGCCGCCACGGGCTGGCTGAAGAACAAGGGGCGCCCCTCGCAACGGCCCGTCTCCATGACGGCACCTACTCGCTCGGCGGACATGACCTTCGACGACATCGTCCGTGAAGCCGGAGACATCCTCCCCGGCGCCCGGCTCCGGCGACGATTGTTCTGGCGCTATACGCTCGTGTGGAATCAGTCCTGAGCGGCCCGCGGCCCCTTCGACCGAGTGTCGGTGCAGAGGCTCCTGCCGGTCAGGGGGCAGGGGGCGCGGCGAGCGAACGACTCGGTCGTGGTGGGGAGCACTTGGCGGGCGCCGACAGGACCTCCTGTCGCCGTGACACACAGGCAGACGACCGGCCGATGGGGTACGGGTGTCGTGCGGAGTCGGCCACCCTCCGCCCCGACAGTTCCTCAATTCCTCAGTTCCTCGACGACCCGTTCCACCTACGTCACGCGCCCGCAGGTGCTGCGAGGACTCCGGCAGCCCACCGCTCGCCGAACTCCGAGGCGGCCCGGAGCGGCAGATCGACGCCGGTCTCCGGCCTGCTCGGTGGGACCGTCGAAGACGCCGTGCGGGCGTCGAGTGCCCCACACGCATCACCGATCCCGCGCAAACAGGACGCTGATCGGTCGCTGACAGGATCTTCATACCCTGCCGGGATGTTGGCGCCATGTCCTCCTTCATCCATCCCGTGCGCTACGGCATCGTCGGTCCCGGCCTGACAGTTCTCGCAGCCGCCACGACCCTCGTCATGCTCACCTCCTGCGGCAGCGGTGGGAAAGGCACCCGCGACGAGGGTGTCGCCTCCATCGCCACTCCTTCCGCCAGGGCCAGACAGACGGCGGATCCGGACGCCGGACACGTGCGGATCCGGCTCGACGACAACGAGCAGGACGTCAACAGGCTCTGGGACGCCTGGACGGACTGCCTCCACGATCACGGTGTGCCGACCGGCCGGAAACCCACCCCCGACAGCCCGGCGCTCAAGGCCTGCGAGTTGAAATACCCTCTTCAGCCGGTGGAAATGGATCCGGCGAAGAATCCCCGCTACAGCGACGGTGTGCGGGCCATGGTCAAGTGCATGAACGGTCACGGGATCAAGAGCGTGGTCTCCGACGGGAATTGGGGGCTGGCCAGCGGTGACAGCATGAACCTGCCCGACTTCGGCAAGTACAAGATCGAGTGCCAGGTGAAGTCCTTCAGCGACAACGGCTGACGGACCCGTCGACAACACACCTGCCCGAGCCGGCCGACCAGCTCGCCGGACCGCGGTACGACTTTGGTCGCCCGTGGTCGCGACGAACGGAGGCTGTGCGCGCGGGCGGTGATGTCTACCGTTGGCGCGTGGACGTGAAGACGAAGGCGCGCGAGGTCCGGAAGCAGTTGGGGGCGGCACACTTGTGGTCCCGGCGGCAGATCGTCGGCGAGGCGGTGCTGGCCGTCCTGCTGGGCCTGTTCGCGATGCTGAGCTTCGCCGAGGAGGATGTGCCGCGGATGATCGCCGCGGCGGTGACCGCCGTGGCGCTCTCGCTGCTGCGACGGTCCTTCCCCGCGACCGTGCTGATCGTGACGGGCGCGATCGCCGGTGCGCTCGGCACCTTCGGGGTCGTGCTGATGGCCGCGAGCTGGTCGGCGGGGGCCCGGATCGAGGCGCCTCGACGGGCACTCGCACTGTTCGGGACCACCTTCGTCCTCTTCACGGCACTGTCCGTCAGCCAGGCGCCCTTCAACCTGCTCGCGGCGCAGACACTGGTGTTCACCGCGCTCGCGTTCCTGGCGACGACGGTCGTGCCCGGTCTCACCAGTCGCTACCGCGCCCAGCGGCGCAGGCTGGTGCACGCGCTGCACGAGCACAACGCCCAACTGCTGCGCGAGCGCGAGATCATCGCGTCCCACGCGCGCCTGCGCGAGCGGCAGCGCATCGCGCAGGACATGCACGACAGCCTCGGCCACCAATTGGCGCTGATCGCCGTCCACACGGGCGCGCTGGAGGTGGACCGGGACCTGACGGACGGGCAGCGCGAGGTGGTAGGCGTCCTCCGGGAGGCGTCCGTGGCCGCGATGCACGAGCTGCGCGAAGCCGTCGGCATCCTGCACGACGGCACACCGGACCGGGCGCGGGAACACGAGCCCGACCCGGAGCCCGCGGCCAGGGGTGTGGCGGGGATAGCCGACCTTGTGGCGGCGTCGCGAGGCGCGCATTCCGCCGTGGAGCTACGACGCGCGGGCGAGGCACGGCCGCTGTCCCCGGCCGCCGATCACGCGGCGTACCGGATCGTGCAGGAGGCACTCACCAATGCCCTGAAGCACGCGCCGGGCGCCTCGATCGCCGTGGAGTTGCGGTACGAGCCGGACTCCCTGGTGGTCGAGGTCGCCAATGGGCCGATACCCGTGACGACCGGCGGCGGCCGGCACACCGTGGTCAGCGGCGGGCAGGGCCTCACGGGCCTTCAGGAGCGGGCCCGGCTGGTCGGCGGCATGGTGCATACGGGCTCCACGGCCGAGGGCGGGTTCCGGGTCGCGGGTGTTCTGCCGTACGGCCCTCCACCGCGCACGCCGGGCGGGGACCAGCGGCAGGCGGACTCGGCGCGGAAGGGAACGACGTTCGTCGATGGGGCGAACGACTTCCGGGGGCAGAGCGAAGGGGTGGTGCCCGGCGACGGTGGTGCGGACATCGACTGGTCCGGTGCGCCGGACAGGCAGAAGGAGTTCGACATCGCCATGGGACGCAAGGGGAAAGGCATTGTGATCGGTTGCAGTGCCGCGGTGGTGGCCTTCCTGGTTCTCGGAGTGCTGGCCGTCGTGCTGGTCGTCAACCTGGTGGAGAAGGAGTCCGACAAACTCATGCTCCAGCCGTCCGTCTACAACTCCGTGAAGGTCGGAGACACCGAGACGGCGGTGCGGGACAAGTTGCCGCACGGTAAGTCGTTCATAGCCAAGGCCATGGTCGGCAAGGGGCCCACCGAGCCGCCGGGGTCGACCTGCGCGACCTACCTGTCGACGGAGGACCGGCCGAACGAGGGGGACAAGATGCCCGCCTACCGCTTCTGCTTCAAGGACGGCAAACTGATCGAGAAAAGGGCCTACTTGGTCAAGTAGCAGCCATCGCCGCACGTCATGCAGGAGAGTTGTGATCAGAGTCCTCGTCGCGGATGACGAACCGCTCATCCGGGCGGGCATCAGGATGATCCTCACCTCCGCCGACGACATCGACGTCGTGGCGGAGGCGGCCAACGGTCGTGAGGCGGTCGACCTGGTCCGCGCCCACTCCGTCGACGTGGCGCTGCTGGACATCCAGATGCCCGTGCTGGACGGGTTGTCCGCACTGGCCGAGCTGCGGCGAGTGGCACCGGCCGTACGTCCGCTGATCCTGACGACGTTCGGCGAGCGGGAGAACGTACTGCGTGCGTTGAGCCAGGGAGGCGCCGGGTTCCTGCTGAAGGACTCGGCGCCGGCCGAGCTGATCCAGGCGGTGCGGGCGGCCGCGGCCGGGAACGCGTATCTGTCGCCGGCCGCCACCCGCCATGTGGTCGACTCGCTCGCCTCGGGGCAGTCCGCGGCGCGCGGCGAGGAGGCACGACGACGGCTGGAGACACTGAGCACCCGCGAACTGGAGGTGCTCGCACTGCTCGGCGAGGGCTTGTCGAACGCCGACGCGGGCGAGCGGATCCATGTGAGCGAGGCGACGGTGAAGACGTACGTCAGCCGGATCCTGGCGAAGTTGCGGTGCGAGAACCGGGTACAGGCGGCGCTGCTGGCGCGGGACGCGGGGCTTGAGCCCGGCTGAGGCTCCGGCCCCCGCGGTCATCGGCGGTCACGGGCGGTCGGCGACCGCCCGGCGGGGCTCCCAGCTGCTCCAGTGGATCACCCCCGCGGAAGTCGGCAAAGGCGGCCCGCAGCACCTTGTAGAACTCCAGGGCACCGGCCGGGCCGGGTCTCCTGACGACGGCAGGTACGCCCAGTGACTTCAATGTTCAAGTGATGGGCAACCGTCAGCGTACGGGTGAGTCGATGCGGTCCAGGATCCGCTCGGCGTCCTGACCGAGGCGGCGCAGGCGCTCGCCGGACAGGTTGTCGACCACGAGACGACGTACGTGGGCCACGTGCGCGGGCGCCGCGGACTCAAGCTTCCGCATGCCCTCGGGCAGGAGGACGGCGTTGGTGAAGCGCCCGTCGCTCGGATCCGGTTCTCGGCGGACGTAACCGCGGCTCTCCAGCCGTTTCACCAGGTGCGACAGCCGGGACAGCGACGAGTTGGTGTGCTCGGCCAGCACACTCATGCGCAGGGTCCACTCGGGAGCTTCGGCCAGCATGGCCAGGCTCATGTACTCGACCATGCTCAGCCCGGCATCACGCTGCAACTGGGTGTCGAGGGCCCACGGCAGCCTGACGGCCAGCCGGACCAAGGACATCCACGACGCCAGCTCGGCCGGCGCGAGCCACAGATCGGCGTGCTCGTCCATCTGCTGGGACTCGTCCGGGGAGGTCATTTCGCGAGGGTACCAGTCGGCCAATGACTTGAACATTCATGTGATGCAAGCGTACCGTAGCGGTTGAACATTGAACTTTCATGGAATCCCCGCTTGCGAAGGAAGCACACCATGAGCGCACTGCTGACACCCACGGTGGACGTGCGGCGGGCCGGCGGGCGGCTTGCGAGTCGGCTGTCCTGGCTCGACTCCAAGCACTCGTTCTCCCTGGGCACGCACCGGCCGGATCCGGACAACACGCACCACGGTCTGCTGCTGGTCCACAACGAGGACCTGGTGCAGCCGGGCACGGGCTTCGACACGCATCCGCACCAGGACATGGAGATCGTCACCTGGGTGCTCCAGGGCTCGCTGGTCCATCAGGACTCCGGCGGCCACTCCGGCGTGATCTACCCCGGGCTGGCCCAGCGGATGAGCGCGGGCACCGGCATCCTGCACTCGGAGAAGAACGACCCCTACGGGTCGACCGCCGAACGCCCCACCGATCCCGTGCACTTCGTCCAGATGTGGGTCCTGCCCGACGAGGCCGGCATCGCTCCGGGCTACGAACAGCTGGAGATCGACGGCGAGTTGCTGTCCGGCGGGCTGGTGACGGTGGCGTCCGGCATGGACCGGGACAAGGACATCAGCGCCATCCGGATCCGGAACCGGCATGCGGCGCTGCACGCGGCGCGGCTGCGGCCCGGGCAGCAGGTGATCCTTCCCGAGGCGCCGTATCTGCACCTGTTCGTCGCCCGCGGCTCGCTGGACCTGGAAGGAACCGGCAGGCTCGACGAGGGCGACGCCGTGCGCTTCACGGCCACGGGCGGACACCGGGTCGCCGCGACCGAGCCCGCGGAGATCCTCGTCTGGGAGATGCACGCCACCTTCGAACTGTGACGCCCCGAGGCCCATGTACGGGACACCCCTTACGACTTGAGGCCGATGCGGCTCCCATGGGGCCAGGACCTCGCCTAGCTGGGTGTGCCCGAGACACGGGACGCGGACGGGACCTGTTTCCTCGTCAGAAAGTGACTTGCCCCGCTGGTGGGCCGCCTGGGTAGAGTCGGGCGGTGCCCGAGTTGCAGCGGCTGCGCGCCGATCACGCCCCGGCGGTCCTGGCCTTCGAGTTGGCGAACCGCGCCTACTTCGCCGCCTCCGTCACCGACCGCGGCGACGGCTACTTCGAGCGCTTCACCGACCGGTACGAGGCCCTGCTGGCCGAGCAGGCGGCGGGAATCTGCGCCTTCCATGTGCTCGTCGACGAGGACGGCTCGGTCCTCGGCAGGTTCAATCTGTTCGACCTCGTCGAGGGCGGCAGCGCCGACCTCGGCTACCGGGTGGCAGAGCACGTAGCCGGGCAGGGTCTGGCCACCGCGGCCGTCGAGGAGCTGTGCCGGCTGGCCGCGACACGGCACGGTCTGCGTACGCTCCGGGCGGCCACCTCGGACGCGAACATCGCGTCCCAGAAGGTGCTGGCCAAGGCCGGGTTCGTCCCGGTCGGCCGCGCGCTCCCGTCCGAGATCGGTGGCAGGCAGGGCACGTGGTACGAGCGCGCCCTCACCCCAGCAGACTGAGCAGCGCTGTCGCGGGCAACGGCCAACGGGTGTGCCCGCGCGGCCCCGTCACCCGGGTCGCGGTGAGCAGTGAGTTCAGCACCGCCTCTTCCACGGCGTCCAGCACCGCGCCGAAGAGGACATCCAGCCCGGCGTCGGGCACCACCGCCGGTCCGGCGGGCATGCCCGGAGGACGGGTGCCGAACGCGAGGCCGTAGTCCCCGCTGCCGTGGCCGTAACCCGCACCGACCCGGGCCAGCGCGTAGACGGCGCGGCGGGCGAGCCGGGTGAGTTGGCGGGCGTCCAGGGGCGCGTCGGTCGCGACCACGACCATGCAGGATCCGGTCTCCGGACCGGAATCGGACTCCTCGGCGGGGACACCCACGTCGGCGGGAGTGACCGTACGGCCGCGTACCCGCAGAGTGCCGGCGAAGTTGGCCTGCACCAGAACACCGAGCGTCGACTCCCGGCCCCCGAGCGGTACGCGTCGTGACGAGGTGCCGATGCCGGCCTTGAAGCCGAGCGCGGTCGTCCCGGTGCCCGCACCGACGGAGCCCTCGGCGACCGGCCCGGCGGACGCGGTGTCGAGTGCGGCGCGGACGTGTTCCTCGCGGACCGGACGCGACCGGATGTCGGACAGGAGACCGTCGTTGCACTCCCCCACCACGGGGTTCACGCTCGTGGCGGCCGCCCCCTCGGGCCGTTCCAGGATCCAGCCGACCAGGGCGTCCGCGACCCGGAAGGCCGACAGCGTCGAGGTGAGCACCACCGGGGTTTCCAGCGCGCCGAGTTCGGCGATCTGCGTGGTGCCGAGGAGCTTGCCGTAGCCGTTGCCCGCGAACACCCCGGCGGGCAACGGGCTTGCGGGGCCCACTCCTTCGGGCAGGATCGCGGTGACGCCGCTGTGCATGTGCGGCGGACGGATCAGTGTGGTGTGCCCGACCCTGATACCGGGCACGTCCGTGATCGCGTTGTGCGTCCCCGTGGGCAACTCACCTGTGCCGAGCCCGAGTTCACGGGCCCGGCGGGGCACGGCGGGCGCGAAGGGAACGGGGCGGGGCGACTCGGGCATGGCCAGACACTACGGCAGCACCGATCACACCGGCGGACGAAGGTCACCCGCCCCGCTTTGTCGGTGTCAGCCGGCGGCGAGCAGTTCCAGGGTGTCGATCACCCGGTTGGAGAAGCCCCACTCGTTGTCGTACCAGGCGACGACCTTCACATGGCGGCCGTCGACGCGGGTGAGGGCCGAGTCGAAGATCGACGAGGCCGGGTTGCCGGTGATGTCGGAGGAGACCAGCGCGTCCTCGGAGTATTCGAGGACGCCCGCGAGGGGGCCCTCGGCCGCGGTGCGGTAGGCGGCCAGCACGTCCTCGCGGGTCACGTCGCGGGACACCGTGGTGTTGAGCTCGACGATCGAGCCCACCGGCACGGGCACCCGGATCGAGTCGCCCGACAGCTTGCCGTCGAGGTTCGGCAGGACGTGACCGATCGCCTTGGCGGCACCCGTCGTGGTCGGCACGATGTTGACCGCGGCGGCACGGGCACGGCGGGCGTCCCGGTGCGGGCCGTCCTGGAGGTTCTGCTCCTGCGTGTAGGCGTGCACCGTGGTCATGAAACCGTGCTCGATACCGGCGAGTTCGTCGAGCACCGCGGCCAGTGGTGCCAGCGCGTTGGTCGTGCAGGAGGCGTTGGAGACGACCGTGTGCGTGGCCGGGTCGTAGGCGTCGTTGTTCACCCCGAACGCGAGCGTGACGTCGGCGCCGTCCGAGGGCGCGCTGACGAGCACCTTGCGCGCGCCCGCGTCGAGGTGGACGCGGGCGGCCTTGGCGGACGTGAAACGGCCGGTGGACTCAAGGACGAGGTCGACATTCAACTCGGCCCAGGGCAGGTCCGCGGGCTCACGCTCGGCGAGCACCTTGATGCGCCGGCCGTCGACGACAAGGGTGTCCCCGTCCACGGAGACGGGGCGGCCGAGCCGGCCGGACGTCGTGTCGAAGGCGAGCAGCCGGGCCAAAGTGGCGGGCTCCGTCAGGTCGTTGACGGCGACGACTTCGAGAGAGCTGTCGCGTTCGAGCAGCGCGCGCAGCACATTGCGTCCGATGCGGCCGAATCCATTGATGGCGATGCGAGTCATAAGTGATGTCCCTTCGGTTCCACTCCAGGCTCGCGCGCGGCGACCGTCGGTGACAGTGGCGCGATCGCCACGGTTCAAAAGGATTTCGCCAAGGCGGTCGCAGGGCCTTCCGCTACTCCCCTACTCCCCCTGTGCGAACGTGCGCCGGTATTCGCTCGGTGTGGTGCCGAGCAGGCGGTGGAAGTGCAGCCGGAGGTTCGCGCCGGTGCCGAGGCCTACCTCGGCGGCGATCTGCTCGACGCTGCGCTCGGACCGTTCGAGCAGTTCGCGGGCCATGTCGACGCGGGCGCGCATGACCCACTGCATCGGCGTGTAGCCGGTCTCGTCGACGAAGCGCCGGGAGAACGTGCGCGGCGAGACCGCCGCCTGCCGGGCCAGTGTTTCCAGGGTGAGGGGCTCGCCGAGCCGGTGCAGCGCCCACTCGCGGGTGGCGGCGAACCGTTCGCCGAGCGGCTCGGGCACACTGCGCGGCACGTACTGCGCCTGGCCGCCGCTGCGGTAGGGGGCCGCGACCAGGCGCCGGGCCGCGTGGTTGGACGCGGCCACTCCGAGGTCGCCGCGCAGGATGTGCAGGCACAGGTCGATACCGGAGGCGGCGCCCGCCGAGGTCAGCATGCTGCCCTCGTCGACGAACAGGACGTTCTCGTCAACTTTGACGAGCGGGTACTTGGCCGCGAGTGCCCGCGTGTAGTGCCAGTGGGTCGTCGCCCGCTTGCCGTCGAGGAGGCCGGTGGCGGCGAGCGCGAAGGCCCCCGTGGAGATCGCGGCGAGCCGAGCGCCCCGGTCGTGGGCGGTGATCAGCGCGTCGAGGACGGCCTGCGGCGGATCCTCACGGTCCGGGAACCGATAGCCGGGGACGAAGACGATGTCGGCCCAGGTCAGCGCGTCGAGGCCGTCGGCGACGTGGTACGACAGGCCGTCACCGCCGGTCACCAGACCGGGAGCCGCGCCGCACAGCCGCACCTCGTACGGCATGCTCGCCCGGGTCGTGAAGACCTGCGCGGGGATCCCGACGTCGAGCGGCTTGGCGCCCTCGAGGACGAGGACGGCGACACGGCGGAGGCGGGCGGCTGACACGCCAACAGCGTACGCAGAGGTACGGCCACCCGGTCGCGAGGACCCGGGAAGGACCAGGTCAGACCTTCCAGGAGCGCAGCTGGTCGGCGACGGCCACGACACCGACGCCGGTGTCGCGGATCTTGCGGACGAGCTCGGAGAGCGCTCCGTAGGGCGGGTCGATGCCCTCGCCGGACTGGCCCATGTACTGGGCGGCGACGAACGCGGCGTAGAGGCTGTTGCGGTGCGGCAGCGGCTCCAGGCGCACGATGGTGTGCATGAGCGCGGCGGCCCGCCAGGCGGCGTCCGGGTCGGCGGCGGCGAGGGTCGGCAGCTTGGTCTTGTGGCGTGCTACGGCGGCCACGAGCGCGGAGTAGTCCGAGACCGACATGTCCTCGTCGGAGAGGGCGGCCTCCTGGACGTCGAGCAGCCAGGAGACGTCGATGTACAGGTGCATCAGGCGGCCGCGGCCCCACCGCGCTCGGAGGGCGGCACCTCTTCGGGGAAGGCGTCGTCGAACTCGCCGCGCAGCCGCTCGGCCCACGCGGACGCGCCGGCGACGAACCGGCCGCGCTGCATCTCGCGGACGCCGAGGTCGTGCAGGTACTGCTTGAGACTCTTGCCCTCGGCCGCGGCGGCGGCGCGCACTCCGTCGAGTTCCTCTTCGGTGAAGGACACGTTCAGTGATGGCATGCGTCGATGGTACCTAGTTGGTGCCACGGACGCGAGAGACCCGCCCCCCTCCGGGACCGGATCGCACGGCGGGCACCTAGGCTGCGGGAATGATCTCTCGCGATTACCTCTTCGACATGTTCTCGCTGGACGGCCGGGTGGCCGTGGTGACGGGTGGCAGCTCCGGCATCGGTCGGGCGGTCGCCGGGGCGCTCGCGCGGGCGGGGGCCCAGGTCGTCGTAGTGGCCCGCAAGGAGGCTGAACTGACCGCCACCGTCGAGGAGTTGGTGGCGGAGGGGTGCCGGGCCGCGTGGGTGAGCGACGATCTGGGGACCCGTGACGGAGTGCGGACGGCGGCGGAGGCCGCGGCCGGAATCTTCGGCGAGCCGGACATTCTCGTGAACAGTGCCGGGATCAACCTCCGGCCGCCGATGGGCGAGTTGGGCGAGGACGTGTGGGACACCACGATGGCGGTCAACCTGGAGGCGCCCTACCTCCTGGGACAGCGCTTCGGTCCCGGTATGGCCGAGCGGGGCTTCGGGCGGATCATCCACATCACCTCCCAGCAGGCGCATCGCGCGTTCGTACAGAGCGGCGCCTACGGGGTGTCCAAGGGGGCGTTGGAGTCGCTGGCCCGGTCGCAGGCCGAGGCGTGGTCGCCGTACGGCGTCACCTGCAACACGCTGGTGCCGGGGTTCGTGATGACGCCGCTCAACGCGCGGCTGTCGGACGACCCGGAGAAGGTGGCGGCGCTGGCCGCCCGAACGATGGTCGGGCGCAACGGACTTGCCGAGGATTTCGCGGGCGCCGCGGTGTTCCTGGCGAGCCCCGCCTCCGCCTATGTCACCGGGCAGTCGGTCTTCGTCGACGGCGGGTTCTCCGTGCACTAGTCCAACACCCTGTGGATGTCGACCAGTTGAGGATCGAGCCGCGGGCGTCGTGGCACACTGCTGGCCGACGGATCACGGGAGGACCGGAATGACACCTGCCGGATTAGGTGCGGACGGCATAGACACGAGCAAGCCCCAATCGGCCCGCATGTACGACTACTTCCTCGGCGGCAAGGACAACTACCCCGTCGACTGGGAAGCCGCGGAGAAGGTCATCGCCCTGTTCCCCGACGTCAGGCGCATGGCCCGGGTGAACCGTGATTTCATGCACCGGGCATCCCGGCTGTTGGCGAGGCGGGGCATCCGTCAGTTCCTCGACATCGGTACCGGGATACCCACCCGGCCGAACCTCCACCAGGTCGTCCAGGCCGTCGAGCCCGGCGCCCGTGTGGTGTACGCGGACAACGACCCGATCGTCCTCAGACATGCCGAGGCGCTTCTGCACAGCACGCCCGAGGGAAGTACGACGTACATCCAGGCCGATGTGAGAGAGCCCGCGAAGATCCTCGCGGCCGCGAAGGAGACGCTGGACTTCGAGCAGCCTGTCGCCCTGTCTCTGGTGGCACTTCTGCATCTGGTGGCCGACGAGGACGATCCCCATGGCATCGTCGGCGAACTGGTCGCGGCACTGGCGCCCGGCAGCTACCTGGCCCTTTCCCACGCGACCGGTGACTTCGATCCCGAGACCTGGGAGCGGGTCGTCGAGGTGTACCGCAGGGGCGGCACGCCCGCGCAGGTACGGTCGCGCGATGAATTCACCGCGTTCTTCACGGGACTTGAGCTTGTCGACCCGGGCATAGAACTCGCGGCGCGCTGGCATCCCGAAGCCGGGGAACCACGGAGCGGGACCGAACAGATCCCGTTGTACGTCGGAGTGGCCCGCACGGTGTGACGGACCGGGTTCGTCGCTTCAAGAACGGCGCAGGGTATTCGCCTGGCGTCTCCCGGTCGTCCAGGCGGCGATCTGCGCGCGCGACTGCAGACCGAGTTTGTCGAGGATGCGGCGCACATGGCCTTCGGCGGTGCGGGTCGAGATGACGAGGGACGCGGCGATCTCCTTGTTGGTGTGCCCTTTGGCGACGAGTTCGGCCACTTCCTCCTCGCGTTTCGACAGTGCCGTGTCCTCGGCCGGGCGGGCCGGATCCAGGTCGTCCGACGGGAGTCGCTCCACGACCACGTCGACCGCTTCCTCCAGGGACAACCTGGCGCCGCGGGCGGCCAGTTCGTCGTAGCGGCGGTCGCCGAGCAGGGTCCGTACGTCGTCCGCGCAGCGGGTGCGCAGGGTGTCGAGGACCGGGAGGGCGAAGACCTGGTGGGAGCGGGTCGCGCCGAGGACGAGGGCGGCGTCGGCGTGGCGGCCGTTCGCGGCGAGGACCGGCGCGCCCAGTTGCAGCCACCAGCCCATCCCGAAGTGGTCGTCGAGGCGCCGGGTCAGGGTCACGCCCGCAGTGAGCGCGGCCAGCGCGCCCTGGGCGTCCCCGTCGTGGAGGCGGGCGTGGGCCTGGGCCCAATGGACCGCCGAAGTGCCCCAGTTGTCGCCCTGCCCACCGAAGGTGCGGGTGAACTCGTCGGTGTAGCGCAGCCCTTGTGCCGTGTCCCCGTTCCAGATGCAGGCCAGGGACAGGTTCCACAGGGTTTTCGACGTGCCCATCAGGTCGTCCGAGGCGCGGAACTCCCCGAGAGCGTTCTCGAACAGGGCCCGGGCGCCGACGAGATCACCGCGTTGGGTGGCGAACACGCCGCCGGCGAAGTCGAGATGGCCGGCGAGGGCGGGCTGCTCCTCCCGTTGCGCGGCGACGAGTTGGGCTTCGAGTTCGGTCGCCGCCGCGCTGTCGCGGTCGTTGATCGCCAGGTCGGCCGCCACGGCCAGGGCCCGGGCCCGCTCGGGTGAGGGGTCCGTGCTCGCCCTGAGCCCACGCTCCAACCAGGCGCGCCCTTCGCCGACATGGCCGGTGATGAGCCAGTAGTACCAGAGCGACGAGGCCAGCCCCAGGGCTCCGCGCGGGTTGTCGCCGTCCGTCAGGCAGAAGGCGAGCGCGTGGTGGATGTTGGCGTGGTTGCCGCGGATCTTGGCCGCCCAGTTGTCGGTCCGGGGGGTGAGCAGTCCGGGTGTGGCTTCCTCGGCGAGCCGCCGGCACCAGTCGGCGTGCCGCTCGTTGAGGCGCAGCCACTCCTCGGGCCCGACGAGGCTGCCGCGGGCGTGGTCGCGCAGCAGGCGGGGCAGCCGGTACCAGGTGCCTCCCGGGTGTTCGTCCCGGCTGAGGACCGACTTGTCGACGAGTCCGGCCACCAGGTCGAACACCTCGCTCTCCGCGACCGGTCCCCCGGCGCAGACCTGTTCGACGGCGCCGAGTTCGAAGCGGCCGGTGAACACCGCGAGCCGCGCCCACAGCGTCTGTTCCCCGGGTGAGCAGAGCCGGTGGCTGGAGGCGATCAGGGCGTGCAGGGTCCGCTGGCGTTCGGGGGCACCGCGCTTGCCGGTGACCAGCAGCCGTTCGGCGTCGTCGAGCCGTTCGGCGAGCTGCTCCTCGGAGAGGACGTCCAGGCGGTCGGCCGCGAACTCGATGGCCATCGGCAGGCCGTCGAGGCGGTGGCAGATCCGGGCCACGGACGCGGCGTTGGCGTCGGTCAGCGCGAAGCCGGGACGGACCGCCGCGGCCCGGTCGACGAACAGCGAGACCGCGTCGCAGCGGGCCAGTGCCGCCGGGCGGAGGTCGTCGGCGTCGGGATCGGGCACCGGCAGCGGCGCCACCGGCAGGACGGCCTCGCCGGTGATGCGCAGCGGCCGTCTGCTGGTGCTGAGAACCCTCAGTCCCGGTACTTTGGCCAGGAGGCGGCTCACCAGGGCCGCGCAGGGCTCGGCGACCTGTTCGCAGCCGTCGAGCAGGAGCAGTGCCCGCAGGGGGCGGAGCTGTTCGACGAGTCTTTCCTCGGCGGGCGCGCCGTCGTCGCGCAGGCCCAGGGCCTGCAGCACGGTGGCGGGCAGCAGCGCACCGTCCGTCACGTCGTCCAGTTCGACGAACCACACACCATCGGGGAAGGCCCGGCCCATCTCGGCGGCCGCCCGTCGCGCGAGCCTGCTCTTGCCGACACCGCCGGTACCGGTCAGGGTCACGGCCGCATGGTTCTCCAGCGACCGCCGCAGCTGTCTGAGCTCGGCGCCGCGGCCGACGAAGCTGGCCAGCTCGGCCGGCAGATTGCCACGTCGCAACTGACCCACGCCCCGACCTTAGGTCGATCCGCGATCTCCGACAAGGCTCGGAGCGGCCGTGATCCACCGGCAGGCACGTACGGGAGCACACATGGAAGCGCGTACGAAGGCACGTACGGAAGCACGTAGTGAAACGCGTAGTCCCCCGCTTGGGCACGTGGCGCCCGGCGGACGAGCATCGGTGGGTCGTACCTGGTGAAGCCGCGCCGGAGCCGCCCGGAGCGTATGGCTCACCCGCCGCACGGCCGCCCCGCGGCCGTCGGCCAGAGCGAGGAGACGATGACGACATGGAAAGCACTGTGCTTCGCGGGACCGACATCAGTGCCTACGACCGGGTGGTCCGCGCCCTCCGCGCGGAGCTGGGCGACGAGGCGGTCCGCACCGCACCGACCCTCACCGTGACCCCCAGGAACACCGAGGAGATCCGCGTCGCCGTACGCCTCGCCGGCGACCACCACGTCACCGTGGACCCGCGCCGGATGAACTGTGTCCTGGACGTCGACCCGGTCCGCGCCCGTGCCGTCGTGGAACCCGGCGCACGCTGGTCCGACCTCTACGACGCGCTCGCCGACGATCTCTGGATCCCGGTGCCCGACCTGGGCTGGGACGGCGTCATCGGCGACGGCCTCGCGCCCGGTGTCGGCTACTCCCCGGACCGGCACCACCTGGCCGGCCTGTACGGGACACGCCGGACGTCCGGCGTGGTCACCCGCATCACCTGGCGGCTGGCGCGGCGTCCCGAGGTGTACACGGAGTGCCGGGCGGGCTTCACCGGCCCCCGGGCCCTCGCGCGGGTCCTCGACGCACTGCGGGAACCCCTGCTGCGCCGCGCGGTGGACGGCCCGGTGGTGCTGACCCGCGGTTTCGACTTCGACGAGAACGGTGTGGGCGGCGTCGATCCCGACGGCGACGGCTGGGTGGCCCGGTTCCGGATGTGCGGTACGGCGACAGCGGTGGACGCCGGGTACGCGAAGGCCGCGGAGATCCTGTTGCGCGCGGCGGGCGTACGACTGTCCCGGCGGACGTTCGAGGGCGACGACGTCGCGGACGCGGCCCGGCTCGACGAGCGGCTGCGGGGCGCCGTTCCCGACATGGACCTGCGCGAGCCGGCCGTACTGCCGCACGGCGAGGGCACCGCGCATGTCGACTTCACGCCGCTCTCCCCGGTCTCCGGTGCCGCCGTGGTACGTGCGGACGAGGTGGCGCGCTCGCGTTGCGCCGCGCACGGGCGGAGCTGTGTGAGCACCGTGGTGGTCCGGCCGCGCGGCACGCACCACCACATCACCACCGTCTTCTTCAACCCTCGCGACCGGCGGCAGGTCCGCTCCCTTCACGACTGCTACGCCGGTCTTGTCGAGGACTTGGCGGCGATCCGCCACGCCCCGTACCGCACCAACATCGATGCGTGGGGGCACGCACGCTGATCAACCAGCCGGGATCAGCAGCGAGGGCGTCTGGAGCGGCTGGCTGATCATCAGCCGGCCGGCCCGGAGTTGGGGATCGGTCGTCGCCCGGCGCAGTCCGGCGAGGGCCTCCTCCAGCACGTTCTCGTCCGCGCAGTTGAAGACGAGGTGCTTGAGCGCGCTGGCCACGGGCGAGGCGTACTCCTGGAACGCCCGGCGGCGGTCGTGCGCGTAGCGGTCGAGCACTTCGGCGTCGGTCTCGCCGCGCACCACGGCGGCCAGGGCCTCGGACAGTACGAAGGAGTCGAACAGGCCGGAGGTGAGGCCGAGTCCGCCGGTCGGGTTGGTCACGTGGGCGGCGTCCCCCGCCAGGACGACCCGTCCGCTGCGGAAGGCCGACGCGGCCCGTTGGTGCATCTTGTACGGGGAGTACCGCACGAGTTCGTAGCGCCGGTCGCCGGGCAGGGTGGCGGCGAAGTACTCCGGGATGCGTTCGTGCACCGTCTCCACGGGCAGGGCGGCGTCCTCGGAGTACGTGCACCGCCACAGGCCGCTGTCGTCGATCTTCGCGATGACGGCGCCGTACTGCGGGTCGATGACCATGTTGGCGTCGGCGAAGCCGTAACGGTCGTACGGGAAGCGCACGTTGGTGGCGACGAAGCGCTCCGGCCAGGTCGTGCCCTCGAAGTCCAGCCCGAGGAGTTCGCGGACGCGGCTGCTCGCGCCGTCCGCGCCGACCACCCAGCCGGCGCGCAGCCGCAGGGGCACGCCGTTCGCGTCGCCGATGACCGTGACGCCGTCTGCGTCCTGCTCCAGGCCGGTCACGGTGGTGCCGAAGCGCACCTCGGTGCCGGGCAGTCGGAGCAGGTGGCGCAGGGCGATCTCCGCCATGCGGTCCTGGCCGAGGTTGACGTTGTACGGGTAGGGCACGCGTCCTTCGAGCACGTCATGGTCGAAGCGGATGCGTTCTCCGGTGCGGTGGACCAGGAACTGCACCGTGGTGGACCGGACTCCTGCCTTCAACGTGTCGTCGAGCAGACCGAGTCGCTCCAGTCCGCCGAGAACCCCGCCGTAGTAGACGATGGCTCGGGGGGACGCCACCAGGCCCGACTCCCGTTCCAGGACCACGACTTCGACCCCGGCTCTGGCGAGGCCGAGCGCGGTGATGAGTCCGACGGGGCCCGCGCCCACGACGACGACTTTGCTGTTGCTGTCCATGCGTCCGTCTCCTTCTAGCTCTGGACCAGTGCCGGTGTTTCGATCGTCTTGCTGAACCGGAAGCGCTCCAGCAGGAGTTGCTCGTCCTTGGCCATGCGGCGCAGCCGGTCGAGGTCCTGTGCCAGGCGGGTCGGGTCCGCGGAGTGGTAGATCAGGCGTTTGTTCTCGCGGGCTGCGGGTGAGGCGATGTCGAGGAAGACCCGTCGGCGTTCGTGCGCGTAGCGGTCGAGTACGTCGTCGCCCGCGCGTCCTTGGAGCACGGCGGCGAGGGCGTCGTAGAGCACGAAGGTGTCGAACAGGCCGGAGGTGAGGCCGAGTCCGCCGGCGGGGTTGGTCGCGTGGGCGGCGTCCCCGGCGAGCAGGACGCGTCCGGCGCGGAAGCGGGTGGCGGCGCGCTGGTGCATGCGGTACGGCGAGTACTGGACGAGTTCGTACTCCTTGGTGCCGGGCAGGATGCGGTCGAAGACGGCCGGCATCCGTTCCAGGACCTGGTCCTCGGGCAGGTCCAGGGGCTCGCAGTACGTGCACCGCCACAGGCCGGTGTCGTCGATCTTGGCGATGATCGCGCCGTCGCGCGCGTCGATCTGGAGGGTGGAGCGGCCGTAGCCGTGGGCCTCGAAGTCGTAGCGGATGTTGGTGGCCACGAACCGTTCGGGCCAGGTCGTGCCCTCGAAGTCCAGGCCGAGCAGTCCGCGTACCGCGCTGCGGGCGCCGTCCGCGCCGATCACCCAGCCGGCCCTGAACTCCTCGGGCCCGTCCGGGGTTTCGGTGGTCACGGTGACCCCGTCGTCGTCCTGGGCGAGTCCGGTGAGGCGGGTGCCGAAGCGGACCGTGGCGCCGAGGCGGCGGAGGTGTTCGAGGGCGATCTCGGCGAGGCGGTGCTGGCCGAGGTGGAGGTTGTGGGGGTGGCGGACGTGCCCCTTCAGGACGTCCATCGTGAAGTTGATGCGCTCGCCGGTGGCCAGGACGAGGTAGGTGTAGTCCCCCTTGGTGAATCCGGCCCGGACGGCCTCGTCGAGGATGCCGAGCCGTTCGATGCCCTCCAGGACGGACCAGTGGTAGACCACGGCCCGCGGTGACTGAACGATCCCGGGCTCGGCCTCCAGCAGCGTCACCGAGACGCCCGCCCGGGCCAGTCCCAGGGCGTTGAGCACGCCGACCGGGCCTGCGCCCACGACGACTACGTCGGTCTGGTTCATCGGTGATCCCTTCGTCCGGCGCGTCCCGGCACCGTCTGACCTTGTTCACTGAACGACCTAATGTTCGCTGACCGTACAACTTGCACTTGTTCGCGTCTATAGCCGGGCGTTCGCTGACCGCACAAATGCGGGATCGAGGTCCGGTGAGCCAGTAGGCTGCCGCCATGGCGAACACGGAGACCCCTGGCGACGGCCCCGCACCGGTCGAACGGCTGGAGCAGCTCGAACGCGCGATGGCCGTGCTGGAGACCTTCGGCCACGACCGCCCCGCGCTGACGCTGAGCGAGGTCGCGCAGCTCACGGGCATCGCCCGCGCGAGCGCCCGGCGCATCCTGCTGACCCTGAAGGCACTGGGCTACGTCAGCGCAAGCGGCCGGACGTTCTCCCTGACGCCGAAGGTGCTGAACCTCGGCTGGAACTACTTCGCCTCGCTGGGCACCGACGAGATCGCCCGCGAACTGATGGCCGACCTGGTGCGCGAGATCGACGAGTCCTGCTCGATGGCCACCCTGGACCTGCCGGACATCGTGTACGTGGCCCGCGTGCACACCCGGCGGGTCATGACCATCGGCGGCGGCATCGGCACCCGGCTGCCGGCCCACGCCACCGCCTCCGGCCGCGTGCTGCTCGCCGCCCTCGACGACGCCGAACTCGACGCCTATATCGCCGCCGGCCCGCTGGTCGCGCACACTCCGGGCACGGTCGTCGACACCGGCCGGTTCCGCGCGGAGCTGGCCGAAGTGCGCGAGCGCGGATGGGCGCTGGTGGACCAAGAGTTGGAGATCGGGCTGGTGGCGGTCGCGGTACCGGTCACCGGCAGGGCGGGCCGTACGACGGCCGCGCTGAGCGTGTCCTCCAACTCCGCCCGCACCACGGCCGAGGACCTGAGCGAGCGCTGCCTTCCGCCGCTGCGCAAGACGGCGGAGGCCATCTCCACCGCACTCGCCCACGGAGACACCCGGGGCACCCTCGTCTGAGGGTGCCGCCGGAGCCCTATCCGAGTACGGCCTCCAGCGCCTCGGACAGCAGCAGGTGCGCCTCCTCCGGGGAGGCCGGCGCGCTCGCGTGCCGGTAGGCGACGTACAGGTCCGGACGGACCAACAGGACTCCCCCGTCGGCGACTTGGGCCAGCTCGGACCAGGTGCCGTAGGTGTCCTCGTACTCCTCGCCGGGGCCGATCGACACCGGGCGCAGGGTCAGTCCGCGTTCCGCCGAGAGGGCGGCGGCGGCCTTGAGCCAGGGTTCGCCGCCGATGCCGGTGACGACGCTGAACTCGCCCTTCCCGCCCAGATCGAGGGTGGACACCTTGTGGCCCCGGTGCGTCAGCCAGGTGTGCGGCAGTTTGGCGCCGGGCCGGGTGGTCGGCTGCGCGTACAACTGCGGGTCGCGGGCGAACTCCTCCGGGCCCGAGCCGTCGGGGACGACCGCGCCGGAGGCGTAGCGCTGGTTGTGCTCGACGCCGTGCGCGTTGAACTCGAACGACTTGTACGCGATGGCCTCGCGCAGCGCGCGCCGGATCCGCTCGCCCTTCTCCCCCGGCTCCTTGCGCGCCGCGAGGTGCTCCTCCAGCACCGACGCGTCGGAGGTGTCGGTCAGCTCCAGCGCCTCGACGATGCGGCCGGTGTCGGCGATCGACTGGTTGGCGCGCTCCACGATCTGCCGTGCTATCGGGGCCCGTTCGGCGTCGTAGCTGTCGAGCAGCGACGGCCGCGCGGTGCCGCGGATGACATGGGCGAGCTTCCAGCACAGGTTGTAGGAGTCCTGGACGGAGGTGTTGGAGCCGAGTCCGTTGGTCGGCGGGTGGCGGTGGATCGCGTCGCCCGCGCAGAACACCCGGCCCTTGGCGATCGTCGTGGCGAAGTGGTGGTTGACGGTCCACGGCGAGGACGACTTGACCTTCATCTCGAAGTCGTCGGTGCCCACGAGCTGTACGGCGAGTTCGCGGATGAACTCCTCGGTCAGCTCCGGCGGGCCCTCGGCCGGGTCGTAGCCCCACATCAGCATCCACTCGTGCCACGGCTTGACCATGCGCAGTACGCCGAGGCCCACGCCCTGCTTGTCCGCGCCCGGCTGGAGCATCCAGTAAAGGACCGAGGGACGGTGCTCGACGAAGCGCGAGAGGTCGGCCTCGAAGATGATACCGAGAGCTCCGGAGACCGGCCCGGGCCCCTCGAAGGGCAGGTCCAGGTGCTCGGCGACCTTGCTTCGGGCACCGTCCGCGCCGATCAAGTAGCGGGAGCGAACCGTGTGTTCGTGCCCGGAGAGCCGGTCGCGCACCCGGCTGGTGACGCCGTCGGCGTCCTGCTCGTGGGAGAGGTATTCGCTGTCGAACCGTATCTTCGCGCCGCGCTTCTGCGCCTCCTGGATGAGGATCGGCTCGACGATGGTCTGCGGGGCGTCGACCATCGAACAGGGGCTCTGCAGCACATAGTCGGCGTGCCGGTCCGGCGCGGTGCCCCACGACGGGACCCGGCCCAGCTCCTCCCCGGCCAGGCTGGTGCAGAACGTGGTGTTGCTCATCAGCTCCCAGGGCGTGGCCTCGCGCATCAGGCGTTCCTCGACGCCCATGTCCCGCAGCGCCTCGACGGTCCGCTGGTTGGTGATGTGGGCGCGCGGGGTGTCCGCGGGCGCGCCGTACTTGGTGATCAGCCGGACGCGGATGCCGTACGTCGCCAGGAACAGGGCGGCGGAGGCGCCGGCCGGTCCCGAGCCGACGACGAGGACGTCGGTGTCGAAGCTTTCCATGTCGGTTTCGGTGCTCAACTCTGGCCTCGTCTCAGGTCGTTATGTCGGGGTAGGGCAGGGAGAAATGGGCCAGCTCGGCCGCGTACTGCCGCTGGAACGCGAGGGGTTCGGCGTGATCGCGCTCGAAGAGCGCGATGAAGAGGGTGAGGGTCAGGAACGGGTGCGCGCCGAGTTCGAAGAGCTTCACGTAGTCGTGCGCGGCCAGCGCCTCGCGCTCCTCGTCGGTGAACCGCAGCCAGGTCGTCGCCTCGGCGGGGATCGCGTTGAGCAGTTCGCCCGCGCGCTCGGTCTCCCACCACGACACCGTCTCGCGGGGCGACTCCCGGTAGCGCTCGACCAGTTCGGGATCGCGGTCGACGGTGTAGAGGAACTTGTTCAGCAGGTACTTGCTCATGCCCGGACCCCCGAAGTCAGGTCCGCCGGGAGCCCGTTCGGGTACCAGGTGAAGTACGCCTCCATGGTGTGGAACAGGTCGAGGGTGTCGGCGTGGTCGGCCTTCACGCCCTCGCCCGCGACGCCCATCATCAGCATGAAGTCCATGAACCCGTGGGTGGCGTTGCCCGGCGTCCACAGGCTGTCGAGCGTCACCTCGGACAGACAGCCCTCGATGTCGCCGTCGGCGATCCAGCGCACCGCCTTGTGGTCGAACTCGGGGTCGGGGCCGTGCGGTCCGAACTGGCGCGGTCCGCCGAGTTCGAGCGAGAGATGGCCGGTCCCGATCACGGCGACCCTTAGGTGGCTGGGCCAGGACTCGATCAACTCCCGTATGGCCTTGCCGAGTTGGACGAAGCGAGAGGGCTGCGGCAGGGGCGGGGCGAAGATGTTGGTGTAGATCGGCACGATCGGCAGGTCCGCCTCGGGGCGGAGCGTGACGATCGGGCAGGTGATGCTGTGGTCGATCCGCAGCTCGTTGCTGAACGCGAGGTCGAAGCCCGCGTCGAGACCGTGCCGCAGGATGTGCGCGGAGAGGTCCTCCTGACCGCGCAGCAGCATCCGCGGGAGGCCGAACTCCCGTTCCTCGTTGTACCAGTTGGCGTCGTAGAAGGGTGCCTTGCCGACCAGGAACTGGGGCATGTTGTCGAGCCACAGCTGGTGGAAGTGGTCGGAGCCCACCATGACGAGGACGTCGGGCCGGGCCCGGGTGAGTGTCTCGCGGAACGCCTCGATCTTGGCGACCCAGGCGTCGGCGTACGGCGGTCGGTCCGCGCCGGTGGCCGTGCTGGCCTTGTAGTAGAAGGGGTGGTGGGTGGAGGCGATGACCGCGGCCAGGGTGGCCATGGCGGCTCCTCTCGTTCGGGTGTTTCAGGCGGGGGCGTCGGGCGAGACGTACGCGGCGTTGCGGTCGACGCTCATGTACACGTCGTAGGCGACGGGTTGCCGGCGTTCCTCAGCGAGGTGGCCGAGCAGCCCGGCGGTGCGGGCGAGCAGGGCGAAGCCGCGGAGCAGGTCGACGGGCAGGCCCAGGTCGGCCAGGGCGGCGCCGCAGACGCCGGCGCCGTTCAACGGCAGGCTGCGGCCCAGGACTTGGGGGTGGACGCGGCCGATCGCCTCGAACAGCCGCAGGTGCGGACCGCGCAGGCCTTCCTCCTCTGCGATGCGCAGGAGGACCGGTGTGCGCGGGTCGCCCTTCTTGTGCACCGGGTGCCCGAGGCCGGGCACGAGTCGGCGTTCGGCGCGGGCCTTGGTGACGGCGGTCAGGGCGAGGGCGTCGAAGTCCGCGTCGGCGTCGGGCAGTTGGCCGTCGACGGTGGCCAAAGTGTCGGCCAGGAAGCGGCCGCAGTCCTCGGTGACCCCGAGGAAGCGGGAGCCGCCGCCGAGCAGTCCGGAGGCGAGCGCGCCCTGGATCGACTCGGGGGCGCTGAGGTACGTCAGCCGGGCGGCGATCGCCGTCGGGGTGAAACCGTGGTCGGCGAGGGCGACCAGGACCGCTTCGAAGACCCGCACCTCGGACGGGGTGGGCCTGCGCAACGTGACCAGCCAGAGGGCCAGTTCACCGAAACCGACCTTGCCCATCAGGTCCTCGGTGAGGTCCTGGCCGAGCAGCCGGATGGTGTCGGTGTCGGAGGTGCCCAGGGAGGTGGGGTAACTGCCGTGGGGAGTGGTCATCCGTTCTGCTCCGTTCGCCTGCGGTCCTGCGTTCGCGGTCGCTCCGCCCGCAGCCAGGCGCGGATCTCCTCGCCGTGCTCGTCCAGGCCGGGCGGTGGCAGGTCGTAGCGCGGCGGGGTGGCGGAGAAGGTGATGGGGTTGCGGATGCCGGGCACGGCGGCCTCGCCCTCGCCCGCGTCGACGAGCGGTCGCAGGCCCAACTCGTCGGCGAGCGCGACCCCTCCGTCGATCGTGTTGATCGGCGCGGACGGGACTCCGGCCGCGGTCAGTTCGCGGAACCACTCGTCCTTCGTCCGCTTCGACAGCCGGTCCACCAGCAGTGGGCGCAACTCCTCGCGGTGCGCGGTGCGGTCCTGGTTGTGCGCGAAGCGCGGGTCGTCGACCAGTTCGGGCAGGCCTAGCACTTCGCACAGCTTGCGGAACTGGCCGTCGTTGCCCGCGATGACGATGAGTTCGCCGTCGGCGGTGGGCAGCGGTTCGTACGGGAAGAGGCTGGGGTGCGCGTTGCCCATGCGGTACGGGACGACGCCCGCGGCGGCGTACGCGCCCGTGTGGTTGACCAGGCCGGACAGCGCGGAGGAGAGCAGGTTCAGCTCGATGTGCTGGCCCTGACCGGTCGCCTCCCGGTGGCGCAGCGCGGCGAGGATGCCGATGGTCGTGTGCAGTCCGGTCATCACGTCGAACACCGAGATGCCCGCGCGGAACGGCGAGCCGTCCGGGTCCCCGGTGAGGCTCATCAGCCCCGACATCGCCTGGACCATCAGGTCGTAGCCGGGGAGTCCGGCCCCTGCGCCGGGACCGAAGCCGCTGATCGAGGCGTAGACGACACCGGGGTTCCCGGCACTCACCGTCTCGTGGTCGAGGCCGAACCGCCCCAGGCCGCCGGGCTTGAAGTTCTCGATCAACACGTCGGCGCGGGCGGCGAGTTCGCGGGCCGCTTCGAGGTCCTCGGGCTTGCGCAGGTCCAGGGCGATGGACCGTTTGTTGCGGTTGACGGCGAGGTAGTACGTGGAGATGTCGTCCCGGACCGGTGGCATCCAGGTCCGGGTGTCGTCGCCGCCGGGGCTCTCGACCTTGATGACCTCCGCGCCCAGGTCGGCCAGGAGCATGGTGGCGTAGGGGCCGGCGAGGATGCGGGAGAAGTCGGCGACGAGGAGTCCGGTCAGGGGGCCGGGGACGGGGTTCTGCTGAGGGGGCGTGGGCATGCCCTCACCTCGTTTCTGGGTGGTGTGATCGAGGCGGTACGGGAGAGGTCAGCCGACGCGTCCCTGGCCCGCGACGAGCTTCTTCGCGATCACCGTGCGCAGGATGTCGCTGGTGCCCTCGCCGATGCTCATCAGCATCGAGTCGCGGAACAGCCGCTCGACCTCGTACTCCTTGGAGTAGCCGTAGGCGCCGTGCACACGCATGGCCTCCTGGGCGGCGCTGACGGCGACCTCGGAGGCGTGCAGCTTGGCCATCCCGGTCTCCAGGTCGGCCCGTTCGGTCTCGTCCTTGCGGCTCGCGGCCCAGTAGGTGAGCAGCCGGGCGCTCTGGACGCCGGTGGCCATGTCGGCGATCTTCAGCTGGATGGCCTGGAAGTCGGCGATGGGCCGGCCGAAGGCGCGCCGCTGCCGGGAGTAGTCCAGGGCCTCCTCGTAGGCGCGCTGGGCGATGCCGACGCTGCGGGCCGCGACGTTGATCCGGCCCACTTCCAGTGCGGACAGGGCCTGTTGGAGTCCGCGGCCCTCGACGCCGCCGAGGAGGTTCTCCTTCGGCACCCGGACGCCGGTCAGGACGATCTCGCAGGTCTCGGGGCCGTTGTAGCCGAGCTTGGGCAGGTCGCGGGTGATCTCGTAGCCGGGGGTGGCGGCGTCGACGAGCAGGATGCTCATGCCCCGGTGGGCCGGGGAGGCGGTGGGGTCGGTCTTGACCAGGACCGGCATGGGGTCGGCGTAACGGGCGTTGGTGATCCACATCTTGGTGCCGTCGACGACGTAGTGGTCGCCGTCGAGGCGGGCGCGGGTGGTGATGCCCTGGAGGTCGCTGCCCGCGTCGGGCTCGGTGAGGGCGATGCCGGTGCGGCGCTCGCCGGTGGCCAACTCCGGGAGATACCGGGTGCGTTGGTCCTCGGTGCCGTGCCGGGCGATCATCCAGGTGGCGAGGGAGTGGCTGCCGAGGATGCCGGCCACGCCCATCCAGCCGCGGGCTATCTCCTCGAAGACGAGGGCGAAGGAGACCAGGTCGACCGCGAGTCCGCCGTACTCCTCGGGGACCAGCAGGCCGAACAGGCCCATCTCCTTCATCGTCTCGACGATCTCCGCCGGGTAGCGTCCGCTCTGCTCCCATTCGCGGGCGACGGGGACGATGTCCTTGTCGACGAAGTCGCGCAGGGTGCGGCGGAACTGCCGCTGCTCGTCGTTGAGCGTGAAGTCCATGTGCTTCTCATTCCTTCGTTGCCGTGGCGGTGCCGAACGCGCCTGCCAGGCCCAGCTCCTGACGTGTCGTCAGGTCGTAGCCGCAGAGTTCGGCCAGTACGTCGCCGGTGTCCTCGCCCAGCCGGGGAGCCCGGGTGTGTGTGGTGCGCGCCGGGCCCGCCCGCGAGGCCGTGAGCACCTGCCGCACCTCGCCCCACTCCGGGTGGTCGGTCGTCACGATCAACTCCCGGGCCAGCGTGTGCTCTTCGGCCAGCGCCTCCGCGACCGTGTTGACGCGGGCGCACGGGACGCCGTCGGCCTCCAGCAGCCGCACCCAGGTGTCGGTGCCGTGCCGGGACAGTTCCTTCTCGATGAGCGGGACGAGTTCGGGGGCGTGCTCAAGGCGGGTCTCGAACGACGTGAACCGAGCATCTCCCGCCCAGGACGGCTCGCCGAGGACGTGCAGCAGCCGCTGCCAGAACTTCTCCTTCGGGCAGGCGATGACGATCCAGCCGTCGGCGGTCCGGAAGTTCTGGAACGGCACCAGGCTCGGGTGCGCGGACTGTGCTCTGCGGCGGGGCTCGTACCCGGCGTTGAGATGCCAGGCGGCCAGGTAGTTGAGCATCGACATCGCGGTGTCGTAGAGGCTGACGTCGCAGTCCATGCCGGTGCCGGTCGTGCGGGCGCCGTGCACTCCGGCGAGCAGGGCGAGCGCGGCGGCCATTCCGCCGGAGAAGTCGACGAGGGAGAGGCCGGACTTGGTGGGCGGGCCCTCGGGATCGCCGGTCATCGTCATCCAGCCGGCCAGTCCCTGGAGCACGTAGTCGTAGCCGGGCTGATCGCGGCGCGGGCCGTGGGTGCCGAAGCCGCTGAGCGAGCAGCAGACGATGCGCGGGTTGAGGTGCTTAAGGTCGTCGTAGGTGATCCGGATCTTCGCCGGGACGTCGCCGCGGAGGTTGGAGAAGACGGCGTCGCTGTGGCGGACGAGGTCCTCGAAGACCTTCCGGCCCGCGGGGTTGGCCAGGTCCAGGGTGATCGAGCGCTTGTTGCGGTTGAGGGACTGGAAGAAGAGGGAGTCGGCGTCGCGGGCGAAGGGCGGGACACCGCGGCCCACGTCGCCGCCGGCGGACGGGTCCTCGATCTTGATCACCTCGGCCCCGAGGTCGGCCAGGTGCAGCGAGCCGAACGGTCCGGCGCCGTACTGCTCGACGGCGAGGATCCGCAGGCCTGCGAGGGGCAGCGGCGTCCCGGTCATGCCTCCCCTCCGGTCTCCGGCAGGGTCAGCGGGCCGCTCCTCGCCTCCGGGAAAGGAGTGCCGGCGTGCGGGGAGTCGCGCCGGTTGACCATCACCGAGCGGGTGAAGGAGAGGCAGACCTCGCCGTCCTGGTTCAGGGCCCGGGTGTGGGTGGTGACGATGCCCACCGAGGGGCGGGACGTCGACGGGCGTACGGCGGTGCAGATCGACTCCGCGTAGAGGGTGTCGCCGACGAAGACCGGGTGGAGCAGCCGGACGTCGGTCATCTCCAGGTTGGCGACCGCGTTCTGACTGATGTCCGAGACGGTCTGGCCGAGCACCAGCGCGATGGTGAAACCCGAGTTGACCAGGATCTTCTTGTACGGGGTGCCCTCGGCGTAGTGGGCGTTGAAGTGCGCCTGGTGGGTGTTCATCGTCAGCAAGGTGAACCAGGTGTTGTCGGCCTCGCTGATGGTGCGCCCCAGCGGGTGCCGGTAGACGTCACCGGCCGTGAAGTCCTCGTAGAAGCGCCCCTGGCGATGGGCCCGATGGGATCGATGAGCTTGATCGGTCATGGCTGATGCCTTCCGGTCAACGCGGAGTGGAGGAATCCCGAAACCGCGGAGTGTCACTGTAGCGCACGTTTGTGCGCTCACCGAACACTTTCGTTTCCATTTCATTGACTCGACATCACCGCACCCCTAGCCTCACCCTACGAGATGTTCGGTCAGCGAACGATAGGGCGGTGTGCGCAGTGAGTGAACCGATCACTTCACGCAGAGGGTTCTTCTGGGTGGGGGCGGAGCCGACCACGCAGGACGGCGGCGGAACCGTCCCCCGCGGGCAGATGTACGTCGAGTGGGAGTCGCCCGCCGAGGAGAGCCGGCCGTACCCGGTGGTGCTCGTGCACGGCGGTGGCGGCCAGGGGCTCGACTACCTGGGCACCCCGGACGGCCGCCCCGGATGGGCCGCGCACCTGGTGCGGGAGGGCTACACCGTCTACGTGGTGGACCGCCCCGGACACGGCAGATCGCCGCACCACCCGGACGTGCTCGGGGAGATGGGACCGATGATGCCCACCGAGGCGTACCTCGGTGTCTTCGCCCCGGAGGCCTTCGCGGAGGGCCACACACAGTGGCCCGGCGGCCGGACGACCGACGACCCGGTGGTCGGCCAGGCCATGGCGGGATCGGGTCCGATGCTCGCCGACACGGCGGCGATGCACGCACTCGAACAGCGCCGCATGGCTGAGCTGTTGGACCGGATCGGCCCGGCCGTCGTCGTCTGCCACTCGGCCGGCGGACCCGCCGGATATCTCGCCGCCGACGCCCGCCCCGACCTGGTCCGAGCACTGGTCGCGATCGAGACCGTGGGCCCGCCCTTCGCCGTACGCCCCGGCGTCTTCTCACTGGACTGGGGCCTGGCAGCCGCTCCGCTGACGTACGACCCTCCCGCGGCCGACCCCGGCGAACTGCGCCTGGTCACACGGGAGTCGGACAGCGGCATCCCGATGACGCTGCAGGAAGAACCGGCGCGCGGGCTGGCGCATCTGTCCCGGATGCCGATCGCCGTGGTGACCGCCGAGGCGTCACCGTTCGTCCTCTTCGACGGACATCTGGTGGCCTACCTCGAACAGGCGGGCTGCGACGTCGAGTTGGTGCGGCTCGCCGAGCACGGAGTCCACGGCAACGGGCACGGCATGATGCTGGAACGGAACAACCGCGAGGTGCTCCAGGTCGTCCTGGACTGGCTGGAGAAGCGGGACATCCGGTGACCGCACCCGACGACCGAGCGCGGATCGCCTCCGCGCGGACCCTGCTGTTCGTGCCGGGGCACCGCCCCGACCGGTTCGCGAAAGCCGCCGCGGCGGGCGCCGACGGGATCGTCCTCGACCTGGAGGACGCCGTGGCGCCCGACAGCAAGGACGCGGCCCGCGACCACGTCCTCGCCTGGCTCTCCGACGGGGGCACCGGCATCGTACGGATCAACGGCCCCGCCACCCCGTGGTACGACCGCGACGTGGCCGTCCTCGCCGAACACCCGCGCACGGTGATGCTGCCCAAGGCCGAACGGCCGCACCAGATAAGCGACTTGCTGGCCCGGCTGCCCCCGGGCTCGGCGGTCGTCCCGTTGCTGGAGACGGCGGCCGGAGTGCTCGACGCCCGTGCCGTCTGCGCGGTGCCCGGTGTGATCCGGGCCGGTTTCGGCAGCGTCGACCTCGCGGCCGAACTCGGCGTCGACCCCGACGATCCGACGGCGCTGGCGTACACCCGCTCCCATCTGGTGCTGGCGTCGGCCGCGGCCGGGGTGGCGCCCCCGCTCGACGGGGTCACCACAGCGCTGGACGACGAGGGTGCGCCGGTGGCCGACGCCGAACGGGCGGCGGCCCTCGGGTTCACCGGCAAACTCTGCGTCCACCCCCGTCAAGTGGCGCCGGTGAACGGTGTGTTCACGCCGTCGGACGAGGAACGCGAGCAGGCCCGCGAGATCGTCCGCGCCGCGACCGACCGGGCGGCCGACGGAGCGGTCACCGTGGTGAACGGCCGCATGGTCGACCGCCCGGTCCTCGAACGGGCGCGGCGCCTGCTGAACCGGCTGTAGTGGTGACCCGACAGGGTTCGAAGACGGCGAACAGGCCACACACCCCCGCAGGTTCCCGCACCCGCCGTGGCGTCACCGAACTCAAAGGCCCTTCAGGACCCGATCAAGTGCCGAACGGCCTGCGGGACCCCAGTTCGGCTTGCCGCCGGGCAGACCTCGGTCTCCGTTCTGGCCCATCAGCATCAGGAACAGGCTCTTCATCACGGCCAGCCCGCGCGCCCGTCGTACCGTCGCCTCGTCCGCCTGTGCGTAGCTGTCGAAGAACCGTGTGGCGCCGCCCGCGGGAAGCAGCAGCCAGGCGGCGACAAGGTCCCACGCCGGGTCGCCTGCGAAGAGTGCGCCGAAGTCGACGATGCCCGCCAGTGTCCCGTCCGCGACCACGACGTTCGCGGGATGCAGGTCGCCGTGCACCCACATCCGCGGCCCTTCCCACTCGGGAGCCGCCACCGCGTCGTCCCACACGGCCCGGATGTCGTCCTCGGCGAAGCGCCCGAGGTCCACGGCCCGCAGGAAGTGCTCGAACCCGTCTGTGCACTTGCTGGGGTGAGCGCCGAAATCCGAGGCGCCCGGCGCGTCGGTGGGCGCCTCCGCGTGCAGCGCCTTGAGGAAGGACGCCAGCGTGTCGGCCGCGTGGTCGCCGCGGGTGATCGAGCCGTGGTCCAACGGCGTGCCGTCGACCCATGTCATGACGGTCCAGATTTTGGGGAAACGCTCAGAGGGTGCCCCGCTCCGGACCGGGGTCGGGATCGGCAGCGGCAGGCGTGGGGCCAGCGCCGGCAGCCAGCGACGCTCCTTCAGCTGTGGATCGGGGTCCTTGTCCATCCGCTGCATCCGGACGGCCAACGTGTCCCCGAGGCGCCACATCTGATTGCCCCAGCCGCCCTCAACCTCGCGGATGGGCAACTCGGCCAGGTCCGGATGCTGCTCCCGCAGCAGGTCGCGGACCAGATCCTCGCTGATCTCAATCTCGGATTCGATCACGCAAAGTCACAGTACTTGAGGCAGGCGGGGCACCGTCGGCCGGCTCCGTGGTCGCCAGTCGTTCCTGGAGCCGACGGTGGCGGAACTCGTAGTGTGCCCCCGACTGCCGCAGCACGCCCCGGCGGTGGGCCTCGTCCAGGAACTTCATCAGCCGCCACGGCGCCCGCCCCGTCACCGCCAGCCAGATCCGGGCCGCGCCCATCCGTCCCCAGGCGCTCAGCGCGAGCGCGTTGGTGCCGACCTGTACCCACACTTCGGTGTGCATGGTGCCCAGCGTGCTGCCGTGTCCGGTCACCGAGATCAGCACCAGGCAGACCCCGCCCGCGAGGAGGGCCGCGATGGCGCTGCGCGCGAGGGCGGCGGCCCGGTCGGTGCGCAGGGTGCTCCGCGGGCCGGCGGCGCGGATCGTGTCGCAGGGGGTGTCGAGGGCGCGGTACACACCGGAGGCACAGCCGCAGATGGCGCCGAGGAGCACGCCGAAGCCCACGAAGGGGCACACCGCGTCGAGGACGACGGCGCCGGCGTCCCGCTGGACGAGCCAGAGTTCGACTTCGCGGGGCAGTGCGACCACCAGGTTGTGGGCGTCCACGAGGTCGCCTCTGAACTTCTCCTTCCGCCCCTGCCACACGAGTACCCACTGCTCGCCCGGCTTCTGGATGCGCACGGTTCCCTGGTACGAGTCGCGCAGGTCGTTCCACGAGATCCGGGCGTCCTTGTACACCGCGAACGGCTCGGCGAGCGCCCTGCGGCTCACGAGGTCGACCTGCCGTGGCCGCGTCGAGGTGATGGAGCGGTGTCCGTCGTCGCTCTCCCGGAGCAGCCAGCCGTGGACCTCGTCGCCCTTCGACACGCGCGGCCCGGCCGGGTGCTGGATCTCGTACGCGGCGAAAGCACCGGTGACGCAGCCGGCGACGACACCGGCGCAGACGCTGATCAGCGTGCAGGCGAGGAAGCCGCGTACCAGGCCCCGTCCGAAGCCGCGCAGTACAGCGCCCGGTCCGAGGTACTGACCCGCCGCTCGGTCTCCGCGCCGTAGCCGCCCGGCGACCACGAGCAGCAGTCCGGCGACGAGGCAGGTGACGGCGGGGACGGCCTCCGCGAAGTAGCCGTAGCTCGCGAGACCGGCGAAGACGATCACGCCGCCCAGCGTGCGCACTGCCCGGGGGCCGCTCGGGCTGCCTGCCCACGGCAGGCTGAGCGGAAGGGGCCGCCGGGGCAGGCCGCCGACGGCGAACATCATGGACAGGAGCAGTCCGAAGCAGCATCCGTTGAGGAACCAGCTGGGCCTCGGGGTGATCACGGCGCCGAGTCGCGAGCTGACCAGAGGCGGCACGAACCAGCCGATGGCCACGGCGACGACTGTGACGGCAGCCGTCAGCGTCAGCCCCATGCGCGCCAACTGCCGTGGTCCTTGGGGAGTTTCGGGAGTGGCAGGCAACAGCCGGGCGAGCCCGAAGCTCAGGCCGACCAGAATGCCCGCGAAGTTGATCACGGTCGACGGCACGCTGTCCCAGTTCGCGACCACGCCAGCCCCGTATCTGGCCAGCGGGACAAGGACACTTGCCGTGGCGAGGAGCGCCAGCAGAGCGGGGCCCAGCACCCGCAGCACGGGTGGCATCGCGGCCGGCAACTCCCACCAGCCCAGCCGCCAGGTGCCGTTGGACCGGGAGGGGTGCCGCGCCAGGCACTTCAGCCAGTGGTGCACCGCCTCCGGGCGCCAGGTGCTGTCCGCGTCGGCGAAGGCCGCCGGGACGAAGGCGTCCAACAGGTGTTCCTTGATGGCCTTCGACGAGGGGAAGCGTGCGGCGTCCGTGAGTTCGGACGGATCGCGGGAGGTGTCCTCGTACACCGTGCGGGCGAGCGCCACCATCAGCGGTGACTTCAGTACGGCGGCCAACTCGGCGGAGGGCTGGTCGAAGACCCGCGTCCAGACGGTCATCTGCGTGCCGTCCGGGCTGGTTCGGCCGGTCGGGCGCGCCGTGTTCTCCAGATATCGCTGGGCGGTGGCCAGGTCGAGCGGGCTCAGTTTCACCACCTGGGCGGCCGTCAGCACATCTCCGCCCAGTTCTCGCAGAGCGTGGTTCCAGTCCGCGTCACGGCAGGTGAGCAGGACTGGCAGCCGGTCGTCGAGTTCGCCGTTCAGACGGCGCAGTGCCTGGGCGTGCGTCTCCTTGGCAAGCTCGTCGAAGCCGTCGAGCACGGGCAGGACGAGACCTTCGTCCAGCAGTTCACGGGCCAGCGTGCGCTCGCCCTGGACGGCCGCCAACGGCGGGTATTCCGCGGCCAGTCGTTCGGCCAGCCATTCGCGAAGGCCGACGGCGCCGGGATCCCAGCTCGCCAGGGCGAAGAGGACGGGGACCGGGCCTCCGGGCCGGCGGGCGTCGAGTGCGGCCAGTACGAACCGTACGGCGAGAATGGTCTTGCCCGCGCCCGGTTCGCCGAGCACGACGAGTCGGCCCGAGGGGATCTCCCGGAACGTCTCGACGATCCGGTCGAGCCGCTGACCGCCGTCGCGGGGCGCGGGCAGGGTCACACGCGGGATGTTGCCCTGGTGGTCGATGAGCGGTGAACTCACCGGAGTCCATGGGACGTTCAGCGGCGCCGGGTCCTGGAGTCGACGCAGCCGGGCCTCCGCCGCCCACTGGACCTGGACCGCCGAAGCGAGGTCGTCCGCCGCCCTCCGCCGCCGGTCGGAGCCGGCCGGGGCGTCCGCCGGCTCACGCAGCAGGTCGGCCGCGAAGGCACAGACCGACACGAACGCGGAGATCGCGGAGAGCCACATCGACATCGTTTCGGTGCTCTGGTGCCTGCTCGCCAGTACGGCGGTCAGGGCGGTCAGGGCGGCGACGACCACGCCCAGCGCGACCCGCCGTTGCATCCGTGGCTCCCGCAGTGACGCCCGCACAACCCGACTCCCCTGTCCGCACTCCGCTCACTTCCCGTATGGGGAACGACGGCTCCGGTCGACACGTACGGATGCCGGGTGGGCGCAAAGGAGCATGCCGGAGGCACTTGTGCGACGGCGCATGCTCCTCCTGAGGAGGGTGAAGTCGTCGTCGATGTCACGGCGGACTCCGTCACCGTGCCGAGGCCCGGGCAGGACGGCGCCAACACCCTCTCCGGCAAGGTGTGTTGGCGCAGTGCTCAGACCGTCGCCCCGGCCGGTTCGTCGGCCTCGGTCAGCAGATCCGTCAAGGTCGCCCGGGCCCGCGCCACGCGGGAGCGGACCGTGCCGATCGGGCAGTCGCTCGCCTCGGCGGCCTCCGCGTACGGCAGGCCGAGCATCTGCGTGAGGACGAAGGCCTCGCGGCGTTCGTCCGGCAGCGACGCCAGGAGGTCGAGGAGCGCGACACCGTCCTCGAAGCCGGGCAGGTCGATCGGCTGGGCCAGTTCGATCGCCAGCCGCCAGTCCGCTACGTCGGACAGGCGGGGTCTCGCGGCGGCGTACCGGTAGCTGTCGATGACGGCCCTGCGGGCGATCGCCAGCAGCCAGGAGCGCGCCGAGGAACGCCCCTCGAAGCGGTGCAGGCTGCCGAGTGCCCGCAGGAACGTGTCCTGCACCAGGTCGTCGGCGGCCTGCGGATCGCCGCAGAGATGAGCGACGTACCGCTGGACGTCTCGCTGTAAGGCCCGGACGAAGTGCTCGACCGCGTCGGCGTCGCCGTGGCGGGCGGCGAGCGCCCACGCCGTTATCGACTCGTCGAGAGATGCCGACTTCTTCTCACCTGTGCCGCGCGGAGCGGGCAGGGCAGGAGTGATCACCTGGTGTCCTTCTCGGTCATCCGTGAACCGGACCTGGGCACGCGGAAGCACGCGCGGTCCTGTGAGCGGGGAGGAACGGCCCTACGGCGCTTGCGCGGCCGTACGGCCGAGGCCGGAGGCACGCCGTACGGGCGGCCTCGGGTACCGGCTGTCTCAGACGACAGCGGTCCGCGCGGGCGGGCCCCGAGAGGTGATCGCATGGGCGAGAAGGAGGGAGTGCGGTGCCCGGTCCGAGTCGAGGCGACGCCCGCGGAGGCGCGGGCGGTCCATGGGCGCGGGCAGTGCCAGCAGCAGTCGTAGCGGAGCCGCCAGTCGGCCGACGACGACGCGCAGGATGCGGAACGCGGCCTTCTCGCCGTGGGCCAGCCAGAGCCCGCAGAGCACGGCGGCGATCAGGTGGGCGACGAGCATGCCGGTCGAGGGCGTGGTCCCGGCCGACGTCGGCCCCATGTCCATGGAGTCCGGCCGCATCGAGCCCATGGACATGTCCGTGTTCACGGAGACCGATTCACCGGACGCCGACTGGGCGAGCGAGAACGCCGAGTGCAGCACCGTCTGGGCGACGACCACGACCGTCACGATCAGCGAGAGGCCGCGTTCACGGCCTGCCAGGCACCAGCCCGCGACGCCGGTGACGACCACTCCGGCGGACAGTGCCCACGCGGCCACGTGGCTCCCGGACATCATGACGTGCGCCAGGGAGGCGAGCACCACGCAGACGGCCGCGAACATCGCGGCCCGTATCGCGCGGGAACACCGTCCTGGTCTCATGGCGCCTCATCCTGGCATCAGGACACCGGCTGTCACGTGCGGGTCGGCGAACCCACAGCGCACCACACTCAACCCACAGCATGTGACCCAGGACACAGCAAAATCCCGGAACTCGGCGGGAATCCCGTCCGACTTCTCTTGGAGAAGGGCTCACCGCACGGCGGGCTCGGCCTCGGCCGTCGGCCCCTCGTCGCGGGCGAGCGGCTGGGCGTCGTAGGTGATGCGGATGACGCCGTCGGCGTGCCGCTCGGCGCTCGCCCGTACGCCGAAGACGTCTCTGAGGACCTGTGGGGTCAGTACCTCCAGGACCGGTCCTGCGGCCACCACCGCTCCCTCGCGCAGGACGGCGAGGCGGTCGCAGAGTCGGGCGGCCAGGTCGAGGTCGTGCAGGACCGCGAGCGTGGTGATGCCGGTGGCGCGGATCAGGTCAAGGAGCTCGAACCGGGCGCGGATGTCGAGGTGGTTGGTGAGTTCGTCCAGGACGAGAAGTTCGGCGCTCTGCGCCAACGCCCTTGCCAGCAGGACGCGTTGACGTTCACCGCCCGAGAGTGAGGCGTAGTCGCGGTCCGCGTACGGTCGTACGCCGCAGCGGTCGATGGCCTCCTGCACGGACCGGTGGTCCTCGGCGCCGTCCCGTCCGAGCAGGCCGTGGTGCGGGGCGCGGCCCAGGGCGACGATCTCCGCCACGGTCAGGCCGGTGGTGTTGCCCGTGGCGTCCTGGAGGACCGCGGCGGTACGGCGCGCCGCGGCGCGGGCGGACAGCGCCCATACGTCGTCCTCGCCGACCCTGACGACACCGTCCGCCGGGCGCAGCGAGCGGTAGACGGCACGCAACAGGGTTGATTTACCGCTGCCGTTGGGGCCGACGAGGCCGACGATGTCGCCCTTACGGGCCTCAAGGCTCACGCCGTGCAGGATCGGGCTGCGGTCCAGGGTGATGTGGAGTCGATCGACGGTGAGTTCCATGGAACTCCCTTCAGTCCAGACCCCTGTTGTGGCGCAGCAGCCACAGGAAGAAGGGGGCGCCGAGGAGCGCGGTGAGGATGCCGAGCGGCAGTTCGTTGGGGCGGTTGAGAGTGCGGGAGAGCAGGTCGACAAGGACCAGGTAGACCGAGCCCAACAGGGCGGTCAGGGGCAGGAGTCGGCGGTGGTCGGCGCCGGTGGTGAGGCGGACGAGGTGCGGGATCATCAGGCCGACGAAGCCGATGCTGCCGGCGACGGCGATGACGGTTCCGGTCAGCAGCGCGCTGAGCACCAGGAGTACGGCGCGCAGCCGGTTGACGTCGACGCCGAGCGCGGTGGCGGACTCGTCGCCGGCCAGCAGGACGTTGAGCCGCCGCCCGAAGAGCGTCAGGAGCGCGGTGGTGACCAGCACGACCACGGTGACCGTGGGGAGTCGGTCCCACTGGGCGCCTGCCACGCTGCCCAGCATCCAGAACATGACCGTGCGCAACTCGGTCGGCGTCGCCTGGAGTTGGACGAAGCTGGTCGCCGAGAGGAAGACATAGCCGACGGCGACCCCCGCCAACACCAGCCGGGTCGGCGCGAGTCGCCCCCGCCGCTGTCCGAGCGCGAAGACCAGCGCGCCCGCGGCCATCGCGCCGATGAAGGCCGCCGCCGACACCCCGAGCCCGGCGAGCGCGGCGCCACCGCCCAGGGTGATGACGAGCACCGCGCCGAGCGTGGCACCGTAGGAGAAGCCCAGCACGATGGGGTCGGCCAGCGGGTTGGAGACCACGGTCTGCAGTACCGCGCCCGATACGGCCAGAGCCGCGCCGACCAGGGCGGCCAACACCACGCGCGGGGTGCGGAAGTTCCACACGATCTGGTCGAGCGCGGGGTCGGAGGGTGCCGCCCCCACGCCGGTGACGTGATGGAGGACGATCGCCCACACGTCTCCGAGCGGGACATTCACCGCGCCGATGCTGATCGCCACGATCATGGTCGCGAGCAGCGCGACGGGGAGGAGCGTGAAGGCCAACTGAACCTTGATCCGGCTCAGAACGCGTCGGGGTGCAGCGCCTTGGCGATCTTCTCCACGGCCAGATCGTTGCTGGGGCCGAGGTACATCGAGTCGGACAGCGTCACGTACGTGTTGTTCCTGGCGGCCGGCCACTGGGGGAACTCCTTCAGCAGTTTCTTGGCGTAGGCCGCCGGGTTCGGGTCGTTGTAGCCGATGACGACGAGCGCGTCGACGTCGGTGGCGGCCACCTTCTCCTTGCTCAGGTCCGCGAAGGAGGTCTTGGAGGCGTTCTCGAAGGCGTTGGAGCCGCCGGCCTTGGCGAGGATGTCGTTGTATATGCCCTTGGCGACGACCGAGCTGAAGTCGTTGCCGCCCATGGACATGTTGGAGAACAGCACCATGACCTTGGGGGTCTTCGTCTCCGTCTTGATCTTCGCCGAGACGGCCGCGATGTTCTTCTCGGACGCGGCGATCAACTTCTCCGCTTTTTCAGTGACGTTGAAGACCTTGCCCATGTCGCGCAGCAGCGTGTAGCTGTCGGCGACGGTCATCTTCGAGGTGTCCTGGTCGCAACCCTGCGGAGAGACATAGCTGTTGGCGCCGACGGCCTTCAACTGGTCCCTGGTGGCGAAGCCGTTCTTCTCGTCGAAGCCGTACGAGGTGGTCGACAGGACGAGATCGGGGCGCAGGCCGAGCATGGCCTCGCGGGGGATGTCGTAGGCGTCGTTGAGTTTCACGTCCCCGGTGGGCAGGGCCTTGATGGCGGCGGCGCGGCCCGTGACATCGGACATGCCGTAGGTCTGCTGGTTGGCGACGATCCTGTCCTGGAGGCCGAGGGCGAGGAGCGTGGAGACCTCGGCGACGGAGGCGCCGTTCATGAGGACGACCCGGCTGGGGGCCTTCCTGAACGTCTCGCTCCGACCGCAGTTCTTCAGGGTCACCGGGTAGCCGGTCCGCGACGCGGCGGCCTCGGTCGTGGTGCCGCTCGCTGTGTCACTGTCCGAGGAGTCACCGCATGCTGCCGTCAGCAGACAGAGGGCTGCGGCCAGGGCGGTGGCGACCGGCCGGTTGATCGACATGCGGGCTCCTTGTGTGCGGGGTCTGCTCAGGGGCTGAGGGGTTCTGTTGCAGTAGTCGGGGCGAGGCGACCGCGAGTTCCCGGTAAGTCCCGTTCATTTCACGGGTGTTGACGGGGCGGGCAGCACACCCGCGGCGACGCAGTGGTCCAGGTATCCGAAGACCAGGGCCCGGTCGACAGGCGGGCAGGTGATGCCGCTGCCCTCCAGTCCGGCGCGGACGTTGTCGGTACGGACATGGCCGAGGCGCAGGTCTGTGGGCGCGGCCTGCTCGGCGGAGTCGAAGAAGGCCAGCGTCGTGGCGGCGACATCGGCGGAGCGGGGCAGCTGTTCCCGCCAGCGCGCCAGCGGCAGTCGCCGTACCGGATAGCCGTACTCCCCCACCCAGTCGTAGACCTCGTCGAGCCGAACCCGGGGCAGGGTCGCGTGGTGGAAGACCGGACCGGCCGCACGGCCGGGGGTGAGGCAGAGGTGGACCAGGGACCGGGCCACGTAGTCCACGGGCGTCCAGACCTCGTCCTCGAACAGGTCGGGGACGATCCCGGCGGGGATACCGGCCCGCAGCACGCTCCACAGGAAGTCCCGCTCGTTGACGTATCCCGTGCCGGACGGACCGACGACCCGGCCCAGGCGGTGCACAGTCACGGGGAGGCCGCGTTCGGCCGCCCGTTCGAGGAGCCGTTCCGATGCCCACTTCGACCGCTGGTAGCCGTAGCGCAGTCCCTCGTGCGGCGGCAGGAATGCCTCCGGCACCTCGGGGCTGTGGCTCGCGGGCGGGGCGACGGAGAGCGTGGAGACGTAGTGGAGGGGGGTCGTGCGGACGGCGGCCAGACGCAGCAGGTGGTGGGTGGACTCCGTGTTGGCGGCGCGCAGGGTGGCGTAGTCGCGCATGATGCTGACGGTCGCCGCATTGTGGAAGATCGCGTCACAGGTCGTGGCGAGGTCGGCGAGCGCGCCGCGGGTCAGGCCGAGGTCGGGGCGGGCGAGGTCGGCGGGGAGGGCGGTGACGCGGTGACGCGCCCGCTCGTCGAGGACCGTGCCGTGGCGGTCAAAAGCCTTGCGGATACGGGCAGTTGCCTCGGCCTGGTCGTGGGCTCGCACCGTGCAGACGATCTCGGCCGACGTGTCGGTGAGGAGTTGGGCGAGCAGGTGCGTGCCTACGAAGCCGGTCGCGCCGGTGAGGAGGATGCGGCGGGGGGCCTCGTACGGGGCGCGGCTGATGCCGGGGCGGATGCCCGGGTCCAGGGCGGTGTCGGCGAGGAGGGCCGGCGGGAGTCCCGCCGGTGCGGGTGGTTGGGTGTTCTCGCCGAGGAAGTCGGCCAGTGCGGCGGCGGTCGGGTACTGGAAGAGCCACGCGACCCTTATGTCGCGGCCGAGTTCGACACCGAGGCGGTTGGCCGCCTGGATGGCCTGGAGGGACTGGGCGCCCAGGTCGAAGACGTCGTCGTCCGCGGCGAGGGTGTCCGTGCCGAGGAGTTGTCGCCAGACGGCGGTGACGGTTCGCTCAAGTGGGCTGCCGGTGGTGGGGAGTCGGGGCGCGGATGTCCGGGCCAGAGCGGCTCGGTCGATCTTGCCGGAGCCCGTACGGGGCAGCCGGTCGAGGAGTTCCACCGCGGAGGGGATCACCGCGGCGGGCAGCCTGGTCCGCAGGTGGTCCCTGACCTCGGCCGCGGACGGCGCCGGTGTCTCGGCGACCACGTGGGCGGCCAGGCGCCGGGTGCCGTCCGGGAGGGTCTGTCCCACGACGGCTGCCTCCCTGATACCCGCGTGGGTGAGCAGGGCGCTCTCGACCTCGGCGGGTTGGACACGGTGGCCGCTGATCTTGAACTCGTCGTCCGCCCGTCCCAGGAACCGGAGTTGACCGTCCTCGCCGACGTCGACCAGGTCGCCGGTGCGGTAGGCGCGAGGGGCGCCGGGAAGCGCGGCCAGGGGTGCGAAGCGGGAGCTGTCCGGTACATGGCCCCGGTAGCCACGGGCCAGGGCGTCGCCGAGCAGGTACAGCTCGCCGTCGACGACGGCGGCCCGGGTGCCGGGCAGCGGCAGGCCGATCGGAACGTCACCGTGGTCGAGGGCGGGGTCGTGCAGGTCGGCGATCGTGGCGACCACGGTGGCCTCGGTCGGCCCGTAGGTGTTCAGCAACGCCACCGACGTACCGACGGCCTTGCGCCAGCGGTCGACCCGTTCGGGCAGGGCCGCCTCGCCGCCGACGACGACGGTCCGTACGCCCTCGGGCAGCGTGCCGGCGCCGGTCGAGACCGCGTAGGCCACCTCGTGCCAGTAGGCGGTGGGCAGGTCCAGCACGCTCACGCGCAGCCGGGCGCACTCGTCGAGGAAGCGCGGTACGGACTCGGTCATGTGGTCGGCGCGGATCACCAGCGTGCCGCCGGCGCACAGGGTCAGGAAGAGTTCCTCCACGCTCGCGTCGAAGTGCAGCGGGGCGAACTGCAGGACGCGGTCCGCGCGTTGGACGCCGTAGCGGTGCGTGGCCGCCGCGACGAAGTGCGCCAGCGCGCCGTGCTCGATCTCGACGCCCTTGGGGCGGCCGGTGGAACCCGAGGTGTGCAGCACGTACGCCAGGTCTGCCGGACCGGGCGGCGAGAGCACGGTGGCCGTGGCGGAATCCGGCGGGAGCGGCAGCAGTACGGCGTGGTTCGGGAAGTCGGCCGCGCGGTCTTCGGTCGTCACCACGAGCGCCGGTTCGGCGCCGGCCAGGAGGTGAGCGGTGCGGTCCGCGGGGGCCCTCGGGTCGAGGGGGCAGTAGGCGGCGCCCGCCAGCAGGACGCCCAGGATGGTGGTGACCGCGTCGACACCTCGGGGCAGGGCCACTGCGACCACGTCACCCTTGCCGACACCTCGGGCTGCCAGTCGGCGGGCCATCTCGCCCGCGGTGCCGAGGAGTTGGGCGTACGTGAGGCGGTCCCCCGCATGTTCTACGGCAATTGCCGAGCCCCGGCGGGCGGCGTGGTCGGCGATCAGGCTCAGCACCGGGCGGGCGGGGACGGGCAGCGGGCCGCCGTCCAGGACGCGGACGGCTCCGGCTGCGGAGGTGCCCGCCAGTTCTCGCAGGGGCCGGTCGGGAGCGGCGATCGCCCCGTCGAGGAGAGCGAGCAGACCCTCGTGCAGGCGAGCCACCTCGACCTTTGCGTACAGGTCGGGGTTGGCGTCCAGGGCGATGCGCAGGCCGGTGCCGTCGGAGCGGTCGTAGACGTTGACGGCCAGGTCGTCGACCGGTCCCGCGGACACGTTGTGGACGGTGCTGCGGTGGCCGGCGAACCGCAGGCCGTACGCGAACGGCATGATGTTCGCGCCGGGCCCGGACAGCCGGCGCCGACCGCCCACCAGCTTCAGGTCGCGCCTCAACCGCTCGTAGCGGTAACGCTGGTGGGGCAGTCCGGCGCGCAGTTCCCGGGAGACGCGGATCGCGAGGTCGCGCAGGGTGTCGTCGGGGGTGACGGGCACGCGAAGGGGCAGGATGTTGCGCACCATGCAGGGGACACGCAGGGAGACCGAGCCGAGGCGGCCCATCGCGGGCAGGCTCAGGACGATCTCCGGGGCGCCGGTGACCCCGTGCAGGTGGGCGGCAGTCGCCGCCAGCACCACCTCGGACCACGTCACCGACAGGTCGCGGGCGACCGTGCGCAGAGTGGCGGACCAGGCCGCGTCGAGGTCGGTGACGTGGCGGTGGAAGGTACGGGCGGGCAGGGCGGAGCGGCCGGCGGGGCTCGCCACCGGCGGGCGGTCGGCGTAGCGGTCGGTCCAGTAGTCGCGGTCCTCGGTGTGACGGGCGGACTCGCGGTGGGCCGACTCCTCGGCGCGGACGGACTCCAGGGTGCCGAAGCCGCTGTCCGGGACGGGTTCGCCGGCCACGAGAGCCGTGTAGACCTGGGCCACGCGGCGGGCCACCAGGGAGAGGCCGAAGCCGTCGAGGGCGATGTGGTGGACCCGGTGGTACCAGAGGTACTGCTCCCGCCCGGTCCTGAGCAGGGCGTGGCCGAAGACCGGGCCGCGGGCGAGGTCGACGGGGCGGGCCATGTCCTGGTGCATCCAGGCCAGGGACGCGGCGTGCGGGTCGGGTTCTGCGGTGAGGTCGGCGATGTGGGTGTGCCAGTCGCCGGCCGGGGTGTCGAGCTGCCAGGGGCGGCCGGTGTCGTCGGTGACGAAGGTGGCGTTGAGGGCCTCGGTCTCGGCGACGACGTGGTGCAGGGCGGTGTCGAAGGCGGCGGTGTCCACGGGCCCGTCGACGCGCACGTATTCGGCGGTGTTGTAGGCGGGGCTGTCCGTGTCGAGCTGCTGGCCGGCCCAGATGCCTTCCTGGGCGGCCAGCAGGGAGTGTCGCGCGGTCACGGGGTCGACTCCCGCCGTACGGAGAGGAGTTGCCACCACTGGGCGAACGAGGTGCACTCGGCGAGTTCGAGGAAGGTCACGTCCACGCCGGTCTCCCGCCACCGTTCCGCGAGGGTGGTGATGCGCAGGGAGTCCAGCCCCGCGTGGAGGGGGTGTTCTTCGAGGTCGACGTCGTCGGGTCGCTGGTACAGGAACTCCGCCAGGTCCGCGCGGAAGCCGTCCAGCGTGAGGGAAGCTGTCATGTCGTCATCTCTCATGGGGGATCGGTCAGTTGACCTTGCGCGTGGAGTCGCTCCAGAAGCGGTCGCGCAGTTCGCGGCGGAGGATCTTGCCGCTGGGGTTGCGCGGCACACTGTCGATGAACTCGTAGCGGGCGGGCAGCTTGAAGCTCGCCAGTCGCGGGACGAGGAAGGTGTGCAGGTCCCGGGGGCTGGGCCGGTGGCCCTCGACGGGGACGACGAAGGCGTGCACGTACTCGCCCCACCGCTCGTCGGGGGCCCCGACGACGACGGCCTCGGCGACACCGGGGTGGCCTTCCAGGACGTTCTCGATCTCCGCCGGGTAGACGTTCTCGCCGGCGACGAGTACGGCGTCCTTGATGCGGTCGCGGATGAAGACGTAGCCGTCCTCGTCGACGTGACCGGCGTCGCCGGTGTGGATCCAGCCGTCGACGAGGGTCTCCGCCGTCCTGTCCGGCAGGCCCCAGTACCCCACCATGCGGGCGGGGGTGTGCAGGCACACCTCTCCGACCTGGCCCGGGGGCAGTTCGCGGCCCTGGTCGTCGATCACCTTGGTGCGCACTCCGGGGTAGGGGCGTCCGGCGGCCTGCATACGGTGGCCGCCCGGGACGTGGTCGGCGGGTGGCAGGCAGACGGCGGTGTTGCCGGTCTCGGTCAGTCCGTAGATCTGCGCGAACTCGCAGTCCAGGACGGCGAGGCTCTCCTCCAGCAGTGCCTCGGAGATCGGGGAGCCGCCGTAGACGGTCTTGCGGAGTGTCGTGAAGTCCCGGGCGCTGACGCCGGGTTCGGTGAGCATCATGCGCAGCATGGCCGGGACGACACAGGCCGTGGTGATGCCGAGGTCGCGGATGAGGTCGACGGCCCGGCGGGCGGCGAAGGCGCGCATCGCGACGATCGTCGTACCCGCGTTGAAGTTCTGGGTGGCCCACCACAGGCCTCCGACGTGGAAGCCGGGGATGCCGACCAGGGCGATGTCGTCGGCGCGCCAGTCGATCCAGTCGAGTCCCTCGCTCGCCAGGGCGTCGCGGATCGCGAAGAAGCTGCGGTGCGCGAGCACCACCCCCTTCGGCAGACCGGTGGTGCCGCTGGTGTAGAGCTGGGCGACCGGAGTGTCGGGGGTCGGCTCGAACTCCGTATCATGGCGGGGGTGTTGACGACGCCATTGCTCCAATTCCCCGAGCGCTACGACCGTTTCGGGTGGCGCGGTCGGCATGTCCTCCACGACCGGCCCGAACTCGTCCTCCAGGAACAGGAGTCGGGTGCCGGAGTCCTGGAGGATGTGGCTGACCTCGGGTGCGGTGAGCCGCCAGTTGACGGGCACCAGCACGGTGCCGGTCTTGGCACAGGCGAAGAGGATCTCGTAGTAGTGCTCGGACTCCTTGCCGAGGTAGGCGACCCGGTCGCCCGGGGCGAGTCCGGCGGCCCGGAGAGCGTGGGCGACGCGGTTGCTCTCGCGGTGCAGTTCGCCGTACGTCAGGCTGCGGTCCTCGCAGAGCACGGCGGGGGTGTCGGGGCGGCGTTCGGCGTGGAAGCGGGCGGTCTCGACGAGGGTGCGCAGTTCGGGGTGGTGGATCCGGTCGGCCGCCGGCGGCGGTGTCGCCGTGGATGTCTCCATGGGCAGTCCTTCGGTGTTCAGGGGATGTTGACGAAGGCGAGGGTCGCCTCGCCGTCGCTCCGGCCGCCGTCGGCGTCCCAGTAGCGGTACGACGTCTCGGCGTGCAGGAAGGGGCTGCCGTCGCCGGGGGCGCGCCGGGTGACGGAGCGGAACGCCAACTCCCCATGGAAGGCACGGGGGTTGACCGGGCGGCGGAAGGTGCCGGCGAAGCGGGCGATGAGGATGTCCGGGAGCTGGTGACGCCAGAAGTCGTCCAGGGTCCAGGTCTCGAACCCGGTCAGGAGTCCTTGTTGTACGGACTTGGCGACCAGGTAATACATCATCTGGTTGTAGGCGATGTTGGCCTCGACCGAGTTCAGGTGGCCCGTGTCGTCGATGTAGCAGGACTCCGGGATCGCGAACTCGCAGTGCGCCGAGGCGAGTCCGGCTCCGGCTCCCGCCGTGACGAGGGCGCTCTTCAGGTACTTGCAGTGCGCCTTGTAGGGCACGAGCACGCGGGCCAGCAGTTCCTCGTCCGTGGGGTACGAGCGCTGTGGCGGGGCCGTCCCGGTGCGGTCGGCGGTGGGCGCGGTCACGCGGCCTGGATCCCGTCGTGCAGCTTGCGGTCGTCGTGGACGGTGACGCGGTACGAGACCGTCGGCTCGGGGGTGGTGGTGTGGCGGGCGCGGTGGATGAGGCTGCGGTTGTCCCAGACCAGCAGGTCGCCCTTCTCGAAGCTCTGGAGGTGGATGTTGTCGTGCTCGAAGGTGTCGTCGAGCTGGCCCGTGGCGTCGAACAGGTGCTTGAGGAGCTCCTCGTCGAGCGGATTGCCGTCCGCGTCCTCGATGCCGACGGTGAAGCCCTCGCTGATGTAGAGAACGGTCTCGCCGGTGAGGGGGTGGGTGAAGGCGGTGGGCTGGCGGACGGCCGGGGTCTTGGTCTCGACCTCCGCGATGATCTCGGAGATCGGACGGTAGACGTCGTGCGGGCGGATCTTGAAGTACTTGCGCACGGAGTGCCGGCAGAAGGTGCCGTCGATCTCCTTCTTCAGCTCGGCGGGCAGCTGCGCGTGGGCGCGGCCCATGTCGATGAAGTACGTGCCGCGGTTCTTCTCCGGGACGACCTGGGGGTGGATGAGGGTGATACCGAAGGGGTCGGGCATGAACTGGTAGTCGGCGTGCCAGAACTTGCCGGTCTTCGGCACGCCTATCTGCCTGCCGTTCTCCGGGACGTTGGAGGAGACGAAGATCTCCGGGACCTCCGGGTGCTGGTACATGGGCTCGTAGTACGTCTCGGGACGCCCGAGGCGCCGGCCGAGCGCCAGGAACTGCTCGGGGCTCAGGTCCTGGTCCTTCAGGACCGCGATCTTCTTCGTGTAGACGGTCTGCTTGAGCGTCTCGACGTCGGCCTCGGAGGCGGCGGCGTGGTCGAAGCCCTCGACGCTCGCGCCGAGGAACGTGCCGGGCTGGTCGGTGATCTTCATGTGAGGGTGCCTTTCGGATGAGCGGAGGAAGTGGGGTTGTTCAGGCGGCCTGTCTGGCGGCGATCAGCTCCGCCGTGCCCGCGAGGGTGAGGGTGGGCCGCAGTTCGCTGTCGTGGACGGTGACGCCGAGGTCGCGCTCGATGCGGATGCTGATCTCGACCATCGTCAGCGAGTCCACGTCGAGGTCGGCGAAGGTCGCCTCGGGCGTGAACCGGTCGGCCGGGGTGTCGTGGAGTCTCGCGAGGATCTCGACCAACTGGTCATAGGGGGCAGCTCTCATGACGGATCGTCAACTCCTTTGTCGTACGGGACGGAAAGGTCGTGGGGACGGGTGGGCGGCGGCAGTTCGGGCCAGGTCAACAGGCAGGAACCCCAGGTGAGTCCGCCGCCGAAGGCGGTGAGGAGGAGCCGGTCGCCGGGGCGGATCACGCGCCGGGCGGCGGCGTCGGCGAGGGCGAGCGGGATGGAGGCGGCACCGGTGTTGCCCACGGCGTCGACGTTGGCGACGCAGCGTTCCCGGGGCAGGCCGAGGTCGTCGGCGACCGCGTGCAGGATGCGCAGGTTGGCCTGGTGAGGCACGAAGTGGTCGACGTCGTCGGTCTTCCAACCGGCGCTGCTCAGAGTGGTGCGGGCGGAGGCGGCCATACGGGTCACCGCGTGCCGGTAGACCTCGTTGCCGCGCATCGCGAAGTGCCGTTCCGCCCGATCGGGTTGGCCATCGGCGGAGCGACGGCGGGAACCGCCGGCGGCGACCAGGATCAGGTCCTCGTGCGTGCCGTCGCTGCCGAGGTCGAAGTGGCCGACGGCTCCCGGTTCGTCGTTGTCCCCGGCACGCAGGACGACGGCTCCGGCACCGTCCCCGAAGATGATCGCGTTGGCCCGGTCCAACGGGTCCACGATCGTGGAGTAGGTGTCCGCGCCGATCAGCAGGACCCGAGCCGCCACACCGGAGGCGATCAGCCCGGCGGCCGTGGCGAGGCCGTAGACGAATCCGGTGCACACCGCGCCGACGTCGAAGGCCGCCGCCCGCCGCAGGCCGAGTCGCGCGGCGACGACGGGTGCCGTGGCCGGGCAGGGGCGGTCGGGGGTGGTCGTGGCGACGATCACCGCGTCGACCGGATCGGTGCCGACCGGGTCGAACCCGGCGTTGCCCAGGGCCAGTTGCCCGGCCTCGACAGCCAGATCGGACGTGGCCTGGCCGGGTTCGGCGATGTGGCGACGGCGGATGCCGGTGCGGGTGCGGATCCAGGTGTCGTCGGTGTCGAGTCGTGCGGCGAGTTCGTCGTTGGTGACGACTCTGGGCGGCACCCAGCCGGCCACTCCGCACAGGACGGCGGCGGGAGCGGACGTGCTGGAGGTGTGTACGGGCACAGCGGTTCTCCTGAGGGTGCGGTGCGGTACGGCGATGACGGGCCGTCGGGCCCGGAGCTGTCGAGGTGGGGACTCGGCCTATCCGGCGGGGGTCGTTCTGCGCAGGGCGAGGGTCAGCAGCACACCGCCGCCGATACCGGCCGCTATGGCGAACACGGCGATCCGGATCCCGCTCAACAGGGCTTCGCCCGGGGGGCCTTGACCCGCACCGCCCGCGAGCGCCACGAGCAGGGCGAGGCCCACCGCGCCGCCCACTTGAAGGCTGGTGGAGGCCAGTCCCGACGCCACGCCCTGGTCCTCGGGCGCGACCCCCGACGCGGCGACGATCCACATGCCGGTCCACGCGGCCCCCTGGCCGAGGCCCAGCAGCACGATCCCGGGCAGCAGCAGCGGGTAGGAGCCCTCGCCGGTGAGGGCGAGTCCGAGCGCGACGGCTCCGGCCGCGCCCAGGGCCATGCCGGCGACCAGCATGCGGCGCACACCGATCCGCGCCACCCCGCGCTCGCCGACCTGGGTGCCGATCGCGGTCACCACGGCAGGGACGAGGAAGGCGAGGCCGGTCGCGAACGCGCTGTAGCCGCGCACGGTCTGGAAGTAGAGGGTCAGGAAGTACGGCAGTGAGCTGAAGGTGGCGCTGTACAGCGCGGTGACGGCCATCGCGGCGACCAGGCCGCGGTGGGCGAACAGCCGGGCGGGGACGAGCGGATCGCGCGAGCGGGTCTCGACGACGGCGAAGCCGGCCAGCAGGGTGACCGAGAGACCGGCGCTCACCAGGGCGGACGTGCTGGTCCAGCCCGCTTCGGGGGCGTGCACCAGCAGGAGGACCAGCAGGGTGAGGCCGCCGGTCGCGGCCAGCGCGCCCGTCACGTCGAACCGCCGGGTCGCCGTACGCGGGCCGTCCGCGGGGAACAGTGTCCGTCCCGCCCAGGCGATGCCCACCGCGACGGGCACGTTCACGAAGAACACCGACGGCCAGCCGAACGCCTCTACGAGCACACCGCCGAGCAGGGATCCGAAGCACAGGCCGCCCGCCCCCGCCGCGCCCCACACCGCCAGGGCTCGGTTCCGGGCGGGCCCTTCCTCGTAGATCGTGTTGATCAGGGAGAGGGTGGCCGGGAACAGCAGTGATCCGCCGATGCCCTGGACCGCCCGGACGGCGACCAGTACTCCGGGGGATTCCGCGAGCCCTCCCACCGAAGAGGCGCTCGCATAGATCAATGCCGCTACGACGAATGTCCGGCGGCGCCCGAGCAGATCCGCCGCCCGACCGCCCAACAGGAGGAAGCCGCCTGTCGTCACGACGTAGGCGCTCACCACCCATTGCAGGTCGTGGGCGGAGAAGCCGAGGCCCGCGCCTATCTCGGGGAGCGCCACGTAGACGATGTTGTAGTCGAGCGCGATGACCAGTTGGGCCAACGCCAGCACGAGCAGGGACAGCCGGGCGTGCATCAGTCGGTCCCTCCTCGCTCCCCCATCAGGCGCCGTATCTCCGTGATGAGAGCGACCAGCGCCTGCCGTTCAGGAAGGGTCGTTTCCGGGTGCCAGAGGTCGATCAGCAGGCAGGACCGCGGCCGGTTGCCGGCATTGCGCGCCTCGTGCTCGAAGGAGTAGTCGAAGAGCAGACAGCGACCTTCCCGCCAGCTCCGTGTCTGACCTGCCACGGTGATGTCGCATCCGTCCGGGATGTCGACGGCGAGGTGCAGATTGATGCTGAAGTTCCACAGGTCGCAGTGCGGGGCGATGGAGGCCCCTGGCAGCAGTGTGGAGAAATGGGATTCCAGCAGCGGACAGATGGTCTCGGTGTCGACGGCGAACTCTTTGAGCACCTTGTACGCGGTGGGCGCGGTGGCTGCCGATTCTTCGACCAGGTCTCCGTTCCGGTAGAGGTACAGGGCCTGCCAGTTCTTCTGCCGGGTCAGGTAGTGCTCGTAGTCGGAGAAGGCTTCACGTCTGTGACTCCAGGCGGAGTTCAGTTCTTCTTTGACCGCCGGGTGGGCCGATTCCAGCGCTTCGACCACCGGCAGCAGTTCGGGATGGCCATAGGGGTCGTGCCACGGGGTCGTTGACAGTCCCGGCAGGATCCACTTGGCGCCCTTCTGGAGCGGGTGCCGCGGTCCGCCTCCGCCGGGCTCCAGCATCCGCTCGACACGGGTGATCGCGTCCGCGCCGTGCACGGCTCTGATCGCCGCGAAGGCGTCCTCCATCTCTGGCGTCACACGGACCTCCTGACTGGTGTCGTGACCGGGCACGGGATCGAGCCGTCGCACTAGTAGTCGGGAGCGGGATCGGGTGAGTTCCCGAGAATCTCCGTCAACTCTTCTTCAGCGACGGGGAGTTGGATGGCCAGCGCCCACCAGGAGGCGCCGGCCCTCACGTCACACGACCTCGACGGCCCCGGTCTCGGCCTCGCGCAGCAGGCGCTCCAAGGCGGTCCTCGCCCGGGCGACCCTGGAGCGGATCGTGCCGACGGGACAGCCGAGGAAGCGTGCCGCCTCGTCGTACGGCAGACCGACCACCTGCGTCAGCACGAACGCCTCACGGCGCTCGTCGGGGAGCGTCTCCAGCAGGTCGAGGAGCGCGATGCCGTCCTCGAAGCCCGGCAGACCGCACGGCTGGGCGCGTTCCAGGGCCAGTTGCCAGTCGTGCGCGTCGGCCAGGCGCGGTCGGACCGCGGCCCGGCGGAAACTGTCGGCCACCGCACGGCGGGCGATGGACAGCAGCCAGGTGCGGGCCGAGGCACGCCCCTCGAAACCCGGCAGGCTGTCGAGGGCCCGTACGAACGTGTCCTGGGTCAGGTCGTGCGCGGTCTGGGGGTCGCCGCTGAGGTGGGCGACGTAGCGCAGTACGTCGCCGTGCAGCGCGCGGACGAAGTGCTCGGTCGCGTGGGGATCGCCGTTTCGGGCGGCCAGGGCCCAGGCGGTGGCGGAGGCGTCCGCCGCGGCGCGCTCGGCCCGGCGGGGAGCGGGCAGCACAGAAGTGATCACGTGGTGTCCTTCTCGGGTCGTCCGGGGCCGACGTCCCGCGACGGGGGGTACGGCTCTCCGGCACATGGGGTGCGGCCGTACGCGAGGGGTACGGCGATGCCCGGGGCTCGGCGCGCGCTCGTCAGCCGCACGAAGTGGCGTGCGGCGCTGGGAAGTTCCGCGTCGGAACGCGGTACGACGAGGTGCGGGTGAGCCCCCGGTGGATCCGGCTGTCTCAGACGACAGCGGGGCCCGTGGGCGGTCCCCGGGAGGTGAGGGAGTAGCAGAGAAGGAAGCGGGCCAGGGACGACCGGTACGCGAGGGTGCGGCGCCCGCGCGCGGACGGACGGCGGGCCGGTACCGGCAGCGCCAGCAGCATCCGCAGGGGTTCGGCCAACCGCGCTGCCGCCGCCCGCAGCACACGGAAGACGGCGCGTTCGCCGTACGCGAGCCACAGCCCGCACAGGACCGCGGCGAGGAGGTGGGCGGCGAGCATGCCGAACGAGGCACCGCCCGTCATGGTGAGCGCGTGCCCCATGCCGGCCGAGCCGCGCGCCAGGTGTGCCATGCCGCTCATGTCCATGGCGTCCATGGACATGGACATCGACGCCATGGAGTCCGAGGAGCCCACGGCCGTGCCGACCATGTCGGCCGACGCGGTACCACTCCCGGGCATCAGGGTCTGGCCCCAGGAGAACGTCTCGTGGAGCACCGTCTGGGCGGCGACCACGACCGCGACGATCAGCCCGCGCCCGCGCTCACGGTCGGCCAGGAACCAGCCGGCCGTGCCGGTCGCGGCGGTACCGGCGCCCATGGTCCACCAGGGGACGGGAGCGCCGGACATCATCAGGTGACCGAAGGCGGCCAGCAGCACGCAGACGGCGGCGAACACACCCGCCCGCAGCGTGCGGCCCCACCCTCCGACAGTCATAGCGCGCCCATCCTTGCACCCGACGTCCGATCGTCATCAGGGGGTACGGGCGCACACCGGGCTCTCGGCTCACCACAAACACAGTGACTCATGTCACAGGACGGCACGGGGAACTCGACGACCGTTCCGGACGACTACTGGAGCGAGACGGTGCCGGGCCGCACGACCACGGCGAGCACCGTGACCCGCCCGCTCCGCCGGAACTCGAAGGTGAAGGGCACGAGGTCGCCGGAACGCCACTGGCCCGAGGCCGCGGAGACCGTGAGCCCCACTCCGGTCGGCGACATGGCGAGGCTGTCGCCCGCCGCAATGTCCACGGAGTCGACGGCGGTGCCGTAGGCCGTGTTCCCTTCGGTCATACGGTGCTTGGCGAGTGCGATGCCACCGGGCGCTCGGGGTGAGGTGACCCGTATCAGGCGGTCGACGGAGCCGCCCTCGTTGGCGACACGGAAGTACGCCGATGTCTCGGCGGCTCCGGCGGACGGCAGCAGGAGGCGTCCCTCGGTGACGCGTACACGCGCCGGTGTTCCGGCCCTGCCCGTGCCCGCCCATGCGGTCAGACCCGCCAGGGCCACGCTGCACGCGGCGACGGGCACCAGGGCGGCGAGTGCGGTGTCCCGCACCTTCCGCCGGTCGCCGAGCCGCGACGACACCCGGGCCAGGATCCGCCTCATCGGGCATCACGTCCTCGTGCGCGAGCGGGCTGCCAGGCGCGCAGCCGCAGGCTGTTGCACACCACCAGCACGGAGCTTGCGGACATCGCGGCCGCGGCGACCGTGGGGTTGAGCAGCCCGACCATCGCGAGCGGCACGGTGACGACGTTGTAGCCGAAGGCCCACACCAGGTTGACGCGGATCGTGCCGAGGGTGCGCCGGGCCAGCCGTACGGCGTCGGCGAGCGCCTCGACGTCCCCGCGCACCAGCGTCAGATCCGCGGCCCCGATGGCCACGTCCGTGCCGGTGCCCATGGCGATGCCCAGGTCGGCACCGGCGAGCGCGGCGGCGTCGTTCACGCCGTCACCGACGACCGCGACCCGGTGGCCCTCCTCCTGCAACTGCCGTACCAGGGCGGCTTTTCCCTCGGGGGAACAGCGGGCATGCACGTCCTCGACACCGAGTGCGTCGGCCACCGCTCGTGCGGGCGCTTCGCGGTCGCCGGTGGCCAGCACCGGGCGGATACCGAGGCGCCGGAGCTGGTCCACTGCGCGGTAACTGCCGGGACGTACAAGGTCGCCGACGGCGATCAGCGCTTCGGCGCGGCCGTCGACGCGCACGAGGACGGGTGTGTGCGCGGCGCCCTCGGCCACCGCCAGGGCCTCGGCCAGCGCCTGGGGCAACTCGCCGTCCGGCACGACCACTTCGACCGTACGCCTCTCCACCAGACCCTTGACGCCGTGCCCCGGTGTGGCCATGAACTCCCGTACCGGGGGCGGCGGTTCGTCTCCCGCCGAGCGGCGCGCGTACGCGGTGATCGCCCGGCCGATCGGATGCTCGGAGCCCTGTTCCACCGCCCCGGCCAGCCGCAGTACCGCGTCCTGCCCCAACTCGCTGTGCAGTGTGGTCACTTGGGCGACGCTCATATGGCCGGTGGTCAGGGTGCCGGTCTTGTCCAGCACGACCGTGTCCACGTGCCGAAGCGCCTCCAGCGTCTGCGGACCGCTCACCAGCACGCCCAGTTGGGCCCCGCGCCCGGTGGCGGCCATCAGCGCTGTGGGCGTGGCCAGGCCCAGCGCGCACGGGCAGGCCACCACGAGGACGGCCACGCAGGCGGTGAGCGCCGCCTGCGGATCGGCCCCGGCGCCGAGCCAGAACCCGAGGACGGTCACCGCGATGCTCACCACGACGGGCACGAAGACGCCGGCCACCGCGTCGGCCAGCCGCTGCGCCCTGGCCTTGCCCGCCTGCGCGTCGGTCACCAGCCTTGTGATCCGGGCGAGTTGGGTGTCCGCGCCGACAGCGGTGGCGCGCGCCAGCAGCAGTCCGCCGACGTTGACGGCCCCGCCGACCAGCGCCGAACCGGGACTCACCTCGACGGGTTCGCTCTCGCCGGTGACCAGCGACAGGTCGACGGCGGAACCGCCCTCCGTCACACACCCGTCGGTGGCGACCCGCTCACCCGGCCGCACGACGAAGACCTGCCCGACCCGCAGCTGTTCGATGGGGACGGCACGCTCACCGTGCTCGTCACGGACGGAGACCTCCTTGGCCGCCAGTTCCGCAAGGGAGCGCAGGGCCGCGCCGGTGCCGCGCCGTGCGCGTGCCTCCAGGAACCGCCCGGTCAGCACGAACAGCGGGACGCTGACCGCCGCTTCGAGATAGACGTGCGCCGTCCCGTCCGACGCGGACGGCAGCAGACCGAACGGCATCCGCATCCCGGGGTCGCCCGCTCCGCCGAGGAACAGCGCGTACGCCGACCAGGAGAAGGACGCCACGACGCCCAGCGAGACGAGCGTGTCCATGGTGGCCGTCGAGTGACGCAGCCCCCGTACCGCACGCGTGTGGAAGGGCCAGGCGCTCCACACCGCGACCGGGGCGGCCAGTGCGAAGCACAGCCACTGCCAGTTGCGGAACTGCAGGGCCGGCACCATCGAGAGGACCAGGACCGGCACGGCGAGCAGCGCGGTGACGAGGAGCCGTTCGCGTTCCTGCCGGGCAGCGGTCTCCGAGGCATCCGCCTCGGTTTCGACCTCCTCCTCGCGGGCGGGTGGCACGGGCAGGGCGGCCTGGTATCCGGCCTGCTCGACCGCGGCGACGAGTTCCTCCGCCGGAACGTTCTCCGGATGACTCACCCGGGCAAGTCCGGTGGCCAGGTTCACCGTCGCGGTGACGCCCTCCAGCTTGGCGAGCTTCTTCTCCACCCTCCGGACGCAGGCCGCGCAGGTCATTCCGCCGACGGCGATGTCGGTCGTGACCATCACGGTCGTCAGCGGTTCGCCCGCCTTCACTCATCGCTCCCGTGCATCCCCGGCATGTTCTGCATGCCGCCACCGGTCTCACCGGTGCCGCCGTCTCCCCCGCCGCCGGTCCCGATGCTCGGGGTGCTCCCGGTGCTCCCGGTGCTCCCGGCGCTCCCGGCGCCGTGCATGCCGGGCGCCACCGGTCCGGTGGCCGATCCGACAGCGTACGACACCGAGAACACCAGCGCGAGCAGCAGCAGGAAGCCGCACAACGCGGGCGGCGGCAGCGGCAGTCTGCGGGGCGTCACACCCACGAGAGGGAAAGACTGTGGGAACTCGGCCATGCCCGGCCTTCCTGATCGCATCGAACCGTCCTGCCAAGCAGGGCAGTTGAAGCCCTACCGCTCCAGTAGTCGGCGGAGCGGAGGGCCGAGTTCCGATGCCTGTCCATGACGTAGGTCACAGACGCAGGTTCCACAAACGGCGAGTTGGTCAGGCGGGGACGGGGTCCGGCTCCTTCGAGGGGGTGGTGGAGTCCGGGCGCGCGGGCTGGAGGAGGCGTTCGGCGAGCGGGGCGAAGATCAGGCCGAGGGCCGTCCAGAGGATGAGCTGCGCGGCGACGGAGTAGAAGCGGAAGGTGAACAGCACGTCCGCCGGGAAGCCCGGATAGACGATGGTGCCCTTCGAGTCCTTCAGCGGCAGCGGCGTCTCGGTGGCCTGGTTGCCGAAGTTGGCCTTGTTGTACGAGAGATGGCCGAACTGCGGCAGCAGCAGCATGACGATGCCGATCGCCACGACGAACGCGGCGCCCGCGAGGAGCGTGGCGTTCCAGTTGCCGAAGCGGGCCTGGAGCCGCTTGCCGAGATAGACGGCGCCCGCGAGGAAGGCGACGGAGCACACGATCATGATCAGGTACAGGGCGCTGCGCTGCTGGATCGTCTCCTCGTGGCCGATCGCGGGCGGGTTGGCCGGGTACTTCAGGAACGGCACCAGATACATGCCGAGGAAGCCGCCGCCGGCGACGAGAAGCGCCAGGTTGCGCGGCCGGAGACCGCCGGTGCGGCCCAGGCAGACGGCGTAGGCGACGGCGAACAGGGCGCCCATCGCCATGCCGAAGAGGATCATGCCGGCGCCTATGCCGACGTTGGCCTGGATGGTGCGGCTGAACAGTTCGTGTTCGTGGCCCTCGACGGGCAGGCCGGCCGCTTTGTCCAGGGCGTTCTGAGCGGCGTCACGGCCGCTCTCGTAGTCGATGGCCTTCGCGATCTGCGGTTCGGCGAAGATCCGCGCGAACACGAACGCGAGCAGGCCCGCTACTGCGCCGGCGAGGACGCCGCGCAGTATGAGCTTCTTTTCCATGTCGAGTTGTCCGTACGTCCAGGTGCCGGCGGAGGGTCAGTGGCAGGGGAAGCCGAGGAAGTGGCGGGCGTCGTGGACGAACTCGTGGACGTGCATGTCGTTTCCGAACACCGACACAGCACCCTGGTCGACGCCGATGAAGTAGTAGACGGCCAGCGCGATCAGCGCGGTGCCGACCAGCCAGACGATCGACTTCGAGATCGGCAGAACAACCGGCGTGGACACCGGACGGGATGTGGAAATGCTGCTCAAGGTGAGCCCTCCTTCGGGATCGTGCGTCCCTTGCGTGTACGGGCGAGTGACGGCTCAGTGTCTGACTCGCCCACCGCCTCCGGCGGCGGGCTCACAGTGGCGCGACCGTGCTGGAATTCCACCAGCTTCCTTATGCCATCACTACAGGGGGAGCGTACGGCGCGGCTCTCCGGACCGTCAATCAGGCCTGTGCGGGATGTACGACCCGCGTGCGTCACACGGGTGGCCCATCCGCGTGGCGGCGCGGACGGCAGGCGCCTACTACTGGACAGGATCAGCTTGTTCATCGCGCTTCGGGGGGCGATAGCAGCATCACCCTCTTCATGGAGCCGAGCATGACCACCCGCTCTTTCCCGCCCAGCCCGGACCAACACGACATACCTCACGACAGCAGCGAGGGTGAGTACGTCGATCCGATGCACAGCCTGGTGCATGCGGCAGTAACCGACCGGCCGTTGGAGGAGGTTCTCCAGCTCATCATGTTGCTGGAGCAGTCGCCGAAGTACGCGCAGGCCACCGTCGACGCCCTGCGGGCGATCGGTGTGGACCGGTCCGTGGAGGACGTGACGCGCCTCGTGACCCTGCTGACGCGGCCACCGCGCCAACTCGACTCCGCCGACGAGACGATCCGTGCGGCGGCCGAATCCCGGCCGGTGGAGGAGGTCACCCGGCTGATGGCCCTGCTGCACCGGGCTCCGCTGGAACCGCACTGCGGCGAGGCGGCGGTACGGGCCGCGGCCGGCCGACCCGTCGAGGAACTCGTCCAGTTGATCGGCCGCCTGGCCGAGGAACAGGACGCACCCGTCCAGGCCTCGGGCACGGCGGTGGACCGGTCCACCGTTCCGGCCGGCGCCGACTCGGAGGCGACCGGACCGGTCCCGGCAAGCGCGTACGAGCCGGAGCATGCGGGCGACCGTCCGGCGCGGCGACGACGTCCACGGCCTTCGCCCACGGCGGCTCGGCGCGCCGAACTCCCGGTCTGGCCGCGGCTGTTCGCGGCGGCGGCGCTCCTGCTGTGCGGGCTGTCCTACTTCCCGCTGCACCGGGACGGGGCCTCCGGTGCCGTCTACGGTTTCGCGCTCGGGGTCTCGATCCTGTGCGTCCTGCTGGCACCGGCACTGGTTCTCCACGGCGGGCTGCCGGTGTTGGTCGTGTCCACGGTGGTACCGGCCGCGTTGGCGGCGATCCAGCTGTTCGACGGACGGTTCCACTCCACGCGGCTGTCCCAGGCGCTGCGGATCACCGCCGTACCGCCCTGGTCGGCGGGGCTGTTGGCCGCCCTCGCCGCGCTGGCGGCGCTCACGGCCCTGCTCGCGCTCCTCGCCGCACGGAGGTTCGGCAGGCAACTCGCCCTTCCCGACCCTCCCGCCGACCGTGCGCCGGTCGCGGCGAATCGGACACCTCAGTAGGGTCGGCCCGCCTTCGTACGACAGCCTGCGCTCAGCCGGAGCGAGGGCTCAACGAGCAGTGGTGTCGGCGCTGTTGACGGCGCCGCTGCTCGCGGACGGCACGGAAGACGCCGAGGTCTCGGGGCTGGAGCCGGTACTTTGACCGGCCCCGGCGCCGGCGCCGGTACTGGGGCTCGGGTCCGGCTCAGCGCTCGCGGACGGCGAGGCGGAGTCGTCCGGCTGTGACCCCGTGCCGCCGGACGCGAGCGGTGTGGGTGTCGGGCTGTGTGCGGGAACGGGTGTCCCGGCCGAACCGCCGCCCATCGACGTGCCGTTGCCCGATTCGTTCCGTACCGCGGCGGCTATCGGCTTGCCCATGACCAGCTCGGCCGCGGTCACCGTGACCATCGCCAGGGCGAACACCAGGCCTGTCGCCAGCGCGAACTTCTTCCAGCCGATGGACTTCCGGAAGGCGCCGGTCCGATACGTGGTCACAGACTCGTCGTCGGAGAGGGTGGCCGTCGGTGTCGCGTCACCGGCCGGGGTGTCGTCCGGGAGGGCGAACGCCGCCCGGGCGTCCGCGCGTTGCATCGCCCGCTCCTCACTCGGCGTCAGAGCCATCGCCACCGACGGCACCCGTCGGCGGATCCCCTCACCCGTCCGTCGGAAGGCGTGCTGGAAGACGGCGGCACCGGTGGTCGCGCTGGTGCTGACCACGGCGGCACCGATGATCGTCCCGGTCACCCCCAGCAAGGAGGCCAGCACCGCGCCCACCACGGTGGCAAGCGCACTCGCCACCACCTGCACCGCGGTCAGGTCGAGCACCTTGCGTTTCGGCGCCTGCTTCTTCTCTTCCCTTTTATTCTCTTCCGTTTTTTGGCTCTCCATCAATGATCTTCAACATCCTTCGACAGTCCCGGAACACAACAGCCGTCGATGACGGCATGTGCATGGGAACGACTGCCCGGTGAACCGCGTTTCACTTCGACTCGCGCCAACAACTCCCGCACATCGAAGCGCCCAACTCGCCCGAGGCGCTCATCCGTTCGGTCGCGCAGAGCCTCTCGCGTCGAGCGGGCATCGACGCGCGACCCACGAGATCACCGGCCACGGTCATCGATCTGATCGAGAACGACGAGACAGACATGGCCATCGACAATCTCGCGCACGTGATCGAGTGCTTCCGTATCCCCATCCGCCGCAACGAATACGATCAACTCGTGGCAGCCGCCCAGCGGTTGGACGCGATGGACTCGCTCACCGACCTGAAGGTGGAGCAGTTCGTGAGCGACCAGGCCTGATTCAGGGGCGGGCGAGTGTCTGCCAGCCGTTGTCGAGCAGGTCGAAGGCGCGGGTGATGGCCTCGTCGGTGTCGGGGTGCCCTCGGGCGGCGCGCGGGGCTTCGAGGGCGAAGTGGGCCAGGGCGGCGCAGGCGGGGTCGCCGGCGGGAAGGCCGCTCTCTTCGGCGATGACCTGAGCCAGGGCGGCGGTGTGGCGCAGCCACATGCCCTGGACGTAGTCGCGCAGGGCCGGGGTGGTGTCGACCAGCTCGAAGAAGGCGGCGAAGCGGGGGTCTCCGTCGGCCGCGGCCCTGCGGTGGCGCAGTGCGTGGTCACGCAGCGCGGCCGGGATCGACTGCCCGTCGGGGCGTTCGCGTACGGCGGCGAGCAGCCGGGCCTCCTGGTCGGCGTCCTCGTCGAAGACCAGGGCTTCCTTGACGGGGAAGTGCTTGAAGAGGGTGGTCGTCGAGACGTCCGCCGCGTCCGCGATCTCGCGGATGCCGACGTCGTCGTACCCGCGCTCAAGGAACAGGCGCAGGGCGGCGTCGGCGATGGCCTGGCGGGTGGCGGCCTTCTTGCGCTCGCGGCGTCCCACCGGGACGGGCTCACTCCGGGTCTCGGTCATGGCCGCCATCCTACCCCTCACGATGGACCGACTTCAAAAGTTGAGTCGTTGCACTTATTGGGTCGGTGTGCTTTTCTGGAGCCGTGGCCACGAGGCATCGCCCGGCCACCTCCCTTCTCTCCCCCCATCCGAAAGAAGCGACCAGCCATGCCCACGACTGCGTCTCCTCCCTCCGCCGAGCAGGCCGTCCCGAAGAACGTGCGCTGGGTACTGCTCGGCGTGATGCTCGCGATGCTGCTGTCCATGCTCGACAACATGGTCGTCAGTACGGCGATGCCCACGATCGTCTCCGACCTGGGCGGCCTGGAGCACATCTCCTGGGTCGTGACCGCCTACACGCTCGTCACGGCCGTCACCACCCCGATCTGGGGCAAGTCCGGTGACCTGTTCGGGCGGAAGCCCATGTATCTGGCGTCGATCGCCGTGTTCATCGCCGGGTCCGCACTGTGCGGGGCGGCCCAGTCCATGGGCGAGTTGATCGCCTTCCGTGTCGTGCAGGGGGCATGAACACCACCCCCACCCCCCGTATCGCGATCATCGGCGCCGGTCCCGGCGGCCTGGCCTGCGCCCGCATCCTTCAGCTGCACGGCATCACCGTGACCGTCCACGACCACGAGTCGGGTCCCGACATCCGCGACCAGGGCGGCACCCTCGATCTGCACGAGGACAACGGCCAGATCGCCCTGCGCGAAGCCGGTCTGCTGGAGGAGTTCTTCCGGCTCTCCCGCCCCGAGGGGCAGGAGATGCGCCGGCTGGACCCGCAGGGCACGCTCCTCTTCCATCACATCGCCGAAGAGGGCGACCGGTTCAAGCCGGAGATCGACCGCGGCCAACTGCGCGATCTCCTGCTCGGTTCCCTTCAGCCCGGAACAGTGCGCTGGGGCCACACCCTCCAGTCCGTCGACGGCCCCGACGACGGGCCCCGGCGGCTGCGCTTCACCGACGGCAGCACCGTAGAGGCCGACCTCGTCATCGGCGCGGACGGCGCCTGGTCCAAGGTCCGACGCGCCCTCTCCCCCGCCACCCCCGAGTACACCGGTGTCAGCTTCCTCGAAGCCTGGTTCCACGACGTCGAGAACCGGCACCCCGACATCGCCGAACTCGTCGGCCAGGGCAGCGCCGCCGCGGCCGACGGCGACCGCGGTCTGTTCGCCCAGCGCAGCAGCGGCGACCACATCCGCGTCTACGTCATCCAGCGCGTCCCCGCCGACTGGATCACCGCGAGCGGCCTGACCGTCCAGGACACCGACCGCATACGGGCGCTGCTCCTGGAGCGGTACCGCGACTGGTCACCGGCCCTGCGCCGCCTGATCAGCGACAACGACGGCGCCTACGTCGACCGCCCCATCCACGCCCTGCCCGTCCCCCACACCTGGGACCACAACCCCACCGTCACCCTGCTCGGCGACGCCGCCCACCTCATGCCCCCGCTCGGCGTCGGCGTCAACCTCGCCATGCTCGACGCCTGCGAACTGGCCCTCGCCCTCGCGCACCACGACACCGTCGACGACGCCCTCCACGCCTACGAGAAGACCCTGCTGCCCCGCTCCACCGAGATGCAGCGACTCCTCGACCACGGCGCCGAACACCTGCTGTCCACCGAACTCCCCGACTTCGCCACCGACACAGCCCACTGACCGACCGGGTCGCGCTCCATCCCGACACGAAGCTGTCACACACGCCCGGAATCCCCCGCCGGGCGGCCGGGGTTGGCACTGGTAGGACCCCGTTTCGAGGCCTTGCCTCGTGCGACGAAGGAGCGATCATGACCGTTGACCTCACCACGACGGATCTACAGGCCTTCGCCCGGGAATGGCTGGAGTGGTACCGCGGTCAGGAGGCACGGCTCGCCGCCCCGCACGGATTCCTGGCGATCACCGGTCTGCACTGGCTCGACGACCGGCCGCAGCGGTTCCCGGACGCCCCGGGTGCCTGGTGGACCGACGACGCCGGGGTCGCCGTAACCCTCGACGACGGTGAGGAACTCGTCGTGGCGGGCACGCCCGTGCGGGGTGAGCACCGTTTCGGCGTGCTGCCCGAGCGGGGCGGTGTCGACGCGGTGTGGGGTGACGCCGTGATCGAGGTGGCCCGGCGCGGCGGGCACGACATCGTCCGGCCCCGGCACCCGGACGCGCCGCTGCGCACCGCCTTCGCCGGTACCCCCGCCTACGCGCCCGATCCGCGCTGGGTGGTGCGGGGGCGGTACACGGCCTTCGAGACGCCGCGCCCGACGACCGTGGGCGCGGCGGTCGAGGGCCTGGAGCACGTGTACGACGCCCCGGGCCGGGTCGATTTCGAACTGGACGGACATCCGCTGGCCCTGACCGCGTTCCCCGGACGCGGTCCCGGCTCGCTGCTCGTTCTCTTCACCGACGCCACCTCCGGAGTGACCACGTACGCCGCGAACCGGGCCCTCGCGCTCGCCCCGCCCACCGCCGACGGCACGGTCGTCCTGGACTTCAACCGCGCGGCCAACCTCCCCTGCGCCTACACCGACCTGGCCACCTGCCCGCTGCCACCGGCGGAGAACCGCCTGCCGGTCGCCGTCGAAGCGGGGCAGAAGATTCCGCGGGAGCGGGGCGGAGTCTGAGACCCGGCCCGACAACCAAGCGCGCCTCTCAGTCGTCACCATGAGAGGCGCGCCGCTTTTCTGTGCGGCCCGACCCCCCACCGATCACGCGCACTGACCACGCGCGGGAATGAGGCCGTATGCTCCGGATCCACTTCACCTCGCGGGACCTGCAGAGCGTCCGGGTCGCCCGTCAACCCCATACGTTGTGGGAACTCGTGTGTGGTGTCTGCCGGTTGGACAGCCGGCAGGGGGCGCTCGAATTCGGGCACTGGCGCCGCTCCGTGCGCGACGGGCTGGCCAGGGACCCGCGGGCCGGGCAGGCCCTGCTGCCGTTGCGAACGCTGATTCCTCCGGTGGGTTACATCCCCGACTTCCTCACGCCGTCCGTCACGACCGGTGGTCTGGCCGACGGTCTCGACGAGGTACGGGCCACCTCCCGCGCCCGGTTGGCCCGCGAGCTGTCCCGGCTCGCCGAGTCCCGTCCGCTGCCCTCGTGGGTCTCCGCCCTCGACCGCCCTGGGACCAAGGCCCTGGGGGCGTTGACGCGGGCCCTGGAACTGTCCTGCGGGACACTGCTCGAACCGTACTGGCCCCGGGTCCGGGCCGCCGTCGTCGACGATGTCGAACTGCGCTCCCGCGCGCTCCTCGACGGTGGCACCTCCGCCCTCCTCAACAGCCTGCGCCCGCACGCCCGTTGGCGCGCTCCCGTGCTGGAGGTGGACTATCCCGTCGACCGCGAACTGCGTCTGGAGGGGCGGGGCCTGCTGCTCGTCCCGTCCTACTTCTGCTGGCGCAGGCCCACCGGCCTCGCGGACCCCACGCTCGGGCCCGTGCTCGTCTACCCGGTCGCCAAGCAGCCCCTGGAGATCGTCCGCGCGAGCAAGGACGGGCTGGAACGACTGCTCGGCCGCACCCGGGCGGCCGTACTGGCGTATCTGGCCGGTCATGGTCCGCGGACGACGTCCGAGGTGGCCTCGGCGGCCAACATCGCGTTACCCAGCGCCAGTTATCAGCTCGGTGTGCTGCGCGACGGAGGTCTGGTCGCCAGTCATCGGGACGGCCAGTTCGTACGGCACTCGGCGACTCCCCTGGGCCTGCGTCTGCTGGACCGCTGACAGTCCCCCGCGGTGACCACCGTGCGCAGGCGGACGGTGGTCACCGCGGCCGTGGGTCAGCCCGACTGCCCGCGGTACGTGAGCGGTTCGCGCAGGCCCAGGTGCGCGCGCAGGGTCGTGCCGGTGTACTCGGTGCGGTAGACGCCGCGTTCCTGGAGCGCGGGGACGAGGAGGTCGACGATGTCGTCCAGGCCGTCGGGGATCAGATACGGCGTGACGTTGAAACCGTCGACGGCGCCGTGCCGGACGTAGTGGGCGAACCTGTCCGCCAGTCCCTCCGGAGTGCCGACATGGCCTCGCTGGGGGCCGAGCGCGATGACGGTCTCGCGCAGCGACCAGCGGTTCGCGTCGGCCTTCTCTCGCCATTCGGCGACGACTTGGCGCGGATCGGCGATGCGCCGTGCACCGAAGGAGCCGTCGTTGTCGGCGACTACCGGGTCCTCCTTGGGCAGCGGCCCGTCGGCATCGCGGCCGGAGAGGTCGATGCCCCACAGAAGTCCGGCGATGCCCAACGCCGTTGCCGGGGTGACCTGTTGGAGGCGGATCCAGCGCTTCTTCTCCAGGGCCTCCTCCTCGGTGGCGCCGATGATGATCTCGGTGCCCGGGAGGATGCGCAGGTCGTCCTCGGGGCGGGGGGGGGGGGGGGGGGGGGGGGGGGGGGGGGGGGGGGGGGGGGCGGGCGGGGGGGGGGGGGGGGGGGGGGGGGGGGGGGGGGGGGTCGGGGGGGGGGACG
>NZ_JBITGV010000019.1:78874-187308 GCF_044457385.1 Streptomyces sp. NPDC050548
TTCGCCGGGGCCCCCTCCGGGGGGGCGCGTTTTTTGTGGGGGGGGCCGGGGTGGTGGCGCTGGGGGGCCGGGGGGGGGCGGGCGGCCCGCAGCCGGCTGCGGGCCGCCGGCGAAGGCGAGCGCGTCGTCGAAGGCGTTGCCGTGCGCGGAGAAGATGACGTCGGCGTTGCGGGCGGCGAAGTCGCGGCCCTCGCCGGAGTCCCCGGCCTGGAAGATCACCGGGTGCCCCTGGGCGCTGCGCGGCAGGGTGGGGGCAAGGTCGACATCGAACTGCGGTCCCCGGTGGCGGACTTGGCGTACGGCGCCGGGTGCCGCCCAGGCCGATGCGGCGGCCGAGCCGGACACGGCGCCGTCCGACCAGCCGTCCCACAGGGCGCGGGCGACGGTGAGGAACTCCTCGGCGCGTCGGTAGCGGTCGGCGTGGTGGAGGTAGCCGCCGCGGCGGAAGTTGGCGCCGGTCCAGGCGTTGTCGGTGGTCACCACGTTCCAGCCGGCGCGGCCCTCGGAGAGCAGGTCGAGGCCGGAGAGGCGGCGGGCGAGGTCGGCCGGTTCGTTGAACGTGGTGTTGGAGGTGCTGACCAGGCCGATCCGGTCGGTCACGGCGGCCAGCGCGGCGAGTTGGGTGATGGCGTCGGGCCGTCCGGCGACGTCGAGGTCGTGGATCTGTCCGTCGACCTCGCGCAGCCGCAGCCCCTCCCCCAGGAAGAACGCGTCGAACAGGCCGCGTTCGGCGGTCTGCGCGACGCGCCGGAAGTTGGCGGGGTCGATCTGGGAGCCGCTGGCCGGGTCGGACCAGATGGTCCAGTGGTTGACGCCCTGGAAGAAGACGCCGAGGTGGAGTTGAGCGTCCGGGCGTGGGACGTCGAGGGGGTCGGTGCGGGTCATCGGGCTTCCTCCTCTACGGCCGCGGCGGCGTACCGGTTCGCGGGCCGGTCGAGGCCCAGGTGAGTGCGCAGGGTCGCGGCGGGCAGGGGCCCGTAGGGCGTGCCGTCGTTCGAAGAGGTGGGGCAGGACGAGCCGGGAGAGTTCGGGGAGGTCCTCGTCCAGCACCAGCGGGTGGAGGCGTACTCCGTCCACCACTCCCCTCAACTCCCCCAGCAACAGGGCGAGTCCGGCGGCCGAGCCGATGTGGCGCAGCCGTCCCCGGTCGGGCCAGGGCGCGTGGCGTTCGAGGTCGGCGACGCGTTCCTCGGCCGTGGCGTGGGCGGTGTCGAGGGCCACCTCGATCTCGGCGAAGACGAGGGGCGTTCCGGCGTCGGCCGCGCCCGAGGTGACCTCGGCAAGATCGCGGCCCGCAACGAGGGCGACGTCGAGCTGCCCGGCGGGCACACGGCCGGGGTCGCCGAGGACGACGAGTTGACCCTGCGGTGGGCGCGGCACGATCGCCGGGCCCTTGACCGTGTAGGTGTCGCCGGTGAAGTCGACGTAGTGCAGCCGCTCGCGGTCGAGATAGCGGCTGGTGGCGACGGAGCGGATGACCGCGTCGTCCTCCCAGGAGTCCCACAGCGCGCGGACGACCTCGACGCCGTCACGCGACTCGCGGGCGCGGGCCGCGGCCCCGTCGACGAGCGGGCGCCCCCGGACGGAAGCGGCCTCTGGCCGCCTCTCCTCGCTCACCACCCACCCGGCACGCCCGACCGAGATGTGGTCCAGGGACGCCAACTGGCTGGAGACATGGAACGGTTCGGCGTAGGTGAGCGGCACGACGGGCGCCACCCCGACGACGCTCGTCGACGCGGCGATGAACGCGGCCCGCTCCACCGCGCCGATCCGCCCGACCACGTCCGAGCCGGTACCGGGCGGAAGCGCGCCGTCCTCCAGGGTGAGCAGGGTGAACCCGGCGTTCTCCGCGTCGGCGGCGACACGGGCCACCCGGCGCGGGCTCAGCAGGTGGTCGGGTGAGTGGGTGGCGCGGCGCCAGGCGACGGGATGGGATCCGTCGCCGTCGATTTCGAGGGCGAGCCGCAGAGCGGAGCCGGACATGGGGGTTCCTTCCGAGAACGCGTCGAGACGGACGGCCCGTGGGGCCGACGTGGGTCAGGGGCGTACGGAAGGACGGACGGCGGAGGCGGTACGGCAGTAGTCGACGTGCCGGCGAATGATCAGCCGCGCGCCCGGGACGGCACCGCGAGGCGCGGCGTCACGTGCGCACATGGGGCCTCCACCCGTCCGGGAGCGATCGCCTCGACCTTCGTCGCCGGTCCCGGAAGATGTCAAGAACATTAGATGTACGTGCATGCGGCAGCAGCTCGACAAAATGCGTTGGCCGCGCGGACAAGGGGCTGCTAACTTTCCGTAGGCCGTGAACGAACGCGAGGAGGTGAGACCCATGAACGCAGTAACCAGGTGGGTGCTCCCCCTCTTCTCCACGGTTGGGCCAGCGATCTAGAGGTCGCCGGGAGCGCCACACGACAAGGCACTCCCGAAAGGCAACACCCCATGAACTCAACGCACTTCCACTTCACCGCCGAGACGACGTCCGACGGTGTCATCCAGCACGACTTCACCATGGGCGAGATCACCGGAGCCCTCTGGTCACCGGAGTCCGGCGCCGACCGCGCGCCCCTGGTCCTGATGGGACACGGCGGCGGCAACCACCGGAAGTCCCCCGCCATGACGGGCCGCGCCCAACTCCTCGTGGCCCACGGCGGTTTCCACGTCGCCGTCATCGACGCACCCGGCCACGGCGACCGCCCCCGCACGGCGCACGACGAGCGGGAGATCGCCGCGATGCAGAAGGCGATGGCGGCGGGCGAACCGGTCGGCGAGATCGTCGTCCGGTACAACGCCCACCTCGCGGAGCGCGCCGTACCGGAGTGGCTGGCCACCCTGGACGCCCTCCAGGAGCTGCCGGAGATCGGCACCGAAGGACCCGTCGGCTACTACGGCCTGAACATGGGCACCGCCATCGGCATCCCGCTGACGGCGGCCGAACCCCGCATCACCGCCGCGGTGTTCGGCCTCTTCTGGTACGACGACGCCCTCGCCGAGACGGCCCGGCGCATCACCGTTCCGATCGAGTTCGCCCTCCAGTGGGACGACGAACACATCCCGCGTCCGTCCGGTCTCGCGCTGTTCGACGCCTTCGCCTCGAAGGAGAAGTCACTGCACGTCAACTCGGGCGCGCACAAGGAGCTGCCCAGGTTCGAGGCGGACAGCGCGGTGCGGTTCTTCGTACGGCATCTGCGCCGCAGCTGACCTCAACGCGGCGGCCCCGCGCTTTCCCCGAATTCCAGTCCTGTCATGAGTTCGGAGAAGGCGCGGGCCGCGCCGGGGGCCGTGAAGAGCCGGTCGAGCCGGGCGCGGGCCAGACCGCGTCGGAAAGGGCCGCAGGCGCTGGCGTCGCCGGCGTCGTGGAGCATGCCGGTCATCCAGTGGGAGAACTCCTGGTCGCTCCAGACGCGGCGCAGACAACGCGCCGAGTAGGTGCGCAGGCCCCTGTCGTCGTGGTCGTGGACGAAGTCGCGGACGGCCCGGGCGAAGAGATCGGCGTCGTAGAGCGCGAGGTTCATGCCCTTGCCGCCCATCGGCGAGACGATGTGCGCCGCGTCGCCGACGAGGTACAGGCGGCCGTACTGCATCGGGTCGTGGACCAGGCTGCGGAGCCGGAAGATCTCGCGGTCGGTGATCGGGCCGGAGACGAGGGCCGGGTCGCCGAGCCGGGTGCGCAGGGCGTCCCAGACCCGGTCGTCGGGCCAGGCGTCGGGGTGGTCGTCGGGCGGGCACTGGAGGTAGTAGCGGCTGGTGTACGGGCCGCGCGGGAAGTGCGCGGCGAAGCCCTGCGGGCTGACGGCCAGCAGCGGGTGGGCCGGGGGCGGGGCGTCGGCCAGGACCGTCAGCCAGCCGATCCCGTGATCGAAGGCGTACGGCGTGAGGGCCCCGTCGGGGACGGAGGTGCGGCTGACGCCGTGGTCGCCGTCGCAGCCGGCGACGAAGTCGCAGACGAGGGTGCGGAGTTCGCCGTCGGCGGTGCGGTAGCGGACGGTCGGGCGGTCGCCGGTCAGATCGTGCAGGGAGACGTCGGCGGCCTCGAAGCGCAGGTCGCCGCCGTTCGCGAGGTACTCGGCGGTGAGTTTCTGGACCAGCATCTGCTGGGGGCAGAGGCGGGCGGTCGGTCCTTCGGAGCCGTCGTAGTCCGAGACGAGATGGGGTTCGCCGTCGACCCGGAGTTCCAGGATGCCCTCGTGCGGGACACCGCCCAGCACGCGGTCGGCCAGTCCCCAGGAGTCGAACATGCGCACGGCGCGGGTCTCGACGATGCCGGCTCGCTGCCGCTGAGCCACGTACTCACGGCTCCGGCGTTCCAGCACGACACAGTCGACGCCGCTCCGCCGCAACAGGTTCGCGACGGTCATACCGGCCGGTCCCGCGCCGATCACCACCACGGTCGTGGACTCCGGCGACTCGCTCAACTCCCCTGCACTGTCGGCCACTTGACCACCTCCGGGGTCACCCTAGCCGAGCGGGTCCGGTGGCCGGGTGGCCTTCCGCTAGGCGTCCGGGTCCCAGGCGATGAGCTGGTCGAAGAGTCGTTGCTCGCCCTCGATCTTCAGGGGTTCGACGTAGGTACGGCCGTACATGAAGAGAACCAGTTCTCCGGCCGTGGCCCGGGCGGAGGCGTAAGCGGTGTCGGCCGGAATCGGCGCGGATGCGGGAATGGGCGTGGCCCGCGCGCCGGCGGCGGAGAGTTCGAGGCGCCAGGACCGGCCCTCGGTGGCGTGGTAGTCGACGGTGGCGGGGTCGTGCGGCCAGGCGCTCGTCGTCGCGTTGCAGGTGAACACGAACTCCTCGACACCGTCCACCGCCGCCTCCTCGGGCAGCGGCTGCGGGTCGCCGACGGTGATCTGGGCGTCGTAGGTGTGGACCATGGCCTCCTGGACCTGGTGCCGGGCGACGGCGCCCGAGGTCTGCGGGGACTGCGTGTCGCCCCACCATGTCCAGCAGCCGCGGTCCGGTCCGAACTCCCGCAGGGCGCCGAGCAGTTGGCGCGTGGACTCGGCCGACCAAGCCAGCAGGGCCTCGCGCTCCCGGGGAGCTTCGGAGGCGGCGGGAGGCGTGGGACCGTCGGCGGGTCCCGCGGTGACGTTGGATGCCCAGCGGCGGTGCACGCCGCCCAGGTGGTGCACCAGGTCCAGCAGTGTCCACTCGGGGCAGGTCGGCACCCGTGCGTCGAGGCTGGGCGCGGCGGCGACCGCGGCCCGGAACGCCGTCGACCGTTCGTCGATCAGCCGCAGCAGGTCCGGGAATTCGAGAGTTTTCGTCACGCCGAATGCCTATCACCGCGCTCCGCCCGCAGGACAGCGATTTACTCGGCCCCACCGGCGGAATGCTCGCGGTGCCACCCCAACTGTCAGTGTGCGAGGGCCTGTTGGACCGTCGGGAAGCAGTCGATGACTGCGTCGATGCCGACGAGCTGGATGATGCGCAGCACGGAAGGGGCGGTCCCGGCCAGTCGCAGCCAGCCGTCCGCCTGGGCGAGCGTCTGGTGGACGGCGAGGAGAACGTTGATGCCGCTGGAGTCCATGAAGGTGACCTCGCGCAGGTCGAGGACGATGCGCGGTGCGACCCCGTCCGGCAGCTCCAGCGCCTCCCTCAGCGAACCGGCCGTCTGCTGGTCGATCTCTCCGGCCGCGGCCACGACCACAGTGCCGTCGACGACGTCGGTCCTGACCGACAACTGCCCCGGCTGCCCCGCTTGTTCGGTGTCCACCATCTGTCCTCATACACGAGTGGGTGAGCGCTACGGATCAGGACGTTCATCCGAAGTGCTGCCCCGCATCGTACGGTTGATGCCCGCGTCCGGTGGAACCGATCGAAATCGACGGAGTGGGTGGTGCCTCACGGGGTATGCGCGGGGCACGCAGAAGGCGGTGAAACGATCCGGATGGAACCAGACTCTTCGGAGGACGACGACACAGCGCCGCAGGCCAGAGCACGACCCCGGACCCTGCGGTCCACCGTGGCACTGGACGGGGACGGCTCGTGCATCGCCGAGGCCCGGCAGCTGGCCGCGATGTTCCTCACCCGGGCACGGGCCGAGTACGGGTTGCCGGTGTCGGCCCGCGCCATGGATCTCACGCAGTTGGTGGTCAGCGAACTGGTCACCAACGCCCGCAAGTACGCGCCCGGCCCGGTGTTGATGGATCTGCGGATCGTCGGTGCCCTCGTCGAGGTGGAGGTGTGGGACTCCGATCCGGTGCTGCCGGTCGCCCGCGCCGCCGACGCCCAACGGGTGGGCCAGCACGGCCTGGAGATCGTGCGGGCCGTCGCGCGCGGCTTCGAGGCCCGGCGCGAACCGGTGGGCAAACGCGTCACCGCGCGCATCGCGCTGACGGACGGCCCGGACGCGGGTGTCACCGGTGGCGGCCCGCACCGGACGTGAGTCGGGGTGGTCAGGGCCCGACCGGGAGTCGGAGGGCTCAGGGCGTGACCGGGACGCGGTAGACGGAGACATGAGAGGTCGACTCGGCGGTGAACTCGGATCCGTCCCAGTCCGCGTGTCTCGTCTCCAGTTCGAAGCCCGCCAACTGGGCCATGAGGTCGAGTTCGGCCGGCCAGATGTAGCGGTGCGGGCTGAGGTCCACACGCGCCTGTCCGGCCCCGTCGAACCGGAAGTGGTGTGACACGACGTGCTGGTTGAGGACGTCGTAGGTGTCCAGACCGATGTAGTCGGGGTCGGTCAGCCAGACGGTGGCGTGCTGGCCCGGCGGCAGCTTGCGCAGCTCGGGTACCCAGAGCTCGATCACGAACCGGCCGCCCGGTGCGAGGTGGCGGGCGGCGTTGCGGAAGCACTCGACCTGCGCGGCCTGGGTGAGCAGGTTCGAGATGGTGTTGTAGACGAGATAGACCAGGCTGTACTCGCCGGGGACGACCGTGGTCGCCATGTCTCCGATGGTCACGGAAATCGTCGCCTCGTCCGCCTTGGTCCGCAGTCGCTCCACCATCGGCCGTGACAACTCGATGCCGGTCACAGGGACTCCGCGTTCGGCGAGCGGCACGGCGACCCGGCCGGTCCCGACGGCGAACTCAAGTGCCGCGCCGTCTCCGGCGAGTCGGGCGAGTCGGTCCACGGTCGGCCCCAGCGTCTCGGGCGCGAACATGCCGGTGCCGGGGGTGTCGTAGCGCCGGGCGGTGTCGGCGTCCCAGAGATTCTCCTGCTGCATTCCGCCAACGGTCGCGCCCGGCCGCCGAGTTGTCCAACGAGATTCCGGCGCCGAGGGCGCTGGATGAACTCGCCGATGCGGTCGGCGAGTTGGGGCCAGAGTTTCTGCGGGCGGTGGTGGCCCATCCCGCTCAGGATCCGCGGTTCGGCGCCCGGTACGGCGGCGGCCGTGGCGTGGGCGTGGGCGTGCACGACCAGTGCCGGCACCCGCAGGGAGCGAAGGCGTCCGGCGCGGTCGCCCGTCGCCAGCACCGCGAGGCCCTGCCGCTGAATGCCGAGGGGGTCGTAGCCACGGTCGAAGACGCGTCCCGCACGGTCGGCCGCTGCCTGCGCGTCGAAGGCGAAGCCGGGGGACGCGGCGAGCCGCAGGGCACGCACCCGCCACTCTACGAACGCCTCCCGGTCCCGCGGTCGAGCAGGCCTACGGTGTCGGCCGCCAGGTCGGAGAGCGTGCAGGCGACCGTCGAGAGGTCACCGGCCAGGGCCGCCGCGAAGTCCGGGACGGGCGCGTCGGTGGAGTGTGTCGACCGGCCCGAGTCCCGGGTGTCGAACCGGATCACTTGCGAGCCCCGGTCCACCAGCGCCCCGCAGAAGCCGTCGGGCCGGTTGATCAACGATTCCGGACGGACCGGCGTTCCGAGGAATTCTCCCGACACGCGGAAGTGCCTCACCTCGCCCAGGGTGCTGTGGTCGACGTGTTCATTCCGGTCGCCTCTCGCCGCCGACCCTTTCCGTCGATTCCCCGTATGACGTACTCGCGCGGTTCGAGCATTTCGGGAGGAAAACACCATGCCTGTCGCCACCAGTACGGACGGCACACGGATCTTCTACAAGGACTGGGGGTCGGGGCAGCCCGTCGTGTTCTCCCACGGGTGGCCCCTGACGGCCGACGCGTGGGATCCCCAGCTGAAGCTGATGGCGGACAACGGCTTCCGTGCCGTGGCCCACGACCGGCGCGGAGGCGGGCGCTCGGACCAGCCCTGGAGCGGCAACGACCTCGACACGTACGCCGACGACCTGGCCGCGGTCGTCGAAGCCCTCGACCTGCGCGACGTGATTCTCGTCGGCCACTCGACGGGCGGCGGCGAGGTCACCCGCTACCTCGGCCGGCACGGGTCCGGGCGGGTCGCCAAGGCCGTTCTGCTCGGCGCGATCCCGCCGCTGATGCTCAGGACGGACGCGAATCCCGAAGGCCTGCCGATCGAGGTCTTCGACGAGATCCGCACAGGCGTGGAAACGGACCGTTCGCAGTTCTACAAGGATCTCAGCGCCCCGTTCTTCGGCGCCAACCGCGACAACTCGACCGTCACTCAAGGGACTCGTGACGAGTTCTGGCTCTGGAGCATGACCGTGGGAATCAAGGGCGCCTACGACTGTGGCAAGGCGTTCTCCGAGACCGACCTCACCGAAGACCTCAAGAAGATCGACGTCCCCACATTGATCGTGCACGGCGACGACGACCAGATCGTTCCGATCGTGGCCTCCGCCGACAAGTCCTCGAAACTCGTCAAGGACGCGACCTACAAGATCTACCCGGGCGCTCCGCACGGCCTGGCGTTGGTGCCCGAGTTCGCCGAGCGGTTCAACGAGGACCTTCTCGCCTTCGCCCGCGGCTGATCGCGTCACCGTCGCGGAGCGGCCCGGTCATGCGGTGCGCCTGTCGGCGGGCTCGTCGTGGTCGTGGATCTGTGCCGACGCCACCGTGCAGAACGCCTCCAGACCGGTGAGCAGTGCGTCGCGCCCGGCGGCCGGCATCTGTGTCAGTACCGCGCCCAACGCCTCCTCGCGGCGGGTCCGCAGGCCCGACAGGAAGGTCCGCCCCGGACCGCTGAGGTACAGGCGCACCTCGCGCCGGTCCGTGGGGCTCACCTCGCGGTCGACGAACCCGGCGGCCTGCAACCGGTCGCAGAGCCGGCTGGTCGACGGCGGTGTCGAGGCGAGGTGGTCGGCGAGGGTGCGCAGGTTGATGCCCTCGTGGTGTTCCAGGATGAACAGGACCCGCAGCTGCGAGGCGGACGCCGGCGCGGTCGAGGCGCGTCCCCACAGGACTTCCAGCAGTTCCGCGGCCGTGGAGGCGACCCGCGCGACCTCGGCGGGTTCGGGGCGGGGGTGGATGGAGGTCACGATCACACTCTCGCAGGCACAGGGACGGGTACCAGCCTACTAGGCACGCCCTACCCGTTCCCCGAGGGAGAGATTGGCATATCCACGAACGTGAACAGACTCATGACTGTCGAGCGGGCGCTGCGTACGGCGGCTCCCCACGAACTGCCCGACGTGGTCGGGCGGGAACTGGTCCGGCGGTACGCGGCGGACTCCGTGGAGCTGCTCATGGCCGACTACGGCCTGACCGTGCTGCAGCGCGTCACCGAGCTGCCGCACACCCTGCCGCCGGTCTCCGTGCACAACACCCCCGCGGGCCGCGCCTTCGGCGCCCAAGAGCCTTTCGTGGAGGGGAACTTCGGGGACGGCAGCGTGTGCGTCCACCTTCCGATCAGTGTGCGCGGGGACCGCCTCGGCGTGCTCTCGGTGACGCTCCCCGGCGGCGACCACGTACGCGCGTGCCTTCCCGAACTGACCGAGCTGGCCGAGGTGTTGGGGCACGAGGTGCTGGTGGCCGAGCGCGACACCGACCTGTATCTGCGGGCCAGGCGCAAGGACCGGCTCACGCTGGCGGCGGAAATGCAGTGGCAGTTGCTGCCCGGCCGCTCGTGCTCCCGCCCCGAGTTCGACCTCGGCGCCCAACTGGAGCCCGCCTACGCGATCCACGGCGACAACTTCGACTGGTCCGCCACGGCCGACCGGCTCACGCTCTACGTCTCGAACGGCATGGGCGAAGGCATCGAGGCCTCGCTGCTGACGAACCTGACGGTCAACGCCCTGCGCAACGCGCGCCGGGCGGGCATCCCCCTCGCCGACCAGGCGGCCCTCGCGGACCAGGCGGTGTACGCCCACTACCGGGGCCGTAGCCATATGTCCGTGTTGATGTTCGACTTCGAACTCACCACCGGGCGGGCCCGGGTGGTGGACGCGGGGTCTCCGCAGACACTGCGGCTGCGCGACGGCGTGGTGGAACGGATCGTCTTCGACGAGCAGTTGCCGCTCGGCATGTTCGAGGAGACCGACTACGTCGAGCAGGACTTCGGGATCGAGCCCGGGGACCGGATCCTCTTCGTCAGCGACGGGGTGTACGCCGTGGCGTCGCCCAAGGGTGAGGCGTACGGGGACGCGGCGCTGGCGCGGGCGGTCCGGCACACGAGGCTGCTGCCCGCGGCCGACGTGCCCCGGGCCGTACTGCGCGAACTGACCGGCCACCGCGGCACGCCGACCCCCGACGACGACGCCTTGGTGGTGTGCCTGGACTGGCGCGGACGCGGTCCCGCCGCGCCGTGATCATCCGGAGCGATGGGGCAGACGGACCACCTGCACGAAGAAGTCGTCGATCTGCCGGACCGCGGCGATGAACTGGTCCAGGTCGACCGGCTTGGTGACATAGGCGTTGGCGTGCAGTTTGTAGCTGCGGAGGATGTCCTCCTCGGCCGACGAGGTGGTCAGGACGACGACGGGGATGTGTACCAGTTCCGGGTCGGACTTGATCTTCTCCAGGACCTGACGGCCGTCGTACTTCGGCAGGTTGAGGTCGAGCAGGATGAGGTCGGGCTGCGGGGCGCCGGTGTGCGCGCCGCGCCGGTAGAGGAAGTCGAGTGCCTCCTCGCCGTCCCGCACGACATGGAGGGTGTTGCCGATCTTGTTGTCCTCGAAGGCTTCCCGGGTCATCAGTTCGTCGCCCGGGTCGTCCTCGACGAGGAGGACGTCGATCGGGGTGGCGTCGGGGAGGGTCATGTCAGGGCCTTCTCGTCGTCGGTGGAGGTGTCCGTGGAGGTGGCTTCCTCGGCGGACGGAAGCGTGAAGCAGAGGCGGGTGCCCTCGCCCACCGTGCTGTCGATCCAGATCCGGCCGCCGTGGTGTTCGACGATCTTCTTGCACAGGGCGAGTCCGATGCCGGTGCCGCCGTAGGCGTCGCGGCTGTGCAGCCGCTGGAAGATGACGAAGACCTTGTCGGTGAACTCCTCGGGGATGCCGATGCCGTTGTCGGTGACGCACAGGCGCCACATGCCGGGAGTCTCGGGGTCGGTCTCGCAGGTGACGGACACGTGCGGGGCGCGGTCCGGGTGGCGGAACTTCAGGGCGTTGCCCACGAGGTTCTGCCAGAGCATGGTCAGCAGTGTCGGGTCGCCGACGGTCTCGGGCAGGGTCTCGGGCCGGTCGATCCGGGCCTCCGACTCCTCGACGGCCGCCGCGAGGTTCCGCAGCGCCCTGTCGAGCGCCTGGCCGAGACCGACCTTCTCCCGGGTGTCGTCGAGCCGCCCGACGCGGGAGAAGGTGAGCAGGTCGTTGATGAGCACCTGCATGCGTTTGGCGCCGTCGACGGCGAAGTCGACGTACTGCAGCCCGCGTTCGTCCAGCTTGTCGCCGTACCTCTTCTCCAGCAGCTGGCAGAACGAGGCGACCTTGCGCAGCGGCTCCTGCAGATCGTGCGAGGCGACATACGCGAACTGCTCCAACTCGGCGTTGGACCGGCGCAGTTCGACGGCCTGGGCGTCCAGCTCGTCGGCCTGGCGGCCGAGTTCCTCCTCCTTCTCGCGGGAGGCGTCGAGTTCGGCGACGATCCGTCTGCGCATGCCCTCGACGGCTCCGGCCACGGCGGTGAGGTCGACGGGCCCGTCCCCGGTGATGCGGTGCGCGAAGTCGCCCGCCGCGACCCGTTCCGACGCCGTGCTCAGCGCCTCCAGGGGCCGGGTCACCAGCAGTCGTACGAGTACGGCGAGGGCGACGCCGGTGAGCAGGAAGGCGGCGACCATGCCGCTCAGCACGGTGTCGCGCACCGTGCGCTGGTGGGCGAGGTGGGCCCGGCCCTGCTTCACGGCCCGCGCGAGATCGGCGTTCTGGGTCGCCCAGAGGGTGCGCAGCCGGTCGAAGTCGTGCTTGCCGCTGTCGACGGTGGTCTGGTCGACGGTGTGCGGCCGGCCGGGGGTGACGGCGGCGGCCAGAGGTTCGGCGTAGGTCCGGCGCCAGTCGGCCGCGCCGCGCTCCACCGCCCGTAGATCGGCGAGCAGTCGGGGCCGGTCGCGGAGCTGCTCGCGCAGCCGGGCCGCCGAGCGGGCCTCGTCCTGCTTGCCGGTGGTGTACGGGGCGAGGAACTGCTGGTCGGCGGCGATCGCGTAGCCGCGGATGCCGGTCTCCTGGTTGACCAGGGCGGCCTGCAGCCGGTATGCCTCGGTCTGGGCGGGCTGTACCCGCTGGAGCAGATCGTCGGTGACGGCGGCCGTGCGGCTCAGCAGGTTCGCGCCGATCGCGCTGCCGATCACCACCAGCAGCACCATGAGCGACAGCGCGAGGAAGAACCATCCCTGTACCGTCAGCCGGCGCCCGATCCCTGTTCCGCCCGCCATGTCCCTCGCCGTTCGTCTCGTTGCGACACCCTCTCGTCCCACCTGCTCGTTTCCGGCGCGGTGAATCACGTCCGGGGCAGTTGTCTCATGTCCAGTGCAGGTGCAGCACGGCCACGTCGTCCGCCAGGCCGCCCCGGGTCTCGGCCAGGGCCTCGGCGCGGGCGATCAGTTCGTCGACGAACGGCGCCGGGGCCAGTGCGGCCCGCTCCCGGGCCAGCCGCAGCAGACCGTCCTCGCCCAGGCGCTCCGAGCCCCGGCCGACATGCCCTTCGAAGAGTCCGTCGGTGAAGAGGACCACGGCCGCGCCCGCCGGTACGGAAAGCTCCGCGACCGGCCAGTCCGCGAGGCCGGGAACCAGGCCCAGTGCCGGACCGCCGGGCACCTCCACCCACTCCACACCGCCGCCGTCCCGCATCAGCAGTCCGTGGTGTCCGGCCCGCACCACGCGGGCGGTGCGCTCGCCGGGTGCGGCGGTGAGACAGACGAGGGTGGCGAAGACCTCGCCGCGGATGCGCTCGGCGACGAGGATCTCCTCCAGCCGGGCCACCTGTTCGCCGCCCGTGACACCGCTGAGCACCAGCGTGCGCCAGGCGATCCGCAGCGCGACACCGAGGGCGGCCTCGTCGGGTCCGTGCCCGGAGACGTCACCGACCACCGCGTGGACGGTGCCGTCGGCGCTCTGCACGATGTCGTAGAAGTCACCGCCGAGCAGTGCCTGCGCGCGCCCGGGACGGTAGCGGGCCACGGCTTCCACGCCCTCGCCGCGCAGCAGGGGCCTGGGCAGCAGTCCGCGTTCGAGGCGGGCGTTCTCCTGGGCCTGCATCCGGCTGGACTGGAGGGCGACGGCCGCCCGCTCGGCCTGCTTGCGCTGGATCGCGTAGCGCACCGCGCGTCCGAACAGGCCCGGTTCGACCCGGCCCTTGACCAGGTAGTCCTGCGCGCCGGCGGCGACGGCGGCGAGTCCGGTCTCCTCCTCGGCGAGACCGGTGAGGACCACGACAGCGGCCCGTTCGGCGCCCGCCCGTACCCGGGAGAGCGCCTCCAGCCCCTGGGCGTCCGGCAGATGCAGGTCGAGCAGGACACAGTCCGGTAGGTCGGCCGCGAGCGCCTCGGTGGCCTCGGCCATCGACCGTACCCAGCGCAGACGTATCTTCAGCGCGCTGTCGGCGACCAGTTCCTCCACCAGCAGGGCGTCGCCCGCGTCGTCCTCGACCAGCAGGACGGAGGGCTGCCAGGCCGGCCAGATGTCCGGGCCGGCCCCTTCGCCACCCACCGACAGCAGGTCGTCGGCCCGTGGCCGTGGCACCACCATGGCCCTGCCCTCCCCACCGCGCTGTCCCCGCGAATATAGTTGCCGTCGGACAACAGTCGAGAGCATACCGGTACGCCGGGACGCCCCGTACGCAGTCGGCGAGCCCGGAACGGAACCGCCCAACGCGCCCCGCGTCCAGCGTTGTTGAGGGTACGACGGGCAACCGGGAATCGGCGCGGAACCGCTTCGTTCGTCGCCGAACCGTACGGCGGGCGGGGGTTGCGCGGACCGGTACCAAGTGACCGGGGGGCGAACGGAGTTCGGGCCGTCAGCCGTCGGCGGTCGTCGGTGCCGGACCCGGTGCGATGCGCAGCGCGACCCTTCCCGCCGGTTCCGCGTCGGCGCTGCGGCGGGTCATCTCGGTCCACCAGGAGCCGCCGTCCTCGATGTACCGCAGCAGGATTCCCTCACGGATGCCCCAGGGGCAGACGGTGACGGTCTTGATGCCCGTCAGCTTCATCACCGTGTGCCCGACCACGGCTCCGGCCAGGCTCTGCGCGGCCCGCGGTGCCGAGACGCCGGGGAGCTGGGCCCGTTCGGACGCCGCGAGGGCGGCCAGCCGGTCGAGGCCCACGCGCAGCTCCGACCGCACCAACCTCCTTTCCACGAAAGGGCCTTGGCGACCGGGCGCGGCACCGCAGAGTCGGGCCAGCTGCTGAAAGGTGCGTGAAGTCACCACCGTGGTCCGTGGCCCTTCCCAGCGGATCCGCGCGGCCACGTCCCGCAGTTGGTGCCGCACCTCGCGCCGCATCGCCTTGACCGTCTGCTCCGTCGGCCGCTCCTGGCCCGCCAGGAAGTCCCGGGTCAGCCGGCCCGCGCCGAGCGGGAGGGACGCCACGAAGTCCGGCAGCCGGCCGCGCCCGAACGCGGCCTCGAAGGATCCGCCCCCGATGTCGAACAGAGCGAGCGGCCCGGCCCGCCAGCCCATCCAGCGCCGGGCGCCGAGAAACGTCAGCTCGCCCTCCAACTCCCCCGGCAGCGTGGACAGTCGTATCCCGGTCTCCGTGTGCACCGAGCGCAGCACGTCGAGCCGGTTGGGCGCGCCGCGGACGACCGCCGTCGCGAAGGCGAGGGGTCCTGCCGCGCCCCAGTGCCGGGCTGTCTTCTCGGCGGCCGACACCGCCTTCACGAGCTGGCGTACGGCCTCGTCGGGGATCTCCCCGTGCGGCCCGACGCGCTCGGAGAGCCGCAACTTCCACTTGGCCGTGTGCACGGGCAACGGCACACCGTCCCCGACATCCGCCACCACGAGCCGAACCGTGTTCGACCCCACGTCCACCACACTCATCCGCATGAGCCGGTGAGTACCCAGGGTGAGCGCCGTCAGTCGCCGCTGGACGTTGGCCTTGTCACGTCGGAAACGTCTTGCGCACAGGGGATCTGTGGGAGGGTCAGGCGCGGTGGCGCCAGGGTGTGCTGGTGAGATCGCGCATGAGGGTCTTCTGACGGCTGGCCACGACATCGCGGTCGAGGTAGGCCTGCCGCATGTGCCGGCTCCCGGTGGCGAGCGTGAAGGCGGTACGGCTGTGGATCATCCGGAAGTCGTCGATGATGAACATCTCCCCCGGCCGGAGCTTGAACCGAAGCTGGTTGGCGTCGTCGCTGATGAGCCGCGAGTACAGCCGCCTGGCCTCGAAGAACGTGTCGATCAGGTCCGGGTCCAGGGCGGGGATCCGGTCGCTGCGGCCGTGGAAGCGGACGTGTGAGATCGATCCGTCCGCCGCCACCTCGATGAACGGGCTGGAGTCTTCGAGGACCGCCTGCTCGTCCGCGTAGCGCCAGTTGACGGGCACCGAGGTCAGCGCCCGGAACAGGTCGGGGTGCTCGCGGCGGATCGTCTCGGCGATCTGGAACCCGTCGGTCATGCCGGACTCGCCGCCCTCGGCGTCATTGGCGAGGCAGTGCAGGAGCACATAGCCGGGTTGGGGGATGCGGTACGGGTTGTCGGTGTGCGGTTCGAGCGCGCGGGGGGTCATGCTCAGGTCGTAGGCCTGCTCCGGGGGCAGTGCCTTGATGTCCTCGATGGCTCCGTTGTCGGTGACGCGCGTGAAGCCGATCTGATCGATGAGGGCCTGCATGCCGTCCAGGTCCGAGGGGATTCCGCGGACGAGGGCGAAGCCGAGACGGCTGACGTCGTCGAGCACCGCGAGGAGTTCGGCCGGGTCGGCCTGCAGGCGGTCCAGCTCGTGCCAGGGAAGGCCGTCCAGCGTGGACACGTTCCAGAGGTGCTTGGCGCCGGCCAGGTCGTGCAGCAGCGGGTCTTCGGCGGCGCCGCGCAGCTCCGGGTAGCCGAATCGCGCGCGGTGCCCGTCGCTGAACTCCACCGCCACTCCGCCGTCCTCCTCGGTGGTGCCGGTGATCAGCAGGTCGATGGGCAGCAGGTCGCCGTCGCCGAGCTTGTGTCCCGTCCTCGGGTCGCGCCAGGCCGGATCGTCGGACGCCTCGCGCAGCCACAGTGCGGTGAAGCCGTGGTGGAATCCGTCGTCGTCGTGCAGGTGCAGTCGGTTGTCCTTGAGCAGATGCCGCATCGGAAGCTCCCTCGGTCGCATGGGGGGGGAAGACGGCCCCAGTCTTCGCCGGTCCCCGCGCGTCCCGCTTTCGATAAGGTGCCGGTTCATGGCGGAAAACGGCCAGACCGAGCCGACGGTCACCATGACCCGGGTCATGCCCGGTGGTACGACGATCGCGCCGCATCGCCATCGCGGGCATCAGGTGGTGTACGCGAGCCAGGGCGTCCTCGCGGTGGAGACGGACACCGGCACCTGGATCGCTCCGGCCGCCAGGGCGATCTGGGTCCCGGCCCGGGTGCGGCACGCACACCGCGCCCACGGCACCACGAACTTCCACACGCTCGCGCTCGGCCCGCACGCCAACCCGCTCGGGCTGAAGCAGCCGACGGTGCTCAGGGTCAGCCCGCTGCTGCGCGAGATCCCGATCTCCTACAGTTCGCTCGACCCGTCCGACGCGGGCACGGCCCGTCGGCAGTCGCGCCTGCGCGCGGTGCTGCTGGACGAGTTGGAGCCGGTCGCCCAGCCGCCGCTGCATCTGCCCACACCCCGCGACGACCGGCTCACGGCGGCCTGCGCGCTGATCGCGGCCGATCCCGGCGCCCACCGGGAACTGGCCGCCGTCGCCGCCGAGGTCGGAGTCGGCCGGCGCACCCTGTCCCGGCTGTTCGCCCAGGAGTTCGGCATGTCCTTCCCGCAGTGGCGCACGCAGATACGGCTGGAGCTGGCGCTGCGGCTCCTCGCCGAGGGCACCTCCGTCACCGCGACCGGCCATCGCTGCGGCTGGTCCGGTACCAGTTCGTTCGTGGATGTCTTCCGCCGTCACATGGGGTACACGCCCGGGAGTCGGCCGGCTTAGACCAAATCATCCTGGTTCTGCCCGCCATGTCCCTTCCGAGGAACCGCGTGAGCGCGCAGGGTCGCTTCGGTCTCCTTCGTGTTCGCGTCGGCGCAGGTCCATGTCGTTGCTGTGCGGGGCTATCGGGCCGTAGGTCCACGACGGCACGGCCTGATTGCTGTTGATGTCCGGCGCGAGTGGCCAGTCCTCGACCGTGGGCGTGGGCTGGGCGGACATCGCGGAGATCGTCGTCTTCCTGCTGGACGAGGCCGGGTGGATCAACGGCGCCGACATCGTGGTGGACGGCGGCGCCGAGGCCCTCCTCGACACCGCCGCGCTCCGGCCCGGGGAGAAGAAGGCGTAGCCGTCAAAGCAGGGCACGGGCCGCGGCGTAGACCTGGCCGCTGTCGCCGAGCGGTGTCGCCTCGATGCCCACGTAGCCGTCGTAACCGGTGTTGTGGAGCCAGGCGAGTTCCGCGGCCCAGTCGATGGTCCCGGTGCCGAACTCGTGGCGGCCCGGGATGTCGGCCGCCTGGACGTGGCCGATCAGTTGCATGGCGTCCTGGATCTCGGCTCCGAGGGGCTCGCCGTTGAGGATCGCGTGGTAACGGTCGTAGAGGAAGCGGACGTTGGGGAGGTCGACCGCGCGGAGGAGGGAGAGCGCCGAGCGTGAGTCGGAGATCAGGGCGTGGGGACCCTCGTAGGCGCGATTCACGACCTCCACGAGGAGTTCGAGGCCGCTCCCGCCGGTTTCCTCTCCCGCCCGCGCGAGCACCTCGGCCGTATTGCGGAGCTGAGCGGCGGGCTCGATTCCCGGGACGACGTCCCCGGCGAGCACGACGAGTCCGGGAGTGTTCAGCTGTCGGGCGGCTTCGGCGGCTGCCCGTACGCGGGTGAGGAACTCGTCGTGCGACGACGGGTCGCCCAGGTCGCACTTGTCCCGCCACGACTCGACGCACAGGGTGATCAGACGCGTGCCGGTCGCCTCCAGTGCGTGGGCGAGGCGGGGCAGGTCCTTGTCCCACCACTCCCAGATCTCCACGGCGCGGAACCCGGAGTCGGCCGCGGCGCGTACGCGGTCGTCGAGGGGGCGCTCGTCTTCGAGGAACATCAGCTCGACGCAGGCGGAGAAGTCGATCACGGGCGAACCGCCTTGCCCGCCACGGCCGTTCCGGCTCTGAGGGCGGCGACCGGGTCGGGTGCCTCGTCCAGTTCGATGAGTACGGTGCCTGCGCCCGGGGTGCGGGACATGGCGTCGGCCCAGCCCTGCCAGTCGACGATGCCCGAGCCCAACTCGGCCATATAGGGCTGCTGTTGGGTGAAGACCGTTTCGTCGATCGTGAGTTCGACGTCGATGGGCCTGACCGCGTCCTTCCAGTGGGCGAGGGCGATGCGCGGGGTGTGGCGGCGGGCCACCGCCACCGGGTCGCCGCCGCCGAGGGCGATGTGGCAGGAGTCGGGGCAGAGCCAGACGTAGCGCGGGTCGGTCAGGGCCATGAACAGGTCGATGTCCCGCTCGTACCAGAGGGTGCTGTTGGACTCCGTGTGGAAGGCGAGCTTCACGCCGAGACGTGAGACGGCCTCTCCGACCGCGTGCGCGATGTCGGCCATGCGGGTCATGTACGCGGCGTCGACGAAGAAGGGTGGTCGTGTGCCGAATGTAGTCCGCATGGGCAGGCCTGCGACAAGGAGTTCCGCCCCGACGTCGACGAGGAAAGCGGCCCGGCGTTCGGCGTCGGCGACGATCGCGGGCAGATCGGCGCCCTCTCGCCAGCCGGGGGCGTCGCTGTCGGCGATGAACGCGCTGACGACGGACAGGCCACGGGCCGCCAGGTCGCGGCGGAAGGCGGGTGCGCTGCCGAAGGCCCGTAGGGCGGACTCGATGTCGCCCGGCGCGAAGGTCAGCTCGATGCCCGTGACACCGGCCGCCGTCAGCGCGTCCATCACCCGGGCCCAGAAGCGCTCGGGGTGGGCCAGGGCCCAGTCGCGCACGGCGTCGGCGGAGGGGAGGTCCCAGAAGTCAGGGTGGTAGAAGGTGATGACGTCGGTGGCGAAACGCGGTGCCGTGGCGGTCATTCGGTGCCTCCGCGGGCGTTGTAGACGACGATCCCGTCGGCCGCGTCGACTGCCTCGCGGTAGTTCCGGAACACGGACAGCGCCTCGTCCCGGAGCACATCTCCTACGACGTCGATCCCGCGCGCCTCGAACTGCTCGGCCCAGTCGGCGCCGAGGGGACCCTCGTCGAACGTGGTGATCTCCTCCAGCTCGGGTCCCTCCCCCGCGACCACGAGACCGCGCACCCCGGACCACATCGTGGCGCCGTAACACTGCACGCAGGGACGCCAGTTGACGACGAGTTCGTGCGCGGGCAGTCCCTCGGCGCCCAAGTCCCAGCCGCCGAGGGCCCGTTGGGCGAGGCCCAGCGCGACGACCTCCGCGTGTGTGCTGGAGACGCCGGAGGCGAGCACGACGTTCACGCCCACGGAGACGATCCGGCCGGTGTCACGCTCGGCGACGAGGGCCGCGAACGGACCGCCGTTCCCCTCCCGCCAGTTGCGGTCGGCGAGGCGGTGCACGAGCCGCATCCGGTCGGCGCGGTCGGGGATCACGGCGGGCGGGTCGGCCAGCTCGTCGTCGATCCAGGCCGGCAGCGCCACGCGGTATTCCTTGACTGTGCTGATCACGCTCGAACTTCCTTTCAGCGCGCGGCGAGTGGCGCGGTGCGGTTGGCGACGGCTCGGGCGGCCCGTACGGCGGTCACCGCGCCGGTCAGGGTGACGTTGGCGGCCATCGGGGTGGGGATGACGCCGTTGCCGGCGAGGTACAGGTTGTCGTAGCCCCACACCCGGCCGTCCGGATCGCAGACGGTGGTGCCGTCGTCGGCGGTGCCCGCCCGGACCGTGCCGGTCAGGTGCAGGGAGGAGCCGGGCGGGAGCAGCGCGAGTTCGGTGGCGGGGTCGAAGGGGCCGAACTCCTCGGCCAGTGACCGGACTTCGGCGGACGCCCGGTCGATGAGCGCGCGGTCGGTGTCGGAGTAGTCGAACTCGACGCGGATGCGCGGCAGCCCGGCGAGGTCGGTCTCCGACTCAGAGAAGACGAGGCGGTTCCCGGGCCGCGACTCGACAGGGGTGTACAGGGTGAGGCCCACGGCGTGCGCGAGCGGACGGCCGTCGTCGCCGACGTACGTCCGGTTCATGATCTGCCCGTGGAAGGGCTGTGCCGTCCCGTTCCGCGGCAGCCAGAGCGAGTCCGTGCTGAACTCGCCGATGCGCGGCAGGGGCAGGTCGTCGAGGGCGATGCCGAACCGGTCCAGGTCGAGCAGCACCCGGGCGGTGATGAACGCGTGCTCGTTGAGCCGGCGGCCCAGGGCCGGGGGGCGGATGCCCGAGGCGAACAGCAGCTGCGGGGTGCGCAGCGCGTCGGCGCACACGACGACGGTGTCCGCGTGGAGTTCGGTCTCCGTCCCGTCGCTGATACGGCGCAGCCGGACACCGGCGGCCCGGCCCGCCGACACGAGCAACCTGGTGGCGAGCGTGCCGGTCAGCAGGGTGAACTCGGGGTCGCCGCCGGACGCGATGGGCGGGAAGATCGTCCCCGGCGCGGTGCGCGGCATGGGGCCGGACGCCGTCGCCGTGACGGCCATGGGCATCGGCTGCGGGCGCCGGTCGTCCGGTGCCGTGTCGTCGTAGCGCCTTCGTAGTACGTCGAGGACCAGGTGCCCGATCTCGGTGGGGCCGATGGGGGAAGGTGTGACGGCGAGGAGTCGGCGCGCGGTGTCGAGGTCCGCCGTCCAGCCGGCGGGGTCGCCGAAGTCGAACACCTCGTCGTCGGCGGGCCACGGGGTCGCGGCGGTCCAGTGGACGCCCATGCCGCCCGCGTTCCAGGCGAGCGCGGTCGCGGGCATCGCCTCGGCGTCCTCGCCGAAGGCCAGCGCGTGGAACATGCCGGGGGGCAGGCCGGTGAGGCTGTCCGCTGTCTCGCGCACGACCTCGGCGCCGGTGTACACGCCCTGGATGCCGCTGACGACCTGTTCGTTGTAGCGCGCCCAGAGGACCGGGTCGTCGACGTCGTGCAGATGCAGCCCGGGCGTCCCGCCGATCGCGCTGCCGCCCTCGACCATCGTGATGGCCAGCCCCGGATCACTGTCCCGCAGCAGCCGGGCCACCACGGATCCCATGATGCCGCTGCCCACGATGAGGACGTCGGTGTGCGGGATGTCGGTCACAGGGGAACTCCAAACTCGTCTGATGTGGGGGGAGTCACGCGCCGGGGACGAGCGGGCCGAACAGCTCGGTGTCCATCCGGTCGAGCGCCATTTTCACGGCGCCGATCAGCGCGGCGTCGCGGCCCAGGCAGGTGGCGCGCAGCTCGATCGCGGGGGTACGGGCGGCGCGCATCGCCTCCCGCACCCGGGGCAGCAGCACGTCGGCCGCCTCCTCCAGACCACCGCCGAGCACGATCAGCGAGGGCGCGACCGTCCAGGACAGGGTGGTGAGGATCGAGGTGATGTTCTCGACGAACTCGTCGACCTCGGCGAGCGCTTCCGCGTCTCCGGCGCGGGCCGCCTCGAAGCGCTCCAGGGCGATACGGCGCCGGTCCGCCTCGGGTGAGGTGAGCCAGGCGACGGGGTGGTTCTCGACCGACCCGACCGGTATCGAGTGCGCTTCGATGATCTCGCCGGCGGCGCCGTCCAGGCCCCGGTGCACGGCGCCCCGGATGAGGATGCCGAGACCGGTCCGGTTGCCGAGGACCGCCCAGACCACGTTGTCGTGGTCACCGGCCACACCCCGCCAACGCTCCGCCAGCGCACCGAGGTTGGTGTCGTTGTCGGCGAACCAGGGCATCCGGACGCGCCGCCCCAGCTCCTCGGGCAGCCGCACGCCCTCCCAGCGCGTGGTGTGCACCAGGCGTCGTACGACACCCTCGTCGTCGATCGCGCCGCCGGCCGCGACCGCACCGGCGCGCAGCCGGTCCGGCGAGCCGCCCGCGTCGTCGAGTGCCTCCCGTACGAGGTCCGCCGCGTCGTCGAGCGTGGAGCGCGGATCCTGGTAGGCGCGCAGCGGGCGCTGGGCCCGGCCGAGGATGCGGCCGCGGACGTCGGCCACCATCGCCGACACGTCCAGGGTGGTGATGCGGACGGCCGCCAACAGGGCGTGTTCGGCGCGGAGTTCGTACCGGCGGGCGGGGCGGCCGGCGCAGCCGCTGGTCGGCACGCGGTCGAGTTCGGTGACCCAGCCCGCCTCGATGAGCGAGTCCAGGATCAACTCGTTGGTACGGCGGGAGAGTCCGGCCCGCTCGGCGAGTTCGGTCAGGGTCATCGGCCCGGCCGACACCGCCAACGTCCGCAGGATGACTGACGTGTTGACGCGGCGGACGGCGCTCTGGTTCATCCCGTTCGTCGCGGACTTCAGGGGGGTCACCTCATTCCCGTTCCGGCGATGCCCTGCACGAAGTACCGCTGCAGGCACAGGAAGAGCACGAGCACCGGCAGCATGACGACGACGGCACCGGCGAGCATCAGGCCGTAGTCGGTGACGTGCGCCGCCGCCTGGCTGGTGGCCGCGAGGCCCACCGGAAGGGTGTAACTGGACGTGCTCTGGGCGACGATGAGCGGCCAGATGAAGTAGTTCCACGAGTTGAGGAACGACATGATCGTGATCGTCGCGACCGCCGGACCGGCCAGTGGGAGGAAGATCCGGAAGAAGATGCGGAACTCACCGGCCCCGTCGATGCGGGCCGCCTCCAGCAGCTCGTCGGGGATCGAGGACGCGTACTGCCGCATGATGAACACCGACATCGGCATCGCCAGGCTGGGCAGCGCGATACCGGCGAGGGTGTCCGCCAGGCCCATGTCGACGGTGAGGACGAACTGCGGGACGAACACCGCCGTGAACGGCACCATCATCGCGGCCATGACCGCGCCGAACGCGAGCCGCCTGCCCGCGAATTCGAGTTTCGCGAGCGCGTAGCCGGCGGCCGACGCCGCCACGATGTTGCCGACCACCACCATGGCCGCGACCACGATGCTGTTGACCATGAACCGGCCGAACCCCTGGGTCCTGAACAGCCGGGTGAAGTTGTCGAGCGTGAAGTGGTGGGGCAGGAGGGAACCGGGGTCGGAGCGGATCTCGTCGAGGCTGCGCAGCGAGCCGCTGATCCCCCAGACGAACGGGAGCAGCGTGAGCAGCGCGCACAGGACGAGCGCGGCGTAGAGCAGGGGCCGGGCAACGGGCCGCGCTCGTACGGCACTTCGGGCGACGGCGGTCATGCGCGGGGCCTCAGCAATCGGAACTGGACGATGCTCACCAGGGCCACCAGCACCAGGGTCACGAAGGAGGCGGCCGAGGACACCCCGAACTCGCCGACCCCGAACTGGTGGTAGGTGTACAGCGCCACGGACTCGGTGGAGCCGAGCGGGCCGCCGTTGGTGAGCAGGTAGGGCTCGTCGAAGACCTGGAGATAGAAGACGGTGAGCAGCACCGACACCATGAGGGTGGTGGGCAGCAGCAACGGGAGGGTGATGTGCCTCAACTGCCGCCATTTTCCTGCCCCGTCGAGGGCGGCGGCCTCGTAGACGTCCTGCGGTATGGACTGGAGTCCGGCGAGGAAGAGGACCATCGCGGTGCCGAAGTTGCGCCAGACGCCGAGCAGGATGACCACGGGCATGGCGAGGTGCTGGTCGTCCAGCCAGTTCGGTCCGGCGAAACCGACCGCGCCGAGCACCTTGTTGACGGTGCCGCTCGGGTTGAAGGCGTACTGCCAGATCAGTGCGGCCGCGACCACGTTGGTGACGACCGGTGCGAAGAACACCGTACGGAAGAGGCCGCGCAGCCGCCGGATGCCGGAGTTCAGCGCGAGGGCCAGCGCGAAACCGACGCCCATGGTGAGCGGTACGCCGACGGCCACGAAGACGGCGGTGTTGAGGATGTCGCGCCGGAAGGTGGAGTCCTGGAACAGCCGGAGGTAGTTCTCCAGGCCGGTGAAGTTGACCGCGAAAGGATGCCGTAGGTCCGCACCGTGCAGGTCGGTGAGGCTGAAGCCGAGCGCGGCCACGGTCGGGATCGCCGTGTAGAGCAGGAACACAGCGAGGAACGGGGCGAGGAACAGCCAGGCGACAGCCGTTCGCCGCAGGCTGCGGTTGCGAGCGCGCGCGGGGGCCGTGACGGGCCGGCCGCGCGGTGTCGTGCGCGGCGCCCGACGGGTGAGGGTGGTGGTCATGGACGGCTCACTTCGTGCTCGTGCCGACGCTCTCGGCGTACGCCTGGATGTTCGCGGCGGCCTTGGCCGCGGTCTCCTTGCCCTTGGCCACGGCCTCCATCTCCTTGCCGAGCCGGGTCGCGACCTGCTGCCAGGTGCTCACCTGCGGGAACGCCCGCGCCTTCGTCAGCTGTGTGAAGAAGGCGTCGAGGAGCGGCTGGCCCTTGATGGCCGGGTCGTCCCAGGCCGACACGGCCGCCGGCAGCGAGCTGTACGCCTTGAACTGCGCGACCTGGGTGCTCGGCTTCGAGACGTACCGGATGAACTTCCACGAGGCGTCCGCGTTGCCGCCGGTCGTGAGCACGCCCCAGCTGCCACCGCCGGAGAAGGAGGCGCTGCTGGAAGAGCCGGCCGGCAGCGGTGCGGTGGCGACGTGCGATGCCGTCCAGCCGGTCTTCTTCGCGGCGGTGTCGAGCTGGCCGACGACCCAGGGGCCGGTGATCATGCAGGCGGTCCTGCCGGAGACGAAGTACGGCTGGGAGTCGAGGAAGGTGGGCGTGGCGGTGTCGGCGACGCCCGAGGTGAAGAACGACGCGTTGTACTTGATGGCGTCGACCATCGCCGGTGTGTCGAGCGTCCACTTGCCGTCGGCGGAGAGCAGGGAGCCGCCTGCCTGCCAGGCGTACATCGCGGCGTCCTGGCCGTTGAAGATGTCCCAGCCGTTGTCGGCCCCGAGCCCGTGCACGGCTCCGGCGCCCTGCAAAGCCTTGAAGAAGGGCACCATCTCGGCCCAGGTGGTCGGCGCCTTGACGCCCGCCTTCTTGGCGAGGTCGGCGCGGTAGACGAGGGCGTACGTGTACGCGTACCAGGGCACCGTGTAGGCGACGTCCTTGGCCACACCGGCGTCCCACAGGCTCTTGAAGAAGCTGCCGGAGTCGACGAGTCCGTCCGGCACCGGCCGCAGGATCGCCGGGTCGAGGAACTGCGCCTGCGACTCGGGGAAGAACTGGGCCACGTCCGGGCCCTTGCCCGCCGCGATCGCCGCCTGGAGCTTCGTGTAGTACTCGGAGTTCGGTATCAGTGTGAACTTCAGGGTGACGTCCGGGTTCGCGGCCTTGAACGGCTTGATCACCTTGTCGAGCACGCTGGCGTCGTCCTGGGTCGCCCAGACATTGACGGTGCCCGTGGCCGGGGTGTTGCCGATCGGCTTCGCGGACGCCTTCGCGGCGGCGGTCTCGGTACCGCGCCCGCAGCCGGTCAGGGCGAGGGTGCCGAGGAGAGCTGTGCCGGCGGTCAGTCTGAGGACGCCGCGACGGGAGGGGTTGGACACTCGGTGGCTCCTGTCTCAAGACATCGCTGAGGACAGTGATGTTTTTTCGTGAGAAAGCACCTCTTGCGGCTTGACAGACCCAATGGGTGCGATGACGCCTATGCGACTGGCGTTAACGCTAGGAAGTACCTATTTCGACGGCGTGCCGGAGCCGTCACGAATAATTTCGGAACTTGTAGCGAAATCGGCCGCGCATGCCGTCCGGGGTGGGTCGCCGTCCGCCCGGAACGCCTCGCACCTAAGCACCCCGATCGCTACAGCGGTGCAGTCGGATGACGGATGGTCCCCGGGCCGCCGAGCCCTAGCGTCGGGCCTGGGAAAAGGGCGACCGGCCCATGCCTCCTCGGCCGAGAAGGGAAGTGATCACCATACTCAGCTCACCCAACGCCCTGTTGTGGCGCGGCATCCTCGCGGTCGCGTTCGGACTGGTGTCGCTGGTGTGGCCCGGCATAACCGTGGGCACATTCGTCTACCTGTTCGCCTTCTACGCCTTCTTCGCCGCGGCCAACGACGCCGTTCGCGCGTTCAGCGGCAACCGGGCGGGGCCGGTCTTCGGCTGGCTGCTGCTGGCCCTGCTGTCCGCCGTGAGCGGAGCCGCCGCGATTCTGTGGCCGGGCATCACGGCGCTGGCACTCACCCTCTGGGTCGCCGCGTGGGCGCTGGTCACCGGCGCTGTCGAGATCGGTATGGCCACGCAGGAGGGCGAGTCCGCCGGGGAGCGCGCGATGTTCATGCTGACCGGGCTGGTCTCCGTCGCGCTGGCGTTCGCGCTGTTCGTGCGGCCGGACGTCGGCGCGGTCTCACTGGCGACCGTGTTCGGTTTGTTCAGCCTGATGTACGGGACGTCGGGCATCGTCCTCTCCCTCCACCTGCGGCAAAGAGCGGCATAACGGCATGCGTGGCGTCGGCGTGCCCGCGCCGCGCGATGTCCGAGACCCACCGGATCAACCTCACGAGACAGGAATCATCATGGACAAGCTTTCGGACCAGCTCGGCAAGTTGGCGGACCGGACGAAGAAGGTCGAGGACACCGCCACGGCCGCCAGGGCGAAGAACCGCGCGCAGCTGGAGTCGACGAAGACCAGTCTCAAGGCATCCATCGACGCCGTGGGAGCCAAGACCGACGACGCCAAGGCCCGGGCGCAGGGCCGACTGAGCGACGCGCACGACTCGGTGCAGAAGCACTTCGCCGACCGCCGCGCGGCGAGCGCCGAGCACAAGGCCGAACGCGACCTCAAGAAGGCCGAACGCCGCGCCGACGACGCCGAGCAGGATGCCGCGGACGCGATCGCCCTGGTGCTCTACGTACTGGACCAGGCCGAGTACGCCGTCGTGGACGCCGTGCTCGCCCGCGCCGACGCCGACGACCTCGCCGCCGCGACGGGAACCTCCGGGTGACGGCCCGCTAGGACCGGCCCTGTTCCGCCTACGTGCAAACCGGACGGCCGCACCCTCCCCGCCGGTGGCGAGGGTGCGGCCGTCCGGCGTCCCGATGTCACATCCTCACGTCCGCCGGTGTCTTCATGCCGAACCGCCGGGCAGGCACATGTACTGGCCCGGACAGGCACACGTACCAGGAGGACACCATGACGCTTCGCGTTCCGAGGGCCGAGCTTCCCGCCGAGCTGCGCGAGAACCTGATCAAGCAGCTCGGATCCGTGCCCGAGCCCGTCGAAGTTCTGTGGAACCACCCCCAACTCGCGGCAGTCAACCAGGAGTTCACCGCGAAGGTGGCCACGCTGGACGCGGCGGACGCGAGTCTGAAGACATTCGCGCACATGGCCGTGGCGGCACAGGTCGGGTGCGGTTGGTGCCTCGACGTCAACTACTTCTTCGCGCTGAACCAGAACCTGGACCTGACGAAGGCGAGCCAGGTGCCGCGCTGGCGGCAGGCGGACGTGTTCTCGCCGCTGGAGCGGGACGTGCTGGAGTACGCGGAGGCGATGACGAGCACACCGTCGACCGTGACGGACGAGTTGTCGCAGCGTCTGCTGGACCGGCTCGGCCCCGCCGCGCTGGTCGAACTCACCGTGTACATCGGCTTCGCGAACATGGCCGCCCGGTGCAACACCGCCCACGGGATCACCTCGCAGGGCTACTCCGACTCCTGCGAGATCCCGTTGGCCCCGCGGCCGGGGAAGATGCCGGCATGACCGAGGACCCCTTCGTCACCCATCGCGGCCTGCTGTTCACCGTCGCCTACGAGATGCTCGGCTCGGCCGCCGACGCCGAGGACGTGCTGCAGGAGTCCTGGCTGCGATGGGCCGACGTCGACCGGTCACAGGTACGGGACCCGCGGTCGTACCTGATCCGGATCGTCACCCGGCAGGCGCTCAACCGGCTGCGCGCCCTGTCGCGCCGGCGGGAGGAGTACGTGGGCGAGTGGCTGCCGGAACCGTTGCTCACCAGTCCTGATGTCGCCGAGGACGTCGAGCTGGCGGAGAGTGTGTCGATCGCGATGCTGACCGTGCTGGAGACCCTCGGGCCCACCGAGCGGGCGGTGTTCGTGCTGCGCGAGGTGTTCGAGCTGTCGTACGGCGAGATCGCGGAGGTCGTCGGGAAGTCCGCGGCGACGGTAAGGCAGGTCGCCCGGCGGGCGCGGGAGCATGTGGCGGCCCGGCGGCCACGGGTGAAGGTGAGCCGGTCGGAACAGGCGGCCGTGGTGGAACGGTTCCTGCACGCCCTGCGCACCGGCCATCTGCGGGAGTTGATGGAGGTGATGGCACCGGACGTGGTGCTGGTGACCGACGGCGGCGGGGTCGTTCCGGCCGCGCTCGCCCCGATCCACGGGGTCGAGCTGGTGGCACCGATCCTCGCCCGCGCGAACACATTGGTGGCCGCGTTCGACACCACGCCCCTGTGGCTCAACGGCGAACCCGCGGGCCGTATGGACGTCGACGGTGAGCCGTCCGCGATCAGTCTCGCCGTCGAGAACGGCCGGGTCACCAGGATCTACGTGGTGCGCAATCCGCGGAAGCTGACACAACTGGACGAGCCGACCGAACTCGTCAGGTGAGTCCGTCTCGACTCCGAACTGCCCTCTGTACAGCATGAGTTGAGGAGCCATCGGCACTACGATCGACTCGTCTGTACGAATCCTGTGCGAAGCCGGAAACAGAAACGGAGCGCGGGGAACCGTCCCCGCGACCGCGTGCATCGGTAGGGGCATGGGGTCGGCCGTACGGCAGGCCGTGGAGGGGGCGACGTCGTGGCGTATGCCGGAGCACTGCGGGTCGGCGGGGCGGTGGCGGCCTTCGGTGGTCTGCTGCTGGGGTGCACCGGTGGCGGCGCGGGCGGTTCCGCGTCGCCACCGGTGCCGTCCGAGACCGCCCGGAGCGCCACCGCTTCCGCCACTCCCGAGATGGACCCGGCCCGGGAGCCGAAGACCGCGGCGCAGGCCCAGGCACTGATCGAACGGGTCATCTCGGGGCCGGAGTTGTTCGGGACCGGAGTGGAGCGGGCGACGCCGTACGAGAGTGAGCCCGGGCAGTGGGCGGTGCTGGGGGACGACTGTCTGTGGCGGCTGGAGCCGTTGCCCGGGGACGCGCTGGCCACCCTGACCCGGCACTTCGAGGTGCCCGCGGCCGGCGGGAAGGGATCCGTGCGGCTGTCGGCCACGGTCACCGTGCACCGGACCGCGCTCGACGCGTCGTGGGAGCAGGCCCGGATGCTGGAGGAGGACCTCGACTGCACCGAGCAGACCCAGCGGCCCGGCGAGCGGCTGACGGGCTTGCAGTCGCTGTCGTTCGCGCGCGGCGAGGGCGGCAACACCAGCGGCGACGATCTGCTGCTGGAGACCGGGCAGTGTGTCAGTGACACGCGCGGAGGCCCGTATCCGTACTGGTGGCAACAGGCGGTCCTGGGCTCGGTGGTGGCCGGTACCTCCGTGTGCGGCGGGCGGGGCCGGAGCGAGCAGGAGCTCAACTCCCTTGTGGCGGAGGTCCTTCCGAGGATGCTGCTGCGGGTGGAGCAGGAGATCGGACGCCCCACCGGGTCCGCGTCGGGCACGAAGGGCGGTGGGTCGTGATGGAGCGACTGCTTCCCTCCGATCCGTCCCGGCTCGGCGGATACCGGCTCCTCGGACGGCTGGGCGCGGGCGGCATGGGCGTGGTCTACGTGGCGCGCGGTACCGCCGGGGAACTCGCGGCCGTGAAGGTCATCCAGCCCGAGTTCGCCCAACAGACGGAGTTCCGGGCCCGGTTCAGACGTGAGGCGGACTCCGCGCGCGGGGTGGACAGCCCGTGGGTGGTGCCCGTGCTGGGCGCGGACACGGAGGGGCCGGCGCCGTGGCTGGCGACCGCTTTCGTGCCGGGTCCCTCGCTGGCCGAGGCGGTGGCGGAGTGCGGGCCGTTGCCCGCGCGGGTGGTGCGGGTCCTGGGCAAGGTGCTGGCGCGTGCCCTGGACGCCGTGCACCGGGCGGGGCTGGTGCACCGGGACGTCAAGCCGGGCAATGTGCTGCTGGCGCTCGACGGGCCCCGGCTGATCGACTTCGGTATCGCCCGGCCCACGGCGGCCGAGGAGACCGAACTGACCTCGGACAGCATGGTGGTGGGCACGCCCGGGTTCCTCTCCCCCGAGCAGGCCCGTGCGCTGCCGGTGGGTCCGGCGAGCGATGTGTTCTCGCTGGGCTGTGTGCTGGCGTACACGGCGACCGGACGGCTGCCGTTCGGTACGGGTACGGCGGACGCGCTGCTGTACCGGACCGTGCACGACACCCCGGATCTGGACGGGATCGAGGACGCCGAACTCCGCTCCCTGCTGGCGCGCTGCCTCGCCAAGGAGCCCGGGGCACGTCCCCAGGTCGCCGAGATCGACGCCGAGTTGGTGGAGGACGCGCCGGCCGGTTCCATCGGCTGGCTGCCGGACCCGGTGGTCCGGATGGTCGCCGACCGCTCGGCCCGGATGCTGGCATTGCCCGGTATCGACGCGACCGAGGTCCCTGACGAGCCCGCTCCCCCAAGTCCGGGCCGTCGTCGGGTACTTGCCCTCGCCGCGGGCGGCACGGCGCTGCTCGCGGCCGGTGGCGGGGCGGCCCTGTGGGCGGCGCTGCGCGACAACGACCGTACGACACCGGCGGGTTCGGCCACCGGCCGCGCCTGGACCATCGGTGTCCAGGCCGATCTGAGCGGCCCGCTCAAGTCGGCGGGGGCGGCACAGGTGCGGGCGGCACGGCTTGCGGTGGAACAGTTCAACTCCCGCAAGGACAAGGCGTTCACGCTCACTCTGCGGGTGCTCGACGACCGGGGCGAGCCGGTCCGGGGGCAGGCGGTGGCACGTCAACTGACCGCCGACCGAGATGTGTTCGCCGTGCTCGGCCCCACCGGCTACGCCTCGGCGCAGAGTGCGGTGGCGGTGTACGAGAGCGCCGGGCTGCCCCTGATATCCGTCTCCGAACTCTCGGTCTCCGCCGTCCAGTCGGCGCTGCTGGCCAAGCCGAAGAGCTACTTCCGGGCCGCTCCGCTCGCGGCGTATTCGGCGTACGCCACCGTCACCGCGCTCACCGCGCAGGGGTCCCGGCGCCCGGGGCTGCTGGTCGACCGGGCGGGCGGCATCACGGGCATGGAGTCCGTCAACGTCGTCCACAGCTCGACCCACGCGGCCGGCATCGCCCTCTACGCCCGGGTCGTGCCCGCGCTCGCGCCGGACGTGTCGACCGTCGTCGCCGACATGCTGGCCCACGGCGTGGACGGCTTCTACTACACCGGAACTCCCGAGCGTGCCGTCCCGCTCGCCCGCGCCCTGGCCGCACGGGACTTCAACGGCCCCCGCTTCCTGGACACTTCGTCGGCTACTCCGGCCTTCGTCTCGGCGGCGGGCCCGGCGGGCGAGGGCTGGCAGGTCCTGGCTCCGTACATCGACCCGGCCGCCGCGGCCGTACGACCGTTCGCCACCGCCTACCGCAAGCGCTACGGCACCGCGCCGGGCGACTGGGCAGCCGAGGCGTACGACATCACCCGCCTGCTGGCCGACCGGCTCACGGCCCTCGCGGGGAGCGGAGCGAGCACGAGCGACGGAACCGGCGGGAGTGCGCCGCACCGCCCCACCCGGGCCCAAGTCACCGGCGCGCTCGCCAAGTCCAGGTTCAAGGGCCTGGTCACCACCTACACCTTCGACGCCGACCACCAGCTCGTCACCCGGCAGGTCCAGCACTACCGGCTCAAGGACGGCCGCTTCGCCTATGTCGGCCCGGTGGGCCTGTCTTCCTGACGGCTGGAGAAGCCGTCACCGAGCAGCAACGGGAGCCACAGGATGCGGGCACTGCGGGCCGAGGACCCGGAGGAGCTGGGCGGACACCGGTTGCTCGCGCGGCTCGGTACGGGCGGGATGGGCGTGGTGTACCTGGCCCGTTCCACCGACGGAACGCCGGTCGCGCTGAAGGTGATCCGGGCCGAGTACGCGGCCGACCCTGCCTTCCGTGCCCGCTTCCGGCGCGAGGTGCGGCTGGCCACCGGCCTCACCGGCCGCTGGGTGGTCGCGGTGACGGCCGCGGACACCGAGGCGCGTGCGCCGTGGCTGGCCACCGCGTTCGTCCCCGGCCCTTCGCTGACCGAGGCGGTGGACGGACTCGGGCCGCTGCCCCCGGAATCGGTCGCCGTGCTCGGCGCCCGACTGGCCCAGGCGCTGGGCGAGTTGCACGCGGTGGACCTGGTGCACCGGGACGTCAAACCGGGCAACATCCTGCTCGTCCCCGACGGCCCCCGGCTCATCGACTTCGGCATCGCCAAGGGTGCCGGGGCGACCGCGCTCACCGCCCCCGACGCGGTGGTCGGCACCCCGGGTTACCTCTCCCCCGAACAGGCCCGGACGCGCGGCGGCGAGGTCGGCCCGGCCAGTGACCTGTTCGCCCTGGGCTGCGTGCTGGCGTACGCGGCGACCGGGCGACGGCCGTTCGGCACCGGTGACGCGCCCGTGGTGCTGTACCGCACCGTCCACGAGGCCCCCGACCGCACCGGCCTCGCTCAACTCCCGGCGCCGCTGCGGTCGGTGATCGACGGTTGCCTCGCCAAGGATCCCGCGCTCCGTCCGACGGCGGCCGAGGTCCGCTCCGCGCTGACGCACGACGATCACCCGGACGCCGGCCCGGCCCCGGCGACCGACTGGCTGCCGCCCGCCGTACTACGACTGGTCGCCGAGCGCTCGGCCCGCGCCCTCGACCCACCGCCGCGCACAGCCGGACCGATCGCCCCCAAGTCGCTCAACACGCGTACAGCGCAGGGGATTTCACGCCGCCGCGTGCTGACGATCGGCAGCTCGGCAGCCGCCGTACTCGCCGCGTCGGGAGCCGGCGCGGCCGTCCTGCTCACCCGGGGCCACCCGGCGGCGGGCGGTGCACGGCACGACATCCCCACGCACACCCTCGCCCTGCACGCCGATCTGACGGGGTCTCAGCGAACCCTGGGCAAGGCGCAGGAGCGCGGCGCACTCCTCGCCGTCGCCGCCCACAACGCCCGCAGCGACGTCGACTACCGCCTCGCCCTGTCCTCCTACGACGACGGAGGTGACGCCGCACGAGCGCGCGAGATCGCCCGGCGTGTGCTCGCCGCGCCGTCCGTGAGCGCCGTCATCGGCCCCAGCACGACGACCGGCGCCCGTGCCGCCGCGCCGCTGTACGCCACCGCGTCCATGCCGGTGATCCTGGTGTCGGTCGACGGCGAGACCGCCGGACTGTCCACCACGAGTCAGCGCACCCTGTGCGTGACCCGGGCCTCGGACAGCTCACAGACGCTGCCGATCCTCTCCTACCTGACCAGGGTCCGCCCCACTCACCGTACGGCGGTCGTCCAGGACCGCGCGGCGGGCGAGACGGCCGTCGACATCAACCGGAACCTGGTGGCGACGCCGCCCAGCGGCGGAACGGTCACCACGCACCAAGTGGCCGCCGACACCGGCGACTTCGGCCCTGCCGTCGCCCACGCCCTGGCCACCCGCCCGCAGGCGGTCGTCTTCGCCGGCACGTCACCGCTCCGGGCCGCGGCCTGCGCCCGGGCCCTGGCCGCGGCCCGGTTCGCGGGGGCGGTGGCCGGCTTCGAGCCCGTGATGCGCGGCGAGTTCCTCTCCGCGGCCGGGCAGACGGCCGAGGGCTGGGTCTTCGAAGCGCCGTACACCGAGGCGCAGTCGGCCGGGACCACGGCCGCGAAGACGTTCACCGCGGCCTACCGGGCGCGCTACGGGGAGGCGCCCGGCCGCTGGTCCGCCGAGGCGTACGACGCCGTCGGCCTGATCGCCCGGGCCCTCGACGCACTCGGGACCACGACCACCGTCGAGCCCGCGCAGGTCGCCGAGGGCCTCTTCCATCTCTCGTACGACGGGGTGGCCAAACCCATCCGTTTCGACCAGGGCACCACCCACACGATGGACCCGGAGAACACCGAATTCCTCTACCGGGCCAGGGGCGGCGCGTTCCGCTTCCTGGGTCGCTACGACGAAGTCCCGCCGGTCTGAGCGGCGGTGCGAAGATACGCGCCGAGGCGGGCGATGGCCGACGGGTTGCGGGGGCTCTCGACGAGGTCGACGTAGTCGAGGACGAAGATCCGTCGGTGCTTGACGGCTGAGACATCGCGGAGCGGGGCGTAGGAGAGGAGGAACTTCTTCTTCTGTTCCGCGCTCACGTCGCCGTAGTCGCAGATCACGATGACATCGGGGTCGCGCTTCACGACGGTCTCCCAACCGACCGTGGTCCAGGAGTCGTTGACGTCGTGCATGACGTTGACCCCGCCGGCCTCGCTGATGATCTGGTCGGGGGCGGCGTAGCGGCCCGAGGTGAACGGGGCGTCCTGGCCGCTGTCGTAGAGGAAGACCGTGGGGCTCTTCGCGGGGGCCTTGCTGTGGACGGTGGCTATTCGCTTCTTGAAGTCGGCGATCAGGGTGGCCGCGCGCTTCTCTACGCCGAAGAGCTTTCCGAGGTTGGTGAGGTCGGTGTAGAGGGCGTCGAGGGGCGGCATGATGCCGCGCGCGGTGTCGGTGCGGCCGTTGCGGCAGGACTCGGTGAGGACGTACGAGGGGATGCCGAGCTTCTTCAGGGCGTCGGGGGTGAAGCCGCTGTCGTCGCGGAAGCCGTAGTTCCAGCCGGCGAAGACGAGGTCGGCGCGGGCGTCGAGGACGTTCTCCTTGGTGAGTTGGTCCTTGGACAGCCACTTGACCTTCTGGTAGCCGTCCTTCCAGGGCACGTCGGTCAGATCGCCCTTGTCGTCGGGCATGGCGAACCCGGCCATGCGGTTCTCCAGTCCGAGGGCGAACATCAGCTCGGTGATGCCGACGTCGTTGGTGACGACTCGCTTCGGGACGGTCTTGTACGTCACCTGCTGACCGCAGTTGGTGAGGGTGACCGCCTCGGTGGACCGGGTCTCCGCGGCCGACTCGACACTCGCACCGCAGCCGGTGGCGGTCGCGGCGAGGCAGAGTGCGGCGGCAAGCAGCTTGCGCATGGGGGGTGTTGTCCTTACGTGGTGGGCGGGAGCAGGTCGAACAGGAGCTGGACGGCGCCGGTCTCCGGGTGCCGTACCGGGTGCGCACGGACTCCGAACACCTCGGCGAGCAGGGCGGGTCGGAGTACGTCGTGCGGTGCGCCGGACGCGACGATCCGGCCGTCCGCGATCACGTACAGCAGGTCGCAGTGCGCGGCGGCGAGGTTGAGGTCGTGCAGGGCCGCGAGTACGGTCAGGCCGCTGCCGCGGACCAGGGACAGCACGTCCAACTGGTGGGCGATGTCGAGGTGGTTGGTGGGTTCGTCGAGGACGAGGACGCGCGGGCGCTGGGCGAGTGCGCGGGCGATGAGGACGCGCTGCCTCTCGCCGCCGGACAGGGCGAGGAAGCCGCGGTCGGCGAGGTGGGTGACACCGGTGCGTTCCATGGCCTCGGCGCAGATCTCCCGGTCCGACGCGGCGGTCCGGTCCCGGTGCGGCAGCCGCCCCATGGCGACCACCTCGGTGACGGTGAAGTCGAACTCGGCCGACGACTCCTGCGGCAGCGCGGCCAACACCCGGGCGGCGGCCCGTGATTCCATGGCGTGCACGTCGTCACCGTCGAGCCGGACCACTCCCCCGGCCGGCCGCAGCGCCCGGTACACGCACCTCAACAGGGTTGATTTTCCACTGCCGTTGGGGCCGACGAGCCCGACGAAGGCCCCGGAGTCCACGGCGAGCTTGATGTCGTCGACCAGCCGCACCGCGCCCGCGTCGACCGAAAGCCCCTCGATGTCGAGCCGCATCAACGCCCCCCGAACGCATGGCCGCCGCGCCGCATCAGCAGCAGGAAGGCGGGCACGCCCACGACGGCGGTGATGACACCGACCGGGAGTTCGGCCGGGGCCAGCAGCAGCCGGGACAGCACGTCCGCCCACACCAGCAGCACCGCGCCGGCCAGGGGCGCGACCGCGAGGACCCTGCGGTGATCGGCGCCGACGAGCATCCGGACGAGGTGCGGCACCATGAGCCCGACGAAGCCGATGGCGCCGCTGACCGCCACCACCGTTCCTGTCACGGCCGCGGTGACGAGGAACAACTCCCGGCGCAGTCGGGCCGGTTGGACGCCGAGCGCGGCGGCGGTCTCGTCGCCCATCGCGAGGGCGTTGAGCGACTCCGCCCGCCATCGCAGCCACGCCCAGCCGGCCGCCACGGTGACGGCGGCCAGCGGCACCTGTGCCCAGGTCGCGCCGCCCAGGCTGCCCAGCAGCCACATCATCGCCGAGCGGGCGGCCTCGCCACGGGCCGCGCCGAACACCATCACTGTGGTGACCGCCTCGAAACCGTAGGCCAGCGCGGTCCCGGTGAGGATCAGCCGCAGCGGGGTGAGGCCGTGCGGCGAGCGGGCCACCGCGTACACCAGGACCATGGCCGCGAGCGCCGAGGCGAACGCGGACGCTGACAGCGCCCAGACGCCGAGGCCGGCGAACGCGCCCAGCAGGATGACGGCGTTGGCGCCGACCGCCGCGCCGGAGGAGATGCCGAGGACGAACGGATCGGCGAGCGCGTTGCGGACCATGGCCTGGACGGCCACGCCGACGGCCGAGAGCCCGGCGCCGACGACGGCCGCGAGGACGACCCTCGGGAGCCGGATCTCCCAGACGATCGTGTAGTCGGCGGCGGCGTCGGCGTGGATGGTCCCGCCGGTGACTCCGGCCCACAGGAAGCGGAACACGTCCGCGGGTCCGATGCCGGCCGCCCCCAGTGCGACACCGCACACGAGGGAGACGCTGAGCAGGAGCAGCAGCCCAAGTATCAGCAGCGGCTGGGGTGTTCGGGCCGGGCCGAAGCTCGGAGGTCGGCGCACGATCGGCGGTCCTTCACCTGGGGCCGCCTGGTGAGCCTCGATCGAGGAGACAGCCCGTACGACCGTGCCGGCCGCTCGGATCCCCTCTCGCAGTCCACGGCGAGCAGTCAACGGGTCGCACCACCCACGGGCGATCGGGCTCACGCGACGACCAGGGGGCGCCACGCACACCGTTGCGGGACAGCGCCGGATTCTCACCGGACTTCCCCCGCGGGAGGCCAGGGAAGCCTAACAAACGGGGACGAGCAGGTCGGAGGCGCCCGAGCCCGAACCCCGGCTCGCCCTCGACACGATGAACGGAGCGGTCGTAGATGCGGGGACAGGACGGCGAAGCACCCCTGCGGGGCGGGCGCGTGACTCCCGGCGTGGTGCGTGTCGGCGACACGGTGCGCCGGCCGGTCACGGAGGCGTCGCCCTTCGTGGCGCGACTCCTCGGCCATCTCGAACGGCGTGGATTCGCCGGTGCCCCACGTCACCTCGGCCTCGACGCGGCCGGACGTGACACGTTCAGCTATCTGGTCGGCCAGGTGCCTGCCAAGTTCCGGCGCTGGACCGGCGTACAGGTCGCCGCGGTCGGTGCCCTGCTCCGGTCCCTGCACGACGCGACCCGCGACTGCGCGCTCGCCGGGGCGTGCCCCGTCGTCTGCCACCACGACCCCGGCCCGAACAACGCCGTGTCCCCACCGCCCCGCCGCCGCACAGGCGGCCCAGGTGCGGATTCTCGTGGACGCCTACGATCTCGAAGGCTCCGCCCGATGCGCATTGGTCGACGCGATGCTCGACCGGCAGACCCGCAACGCGAGTTGGTGGCGTCGGCGCCTCGGCGAGTCCGAACTCCGTCCCGGTGACGCCGAGTTGATCGTCTCCCGGGTCGAGTGGTCCGAGCGGGAGCACGCGTACACCGCCGCGCATCGGTCCACGTTCGAGAGGGCGTTGCTGGTCACGCCCCCACTCTCGCGATGAACATGGCGAGGTTCGTCACGGTCCGTCGGATCTTCTCCTCCAGAGTCAGGGACTCCTGGAGGCGGGCGCCGACGCCCGTGTCCTTCTTGCCGCGTACATAGAGGGAGCAGGCGAGGTCGCTGCACATGTAGACGCCGACCGAATTGCCCTGCTGTCCGGCCTTCCCGGACCTGGGCGCGACCATCAGGGAGACGCCCCCGGTGTGGGTGGTCAGGCACACGGAGCACATACTGCGGCGCTGTTGCCAGGAGCCGGCGCCGGAGGTGCGCAGTTGGACGCCGACCGGGCGGCCGTCCAGTTCGGTCACGACGTAGGCCCGGTCGGGGGCCTGGGGATCTCGCCAGCCCAGGAAGTCCAGGTCGTCCCAGGACCGTTCGGCCAGGTCACGGGGGACGGACAGGCGTTTCGCCTCGCCCTTGGTGCAGTTCACGAACGCGGTGCGGATCTCTTGCTCGGTCAGCGGCTTCATAATAGACACGCTAATTTGCCTAATCGAGTTAGGCAAATGCATAATCTTCGAAGTAGGGGATGACAGCATCGATGCGGAGGACGGCCATGGCAGGGACCGGACGGGTGGGACTGACCACGGAGCGCCTGGTCCGGGCGGGCGCGGACCTGGCCGACGAGATCGGCTTCGACCAGGCGACCCCCGCGGAACTCGCCCGGCGTTTCGGCGTCAAGACCGCGAGCCTGTACTCGCACGTGAGGAACGCCCACGACCTCAAGACCAGGATCGCCCTCCTCGCCCTGGAGGAACTGGCCGACCAGGTCTCCGCCGCGGTGGCCGGACGGGCCGGCAAGGACGCCCTGACCGCCTTCGCGAACGCCTACCGCGACTACGCCCTCAAGCACCCGGGGCGTTTCGTCGCGGCCCGGTTCCGGCTCGACCCGGAGACGGCCGCCGCCAGCGCGGGCGTCCGGCACGCACAGATGACACGGGCGATCCTGCGCGGCTACGACCTGGCCGAACCGCACCAGACCCACGCGGTGCGACTGCTGGGCAGCGTCTTCACCGGCTTCGTCGGCCTGGAGTCCGCCGGCGGTTTCGACCACAGCGCCCCCGACGCGCAGGAGAGCTGGACCGAGATCCTCGACGCCCTCGACGCTCTGCTGCGCACCTGGCCGGGAGCGCCCGCGTCACGACCGTAGAAGATGGCAAACCGCGACCCCGACTCGGCGACCCGTCGGATCACCGACGCGCTGTCGCGCGCGGACGAGGACCGACCTACCGCGACCTTCACGGGACCCGAGCCGCCAGCGGGCGGGCCGCGCGCAGATCGTCCAGTTTCTCCGCGTCGCCCGTCCCGGCCGCCGCCGTGTACGTGACGATCCTGAGGTCGGTGCCCGCGGCCATCACCACGTCGAGATCGAGGTCGATGTCCCCAACTCGGGGGTGCTCTATGGTCTTTCGGTCTCCGACGTGGGTGCGGGCCGTGCCGTTGGACCACAGGCGGGCGAAGCGCGGGCTGTCGCGCAGCATACGGTCGACGAAGGCGACGAGCCGCGCGTCATGGGGATGGGCGGCGGCCGTGACCCGCAGGTCGGCGACGAGATCCTCCTCCTCGACCTCGTCGCCCGCCCAGGACCGCACGGGCCAGCCCGCGATCGGCGCCCGGCCATGTCCGCCGCCGCCCGGCCGGAACATCCCGGCGACGAGGTTGTGTTCGTCCCAGCCGTAGGTGCGGGGATCGCCGATCGCGGCGGACCACATGTCGTTCCAGCCGATGAGGGTCCAGTCGGCGGCGAACACTGCGGTGGGGCTGTCGGCCAACTGCCCCACGAGCCGGTGCACCCGCGCGGGCATGTGTCTGGACACGTCCCCGGTCGCGGGCGGCGCGAGGTGGGCGCAGCGGAACAGGTGGTCGCGTTCGGACGGTTCGAGGCGCAGCGCCCTGGCCAGCGCGGTGACCACCTGGGCCGAGGGGTTGCGGGCGCGGCCCTGCTCCAGCCGGACGACATAGTCGACCGACAGGCCCGCCAGCCGGGCCAGTTCCTCCCGGCGCAGTCCGGGGATGCGCCGGTCCCCGCCCGGCTCCAGCCCGCTGTCCTCGGGTGACACACGCTCACGCCACCCCCGCAGAGCGATGCCGAAGTGGTTCGTCGTTGCCATGCACGACATCGTCGTTTAGACGCTGTACGGCACACGCACCTTCCGCCTCCGCACTACGGATTCTTTACCCGACGGCCCCGAGCGCCTCGGCGCCTTCGGTGACGTCCGTCCAGTGGGCCCGCGTGAACGCGGCGGCGGCGTCGAGCGCTTCGGCGCCCTCGTCGAGCATCGCCGCGAACCCCTGGAAGACGTGCGGTACTTGGGACCAGACCTGCAGATCGACCCGTACGTCGCACTCGGCGGCGCGCGCGGCCAGCCGTACGGCGTCGTCCAGCAGGACCTCGTGCGAGCCGACCTGGATGAGCAGCGGCGGCAGGCCGGTCAGGTCCGCGAAGACGGGGCTGGCGTAGGGCGTGGTGGGGTCGGTGTCGCGCAGATAGTCGCGGGCCCGCGTGCGCAGGCCCTCCGGGGTGACCGAGGGATCGACGGCCGCCTTGCTCACCGCGCTCGCGCCGGACACGCTCAGGTCGGCCCACGGGGAGAACACCGCGGCCGACGCGGGCCGGGGCAGGCCCGCGTCCTTGGCGGCGACCAGCGTCGCGGCGACGAGACCACCGCCGGCGGACTCGCCGACGAAGGCGATCGCGGAGCTGGGCAGTCCGTCGTCGAGGAGGGCCCGGTAGACGGCCAGCGCGTCGTCGACCGCCGCGGGGAAGGGGTGCTCGGGGGCCAGCCGGTAGTCGACGCAGACGGCGCGCGCGTCGGTGCGCCGGACGATCTCGGCGGCCAGGCCCACGGCGTCGGCCGCCGAGCCGATCGCGTAGGCGCCGCCGTGCAGGTAGAGGACCACGGTCGCCGGGTCGCTCGCGGGGGTCTCGACGGTGACGACCGGTACGCCGCCCAGTTCGCCCACCGTGGTCGAGACGTCGGGCGGCAACGGGATGGAGGCCATCAACTCGCTGAAGACAGCGCGCTGTTCGGCGACATCGCCGCCGAGGTCGAGCGGACCGTGCCGCAGCAATTCGTCGAGGGCCTGGCGCTGTTGCCGGGACATGGCGGTGCCTTTCGTGGTTCCGGTGATAGCTGTGATCCGGTGAGAGCCGTGAGGGGAGCCGCGGGTCAGCGCGGCGGGCCGACGATGATCTGGCCGTACTGGTCGGCGGCCTCCGCCATGAGGACCCGGGAGATCTCGAAACCCTCCGGACGTGGGGTCGTCAGGTCGCGTCCCGCGTGCCGGAACATGCCCTCGATGCCACCGGGTGTGCAGATCATGAGGAGATCCGCCGTGTCGGAGGTGATCCGGTAGCCGTGCGGAACGTTGCGCGGAAGGAAGACGATTCCGCCCTCCGACAGCTCCATCTCCTCGTCGTCGCACCACAGCAGCGCACTGCCCTTGATCAGCATGAAGACCTCGTCCTCACGTGTGTGCACGTGGTACGGCGGCGCCTCGCCCTTGGCGACGGAGAACCGTCCCACGGTCAACTGCCCACCGGTGGCGGCCGCGTCCAGCAGTACGGCGAACTCACCGCCGTCGAGCCATTCCAGTTTCTGCTGCTGCTCGGGCTGTGCGAGGTAGGCCAGGGTCATGACGGTGTCCGTTCTGGGTCCTGTACCGCACGATCACGGCGACTCGGTCGGTTCGATGATCCTCTTGGCTCCGCCCCGGCCGCCAGACATCCGGGTAGGACCAGCAGTACCACTCCCCCGGGTCCGGCCCGGGGTATCGCGCGCGTCCGAGACGGTCACCGTCGTGTGGCATCCTCTGCTGCCATGAACGTCTCGACTGATCAACAACTGCCGTCCGAGGACGAGGACATGGAGATCCGGGCGGTCTCCGCCGAGCGACTCACGTTCTTCGGGGACGCGGTCGTCGCCATCGCGCTCACGCTGCTGGCGCTGGAGCTGCCGGTACCGGAGGGCACGACCGACTCCGAGCTGTGGCACTCGGCTTCGGGCCACCGGGAGAGCTATCTCGCGTTCATGATCAGCTTCGTGGTGATCGCCGCGCACTGGCGCTCCCATCACCGGGTGTTCCGCTATGTCACGGCGTCGAACGGCAAGTTGACGTCCTTCACCATGTACTGGCTGCTCATGCTGGTGATCACCCCGTTCGCGACCGACGTGATCGGCGGGCACGGAGCGTTCCAGGCCCGGTTCGTCTTCTACGCCGTCGTGCAGTTCGCGGCCTGTCTCCTCTTCATACTGATGGTCAACGAGGTCCGCCGCGACGAGCTCTACCGCAACGGCACCCCGCCCGACCTGTTCTCCCGGACGATCCGCGGGATCGGCATGGTGGCCGCGGGCTTCCTGGTGTCGATCCCGGTCTCGTTCCTGACCCACTGGGCCTACCTCTGCTGGATCGTGGTGCCGGTCGCCGACTCGATCGCCGCCCGGCGCCGGAGCAACAAGCGCCCGGTATGAGCCTGTTGGGCGTGCTGGTGCCGTAGCGCCAGGCGGACGGCGGGAGGTGCCGCCAGGCCGGTGAGCAGGAACAGTGCGCCTACGACGTACCAGCCGGGGCGGCCCCAGGTGATGCACAGCGCGATGAGCAGCCCCGGGCCGAACGCCTCCGCCAGGCCCGCCCCCAGGCCGAACACGCCGAGGTACTGGCCTGTGGCGTGGCGGGGGGCGAGCGCGAAGGACACCTCGAATCCGGCCGCCGCGTGCCACAGTTCGCCGACCGTGTGGATGACCACGGCGGTGATGAGCAGCGCAGTGGCGGCCCACGCCGGAGTCCCCGCCGAGAGCGAGATCAGCGCGCAGGCGACGAGGAAGGCCACGCCCGCCCGGCGGTAGGCACGGCCACCGGCCGCGGGAGAGTCGATGCCACGCCCGGCCCGTACCTGAAAGGCGACGACGATGACCGTGCCGGTGAGCATCGTGCCCGAGATGAGCCAGTGCGGTGCGGTGGTGGCGCCGATCAGCCAGAGCGGGACGGCCACGGTGAGCACTTTGAACTGGATGGCCATCACGCCGTCGAGAACGGTCAACAAGAGGTAGGGACGGTCCCGTAGAGCGCTCCATCGGGAGCCGTCCATCACGGGTCCGGGCGGGACGGACGGCAGCAGGAACAGGGTCGCCGCCGCGCAGACGAACGCGAGCGCGTTGCCGACGACCATGCACCGATAGGCGTTCAGGGTGCCCTCCTGGACGATCCAGCCTGCGCCGACCGCACCCACGGAGATCCCCACGTTGGTGACGGCACGCAGCCGGGCGCGGAACTCCTGCGGCCGGTCTCCGCCGTAGTGCCTGATGAGCGGGGTTCGGGCGGCGAGTCCGGCCGCCTTCGCCGCGGCGGCCAGGCCGATCACGAGGACGAACGACCAGAAGCCGTCGGCCAGTACGAACCCGGCGGTGGCCAGCGCCTGCACCAGCAGCGTGATCACGTAGACGCCACGGGCGCCGCGCACATCGGCGAGATGTCCTACGGCGATGCCGACGGCCGGTGCGACGAGTCCGGCGATGCCGAGGCCGAGACCCACCTGCTCCGCAGGCAGCCGTACGGCCTGGGTGAAGTACAGGACTCCGGCCGTCAGATACAGCCCGCTGCCCATCGTGTAGACGAGGTTCGAGGCGACGAGCACCCGCTGCGGTCGGCTGTCGGGGATCAGCTTGGGCATGAAGTCGCTCCGGTTTCAGGGCAGTTGTGGTCGTGATGGCCTGGCAAGGGTGTCCGCCGTCAACTGTTGCCGTACCCGGGACGGGTCTGTGTCGTCGCGTTGTCGCATGGTGATCAGGCTGCTGTAATGGTCTTGTGCACCTCAACCCTTACGGCGCGGATGCCGTGAACCTGGCCGCGGATCTGGTCAACCGGCCTCCCGCCGACGCCGAGGAACTCGCGGACCGCTGCCGCGAAGCCGGTCTGGTGCTGGAGCGGGCGACGACCGCCGAAGACCTCGACCGCGCCCGGTACGCGTTGCGGTCGTGGGAGAAGGTCGTCGACGCGGCCGACGAGCACGAGCGCGCGGAGCTGGTCAACCGGATGCTGGAGGAGGCCGCCGCCTATCCGCGGATGACCGACCACGCGGGCAGCGGCTGGCACCTGCACTACCGCGACGACCGGAAGCCGCTCGGCGATGTGCTGTTCTCCCTGATCTCGGTGGGTACGGCACTGCATCTCACGGGACGCGGAATGCACCGCCTGAGGCGCTGCGCCGTGGCCGAGTGCGGCGCGGTCTTCGCCGACACCTCCCGCACCGGGCGGCAGCGCTACTGCTCCCAACTCTGCGCCAACCGCGACGCGGTACGCCGGCACCGGGCCCGAGGTCAGGAAAAGGAGGCATCCAGTATGTACAAGGGAAAATCCAGTTCATCAGTGCGCAAATCGATCACTGGATCGGTGTAATCGGCACCTACGTCCCACCGGCAAGGGATCTAGCGTCGGAGTGCACGGGGCCGCACGGACCAGAAAGGCATCCCCACACTCATGCCCATCCCGCATACCGCCGTCATGCCCGAAGCCGAGTTCGACACCCTCACCGTCTCCCGCCGCGCCGGACAGCCGGCCGCCGACCTTCTGCCGCCGGTCGACAAACTGCCCGAGACCTCGTCCTCGCCCGATCTGATCTGCCGCCGCGTACGCGACGAGCTGATGCTCGACGGCAACGCACGCCTCAATCTCGCCACCTTCGTGACGACGTGGATGGAGCCGCAGGCAAGGGAGTTGATGGCGGAGACGGCCGAGAAGAACCTCGCCGACCGCGCCGAGTACCCGCAGATCACCGCCATGGAGGAGCGCTGCGTACGGATGCTCGCGCGGCTGTGGCACGCACCCCACCCGCAGCAGGTCCGTGGCTGCTCGACCACCGGTTCCAGCGAGGCCGCGATGCTCGGCGGACTGGCGCTCAAGCGCCGCTGGCAGGAACGCCGGCGCGCCCAGGGCAAGGACACCGCGCGGCCGAACCTGGTGATGGGCGCGAACGTCCAGGTGTGCTGGAAGAAGTTCGCCAACTACTTCGAGGTGGAGCCGCGTTACGTCCCGATGGAGCCGGGCCGCTACCACCTCACCGCCGACGCGCTCACCGCGTACTGCGACGACAACACCATCGGTGTCGTGGCGATCCTCGGCTCCACGTTCGACGGCTCCTACGAGCCGGTCGCGGACATCTGCATGGCCCTGGACGGCTACCAGGCGGCCACCGGCACCGACATCCCCGTGCATGTCGACGGCGCGTCCGGTGCCATGGTCGCCCCGTTCCTCGACCCGGGCCTCATGTGGGACTTCCAGCTCGAACGGGTCGCCTCCATCAACACCTCGGGACACAAGTACGGGCATGTCTTCCCCGGCCTGGGCTGGGCGTTGTGGCGCGACGCCCAAGCCCTCCCGGACGACCTGGTGTTCGAGGTCGACTACCTCGGCGGCAGCTCCCCCAGCTTCACGCTCAACTTCTCCCGGCCGGGGGCGCATGTCGTCGCGCAGTACTACAGCTTCCTCCGCTACGGCTTCGAGGGGCTGCGGGATCTGGCGGCCCAGAGCCGGACCACCGCCCGCGCCCTCGCCGCGCGCATCCGCACCGTCGCCCCCTACGAGTTGATCACGGACGGCTCCGAACTCCCGGCGTTCGCCTTCCGGTTGACCCCCGGCACACAGGGGTTCACGGTGTTCGACGTCTCCCACGGCATGCGCGCCCGCGGCTGGCATCTGCCCGCGTACAGCTTCCCCGCCCCGTGCCAGGACGTCGCGGTGCTACGACTGGTGGTGCGGACCGGATTCACCGCGGAACTCGCGGGCATGTTCATCGCCGACCTGACCGAGGTCACCCGGAACCTGCACACCGCCCTGCCGACACTCGCACCACCGCTCGAACCACTCGTCACCGCCTGAGACGGCGGACCGCGTCGAGGAGCTGGTCGATGTCGTCGGCGCTGTGCGAGAACGCGGTGACGAACCGGACGATGCCCGGCTCCCAGCGGTCGTGGTAGAAGGCGTAGCCCTCGGCGAGGAGTCCTTCCGTGACGTCCTGGGGCAGGCGGCAGAAGACGATGTTGGCCTGCGGGGTGGCCAACAGGCCCGCGCCGGCGATGGACTTGAGGCCGTCGCCGAGGCGGGCGGCCATCTCGTTGGCGTGCCGGGCGTTGCGCAGCCACAGACCGTCGGTGAGGTACGCGTCGAGCTGGGCCGTCTGGAACCGCATCTTGGAGGTGAGTTGACCCGCGCGCTTGGCGCGGAAGGCCAGCTCGCCGGCGAGCGCGGGGTCGAAGGAGACGATGGCGTCGGCGGTCATCGCGCCGTTCTTGGTGGCGCCGAAGGACAGGACGTCGACGCCTGCCTTCCACGTCATCTCGGCGGCGGTGGCGCCGAGTTGGTCCAGGGCGTTGGCGAAGCGCGCGCCGTCCATGTGGACGCGCAGTCCGGCGTCCTTGGCGATGCCCGACAGCCGGCGGATCTCCTCCAGCGTGTACACGCTGCCGCTCTCGGTGGCCTGGCTGATGCTCACCACGGACGGCTGCACGCTGTGCACGTCACCGGCCCGGCGCCGCACCGCCGTCTCCAGCGCGGCGGGATCGATCTTGCTGTCGTCGCCGGGGACCCCGACGAGTTTGGCGCCATTGGTGAAGAACTCCGGCGCCCCGCACTCGTCGGTGTTGATGTGACTCTCGGGGTGCGAGAGCACACTGCCCCACGGCGGGGTGAGGGCGGCCAGGCTCAGACCGTTGGCGGCGGACCCGGTGGAGACCGGGAACACGTCGACGTCCCGCTCGAAGATCTCACCGAACCTGATGCGGGCCCTGTCGGTGTAGGGGTCGTTGCCGTACGGCAGCACCTGTCCGGCCGCCGCGTCGGCGACGGCCCGGGCTATCTCGGGCGAGGCTCCGGCCATGTTGTCACTGATGAAGGCACGGCTGGAGGGGGTGGTGGCGATGGCGCTCATGAGCGGAGGCTTCCTCGGTCTCAGGTGCTGATGGGGGAGGCGAAGACGACGGTGATGTCGACCTCGTCCGCACCGGTGCGGTAGAAGTGCGGGGCGTCTCCGGCGAAGGCGAGCATGTCGCCGGGGCCCAGGTCCTGCGGGGCGTCGACGGGGCCCGCGGTGACGTACCCGGTGGCGATGAGCAGATGCTCGATCGTGCCGGTGGCGTGCGGCACACCGGCCAGCTCCGTCTCCGGCGGAATGCGCAGCCGCCAGATCTCCAGGCTGTTGCCGCTGCTGATCCGGCGCAGCAACTCCCTTGAGACCTCGCCCGGTTCGACATCCGTGGCCGCCCGGAACACCGGCCCGGTGTCGGCGTCCCGCGCGAGGAGGTCGGCGATCGGGATGCGCAGGGCGATCGCGATGGCGTCCAGGGTGTCGATCGTCGGATTGCCGTTACCGGCCTCCAGTTGCGACAGCGTGGCCTTGCTGAGCCCGGCCCGCCGGGCCATCTCCGCGGCGCTCATCCCGCGCTGCTGGCGCCGCAGCCGGATTTTCGCGCCGACCGCGGCGGCGGTACTGCTCACCGGCCGGCGGCCGGTCGGCGGGGGCGTCATCGAGGGCTCCGGTGGGTCGCGGAGTAGGACACGCGGATACGGCCCTTCTTGACCTTCAGCGTGGGCAGCACCAGCTCGGCGAGGTCCCCGAGGCTCCGCACATGCGTGCCCCCGCACGGCGCGGAGTGCAGCGTGTCGAGCTGCACCACGCGCCGCCCGTCGGGCAGGTACCGCGCGGAGACCGGCAGGTCGTCGGCGACGGCGGCCGCCACCCCGTCACGGAGCACGGCGGTCACCTCCTCCCGCCCGTCCGGATCACCGAGCCGCGCGTCCGCGCCCGGCGCCTGGAACTCAATACGCGCCTGCCCTGGGAAATGAATACTCCCGACCATCTCCCAGCCCTGCGTCCGCCCGACCGCCTCGACGAGGTGTCCCGCGGTATGCAGCGCGGCATGCAGCTTCCGCGCCTCAAGGTCGATCCGGGCCCGCACCCGCTCCCCCACGGCAAGCGACGGCAGCCCGCCGCCCGCCGCAGTCGCCACGACCAGTCCCGAGTCACGGTCCCGCACCGGAACGACCTCGACACCCTCCAGCCACCCCCGGTCGGCGGGCTGGCCCCCGCCCTGCGGATGAAACAGACAGTCCTCTACGGCGACCCAGGGCGTCTCGTCCCTCTCGCCGACCGCGATGACGGTCGTGTCGACCTGCTCCAAGTACGTGTCGTCGAGGTAGGCGCCGATCTGTGCGCCCTCCCGAGAAGTCGCGATTGAATGAACCATGCGTTCACTATACCGAACCAAACGGAGACAGTAAACGCACCGTTTGTTTTACTGAACACCGGCCGGGCGACGGCGTCGTCATGCGCGCCACGCAACAGCCGTAGAACCGTGTCCGTCGTCCTCGGACCGGGAGCGACGACGCAGACCCAGCCGTGTGCTCCGTACACCGGGTGCGGCAGCACCGTGTCGGCGGCGGCGTGATCATGCGGCTCCTCCCCCGTGAGTTCGCTGAACCTCGTACGGCCGACGTGGATGTCGACGCGCCACCGGCCCGGAGGGTCGAGGTCGGACGCGGTGTCGCCCGGGAGGTTCTTGGTGACGACGGTGCCGTACGGCTGGGTGTTCTGCGGCGGTCGGCCGTCGGGGGCGTAGTAGAAGAACGCGTCCCCCCAGGCGAGTTCGGGGAAGTCGCTGCCCGGCTCCGGTGCGAGAACGAGCGCGCCGGGGAAGTCGCGTACGGCTGCGATGATCTGTTCCGTAGTCATGGTTCAAGCATCAGCTTCAAGTGCTTATGCGGGGTTGGCCGATGGGCGAGGCGGCAAGTGGTGCGCGGCGCGGGACGTTCAGGACCGCCGATGTGGCACGCGAGTCGGGGTACTCGCTGCAACAGGTGCGCGATCTGGAGCGGTGGGGAGTCATCCCGCCGGCCGCCCGGTCGGACAACGGCTACCGCTCCTACACGCCTTCGCATGTGCGGGCTCTGCGTGCCTATCGGGGGCTCGCGGGCGCCGTGGGCCCGGTGCTCGCCCGGCGGATGCTGGCCGAGTTGCGGACGCAGACGCTCGTGGAGGCGGCCTCGGTGATCAACGAGGTCCATGTCCGGCTCGCGCGGGAACGCGAGGAGACCCTGCGCGCCCAGCAGGCCCTGCGTGCGATCAAGGACGAGGCGAACGCACCGGATCCGGAGCGGGACGGTGACGCGATGACGATCACCGAACTCTCCAGAGCCCTCGGGGTGCGACCCTCGACCCTGCGCTTCTGGGAGCAGGAAGGGCTCGTCACCCCCGACCGCGTGACCTCGCGGCGAGCCCGGCGCTACGACCTGTCGGCCATCAGAGCGGCCCGCATCGTGACGGCCCTGCGCGCCACCGGCCACGGCGTTCCCGCGGTGCGGGAGATCATGGGCTCCCTGCACCGGCTCGACGGCCGGGGAGAGGCCCGGCGCATCCTGCGCGAACGCCTCGACCGGATCGCCGTACGGACCGTGGGACTCCTCCAGGCGGGCGCGGACCTGGCAGCCGTCATCACCGCCGGTTCCATCACCCTTCAACCGGCCTCCGAGGAAAGGCAGTTGCCGATGCCGTCCCCGTCATGAACGATCTCGGACCATGACGACGAGCACCGACCACCCGTCCAGCCGCCCGCTCGCGCTCGTCACCGGAGTGGGGCGCACCGTCGGTATCGGCGCGGGTATCGCGCGTCGGCTGGCGGCCTCGGGCTGGGACATCGCCTTCACCTACTGGACTCCCTACGACCAGCGCATGCCCTGGGGTGTGGAGTCCGGCGCGGCCTCGGCCATCGCCGACGCGCTCAAGGAACACGGCGCCACGACCATGGCCGTCGAGGCGGACCTGTCCGACCCGGACGCCCCTGCCCGCGTCTTCGACGAGGTCGGACGCGGGCCGGGCGGTGTCACCGCCTTGGTGATGTGCCACTGCGAGTCGGTCGACTCCGGTCTCCTCGACACCACCGTCGAGAGCTTCGACCGGCATTTCGCGATCAACGCGCGAGCCACCTGGCTGCTGATCCGCGAGTACGGCCGACGGTTCGCGGCCGCTCCCGGCACCGGCCGGATCATCGCCCTCACCAGCGACCACACCGTGCACAACCTCCCCTACGGCGCGAGCAAGGGCGCCCTGGACCGCATCACGCTGGCCGCCGCGCACGAGTTCGCCCACCTCGGCATCACCGCCAACGTCATCAACCCGGGCCCGGTGGACACCGGTTGGATGACCGAGGAGGGGCGGGCGGAGATCCTGCGGCAGACTCCGCTCGACCGTCTCGGCACTCCACGGGACACTGCCCACCTCGTCGACTTCCTCTGCTCGCCGGAGGGTCAGTGGATCAACGGCCAACTCCTCCTGAGCAACGGGGGTTTGGCGTAGCGGCGCTCACCTGGTGCAGTCCGCGGCCAGGCGCAGGCCCTCCTTGACGGCGTGCGGGATGTCGGTGATCGGGAACAGCGCCTGTCGTACGGTCCGTTCGGTGTCGATGATCAGGAGCAGCCGTTTGTGCCGCAGCCGGCCCGCCGCACGGAACGTCGGCAGCCGCAGCGCTGCGGCGAGTTGCTGCGCCTCGTCGGAGAGCAACGGATAGGGGATCTCCTCGGCGCGGGCGAACTCGGCCTGTTCGTGCGGGAGTTGGGTGCTGACCCCGCGCACGTCCACGCCAGCCCGGCGGAACTCGGGCCAGGCGTCACGGAAGAGGCGGTTCTCCAGCGTGCAGCCCTCGGCACCGGGGATCGACGGCTCGCCCCAGTCGATGCCGGTGCCCGGGTAGGTGAACAGCACGGTCGCAGCGGCTTCCGGTGACACGACCGGCAGGTCCGTGCCCTGGATTCCGGGGAGTTGAAGGTCGTCGGGCAGGCGGGTGCCGGGCAGGGCGTGCACGCGGGTGTGTTCGGCGCTGTCCTCGGCCGCGGTCGCGGTGTGGGTGCCGTCTCCGAGCATCCACCGGTCGCCCCAGTCCTGCATCGCCACGAGCAAGGGCAGCAGCGCGAGCCCGGCGTCGGTGAGCACGTACTCGTAGCGCACCGGCCGCCGTTGGTAGAGCCTGCGGTGCAGCACCCCGCTCGCGACGAGCCGGCCCAGGCGCTCGGTCAGGACGTTGCGGGACAGGCCGATCCCGGCGGCCAGCGCGTCGAAACGGACCTGGCCGCGGGCGATCTCCCGCAGCACCAGAACGTTCCACCAGTCCCCCAGGACCACGGCGGCCTGGGCGATGCCGCAGGTCTCGTCGGCGTTGTGCATCCTCATGCGCCCATAGTAGGTTCTCTTTCAGGACTCACTTTGTTTCATGACGGAACTTACCGCCCGCCGACGTCCGGGACGCGGGCCCTGCGTGAGGAGTTGCACCGTGACCGCCATCAGCCGGGTCGTCGCACGCGAGATCATCGACAGCCGGGGCAACCCGACCGTCGAGGTCGACGTGGAGCTCAAGGACGGATCGCTCGGCCGGGCCGCCGTACCGTCGGGCGCCTCCACCGGAGCCAGGGAAGCGGTCGAACTGCGCGACGGCGACCCGACACGCTTCCACGGCAAGGGAGTTCGCCGCGCCGTCGACGCCGTCAACGAGACCATCGCCGACGCCGTGACCGGACTCGACGCCGAGAACCAGGCGACCGTCGACCACACGATGATCGAACTCGACGGCACCGACACCAAGTCGCGCCTCGGCGCCAACGCCCTGCTCGGTGTCTCCCTGGCCACCGCCAAGGCCGCCGCGGCCGCCCACCGGCTCCCGCTCTACCGCTACATCGGCGGCGTCGACGCCCGCCTGCTGCCGGTACCGATGATGAACATCGTCAACGGCGGCGCCCACGCCGACAACCCGCTGGACTTCCAGGAGTTCATGATCGCCCCGATCGGCGCGGCCACCTTCGCCCAGGCCGTCCGCATGGGGTCGGAGGTCTTCCACACCCTGCGCCGCGACCTGATCGCCGCCGGCCACAGCGCCAACGTCGGCGACGAGGGCGGCTTCGCCCCCGATCTCCGCACCGCCGACGAGGCCCTCGACTTCGTCCTCCACGCCATCGAACGCACCGGCTACAAGCCCGGCACCGACATCACCCTCGTCATGGACCCGGCGACCTCGGAGTTCTTCCGCGACGGTGTCTACGACTACACGGGCGAGGGCGTCCGCCGCACCCCGGCCGAACACGCCGACTACCTCGCCGAGTTGGTCGACCGCTACCCGATCGCCTCGATCGAGGACCCGATGGCCGAGGACGACCACGAGGGCTGGCGCGACCTGACCGCACGGCTCGGCGAGCGCTGCCAGCTCACCGGTGACGATGTCTTCTGCACCAACGAGACGCTGCTCGGCGCCGGGATCCGGGACGGGATCGCCAACTCGATCCTGGTGAAGGTGAATCAGATCGGCACCCTCACCGAGACCCTGGCCACCGTCGCCACCGCCCATCGCGCCGGCTACACCGTGGTGATGTCCCACCGCTCCGGCGAGACCGAGGACACCACCATCGCCGATCTCGCCGTCGCGACCGGCTGCGGCCAGATCAAGACCGGGTCGCTGTCCCGCGCCGACCGCACCGCCAAGTACAACCAACTCATCCGCATCGAGGAGGACTTGGGTACCCAGGCACGCTACGCCGGGCGGGACGCGCTGGGCCTGCGCCGCTGAGGCGTCCGGTTCAGGAGACCTTCGCTCCCAGCAGGTCGACCGGGGCGATGACCGGCGGCGCGCTGAGCTTCGTCTCCGCGATCTCCCCCAGAGCGGCGGCGATCCGGCCGGTCAGGTGCGCCTGCCGCCCCTGCTCGTCCTCGAAGGTGTCGAACACCCCGAAGGTGGTGGCGTTCTCGCGGAACGCGAACCATGTCACCGTGCCCTGCTCCCGTTCGGCAAGCTCCTGGGCACCGCGCAGCAGGGCCTCCACCTCGTCGGCGTGCTCCGGCTTGGCCTCGATGCGTACCAGCAGACCGACCTTCATGTCACCACTCCTTGTGCAGACGTCCAGGGCGCCGGATGTCCGGCGCACCTCGAACCTATGGCGGTGGTCGGTGATCACATCAGTGGCGGAAACGACACGGTTGATAGCGTTCCCGCCATGAAGGTAGCGGTCGCCGTCTACGACGGGGTGTTCGACTCGGGGCTCTCGGCCGTCCTGGACGTGCTGAGCAACGCCAACGCGCTGGGCGGGCAGCTCCACGAGTCGTCGCCCACCTGGGACGTCACCCTGGTCGGCCCCGGCCCGAGGGCGCGGACCAGGGCGGGACTCCTCGTGGCGCCCGAGCCGCTCGAACTGGCCGACACGGCCGACCTCCTGGTCTTACCGGCGCTCGGGGAGAGCGACCCCTCGGCGCTGATCGACCATGTGGGCGGCGAAGTGTCCCGGCCCGTCCGGGACTTGATCGTGCGCACCCGAGCAAGGGGGACGACCATCGCCTCGGCGTGCGCGGGTACCTTCCTGCTGGCCGAGGCGGGGGTGCTGGACGGGCTGCGGGCCACGACGTCCTGGCCGCTGTCGCCCACGTTCCGGGACAGGTATCCCGAGGTCGAGCTGGACCACAGCCGGATGGTGATCAGCTGCGAGGGCGTCATCACCGCCGGCGCGGCTTTCGGCCATGTCGATCTCGCGCTGACGATCGTCCGCGCGGCCAGCCCCGCGCTCGCCGACCTGGTCGCCCGCCATCTCGTGGTCGACGAACGCCCCTCGCAGGCCGCGTACACGATTCCCAGCGCCCTTGCCCAGAACGACCCCACGGTCGCGGCCTTCGAACTCTGGGCCCGTGAGCATCTGACCGAGCCCATCGGCATCCCCGTGGCGGCCAGGGCCATCGGGGTCAGCGAGCGGACGCTGCAGCGTGCCGTCCGGCGCACCGTCGGGACGTCACCCATCCGGTTCGTCCAGGACCTGCGGATCGAACGCGCCTCCCATCTGCTGCGCACCACCGACCTCTCCCTGGAGACCATCGCCAGGACGGTCGGCTACGAACACCCCAACACCCTGCGCGTGCTGCTGCGCGAACGCACCGGAAAGACCACGTCGGCGCTCCGCGACAGCAAGTGACGCCGATTCAGGGCCAGTTCAGGAGATGAGGACGATCTTTCCGCGCGTGTGGCGCTGTTCGAGTTCGGCGTACGCGTCGCGGACGCGGTCGAGCGGGTAGGTGGCGGCGATGGGAATCTCGATCCGGCCGGCGGCGACATGGTCGGCCATTTCGGTGAGGACCTCGCGGGTGGAGGCGCCTTCGCTGCCCGCGCTCCTGGTACCGAGTTCCTGCGCCTTCTGGAAGGAGATGATCGTCTCGACCCGGTCCCGGGGGATGCCGAGATCGACGGCGAGTTGGACGTAATCCGGTCCGAACAGGTCGATGAAGGCGTCGATCCCGTCGGGTGCCGCCGCGGTGAGGGCCTCGGCGAGTCCGTCGCCGTACGGGACCGGGGTCGCGCCGTGGGCGGTGAGCCAGTCGGCGTTGGCGGGTGAGGCGATGCCGAGGACGTTCACGCCGCGTGCGACGAGGAGTTGGACCGTGACGGTGCCCACTCCGCCGGCGGCGGCCGAGACGGCGACGGTCTCGCCGGGCTTGGGGGCCACCGCGTCCACGGCGGCCCACGCGGTGCAGCCGACGACGTAGAGGGCGCCGGCCACCTCCCAGCTCAGGGCGGACGGCTTGGGGATCAGTTGGGTCACCGGTACGACGGCGTGGGTGGCGTGGCTGGAGCGCTGCCAGGAGAACCCGAGAACCTCGTCGCCGATGCCGAAGTCGGTGACGCCGTCGCCGAGTTCGGTGACGACTCCGGCGAGGTCGCTGCCCTGGCCGGACGGGAAGGTCGCGGGGAACATCTGGCGCATCGCGCCCGAACGGATGGCCGCCTCACCGGGGTTGATGCCGGCCGCCCGCACCTCGACGAGGACTTCTCCCGCGGCGGGGCTGGGGATCGGCACCTCGGTGACGTGCAGGACGTCGCGGTCGCCGTACTCGTCGAAGCGGACTGCTCGTGCTGGTGCGGGGCTCATCTGGTCTCCTTCGTCAGGGGTGTTGGCCCAGGGTCCGGGGTGCGTGGGTTGGCGGCACGGAGTACGGCGAGCGTGCTCGCGAGGTGGCCGAGTTCCGGGGCCGGGAGCGGACCGGCCAGCCAGGTCGCGAGTTCCCGGTCGAAGACGGGACCGGCCTCGTCCACCAAGTCCCGCCCGGCCGCCGTCAGTTCGACGATCGAGGAGCGGCGGTCGGTGCGGTGCGGCCGTCGTACGCAGTGGCCCGCCTTCTCCAGCCGGTCGACGGCCTGGCTCGCGCCGCCGACCGTGATGGAGAGGGCGGCGGCGATGTCGTTGACCCGGCAGGAGCCCGCGCGTTCGACGACGAGCAGCACGTTCAGGCTGCCCAGGGTCACACCGCAGTCCTGGCGGAGCCGGGCGTCGATCCCGTTCCACAGGTCCGTCTCGAAACGCACCAGGTCGTCGAACAGTTGCCGCAGGTCCACGGGCGGGCTCCTTCCGGCCGAATGCATTAGCTCTAATCATCTTAGCCCTAATGCACTTCGGATGCGCCCCTGACGATCGCATCGGACGTGGCTGCCGGGGCGGTGCCGCCTTCGCTCAGGCCGAACCGTGCGTGGAACCGGCGCAGGAAGCCGGGCGCGTACCAGGCCGAGCGGCCGAGCAGCCGCATCGCGGCGGGGACGAGGACACCCCGTACGGCGACGGCGTCGATGAGGATGGCCAGTCCGCTGCCCAGGCCGAACAGCTGCATGAAGCTGAGCTTCGCCGTCCCGAAGGCGAAGAAGCTCACCGCGAGCAGACAGGCCGCCGCGGTGACGATGCGTCCGGTGTGTCCGAGGCCGTTGGCCACGGCGGACTCGTTGTCGGCGCCCTGGTCGTGGAGTTCCTTGATCCGGCTGGTGACGAAGACCTCGTAGTCCATCGAGAGGCCGAAGGCGATGCAGAACATCAGCACGGTCATGGAGACGTCCATCGGCTGTGCCGTGAAGCCGAGCACGGAGGAGAGATGGCCGTCCTGGAAGATCCAGGTCATGACGCCGAGGGTGGCGCCCAGGCTGATCATGTTGAGGAGCAGTGCGCGCAGCGGCTGTACGACGCTGCCGGTGAAGAGGAAGAGCAGGAGGAAGGTGGTGAGGGCGACCAGGGCCACGGCGAGCGGGAGCCTGCTGCCGACGGAGTGCTTGGAGTCGACCAGGACGGCGTCGACTCCGCCCACCAGGGGCTGTGTTCCGGCGGGCACGGCGACCGCCCGCACCTCCCGGACCAGGCTCTGGGCCGCGTCGGACTTCGGTGTCAGGGTGCTCACCACGTTGATCTGCTGTGCGTCGGGGCGGCCGAGGGCGGGGTTGCCGGGGTCGGTCGCGGTCGGCTGTCCCTCGGCGTAGGTGCCGGCGCTGGTCTCGACGCGGACGACGCCCTTGAGCCCGGACAGCTGGGTCGCGTACAGCCCCAGCGAACTCTTGCTCACGGGTGAGTCGATGACGACGTGGAGGGCCGCGTCGTCGCTGCCGTTGAACTTCTCCCGCAGTACGGCGGAGACCTGGCGGCTCGCGGCGTCCTCGGGCAGGACGCGTTCGTCCGGGGTGCCGAAGGTGATGCCGAGCAGCGGACTCGCCGCGAGCAGCAGGACCGCGAGGACGGGCAGCGCGGTGAGCGCGGGCCGCCGCATGACGGTGCGGGCCAGCCGTCCCCACAGGGGTGCGCGGGTGTCGGAGCGGGCACGGTTCGCCCACGGGAGCCGTCCGCCGTTGACGCGGTGGCCGAGGACGACGAACAGGGCCGGCATGACGAACAGGGTGCTGACGGCCGCGATGACGACGACACCGACCCCGGCGTAGCCGAAGGAGCGCAGGAAGTACTGCGGGAACACCAGCAGTGCCGCGAGCGCCGCCGCGACGGTCGCCGCCGAGAACGCGACGGTACGGCCCGCGGTGCTCACGGTCCGCCGTACGGCGTCGTCCACGCTCGCCCCGGTCGCGAGCTGTTCCCGGAACCGGCTGACCATCAGCAGCGCGTAGTCGATGCCGAGGCCGAGGCCCAGTGCGGTGGTCAGGTTGACCGCGAAGACGGAGACGTCGGTGGCACTGCCGAGGAGGAACAGCTCCGCGAACGTGCCCGCGATGGCGATGGTCCCGATCGCGAGCGGCAGCAGGGCGGCGACCGCGCTGCCGAAGACGAGCAGGAGCAGTACGAGGGTGAGGGGTACGGCGATGGACTCGGCGAGGACGAGGTCCTTGGCCGACTGGGTGCCCATCTCGCTGGTCACGGCGGCACCGCCGCCCGCCCGGACGGTGAGGGAGTCCTCGTACGGTCCGGCGTAGGCGTCGATGACGCTCTTCGCATTCTCGTCCCGCTCGGTGTCGTTGCCCTTCACATGGGCGAGTACCACGGCTTCCCGGCCGTCCTTGGACCTGAGGTCGGGGCTGGAGGTGTCCCAGAACGAGATCACGTTCTCCAGGTGCTGTTCTCTCCTGAGCTGGGCCACCAGGGCCCGGCCGCTCTGCTCCGCCGGTGTCCCGTCCACGCGGCCCTCGGCGGCGGTGACCAGGAGGACCAGGTTCGTCTCCCCGCCGAACTTCCGGTCGATGACCTTGGCGGCCCGGGAGGAGGCGGAGGACGGGTCGTCGTAGCCGCCTCCCAGCAACTTGCCGAACGCGCCGGCGCCCAGGACCCCCATGAGGGCCACGGCCACGACGGCGACGACGAGTACCAGCCGCGAGCGGCGGATCACCAGCTCGGCTATGCGTTCGAACATGCCCGTTCTCCTTTGCTGTCCATACGTCGAAAAGGCGCGAAACAGCCGGAGTTCACCAATAGGGCACTCCTCGTCGCCGCGCACGACGCTAGTGAGGAGCAAGAAGATTTGGCAGTGTTAGATTTTCCTCACACCTCGCAACTTCATGTTCCCCCGCGCGGGTTGTCGTCGTACGGTCGCCGCATGCCCGCCGAAGAAGCCACGACCGCCCTCCCGTCCCTGCGCGAACGGCGCCGGGCCGCGGCCACCCAGGAGATCGTGGACGCCGCCGAGCGCCACCTCACCGAGCACGGCCCGGCAGCCCTGTCCCTGCGCGCGGTCGCCCGCAGCCTCGGCATGACCGTGCAGGCGCTCTACCACTACTTCCCGAGCCGGGACGCCCTCATCACGGTCCTCGTCACCAAGGCCTACGACGACCTGGCCGACGCCGTGCAGACCGCCGCCGAGACCCCGGCGGACGACCCGGACCTGCCCCGTCTGGTGCGGGCGGCCGAGGGCTACCGGCGGTGGGGCATCGCCCACCCCGAACACTTCCGACTCCTCTACGGCACACCGCTGCGGGACTACGCGGCACCGGCCGACGGTCCGACCACCCAGGCCACGCGCCGGATGAGCATGATCTTCGAGCGCGAGCTGTTCGAGGAGTTCACCCCGGAGCAGCTCGCCGCGGCCGACATCCCCGCGCTCTCACCCCAACTCCGGGGCTATCTGGAGCAGTTGCCGCACTACGGCCAGGGGCATCTGCCGTCGCCCGCGAGCGCCCTCCTGATGAGCGCGTGGGGACACCTGCACGGGCTCGTCGCCCTGGAGGTGTTCGGACACTCCGCTTTCCTCGGCGGGCACCAGGCCGAGCTGTTCCGCATGGCGATGCGCAACCTGCTGGCGGACATCCACCGCCGGATCACATGACACGGTCCGCCCGGGCGCCGTAGCGTGCCGAGGTGGATCTCTTCGCACGCTCCTGGACAGCTCTGCTCGCCGCGGTAGCCGACCTCAAGGACGCCGACTTCGCACGGCCCTCGGGGTGTGCCGGGTGGCTGGTGCGGGACCTGGTCTGTCATCTGGTCATCGACGCCCAGGACGTGCTGATCACCCTTGTGACACCCGCCGACACGGAAGTGACCCGCGACGCGGTGACCTACTGGACCGTCGGTCGGACACCGCCCACCGGCGACGACCCGCTCGACGCGCTGATCGTCCGGCTGGCCGCCGCGTACGAGGAGCCCGGGCTGCTCAAGTTCCATCTGGACGACGTCGGTTCGGCCGCCGGCCGCGCCGCCCGGCTCGCCGACCCCGAACTGCGGGTGAGCACACAGGACCAGGTGCTCACCGGCGGCGACTACCTCTCCGCGTACGTCCTGGAGTGGACGCTGCACCACCTCGACCTGGTCGCACACCTCCCGGACGTGCCGGGACCGCCGGTCGAAGCACTCGCGGGGGCACGCGGGTTGCTGGAGCGGATCGCCAAGGCCGCGTTCCCCGTGTGCTTCTCCGACCGGGACGCGCTGCTCGTCGGCACGGGACGGCGTACGCCGACGGAAGCGGAGACGCACCGACTCGGCTCATTCGCGGCGCGGTTGCCGCTGTACCTCGGCTGAGCTGTCGGCAACTCGGGCCGCGCTCCGCCGAGTTGCCGACAGGTGGCGCACGGCCCTACCGCTCAGAGGGCTGCCGCCGCCGCGCGGCCCGCCTGGCGGCCGGAGAACAGGCAGCCGCCGAGGAAGGTGCCCTCCATCGAGCGGTAGCCGTGCACTCCCCCGCCGCCGAAGCCGGACACCTCACCGGCCGCGTACAGACCCGGTATTGGCACACCGGTGGCGTCGAGGACCCGGCCCGAGAGGTCGGTCTGCAGTCCGCCGAGGGTCTTGCGGGTGAGGATGTTGAGGCGGACGGCGATCAGCGGTCCGGCGGCCGGGTCCAGGATCTTGTGGATCGCGGCGGTGCGGCTGAGTGAATCGCCGGTGTAGGAAAGGGCGTTGCGGATGCCCATCACCTGGGCGTCCTTCGAGTACGGGTTGTCGATCTCCCGGTCCCGCGCCTCGATCTGCCGCTGGAGATCGGCCAGTTTGATCAGGCCGTCACCGGTCAGCTTGTTCATGCCGAGGACCAGTTCGGAGAGGCTGGAGGCGGTGACGAAGTCGACGCCGTTCTTCCTGAACTTCTCGATCGGCTCCGGCGTCTGCCAGATGCGCGAGAGCAGCATCAGGATGTCCTTGTTGGTGAGGTCCGGGTTCTGTTCGGACCCGGAGAGCGCGAACTCCTTCGCGATGATCTTGCTCGTGGTGACGAACCACGAGTAGTCGTAGCCGCTGGCGGTGATCGAGCCCAGGGTGTGGAGGGTGTCGTAGCCCGGCATGTCGGGGGCGGAGAACCGCTTGCCCTTGGCGTCGAACCACATCGAGGACGGGCCCGGGAGGATGCGGATGCCGTGGTTGGGCCAGATCGGGTCGTAGTTCTTGAGGCCCTCGGTGTAGTGCCACATCCGGTCGGGGTTGACGATCCGGCCGCCCGCCGCCGAGGTGATCCCCAGCATCCGGCCGTCCACGTAGGCGGGCACACCGGTGATCATGTTCTTGGGTGGGGTGCCGAGCCGGGCCGGCCAGTTCTGCCGTACGAGATCGTGGTTGGCGCCTATGCCGCCCGAAGTGACGATCACGACGGGGGCCTTGAGGTCGAAGTCGCCGACCACGGTGCGAGAGGTTGCCTTGCCGCGCTGGGCGGTGCTGGGTTCGAGGATCGAGCCGCGGACTCCCGTCACGGTGCCGCCGGTGCGGACGATCTCGTTGACCTGGTGGCGGAACTTGAAGACCACCTTGCCGGAGGCGACTCCGGCCCGCACCTGCTTCTCGAACGGCTCGACCACGGCGGGTCCTGTGCCCCAGGTGACGTGGAAGCGGGGCACCGAGTTGCCGTGTCCATCGGCGAGGCCGCCGCCGCGCTCGGCCCAGCCGACGATCGGGAACCAGCGGATGCCGAGGCCGTAGAGCCAGGACCGCTTCTCGTTGGCCGCGAAGTCCACATACGCCTCGGCCCACTTGTGGGCCCAGTAGTCCTGGCCGGTCGGGTCGTCGATGCCGCGGTCGAAGCCTGCCGTGCCCTGCCAGTCCTGCCAGGCCAGCTCCTGGGAGTCCTTGATGCCCATGAGCCGCTGCTCGTCGGAGTTGACCAGGAACAGTCCGCCGAAGGACCAGAACGCCTGGCCGCCGAGGTTGGACTCGGGCTCCTGGTCCAGGAGCAGCACTTTTTTTCCGGCGGCGACCAGTTCGGCCGTCGCGACCAGTCCGGCCAGGCCGTGGCCGACGACGATGGCGTCGGCGTCCGAGGTGCCGGCCGCGAACGCCGGTACCGCGTGCGCCGCGAGGGCAGCGCCGGCGGCGACGCCGCCGGCCACCGTCAGGGCTCTTCGTCTGCTGATCGCCGTGGGGGACGAGTTCTCCATGAGGTGCCTTCCGAATGAGTACGGGAGGTGCGGGAGGTGTGCGCGACGCGTGGCGCGTGCCGCGACACCTCTCTTGTTACCGCCGGTAGCACCCCAGGAAACCAAGCTGTGTCGGCAGTGTTGCGGAAGCCGGATTCCGGGCGGTCGCACCGGACCACACAGGTACGACCGTCGGTATGTGGCCAATCACCTAAGATCGCCGCTCAGGACAACGGTGCGGGGGTGGCGGCGTGCTCTGGTGGGCCCTGGAAGAGATACGCATACAGCGGACGGGGCACAACTCCCCGTACACGCACGTGCTGTTGGAGCTGGCCTGGAATCCGGGCCCGGACTCGGACGTCTCGCTCGCGGCGGAGCTGCTGGCGGTCGGTGTGCCGAAGGCGTCCCAACTGTGGCCGCCGATCGGGTCGGTGGTTCTCGTCGCACCCGGAGCCGACGCGCACCCCGGGGTGCAGCCGGCCGTGGACACCGTCCGGGAGCAGTGGCCGGCGGCGGTGGTCACCGTGGTGGACGAGACGGTGGCCGCCCTGCTCGGCGCGGACCCGGAGCCGCCCGCGTGTGTCGTGGTGCACCAGGACGCGGTGCACACCTCCGTCGCGCTCGTCGCCGGGCGTGAGGTGGTCGCGAGCGGTCTGGCAACCGGTGGCGTGCGCGGCCTGGCCGACGCCGTCATCGCGCATGTGCGCGACGGTCACGGCCTCGAACTCGGCCTGGAGACGGCGTGGTCCGCCGTCGTCCACGGCGGCGCGTTCGCGCCGTCGCCGAAGGTGCCCGTCCCCATGTCCGTCCACGGATCACTGATCACCGACGACAGCCCCGGACCACGGCAGCCGGTCGACGCCGTCCTGCCGCCGACCGAACTGCGTGCCGTCGTAGCCCCTGCCTACCAGCCGGTGGTGGACCTCGTGGCGCGGGTGCTGCGTGACGCGCCGCCGGAGGCCGCCCGGCGGGCGACCGCCGGCGGGCTGCTGCTGACCGGCCCGCACCCGCCCGGAGCGGAGGACCACCTGACGGAACTGACCGGGCTGCCCGCGTGCCGGGTCGACGAGCCGACATCCGGGTTCGAACACCCTCGGGTCCTCCGCAATGGAGTGGCCCGTCTGCTCGCCGAGATTCCCCCGGCCCCTGTCATCGAGGACCGCAGCGGGCGGTTCCGCCGGGTCATCGCGGACTGGGCCTCCTCCTCGGTCGGGGACCAACACACCTACACGCCGGAGGAGTTGGCGCTGCTGGAGGCGCTCCGCCTGCTGCCGGGTCCTCCGAACACCGACGACCGGTGAGCGCCACCGGGCGGAGACGGGCCGTGCGGCTGCTGTGGACGGCGCTCGCGGTGCCGGTGAGCGCGGCGCTGACGGGTATTGCCTTCGGCCTCGTCTACGGCGCGTCGCTGACGCCCGTCGGATGGCGGAACCCGATGGTCCTGGGCTTCGGCGCACTCGTGCTGGCCGGTGCTCTGGGCGGGCTGGGGTTCGTCCTGTACGACATTCGGGGCGACGACATCCGGGGGATCCCGGTACGGGAGACCGCGGTGGCCGCCTGCGTCGCCGCGACCATGCTGGTGTGCTGGATGGCGCTGAAGGAGCAGGCGCTGCACGAGCGTGGCCGGGCCGTCCGGGCGGTCGTGACGGACCTGCGGCCCAGCGCCGGCGTGTACGACGCCGGAACGGAGGCGGTTCTGGCGGACGCCGCTCACCACCGGCGGCTCGGTGTCATCGGCGCGGGGCATCTCGCCGTCGGTGACCGTCTCATCGTCACGGTCGATCCCCGGGGCAGATTCAGCGTCAGCGCCGGCCCGCCGCCCGCCACTCCCGAATGGTTGTGGGACCTGGCCGCCGTGATCGCCGCGGTTCAGGCCCTGTTCACCGCCTCGCTCGGTTTCAGCGCCGCCAGAGTGCGAGAGCGCTGATTCAGTGCTTGGCGAACTGGAGGCGCGTGGCCTGTACGACGTCGGGGCGCACCGCGAGTGCGGGGACGGTGAGTTGCTCGCCGTAGATGTCGGTGAGCCTGATCGCGCCGCCGCAGCCGCTGCCGCTCTCGGAGAGGAAGTAGTTGTAACTGGCGCGCGGCAGTTGACGCCAGGTGCCGCCCGCGAGGACCTCCAGGCGGGCCAGCGGATTGCGGTGGCCGATCGCCTGGATACCGCACCAGTAGCGGCTGGACCCGGTCTTGTAGCGGATCGAGATCGTGTCGGAGGTGCTGGGGCTCACCAGGCTCCAGGTGATCGGGATCCGTCCGGCCGAAGGGCTGGCGATTTTGGCGAAGGCCTGCGCGCTGAGGTCGATCTGCCCCGGTGCGCAGTCCCCCGGGCACTCGTTGGTGATCCGGACGGTGACCGTGGCGCCGCCGGCCGCGCGGACGAGCACATACGCCCCGCACGCCTTGGACGACTCGTAGTCGGTGGTGTTCATCGCGCCGGTCAGGACGTCGTCGCTCGGGTCGTACAGACAGGCGCCGCCGCCGTCCGCGTCGTAGAAGGTGGCGACACCGCTGTAGGTGACGCCGGGCCGGATGCGGCCCGCCAACGAGGCGGTACCGGCGGCCTGTTGACGGGACTTCGTGGCCGCCGGCGAGGCCGAGGTGGCGGTCGGACGGGCGGACGGTGTCGCCGACGGCTTCTTGGACGCGCCGGTCGCGCGCGCGGACGGAGAGGCGGAGGCAGTCGAAGTACCGGTCGCGGACGGGGAGTTCACCGCGGATCCGGTGGCCGCGTGTCCCGCCTCGGTCTTCACGTCCTCGCCGCTCTTGCCACCGGGCAGCAGCACCAGGGCAAGCGACACGACGATGAGTACCGCGGCCGCCGACAGAAACAGCCACCGCTTGGACACCGGACCTCCTCGACGGCCACCCTCCGTTGTCCGGAGTGATGGAGGAGGCGATCGTGCCAGCCTCGGGGGGACGGCGGCAAGCCCTTTCTGCGGAGGGGCAGTTGGGGCGGATGTCGAGTGGGGTGGCCGGTGCGGATTGAATACGGTCATGGACTCCCCGATATGGGCCGCGCTGTCGGCCGCCGAGCGTTCCGCCGTGGACGCTCTGATCCAGCGCGACCACCGGCTCGCGGCAGTCGCCCGGGTGCGTGAGGCGTTCCCGGCCGACGCCAGACCGGGGCTGTACGAGACGCTGGACGTGGTGGCGGAGCGCTACCGGGAGTTGGGCCGGAGTTTCGAGCGCGGCCCGACCCCGCCCCTGGACCTCACGACGCTCACGGAGCAGGTCGAGGCGTTGCCCGGCCGGACGGTGGCCATCGAGGCGCTGTGGGACGGCGACAGCGAGGGCTGGTGCGTGGACCTCGTGGCGCACACGGACGTCCCGCTCGCCGAGTACCGGGTCGCCACCGTCCGGCACGGTGGTGACCTGCGGCTGTTCAACGGCGTAGTCCCGCCATGGCCCGAGGCACGAGAAGCGGAGACGGTCGGCCGTGCCCTGGCCGAGCGGTTCGGCGTGCCGTTCCACTTCGCCAGTCCCGACGAACCCGAGATCGACGCCCCGCGCTGGAGGACCACCTCATGAGCGACACCGCCGAACGGCTCGACTCCCTGGCCGTCGAACTGGCCGACCCCGACTGCGACTTCGACCGGATCGCAGCCCTGGAAAGCGAGCTGCTGACCGCCCGGGACACGGGCCTGGTCCCCCGCCTGCGGGAGCACCTCGCCGGTGCCGTGGAGGCCGGGGACGGGTACGGACGCCACGTGCTCAGCGGCATCCTGGCCGCGACGGCCGGCTCCAGCGCCCTGCCCGAGCTGCTGCATGCCTTCGCGCACGATCTGGGGGACGACCAGGACTCCCTGACGGCGACAGTGACCGAAATCGCCCGCCAGGACCGCGCCTACGCGCGGAGCATCGTCCTGCCGTGGGTCACGGGCCCCGACCCCGGCCTGCGCAGGACAGCGCTGTGGTTGCTCGGCTACGTTCCCGAACCGGACGACCTCGACATCCTGGCCGACGCCGCCCAGGATCCCGACGACCGCGTCCGCCGTATGACGACAGGAGCCATCGGCAGTCACACGGAGACCTCAGCGCGGGCCGTCGATCTGCTGACGGCCCTGCTCGCGGACCCCAGCTCCCGGGTGCGAGTGAGCGCCCTGAGCACCCTCGGTTTCGCAGGCCGGCCCAGCACCCTGCCGGCCATCCACCGCCTCGCCGAGGACGACAGCACCGACGTACGGGCATGGGTCGCCATCACCCTGAGCCGGTTCCCCGCCCCCGAACCGGCGACCTTGCCCGTACTGGACCTCCTCGCCCACGACCCCGACGCCTACGTACGGGAGAAGGCTGTCGCCGCCCGGAAGAAGCTCGCCGCCCGACTCATGTGAAGCACCGCCGAAAGAGCTCACCGACGCTCGAACCCGTCGGCCCGGCTCCAGCGGAGAGTGGAGCCTCTTCCGAAGACGACCCGTTGCCCGTCGTCGGAGACCGAGGCCCGTTCCCAACCGTCGAAGTTCTTCGTGACGTTGATGCTCCAGTCGGTCAGGTCGCCGGTGACGACGGCCGCGAGGGACTCGCTCGGGGGCTCGCCGTCGTAGCAGTAGGTGCCGAAGTCGGCGATCGCCGCGACGGTTCCGTTCTTGGTGCGCAGGTGGATGCCCTGGCAGGCGTCGGTCGTGGTGCGGTAGATGACCGTCGGCTCGGTCCAGGCCTTCGCGCGGGGGCTGTAGTGCTGCTCGACGAGCCCCTTGCCCCGGAGGTAGTGCAGGGCCACGCGGCGGCCGTCACCGAGTTTCGCCTCGGCGTCGTACGGGCTTGGACTGCCGCTCCAAGGGAGGTCGCTCTTCTGCAACTTGGAGGTGTAGACCGTGGATTCCGGTGAGGTGGCGGCACTCCCGGAAGGTTCCTTCACCGGCGCCGGGTTCTGATGCGCGCATCCCGCCGCCAGAGTCAGCGTCACGAGCACGCCCAGCATCCCTCCGACCGACGCCCTCATGCCGGGCTTGTGCATACGTGGTCTCCCGTCGCCCCTCCGCAGCATAGGGGCGACCTGCACCTTCGCAACGGACCTCTGCTGCCGACCCGACAGCAGAGGTCCAGCCGGTTCAAGGAGTGGCCGGTGATCCCGTCCAGATGCGGCGCTCCGCGCTCAGCGGGTCGTCCAGCGTGTGCGGGGTGGTGTTCCAAGTCATCGTGGTACGGCGCTTGTTGGTATAGCGGGGCCACTCGGGGCCCGGGTCGAGGTCGCGGACGAAGGCGACCCAGGCGCCGTGCATCGCGTCGGCGAGGGACTGGGGTGGATGCGGGCCCGTCGCGGCCGTGACGCGCTCGGCGTCGAGGAGGTCGAACGCGAAGGGGATCTCCACGCAGTGGGCGGCGCTTCCATAGGTGAAGTGGTAGAGCCAGGTGGGGAGTTCGTGATGTGCGCGGGCCTCGGCGAGGGCGAGTGAAGGGCCCCGGAAGATGGCGTCGGTGAGGGCCTGGCCCACGCGTTGTGCCGGGTCGTCGTCGTGGTGGAGCGTGACGTAGGCGGTCACGGCCTCCGGTGCCAACCCGTTTGCGGCCAGCACCGCCTGTACGGCCTCGATCGGTGCGGGGGTCTCTGCCGAGCCGGCCCCGACCGGCGGGTTGAACTCCCGCTGGGTGAAGCCGAGCAACAGCGGGACGGGAGCGGCGCTGCCGTCGGCGAAGGCCTCGGGCACGGGGACGGGGATCAACTCCCCGTCGGCAAAGGGCGCCAGCGTCAGCCCGGCCTCCGGAGTGGCCAAGGCGTCCTGGAGCGCGAGCAGTTCGTCGACCGTCAGGTCGCGGAGCGCGGACGCCAGGGCGGGGACACCCGTGCGTTCCGTCAGGCGGGCCGAGTCGGCGAGTGCGTCGCGTCGGTGTTGCGGGGACCTGACCGCGCCGGACTGGGAGATCGCGGCGCGGAAGAGGCCGTGTGCTGAGGGAGTGGCCATCAGGGTCTGTGCGGCGCCGCCGCCGGCCGACTGTCCGGCGACGGTGACCTTCGCGGGGTCGCCGCCGAACGCGTCGATGTTGTCGCGTACCCAGGTCAGTGCGGCGATCCAGTCGAGCACACCGCGGTTGTCGGGGGCGTCGTCGAGGTGGAGGAAGCCCTCGATGCCGAGCCGGTAGCCGATCGACACGAGGACGACTCCGTCGCGGGCGAAGGCCGAGCCGTCGTACCAGGGGCTGGCGGCGGATCCGGCGACGTAGCCGCCGCCGTGGATCCAGACGAGGACCGGCAGACCGGCGCCCGAGTGCGGGTCCGGGGTGAAGACGTTGAGGTTGAGGACGCCGTCGCCCGGTACCGAGGGTTCGGGGATGGTGGTGGGGCCGTCGAGGATGAAGGGGCGGCGTTGCGCGGTGGGCCCGTACCGGGTGGCGTCGAGTGGATCGGTCCACGGCTCGGGCGGGACGGGGGCGGCGAAGCGGAGGTCGCCGACCGGGGGCTTGGCGTAGGGGATGCCGAGGAAGCGGGCGGTGGTGTGCCGCCACGTCCCGAGGACGGGTCCCTGGGACGTGGCGGCGATCACGGACTGGGGCACGGAGCGACTTCCTTGTGGAGGTGGGCAGTTACAGGTGACGGTCGAAGTTTCGTGCCTGGCTCGCTACTTGACGCTCTTGATGGGCCGGATGGCGAGCGCGCTGATCAGTACGACGGCCATGGCGAAGACGAACAGGACGCGGTAGCCCGGCAGTTTGTCGCTGCCTGCCGCGAAAGAGGTGATGAGTACGGAGGCGATGATCGGGCCGAGGGCCTGGGGGACGTTGGTGGCGATGTTGAGGATGCCGAGGTCCTTGCCGGCCGCCGAGCCCTTGGGCAGGACCTCGGTCATCAGGGCCATGTCCAGCGACATGTACGTGCCGAACCCCATGCCGCTGACCAGCGCGTAGGCGTACATCGCGGGCAGGGTGGGGCTGAGCAGCGGGATGGCCATGGAGAGGGCGAGCAGGACCGACGCGCCGATCACGAAGATCTTGCGGCGGCCGGTGCGGTCGGAGATCTTCGCGGCCGGGACGGCACCGGCGAGCGTACCGACGAGGGCGAGCACCGACATCAGCTGCTGGGCGCTGTCCACCGCGTCGCCGTCCAGGCCGACGTAGTCCTGGAGGGCGTAGCGCTGGTAGGTGGCGACGCCCCAGTAGCCGAGGATGAAGGTCATGCGGGCCACGAACGCCCAGGCGAAGTCGGGGTGTTGGCGCGGCGAGACCCAGAAGCCGGTGAGGAACTCCCGCCAGGAGAAGGGCTCCGGGGGCTCGGGGCGGGTGCGGTCGCGGTTGAGCAGGACGAAGGCGAGCACGGTCACGAGGACGACCGCCGCGATGACGCCGTAGCCGAGGCCGAGGCGGCCGGCGTAGCGGGCGGCGAGGATCACGCCGAGGGTGGCGCCGAGGTTCGAGCCGAGGCCCACGAAGGCGGAGACGATGCCGAACCGGCGAGGGGCCACCCGGTCGGCCATGACGGCGGTGAGCGGGGCCTGGACCACGTTCAGCAGTACCTGGACGGCGACCCACAGCAGGGTGAGCCAGAGCAGGGTGGTGGCGTGGGAGATGGCGAGCAGGGTGAGGACCGCGCCGACGGCGCCGAACAGCATCCAGGGGGTGCGGCGGCCGAGGCGGCCCCGGGTGCGGTCGGAGACGGCGCCGATGATCGGCTGGGCGAAGAGCGTGACGATGGACGAGGTCATCGTCACGAGAGCGAGGTTCGATTCCTTCGCGGCGGCGTCGAGGTTCTGGATCTGGGTGGGAAGCAGAACGACGACGAGACCGGCGTAGGCGGTGTAGAGAGCGGCGAATCCCGCACCCATCGACCACATCAGGACGTTGACCTGGGAGCGGCCCAGGGTGTCGTCCGTTTTGGCAGTGGCGGGGGCGGAAGAGGTCGAAGCGGACAAGGACGCCTCCACGGGGACGGACCGGCTTCGTTGCCGGTGTCGGGAGTATGGACTCGCCCATTTATTTATTTCAAGACTCGAAAAAATATATCTTGGACACCCTGACCGGATCACACAGCGCCGGAGGCACAATCGTGCATGTGAACGCCCCCGCCGACTCGACCGACGTACGACGCCGCAATCTGGCCCTGGTACTGCGGTACCTCGACACCCACGGCCCCTGCGCCCGAACCGAGGTCGCCGCCGGGACCGGGCTTGTGCACGCCTCGGTCACGGCGCTCGTCGCGGAACTCATCGACCGCGGTCTGGTCCGTGAGGCGGGCTCGGTTCCGTCCGGCGGCCGGGGCCGGCCCCGGCGGCTGCTGCGACTGGTGCCCGAGCGGGTGGTCATCCTCGCCGCGCAGGTGACCCTGGAGTCCGTGCACGTCATGGCCGCCGACTTCCGCGGCCGTGTCCTGCACCGCGAGTCGGCGGCGCACCACGCGCCGTACGGCGATCCGCGCGCCCTGGCCGCGGTCATCGGATGTGCCGCTCGGGCGGCCGGGGCCGCGGTCCGGGACGCCTCACCGGACGCCCATGTCGCCCAACTCACCGTCGCCATGGCCGGACCGGTCGTCGGACCCGGCCAACTGGTGGCCGCGGCCATCGACTTCGGCTGGCACAGCACCGACCTGCGCGCCCTGGTGGTCGACCAACTCCCCGGTATCGACTGCCCGGTTGCTGTGGTCAACGACGCCAACATGGCGGCCCTGGCCGAGTACCACGCCCTCGCGGCCGCCGGCGTACGACACCCGGAAACCGTCGCCTACATCAAGGCAGACACCGGAGTCGGCGGCGGGCTGCTCGTCAACGGCCGTGTGCACAGCGGGAGTCACGGCATGGCGGGCGAGATCGGGCATCTGCCGATCGCCCTCGACGGTCCCGCATGCCGGTGCGGCACCCGGGGTTGCCTCGCGATGTACATCGGGCCCGAACCCCTCATCCACGCGGCCGGGTTGGACACCGTCGCCGAGTCGCAGGGGGGCGAGGCCGCGCTCGCCGAACTGGACCGCCGGCTGCGCGCGGGCGACCCGGCCGCGACCGCCGCGCTCGGCGCCGCCGGACACGCCCTGGGCGCGGCCGTCCTCGGCGTCTGCGGTGTCACCGACGTAGGCGAGATCATCCTCGGCGGCTACCTCGCGACCTGGGCCAAGTGGTTGCAGCCCGGCCTGGACGCCCGCCTGGCCGGACGCCGCGCCCTCGCGCCGGACACCCAGCCGGACATCACCTTCGGCGTCCTCGGCACGGAGGCGACGCTGCGCGGCGCGTTCCAGACCTGCCGCGACGCCCTCCTCGACGACCCGACCAGCGTTCCGGCCGTGCCGGCGCCCCCGGTCGGGGTGACGTCCCCGTAGCGCTGCCGCCGTCCGGTAACGGGGCCGTCCCCACTGCTCGCGGAGCGCCCCGACACCCGCGCCGCGCGCCTCCGGCCAATGGCCGTCTCTTCACCCGGCCGCCCCCGACCTGCCGCGACACCCTCCTCGACGACCCCACCAGCGCTCCCGCCCTCCCCCGGACCCCGGTCACCCTGACATCCCCACAACCCCGCGACCATACGGCGGCGACCCCTCCCCCGCCGCCCGCCACCACGGCCACGGAGCACCCCGACACCCGCGCCGCGCACCTCCGGCCGAAGGCCGTCTCTTCGACCGGCCGCCCCCGACCTGCCGCGACACCCTCCTCGACGACCCGACCAGCGTGCCGGCCGTGCCCGCGCCGCCGGTCGGGGCGGCGGTTCCGTAGCGACAGGGCCGACGCCGGTTGGTCGGACGACCCCGTCGCGGCACGGCCGTCCGGGACGCGGGAGTCGTTGCGACGGTCCCGTAGCGGCACGTCCGGCGGGTACGACGGCCCAGAGCGACGCGCCTGTCCGGCAGTCACGCGGGCTCGGTATGACGCCTCGTGGCGGCGCGCGCCCGTCCCGCAGTCACCCCGTTTCCGCTGCCCGCCGCCCTGGTCGCGGAGCGCCCCGCCGCCTCCCGCCGACGGTCGTCGCTTCGTCCGGCCGCCCCGCTACGTGCATACTCGGGCCTTGCGCGCGCACCGGCGTTCGCGAGAAGCGGGAGGTGGGCGATGGTGCTGCCATCAACAGCGGGGACCGAGCCCCGGAAAATCACGATCAACGACGTCGCCAAGTCGGCCGGGGTTTCCCGGCAGACCGTGTCACGAGCACTCAACGACAAGGACGAGATCGACGTCGACACCAAGCAGCGGGTGCTCGACGCCGCTCGCGCGCTCGGGTACCGCCCGAGCCGGTTCGCCCGGGGTCTGGTCCGCCAGGACACGATGACGATCGGGCTGGTCATCCCCGACCTGCTCAACCCGTTCTTCACCGAGGTCGCCGCCGCCGCGCTGGAGGCGGCCCGCTCCCGTGGCTGGCAGGTCGTCGTCTACGACACCGGGGACCGGGCGGAGGAGGAACTCGGCACGCTCCAGGTGATCAGCTCCCAAGTGGACGCGGTCATCGGCTACTTCAGCTGCCCCGAGAGCGAGTTGGAGAAGTTCACGCGTGGCATGCCGGTGGTGCTCATCGGCCGGGAGCAGCGGACACGGTTCAGCGCGATCACGATCGACGGCTCGGAGGGCGTGCACGCGGCGGTCGCGCATCTGGTCGCGCGGGGGCACACCCGGATCGGGATGCTCGACCACCACACCCGCGCCGAACCGAGCATCCGGCACGCGTGGTTCACGACGGCCGCGACCGCACACGGGATCGACCCGGGCCTGGTGGTCGGCGCGGACCAGACCGCCGACGGCGGCGGGGAGGCGCTCCGGGCCATGCTCGCCGCCCACCCCGACGTCACCGCGGTCTTCACGTTCAACGACATCATCGCGATCGGCGCCCTGCGGGAGGCCCGCCGGCTGGGCCGGAACGTCCCGCACGAGCTGGCGGTCATCGGCTTCGACGGCCTGCAGCTCGGCGCACTGGTCGAGCCCCCGCTCAGCAGCGTCGCCCTCGACACGCGCGGGCTCGGCGCCCTCGCCATCGAGCAGATCGCGCGGCTGCTGTCGGGCGCCGAAGCGCTGGCGGCCGACGAGCTGGTCGTACGGGCCGAACTGCGGCTGAGCGGCTCCGCCTGATCCGCACGGGACCGCATCCGGTCCGAATGTCTTGACACTCCCCCGCGCCGAAGCGCAAACTTCCGAACATTCGCAACACACTTGAAACAGGTTTCGCACAGAGAGTCCCGTGAGCGCTCACGGGAGCGCTCACGGAGACCTCGTACCGCAACAAAATGGTGTACCCACTCCAGCAGGAATCCCTCCCGGGGGATCAGCACCGAGCCGCCTAGCACCGCCGCTAGTCGTTGTCTGGAACGGAAACTATGAGCAGCAGAATCACTCGCTTCCGCCTCGCCGTCGTCGCCGTGGCCGCCAGTGTCTCCGTACTCGCCGGATGCTCGTCATCCACGACGTCGGCCAAGACATCCGCGACCTCCTGCGCCCCCGCGAAGGGCAAGGTCACTCTCCAGTACTGGAACACCGTTCCGGGCATGGACAAGGTGGTCGCCCTGTGGAACAAGAAGAACCCGAACATCCAGGTCGAGACGAAGAACATCTCCAACGACCAGTACGGCATCCTCAGCAACGCCCTCAAGGCGGGCAAGGCCCCCGACCTCTCCCAGGTCGGCTACGACGAACTCCCCAACCTCCGCACGCAGAGCGCGTTCGTGGACGCGTCGGCCTGCTCGGCGGCCACCGCGGCCAAGTCGAAGTTCGTGCCGTGGACCTGGTCGCAGGCCAGCTTCGGCGACACCGGCGTCTTCGCCATGCCGCAGGACACCGGCCCGATGGCCCTCTATGTGCGGAGCGACATCTTCAAGAAGTACGACATCGCGATCCCCACCACCTGGGACGAGTACGCGGCTGCCGCAGCCAAGTTGCACAAGGCGGACCCGAAGCTCGACATCACGTTCTTCGACCCGAACAACGCCGAGTGGTTCAACGGGCTGCTCTGGCAGAACAACGCCCAGATGTACAGCTACTCCGGCAACAAGTGGCAGGTCACGGTCGCCTCGGACCAGAGCAGGCAGGTCGCCGACTACTGGCAGAAACTGATCGCCGGCAAGCTCGTGCGCACCGACCTCGCCAACGGTTCGACGCAGATGTACGCGGCGTACCAGAAGGACCAGATCGCCAGCTACGTCGGCGCCGCCTGGGGCTACAGCATGTTCCGCGACAACCTCCCCAAGCAGGCCGGGAAGTGGACGATCGTCCCGATGCCGACGTGGGGTTCGGACGGTGCCTCCGGTGACTGGGGCGGTTCGACCGTCGCGTTCATGAAGGGGAGCAAGCACCTCTACGAGTCGGTCAAGTTCAACACCTGGCTCAACACCGACCCGGAGGCGCTCGCGCTGGAGAACCAGCTCGGCGGCCTGTACCCGGCGGCCAACGCGGGGCTCCAACTCCCCGCGCTGTCCAAGGGAGTTCCGTACTACAACAACGAGAAGATCTTCGACGTCTTCGCCGACTCGTCCAAGAAGATCAACACCACTTTCGCCTGGGGCCCGACCCAGAAGACGGTGAACCTGGCGCTGCAGGACGCGATGGCCAAGGCGGCGGCCGGGAGCGGCACGCTCTCCGACGCCCTGGCGACGGCACAGGCAGCCGCGCTCAAGTCGATGAAGGATCAGGCGATCCCGGCAGCGGCGGGCAAGTGACCGCACGATGACCGACATCGCGACCCGCGCGACGCGTCGGGTGGCGTCACCCGGGGGCCGCCGCCGTCTCAACGGTGGCGGCCCCCGGGCGGGCACCATCTTCGCGTTCGTGATCCCCTTCTTCCTCCCGTTCGTGCTCTTCTACCTGGTGCCGGTCGGCTACGCGCTCTGGCAGAGCGTCCGCGTCGTGCGCCGCACGGGCGGGCAGTACGGCACCTCGTACACGACGTTCGGGGGTTTCGAGCAGTACACGAAGGTCTTCCAGAACCACGAGTTCTGGTCCAGCGTCGGCCGCATCGGACTCTTCGGCATCGTGCAGGTGCCGGTGATGCTGTTCGTCGCCCTGGTGATCGCGCTCCTCCTCGACACTCCGCTGCTGCGGCTGAAGTCGGTGTTCCGCATCACCGCGTTCATGCCGTACGCGGTACCCGGTGTCATCGCCGCGATCATGTGGTCGTACCTCTACTCACCTCAACTGAGCCCCGTAGTCGACCTGTTGAACGGCATCGGGCTCCATCCCGACTTCCTCGGGCCGGGCGCGGTGCTGTGGTCGGCGGCGAACATCTCGACGTGGCTGTGGACCGGCTACAACATGCTGATCATGTTCTCGGCGCTGCAGTCGATCCCGCAGGAGCTGTACGAGGCCGCCAAGTTGGACGGCGCCGGCAACTGGACCATCGCGTGGCAGATCAAGGTCCCGATCATCGCCCCGTCGATCATCCTCACCACGGTGTTCTCGATCATCGGCACACTCCAGCTCTACGCCGAGCCGGCCGTGCTGCGGCAGATCTCCTCGAACATCTCCAGCACGTTCACGCCCAACATGCTCGCCTACGCGGTGGCCTCCGGGAACAACTACCAGCAGGCCGCGGCCATTTCGGTGGTCATCGCCGTCATCACCTTCGTCCTGAGCTTCGGGTTCATGCGACTGACCTCGAAGAGGGCCGGCCTGTGAGCAAGCAAACCGTGAGCCGTGAGAGCCAGGTCAGCCGTACGGCCGCCATGGCCCTGATGCTCCTCCTGGCGCTCTACTTCCTGCTGCCGATCTACTTCCTGATCGTCGCGGCCACCAAGCCGCAGGGCGACCTCGCCGCCACCAACGGCCTGACGTTCTCGCACTTCAACCTGTTCGAGAACGTGCGGGTCCTGTTCACCCGCAGCGACGGCATCTTCGGCAAGTGGATCGTCAACACCGTGATCTACGCGGTGTTCGGCGCGGCCGTGGGAACGCTGATCTCCGCGCTGTGCGGCTACGCGCTGGCCAAGTTCCAGTTCCGTGGGCGGGAGTTCCTGTTCTCCGTCATCCTCGGCGGCGTCCTCGTCCCCACCACCGCGCTCGCGCTCCCGCTGTTCCTGCTGTTCTCGGCGACCGGGATCGTCAACACGTACTTCGCGGTGTTCCTGCCGAGCATCGTCAGTCCGTTCGGTGTCTATCTCGCCCGGATCTTCGCCAACGCGGCTGTTCCGCAAGAGCTGTTGGAGTCGGCGCGGCTCGACGGCGCCGGTGAGTTCCGCACGTTCTTCTCGGTGGCGTTCAAGCTGATGACGCCGTCGCTGGTGACGATCTTCCTGTTCCAGTTCGTCGCCATCTGGAACAACTTCTTCCTGCCGATGGTGATGCTGCAGAAGGAGTCCCTCTTCCCGATCACGCTCGGCCTCTACGAGTGGAACGGCCAGACCGCCCGCGCCCCGCTCCTCCAAGAGTCCGTCATCACGGGCTCGTTGGTGTCGATCGTGCCGGTGATCATCCTGTTCATCCTGCTCCAGCGGTTCTGGCGCACCGGACTCGCCGCCGGTTCCCTCAAGTGACCGCCCCCGCACAGAAGGTGCCACCCGTCATGAGCGACTCCGCTGTCTTCGTGCCCCATTTCCACTGGGACCGGGAGTGGTACGAGCCCTTCCAGGTGTTCCGGCACCGGCTCGTCGCCGCCCTCGACACCGTGCTGGAGACGGCGGAGACGGACCCGGAGTCCCGGTTCACCGTCGACGGTCAACTGGCCGCGATCGAGGACTACTTGGAGATGCGGCCGGAGAACCGCGACCGGGTCGTCGCCCTGGTCCGCGAGGGCCGGCTCGCCATCGGGCCCTGGCTGATCCTGCTCGACGAGTTCCTCTGCTCCGGCGAGACCATCGTCCGCAACCTCCAGATGGGATGGGCGGCGGCCGGGGAACTGGGCGGCGCGATGCCCGTCGGCTATCTCCCCGACATGTTCGGCCACATCGCGCAGATGCCGCAGATCCTGGCCCGGGCCGGCATCGAGCACGCGGCGCTGTGGCGCGGGGTGCCCGGCTCCGTCGACGGCCACGCCTTCAACTGGCGTGCGCCGGACGGCTCCCAGGTCCGCACCGAGTTCCTCTTCGACGGCTACGACAACGGCCTCGACGTACTCCTCGTCCCCGAGCAGATCGGCCGCGCCCTGGGCGACTACGCGGAGATGACGGCCGAACGGTGGGGCGGCGACCCGGTGTTGGCGATGGCCGGCACCGACCACAACGCGCCCGACCCCCAACTGGCGTCCTGGCTGCGGCGGGCCTCCGGCGAGGGGCGCCCCATCACCGTCGCCACGCTCGACGAGTACCTCCGCAAGCACGTCCGTGACGAGGTGACCGCGGTTGTCACGGGTGAGCTGCGCAGCCATGTGCGCGGCAACATCCTCCCGGGCGTGCTGTCGGTGCGGCTCGGGCTCAAGCAGCGGATGGCGCTCGCCGAGCGGACGATCGACCATGCCGAGCGCATGAACGGGCTGTGGTCCCGGCGCGACGACTCGCCGTTCCTGCGCCTCGCCTGGCACAAGATCATCGAGTCGACCGCGCACGACTCGGTCGTCGGCTCCGGCACCGACGAGACCTGCGACCAGGTCGCCGCCCGCCTCGCCGAAGCCACCCAGGCGGCCCGTGCCGTACGGGACGCGGCGCTCGCCGAGCCCGCCGCGCTGGTGCCGAGCGACGGCCACCTGGTCGCCAACCCGCTGCCGTTCGACCGTACGGCGCTGGTCGAGGTGGATGTCGTGGCCCCACCCGAGGGGACCGTGCTCATCGCTACCGCCGCCGACGGTTCGACGGCCCCCGTACAGCTGATCTCCGAGGCGCCGACCGTCCTCAGCGACGAGCGCATGGACGCCTCGCAGTTGGAGCGCGTGCTGCGCCGTATCCACCGCCGCGAACTGTTCGGCCGGCTGATCGACCACTACGAACTCACCGCCGGTGAGCTGGTGTTCCACCTCGCCGAGGTGCCGACGAGCGGACCCTTCGACCTGCTGATCCTGCGCCGCGAGGTCGCGGAGGCAGCCGCGGCGCATCCGGGTGAGTGGCGGGTGCTGACACTGGAGGAGGCCCGGGCCACCGCACTCGTACCCGTGGACGTTCCGGCCTCCGGGCTGGCGAGCTTCCGGGTCGCTCCGAGCGAAACCACCGCTTCGACCGCGTCTCTCCCCGCCACGGCGACCGACCGCACGCTCACGAACGGGTTGGTCGAGGTCACGGTCGCCGCCGACGGCACCCTGGACATCACCGGGCAGGACGGCACCGTGCTGTACGGCGTCGGGCGCCTGGTCGACGGCGGTGACCGGGGCGACAGCTACAACTACGCTCCCCCGGCGCAGGACGTCCTCGTCTCGGAGCCCACGGAGATCACCGTCGAGGTGCTCGAAACCGGCCCGCTGCGCACGCGGTTGAGCGTCACGCGGGTCTACGAGTGGCCCGCCGCGCTCTCCGCCGACCGCGATGTGCGTGGTGACCAGGTCGTGCCGACGCCGGTGGAGATGCTGGTGGAAGTACGTGCGGGCGAGCCGTTCGTGCGGGTCTCCACGTCCTTCCTGAACCAGTCCGCCGATCACCGGCTGCGCTTCCATGTACCGCTGCCCGAGCCGGTGACCACGTCCGCCTCGGCCGGGCAATTCGCCGTCACCGAGCGCGGGTTGACCGCCGAGGGCGGCTGGGGCGAGTATCCGCTGCCGACCTTCCCGGCCGGTTCGTTCGTGTCGGCGAGCGCGGCCACCGTCCTGCTCGACCACTCCAGCGAGTACGAACTCGTCGGCCACGGCGCCGAATTGGCCATCACCCTGCTGCGCGCGATCGGCTCCATCAGCGTCAACATCCACCCCCTCCGCGACGAACCGGCGGCTAGCGAGATCCCCGTACCCGGTGCGCAGGACCTCGGGATGCGGATCGAGAACCGGTTCGCCGTGGTGCCCTCGGCGTCCGGTTGGCGTGGTGCGCATGCGGTGGCGCTCGCCGAGGAGTTCCGGGGCGACGTCCTGGTGACTCGTGGCACCGGGCCCGCCGGGGGTCAACTGCCGCCGGACCGGGCCGGGTTGCGGGTCGACGGGAAGGACGTCCTCGTGTCGGCCGTTCGCCGTGTCGGCGGCGACGACGCCCAAGTCACCGGCACCGAGGTGCGGTTGACCGCGATGAGCGACACTGCGTCCACGGTCCGCGTGACGGGGACCTTCAGCGAGGCCACGACCGTCGATCTGCTGGGCCGGCCGCTCTCCCGCACCCCGGTCACCGACGTGCTCGAACTCGACCTCGGTCCCTGGGAGATCCACACCGTCGTGCTCCGGTAGACCGCCATGATCGAATGCAATACGCCCCGTTCTGCTCTCATGAAAGCGTTGTGACCTCTTGCTCCCCGAGTTCTCCCCCCGTGTTTCCGACCTCGCACCCGGCCGTGGTGCCCTGCGCCCGGCGCGCTCGTGGCTGCACTCCGACGCGAAGTCCCTCTCCCTGAACGGGTCCTGGCGTTTCCGCCTGTCCCCCATCGCGTCGGCGGCGGAGGACTTCGCGGCCGAGGGCTTCGACGCCGACGGCTGGGACAGCATCCCCGTGCCCGCGCACTGGGTGCTGGAGGGTGATGGCGCGTACGGCCGCCCGATCTACACCAACATCCAGTTCCCGTTCCCGATCGACCCGCCGTACGTCCCGGACGAGAACCCGACCGGCGACTACCGCCGTACCTTCGACGTGCCCGCCGACTGGTCGGACGCCGAGCGGGTCGTGCTGCGCTTCGACGGTGTCGAGTCGCTGTTCCGGGTGTGGGTCAACGGGGTGGAGATCGGCGGCGCGAGCGGCAGTCGGCTGGCCCACGAGTTCGATGTGACGTCCGCGGTGCGGCCCGGTGAGAACGTGGTCGCGGTGCGGGTGCACCAGTGGTCGGCGGCCAGTTATGTCGAGGACCAGGACCAGTGGTGGCTGCCGGGCATCTTCCGCGATGTCACCCTGGTCGCCCGGCCGGCCGGGGGTATCGAGGACGTCTGGCTGCGGACCGGCTTCGACGACGGGCGCGGCCGGGTCGAGGCGGAGATCACCGCCGACGCGACGGCGTTCCCGGTCACCCTGCGCATCCCCGAACTGGGCGTGGAGCGGGTCTGGACGGCGCCGACCGATGTGACGCCCGTCGACATCGCCGTCGTGGAGCCGTGGTCCGCCGAGCAGCCGCGCCTCTACGACGTCACCGTGTCGACGGCCGCGGAGACCGTCACCCTGCGCGTGGGCTTCCGTACGGTCGAGATCCGCGGGGACCAGTTCCTGGTGAATGGCCGCCGGGTCGTGTTCCACGGGGTGAACCGGCACGAGACCCATCCGGAGCGCGGCCGGGTCTTCGACGAGGCGCACGCCCGCGAGGACCTGGCGCTGATGAAGCGGTTCAACGTGAACGCGATCCGCACCAGCCACTACCCGCCGCATCCCCGGCTGCTGGACCTCGCCGACGAGCTCGGGTTCTGGGTGATCCTGGAATGCGACCTGGAGACGCACGGCTTCGACAAGGTCGGCTGGACCGGCAACCCCAGTGACGACCCGGCCTGGCGCGAGGCGTACCTCGACCGGATCGAGCGCACCGTCGAGCGGGACAAGAACCACCCCAGCATCGTGATCTGGTCGCTCGGCAACGAGGCGGGCACCGGCAGCAATCTCGCCGCGATGTCGGCGTGGGTCCACGCCCGCGACGCCGAACGCCCGGTGCACTACGAGGGCGACTACACCGGCGAGTACACCGACGTCTACTCCCGGATGTACGCGTCCGTGCTGGAGACCGAGCAGATCGGCGTCGACGGCTCGCGCGCCCCGCTGCTCAACTGCACGCCCTCTCAAGGCGCCAGGCAGCGCACCAAGCCGTTCCTGCTGTGCGAGTACGCGCACGCGATGGGCAACGGGCCGGGCGCGTTCGACCAGTACGAGGCGCTGGTGCACGAACACCCGCGTCTGCACGGCGGTTTCGTCTGGGAGTGGCGCGACCACGGCATCCTGGCCACGGCCCCGGACGGGACGCCGTACTACGCGTACGGCGGTGACTTCGGGGAGGTCATCCACGACGGCAACTTCGTGATGGACGGCATGGTGTTGAGCGACGGCAGCCCGACGCCCAGCCTGTACGAGTTCAAGGCCGTGGTGGCGCCGGTGGACTTCGCGTTCGACGGCGAGAAGGTCGCGATCACGAATCTGCGGCACACGGCCGACACGTCCGACCTGCGGTTCCGCTGGCGGGTCGAGCACGACGGAGTGCCGGTGGATTCAGGGGAGTTGGAGGTCCCGCGGGTCGGGGCGGGCGACTCGGGGTGGGTGTCGCTGCCGACGGTCGCGGTGGCGCCGGACGCCGAGACCTGGCTGACGATCGACGCGGAGCTGGCGCGGGACACGGCATGGGCGCCCGAGGGTCATGTGGTGGCAACTGCCCAGCTGGACCTGTCGGTTCGCCGTCCGGTGCCCGCTGTCCGACCCCGGACCGGCTGGCGCCCCGGCGACGGAACCCTCACGCTCGGCATCGCCGAGTTCGTCGGCGGGTCGCTCGTGCGCCTCGGCGAACGGGCCGTGGCGGGGCCCCGGTTGGAGCTGTTCCGTGCGCCGACGGACAACGACAAGGGGGCGTGGGGCGAGGTCGAGGAGAGCGACGCGAGCGTCTCGGGGGTGTCCAACGCCGAGCTGTGGCTGCGTGACGGTCTCGACCGACTGACCTCGCGACGGGTGTCCGTGGAGCAGACCGAGGACGCGCTGCGCACGATCGACAAGGTCTCGGCCGCCGACTCGGGGCTGTCGGTGCTGGTGGAGTCGGTCTGGTCGCGGGAGAGCGACGGCGAGGTGGAACTGCGGGTGGAGATCCAGCCCTCGCACGGCTGGAAGACGGTGTGGCCGCGGATCGGGATGCGTTTCGAACTGCCCGACGGTACGACTCCCGTCGACAGCGCCGAGTGGTTCGGCCTGGGCCCGCTGGAGTCCTACCCCGACAGCCTGCGCGCGGCCCGCACCGGCCGGTTCGCCGCCGGCATCCGTGACCTCTCGGTCGAGTACGCGCGGCCCCAGGAGACGGGACACCGATCCGCGGTGCGCCGCCTCGCGCTGACGAGCGGCGACACCGAGGCGCTGCGCGTCGAGGCGCTCCCCGACGCACGGGGCCGCCGTCCCGGCTTCACGCTGAGCCGTCACACCCCGCAGGAGATCGCCCGGTCCGGACACCCGTTCGAACTGCCGGTTTCGACGTCGAGCCACCTGACCGTCGACGCCGCGCAGCACGGCCTCGGCTCACGGGCCTGCGGCCCGGACGTGTGGCCGGCGTTCGCGCTGCGCCCGGAAGCCCGCACGATCAGGCTCCGGATCACGGCACCGAACTAGAGCATGTACTGCATGTACTGAGGGTGCGGTCTCGCACGGCGGCGACCGCACCCTCAGTATGGGAAGGGACGACTGCCGTCCCGGGTGCGACCGTGCCGGTCGTCCCCGCGGGAAGGAGTTCCCCGTGCCCACCCTGCTGTCGGTGAATGTCGGGATGCCGAAGGACGTTCCGTGGGAGGGCAGGACCGTCCGCACCGGGGTGTGGAAATACCCGGTACAGGGGCCGGCCATGGTCCGTCGGCTCAACATCGACGGCGACGGCCAGGGCGACACCGCCGGTCACGGCGGTGAGCAGCGGGCCGTGCTCGTCTACCAGATCCAGTCCTACCGGCACTGGCGGCGACACTTCGGCCGCGACGACCTCGATTACGGGCAGTTCGGCGAGAACTTCACCGTGGACGGCCTGCTCGACGACGAGGTGTGCATCGGTGACCGGTACCGCATCGGCGAGGCCGAGTTCGAGGTCACCCAGCCGCGCGTCACCTGCTACCGGGTCGGTATGCGCTTCGGCGAGCCCGAGCTGGCCGCGCTGCTGGTGAGCCATCACCGTCCCGGCTTCTACATGCGCGTCCTCCGCGAGGGGCGGGTGCGGGCGGGCGACCGGATCGTACGGACCAGGACGGGTCCGGGCGCGCTGAGCGTGGCCGACACGGACGCGCTGCTCCACCTCCCCGGCCGCGACCCCGCCAAGCTGCGGCTCGCCCTGAACGTGCCCGCGTTGAGCCCCGGTTGGCAGGGGTCGTTCCGGGATCTGCTCGCCGCCGGTTCGGAGCCCGCCGCCCGCCCGGCCTGGGACGGTTTCCGCCCGCTGCGGGTGACGGACGTGACCGTCGAGAGCACGACGGTCACCTCGATCCGGCTGGCCGACCCCGACGGCTCCCCGCTCCCGCCCGCCCGCGCGGGCCAGTACCTGACCCTGCGCGGCCCCACCGCGACCGGCCCGGCCCCCGTGCGCAGCTACTCGCTCTCCGCCGCGCCCGACGCCGGCAGCTACCGGATCAGCGTCGAACACGCACCGCACGGGACGGTGAGCGGCTGTCTGACCACGCGGTTGCGGCCCGGTGCGGACCTCCAAGTCGCCGCGCCCCGTGGTGAGTTCGTGTACGCCGAAGGCAGCGGGCCGGTGCTCCTGGTCTCCGCCGGTATCGGCCTGACTCCGGTGCTGTCCATGCTGCACACGCTCGCCGCCCGGAAGAGCGAACGTGAGGTCTGGTGGATCCACGGCGCCCGCGGCCCCCGCGAACACCCCCTCGCGGCCGAGGCACATGACCTGCTCGTCTCGCTGCCGCACGCGCACGAGTGCGTCTTCTACAGCGCGGCCACACCCGAGGAACGCCAACGCGCCCACGCCTCCCCGGGCCGCCTCACCAAGGACAGGCTGATCGCGCTGTCCGTCCCCGCCGACGCGACCGCCTACGTGTGCGGCCCCGCCCCCTTCATGGCCGACATACGGCAGGCCCTCACCGAGGTGGGCGTCGATCCGGCGCACATCCACACCGAGTTGTTCGGGGCCCTGGCCGCCATCAACCCCGGAGTCACCGGGCGGCCCGCCCGAGCACCCCACCAGCCGCCGGGGCCGCCCGGCACCGGCCCGACGGTGACCTTCGCGCGCAGCGGTCTCACCGTCCCGTTCGGCGACGGCGGGCGCAGTGTGCTCGAACTCGCCGACGCCTGCGACGTCCCCACCCGCTGGAGCTGCCGCACCGGCGTCTGCCACACCTGCGTGACGCCCCTGCTGTCCGGCAGGATCACCTACTCCCCCGAGCCGCTCGAACCACCGGCGGCCGGTGAGGTCCTCATCTGCTGCGCCCGGCCGGGAACGGACATCGTCCTCGACATGTAGGGCCGCCGCGGACTCGTCGTGGAAAAGATTCTTCCGACCTGCAACCTCGATGCCGTCGGAACGTCTGTCCGGGTGGAGGCGCCTCCGAGCCAGGGCCTTCGCCACGGGAAACCACCTGTGGCGGCGGCCCGACAGACCGTTCACCATCGACGATTCGAGGAATCACATGTCTGCAGGTCACACTGCCCGCCGCAGCCTCCGCGCGGGCCGGGCACGGATCGCCCTGGGCGTCACCGGCGCCGCCGCCGCGCTCGCCATCGGCAGCTCGGTCACCGCCCACGCCGACAACTCCGCACCCGCCCCCAAGCCGGCGCCCAGCCAGGTGACGTACCCCGGTGTGTGCCCCAAGCCGGAGCCGGTCGACGCGGTGCCGGGCGGGAACGACGGCCCGTTCAAGGGCAAGCAGGTGTTCTACACCCTCAACAGCGGCGACCCGGTCGACGCGGTGCCCGGCGACGACTGCGCGGGGATCCCGGACGGCGGTGACCCGGTCGACGCCGTGCCCGGCGGGAACGACGCCACTCCGGGCCACGCCGCCCGGGAAGCCAAGCCCGCTCCCGTCAAGCGGTGACGGAGCAGGACCACGCGGCCGAGCGCCGCTGATCGGCCGCGGGCCGTTCGGTGGCCCGTGCCGAGGTGGAGCCGCCGGGTCCCTGCCCGGCGGCTCCGCCGCCCGTCCGGCCGCTCCGGGCGGTGAGTACGAAATCCATGATGTCCGGGAGATCCATGAAGGCAGCGACCACCCTGACCGCTCCGGCCCACGGCGGCCCCACGGGCGCGTACCGGCCCCTGTGTGCCCCGGCTCCCACCTGGGCCGACGCACTGCGCCGGGCGGTACGGCGGCTGGTGCGCGGCGCGGCCCCGGGCCCCCGGCCCTCGACGGTGTCGGCCCCGCCGGCCGTTCCGGCCGACTTCGGCGAACCCGGCATCGACGAGCTCTACGCGCACCGCCGCCTGGACCTGGTCCGGCTCGCCCTGCTGCTGGTGGACGACCTCCCCACGGCGGAGGACGTCGTCCAGGACGTCTTCGCCGCGCTCTACCGCCGCTACGGCGCGCGGCTGGCCGGTCTGGACAACCCCGACGCGTATCTGCGGACGAGTGTGGTCAACACCTCGCGCTCGGTGCTGCGCCGCCGCCGTACCGTACGTGCTCATGTCCCCGAACGTGCGGAACACGCGGCGTCGGCCGAGGAACCCGTACTGCTGCGCGAGGAGCACGGGGAAGTGGTCGCGGCCCTGCACCGGCTGACCCGGCGGCAGCGCGAAGTGCTGGTCCTGCGGTACTGGTCCCATCTCAGCGAGGCGCAGATCGCCGACACGCTGGGGCTGTCCCGCGGTGCGGTCAAGTCAACGGCGAGCCGGGCACTGGTCGCCCTGCGCAGAGAGTTGGAGGCTCCCCGATGATCGAACAGGACCTCGGTTCCGGTGTCCCGCCGGACTCCGTCGAACAGCGGCTGCGCGACGCCCTGCGCGCCCGGGCCGACTCCGTCGACCTGTCCGCGCTGCGCCCCGCCGTCCCGCCGACCGCGCGGGCCCGGTTCCGTCTCACGGCCCTCCGGCCCGTCCGCCGTACCGCTCTCGCGCTGCTGGTCGTGGCCGCCGCGGTGGTGGGTGTCCTGTTCGCGGCGACGCACCTGGACCACAGGACGCCGGTCGGGCCCGCTCGTCCTCCGTCGGTGTCGCCCACCTCCGGTGACATGGACGCCAGCCCCGACGCGCCCGGTTCGAGCCCGGTCACCGCGGTGCCCCATCCGTGACCGGGACGGCCAACTGCCCTGTCCCTGTGGCCCATTCGTCGGCCGGGAGGGCGAGGAGCCGTTCGATCCGGGCGCTGTCCGGCAAGGGTCCGTGATCGGACGTCACCTTCAGTGCCGACGCGGCCGTGATGTGTCCCAGGCGCAGCGCGCGCACCATGTTCTCGCCGCGCAGCAGACCGGTCAGCACCCCGGCCGCGAAGGCGTCGCCCGCGCCGACCGGCTCCACCACGTCCGTGCCCAGCGCGGGAACGGTCCAGGTGCCCTCCGCGCCGAAGGCGACGGCCGACCGGCCGCCGTCCTTGACGACGAGGAGTCGCGGGTGCGGCAACAGGTGCCGTACGCCCGCCGGTTCGAGGTCCGCGTCCCAGAGGTCCTGTGCCTCGTCGAGTCCGACGAAGGTGATGTCGGCCCGGTCGGCCAGGTCGCGCAGCACGGTGGCGGCCGTACCGGGCGGCCACAGCGCGGGGCGGTGGTTGACGTCGAAGCTGATGGCGTACGGCCGTTCGTCCGGCGGGACGGCGAGCGCGGTGGCCACCAGGCTCCGGCAGGACGGGGACAGGGCCGCGGTCACGCCCGTGAGATGAAGGACGGAGGCCGACCGAAGACGGTCGTCGTCGAGTACGTCGGGGCCCATCGCGGAGGCCGCCGAGTTGCCGCGGTAGTAGTGGACGCGGGTGCGGCTGCCGGTCGGCTCCTTCAGGAGCAGGCCCGTGGGCCGCTCCGGGTCGCGGCGCACGCCGCTCACATCGACGCCCGCCGCGCCGACCTCGGCGCGCACCCGCCGTCCCAAGGCGTCGTCGCCGACCGCCGAGAGCCAGGAGACGGGGATCCCCAGATCGGCCAGGTACATGGCCACGTTGGACTCCGCCCCGGCCACCGACACCCGCAGGTCGTCCGCGCTCTCCAGTGACGCGGACGGGGCCGGGGCCAGAGCCGCCATGGTCTCTCCGATGCAGACCACCGCGCCTTCGGCCGACCGCAACCCGTTCTTCATGACGCCTCCCCCGCGAACGAGGCTTTCCGTACGACGGTCAGCAGGGCCCGCGCCCGGGTGCGCAGCGCGCTCTGGCTGCCGCCGTCGGCGGCGTCCCCCACCAGCGGCGACCCGACTCCGACCGCGGTCGCTCCGGCGTCCAGATACGCGCGGGCGGCCGCCTCGTCCACGCCGCCCACCGGCACGAACAGCTCGTGCGGGAACGGGCCGCGCAAGGCCTTCAGATAGGCGGGGCCGCCCGCCTCGGCGGCCGGGAAGATCTTGAGGGCTGCGGCACCGAGAGGGCGTGCGGCCAGGATCTCGGTGGGGGTCATCACTCCCGCCAGTACCGGCAGGCCGAGTCGGTGTGCCTCGCGGATGCCGTCCCCGAGTGCGGGGGTGACGGCGAAGTTCGCGCCGGCCCGCCGGGCGGCGCGGGCGTCGTCGGCGGTCAGGACCGTGCCGGCGCCGAGGGGCCGGTCGGGGCCGAGTTCCTTGCGGGCCCGCTCGATGACGGACAGGGCGTCCGCACCGGTCAGGGACACCTCGATCAGTTCGACGCCTTCCTCGGCCAGCGTCAGTACGGTGCGCACGGCGGCTTCCGGATCGGTGCCGCGGACGATCGCGAGGAGGCGATGGGTGGCCAGGGCCGCTCGAAGATCCATGGGTCGAATTCCCTTCCCGTTCAGGTCGGTTCAGGCACAGCGGCAGTGCGTGGTCAGCGTCAGCCGCCACCGCGCCTCACCCGAGGCGGGCACCCGGGCGGCGTCACCGGGGCCCGCCTCCGTGAGGTCGAAGACGCGGCCGAGCATCGGTTCGACGCCCGTGCTGCGATAGGGGTCCTGGGCGGGAAAGCCGCCCAGGTTGCGCCACAGGGCGATGGACAGGGGCTGCCCGTCGGCTTCGAGGGCGAGTGCGAGACGGTCGTCCCGGTCGTGGACGCAGCAGTGCGAAGCGTCCACGACGGCTCCTACGGCGGTGCCGTCGTCCGGCCCGAACCGGTCGAGGCGTACTCCGCGCGGCGCGGGCCAGTCGCCCTCCACCCACGGGTCGCCCTCGGGCCACGCTCCGTCCAACTGCGGTGCCGCCTCGGGGAAGAGCCGGGTGCGTGCTCCCTCGCGGAGGTGCAGCCCCGCCTGGTCGGAGAGGTCCAGCAGGGCGTGCGCGGCCCATACGAAGCGGAAGCCGGCGTCGGCCGTCAGGAGGTAGTCGGCCTCGGCACCGTCGGTGGTGGCACGCACCGTGCGTGCCAGCGTGAAGCGGTCGCAGCGAACGACATCCGCCTCCCCCTCCCGTGTCCAGGGCCGTGACCAGGCGTCGCCGTGGTCGGGATCACCGCGGACCGTGGGGACGCATTCCTCCAGTCCGCCCGCGTCCACGAAGGCGTCACCGGGGAAGACCTTGTCCCGCTCGGGTGCGTCACGCCGCCACAGCCATTCGCGGTCCCCCGCCCGCAGCGAGGTCCAACGCCCGCCGTGGGCACGGTCGATAACGATGTCCAACGGCACGGTCACCACTCCGCGAAGGAGCCGTCGGGGTGCCGCCACACGGGGTTGCGCCAGGCGTGACCGGTGCGGTCGGCGGCGCGTACGGCGGCCTCGTCGACGGTGATGCCGAGGCCGGGGACGTCGCCGCGCAGGGCGTGGCCGTCGACGAACCGGAACGGCGCGGGGTCGACCAGGTAGGACAGCAGGTCGGCGTCCTTGTTGTAGTGGATGCCCCGACTCTGTTCCTGGATGAGGAAGTTGGGGGTGGCGAAAGCGACTTGGAGACTTGCCGCCAGCGCGATCGGGCCGAGCGGGCAGTGCGGGGCGAGCTGGGCGCCGTAGGCCTCCGCGAGGGAGGCGATGCGGTGCACCTCCGAGATGCCGCCGGCGTGGGACAGGTCGGGCTGGACGACGGCGATGCCCGCGGCGAGCGGGGTCAGGAACTCGGCGCGTCCGTAGAGGCGTTCACCGGTGGCGAGGGGTACCGGGCTCGACTCGACCAGTCCGGCCAGCAGATGGCCGTGCTCGGGCAGGACGGGTTCCTCCACGAACAGCGGGTGCAGCGGGGCGAGTTCGGCCAGGACGCGGCGGGCGGCGGGGGCGGTGAAGCGGCCGTGGCAGTCGACGGCGACATCGCGGTCCGGGCCGAGCGCCTCGCGGGCGGCGGCGACACGAGCGACGATCGCGGCGGTCTCGGCGGGCGTGGGGATCGGTGAGGTGGCTCCGGCGGCGTTCATCTTCACGGCGGTGAAGCCCGCCTCCACCTGGGCGGCTATCTGCTCGCTCAGCTGGGCGGGTTCGTCGCCGCCGACCCAGGCGTAGACGCGGACGCGGTCGCGGACCGGGCCGCCGAGCAGGGCGTGCACGGGAGCGCCGTAGGTCTTCCCGGCGATGTCCCACAGCGCCTGGTCGAGGCCGGCGACGGCGCTGGAGAGGATGGGGCCGCCCCGGTAGAAGCCGCCCTTGGACATCACCTGCCAGTGGTCCTGGATGCGCAACGGGTCCTGGCCGACGAGGTGTTCGGCCAGCACGTCGACCGCGGCACGCACCACCTCGGCGCGCCCTTCGACGACCGGTTCGCCCCAGCCGACCACGCCCTCGTCGGTCTCCACCCGGCAGAACAGCCAGCGGGGCGGGACCAGGAAGGTTTCCACACGGGTGATCTTCACTGGGAACGGGTGCCTTCCGTTTCTTCGAGGTCCGCGTCGGAGTCCTCGTCGGGGTCGCCGAGCCGGTCCAGGTCGCGGCCGGCCTGGTCGAGCAGGGCGCGCATCGCGGCCTCGGCGGCCTGCGGGTCGCGGTCGCGTACGGCGTCCAGGACGGCGCGGTGGGCCGGGACCGGGTCCTCGCTGTGCGGGGCGCTGTGCACGATGCGGTCGCGGTGCGCCAGGCCCGACTCGATGACCATCTCCATGCGTTCGAGGAGTTCGTTGTGGGTGGCGGCGAGCAGCGCGCGGTGGAAGGCGAGGTCGGCCTCGACGGCGTGGGCCGCGTCGGAACCCTCCTCCCCCATCGCGTCGAGGGCGCCGTCCAGGGCGGCCAGGTCCGCGTCGGTGCGGCGCTGGGCGGCGAGGCGGACGGCGGCGGGCTCGATGATGGCGCGCACCTCGGCGAGGTTGTGCAGCAGCGCCCGGTCGGACTCGGAGGTGGAGGCACCCTCGAACTGCCAGCGCAGCACGTCCGCGTCGAGCAGGTTCCACTCGGCGCGGGGGCGCACGAAGGTACCGCGACGCTGGCGGGCGTCGACCATCCCCTTGGCCGCGAGCACCTTCAGCGACTCGCGCAGCGCGGTCAGACTGACGTCCAGCTCGCTCTGCAGCGCGACCAGATCCAGCGTGGCCCCTTCGGCGATCTCGCCGCCCAGGATGCGGCGGGCGAGGACTTCCACGGTCTGGCCGTGGACGCCGCGTCGGGCATAGGGCGTCATGTCGTACAGCCTTTCTGCTGGTTGGGGAGCGTGGTCATGCGGAGGCCTTGACGACGCTCCAGCCGCCGTCCACCACGAGACTCGTACCGGTGATGTAGGAGGCTTCGTCCGCGCTGAGGAACGCGATGGCCGCGGCCACCTCCTCGGGTGTGCCGAAGCGGCGGGCGGCCGTCTCGGCGATGCTGCGTTCCCGTTCCTCGGGTGGCACTCTGTCCCAGGCGGCTGTGAGTATCGGTCCCGGCACGACGGCGTTGACACGCACAACCGGACCGTATTCGACGGCGAGTTGGCCGCACAGGGAGAGCAGGGCGCCTTTGGCGGAGGCGTAGGCAGGATGCCCGGGAAGACCTCTGTACGCGTGCACGGACGAGGTCAGCACCACCGCGCCCCGCCGCTCCTCCAGATCGGGCAGGACCGCCCGGAAACCGAGGAAGCTGCCGGTCAGGTTGACGTCGAGCTGTCGCTGCCAGGAGGCGAGGCTCATCTCGTGGGCGGGTCTGACGTCGACGGTGAAGGCGTTGCTGACGAGGACGTCGACGGGCCCGAAGGCGTGCGCAGCCCCGACGATCCGCGCCCAGTCGTCCTCGGCCGCGACATCGGCGGCCACGAACCGGGCCCGCCCGCCGTCCTTGCCGATGTGTTCCGCCACCGCCTCGCCCCGCTCCTCGGCGATGTCGACGAGCACGACGGCCGCTCCCTCCTCGGCGAGGCGTACGGCCGTGGCGGCGCCGATTCCTGAGGCCGCTCCGGTGATCACGGCCGTGCGCCCGGTGAAGCGGTCGCCGTGCCGTCGTACGGGCTGGTCCATCGTGGGGTTCGACTCCTTCGCGCGTCAGGGCTTGCTGGAAACATAACGGGGCTCACTCGCGTAGCAGCACGACCAGGTCGGCGTCGTGATCCGCACTCCACGCGAACGGCAGCCCGTGGTGCAGCAGATGGGCTCCGCCGTACGACGTCCCGGTCGCCGTGTCCCGGTACCGCGCCCCGGGTTCCAGTCCCCGCAGCCGGAGCCGTTGCGCACGCCCCGGTACGAGCGGGGCCCCGTCGAGCCGCCCGGTGCTGAGCGCGGCGACGACGGTCCGGTCCCCGGCGTCGTACTGCACACCGCAGCTCGGCTCGTCCGGTGTGCCGAGGAGCCGTGCCTCGCCGTGGTGGATCACGTCCCGCACCTCCTTGTACCGGGCGATCCACCCGGCGGCCTCGGCCCGCTGCTCCGGCGTCCAGTCGCGCAGGTCCGCGCCGATGCCCAGGACTCCGCACATGGCGTTGACGAAGCGGAAGGCGAGGCTGCGCGGGCGCGGGTCGAAGACGCCGGGCGCGTCGGTGACCCAGGAGCTCATGACGTGCGGGGCATGCGCGTGCAGGAAGCCGTGCTGGATCCTCAGCCGGTCCAGCGGGGCGGTGTTGTCGCTGGGCCACACCACGTCGGTGCGCGCGATCGTCGTGTGCTCGATCCGGCCGCCGCCGCCCGCGCAGCCCTCGACGGTGACGTCGGGGTGGGCGGACCGGAGGTGGTCGAGGACGCGCAGGTATCCGGCGACATGCTCGGCGTCGAGGTCGACGGGGCCGGCGCCGGGGCGTCCGCGTTCGGTGGGCGGCCGGTTCATGTCCCACTTGAGGTAGCCGATGTCGTAGGCGCCGAGCAGTCGGTCGAGCGTGCCGATCACGAAGTCCTGGACGTCGGTACGGCCCAGGTCCAGGAGGAGCTGGTTGCGGACGAGCCGGCCGGGGCGGCCCTCGATCCGGTAGACCCACTCGGGGTGTTCGGCGTGCAGACGGCTGCCGGGGCTCACGGACTCGGGCTCGATCCACAGGCCGAAGTCCAGGCCCAACGCCCTTACGTCCGCGATGAATTGGTCGAAGCCGTGCGGGAAGGCGGCCGGGTCCGGCCACCAGTCCCCCAGCCCCCCGGTGTCGTCTGCGCGTCCGGTGAACCAGCCGTCGTCGACGACGAACAGTTCGGCCCCGATGTCGGCGGCCGTCTTCGCCAGCTCCAGTTGCCCGGCCGCGTCGACGTCGAAGCCGGTGGCCTCCCAGGAGTTGTAGAGCACCTTGCGGGGGCGCTGGAGGCGTTCGCCGGAGAGGTGTCGCTCGTAGCGGTGCCAGACGCGGGAGAGTCCGTCGAGGCCGTCCGGGCTGAAGGCGCAGGCGAGTTGGGGGGTGGCGAGGGTTTCGCCGGGGGCGAGCAGCACCGCGCCCTCGTGGGGCACGCGGCCCGCCCGCACCCGTACGGAACCGCCGGGTTCGGCCTCCGCGGTCATGTGCCAGTTGCCGGGCCAGGCGAGGGCGATGCCGTACGCGGCCGGTGCCTCGCCGTCCTGCACGGCGAGCCAGGGCGCGTACGCGTGTCCCGGGACGCCTTGAAGGCTGCCGATGGTGAACGTGCCTCTGGGCAGGTCGAGTTGCGTGCGCTGGAACTCCTGCGACCACTGGCCCGTGAGGTACGTCAGACGGGCAACTCCGGTGATCGGGATGTTCACGGCGGCCGAGTCGAGCCGCTCCAGGCGGAGTTCGGCCGTGGCCGTGAACTCGGCCCAGCGGAGGATGACGTCCGCGCCGGGGACGGTCTCGTAGTGGAGGACGGTGCGCAGGCCCAGCTGTTCGTCGTGGAAGGTGAAGCGCAGCGCGGTCTCCTCCGCCTCCACACCGTCGAACTCCCACCACGAACCCCGGTCCCCGCCGGGACCCGACACCACCAGTTCCGAGCCGGTGAACGGCCTGGTCCCGTACGGCAGATACTCGGCGGGGGCCGCGTCCGCGGGGGTGATGAAGTGGGTGCGCCGCGACCAGTCGAGGGCGGACGGGCCGTCCTCGACGCCGAGCGGTCCCCAGGCGTCGAGTTCGACCCAGGGGCCGTCCGGGGACAGGCGCACGGTGTAGCTGGTGTTCTCCGTGCGCAGGGTCCAGCGCTGGTACGTCACTTGACCGCCCCGAGGTTGAGGCCGGCCACGAAGTGCCGCTGGAAGCGCAGGAACACGGCGACGGTGGGCGCGGCGGCGATGACGGAACCCGCCGCGATGACGTTCCACATCGACACGAACTGGCCCTGAAGTCCGATGAGGGCGGCGGTAATTGGCATCTTGGTGTCGCTGCGCAGGACGGTGATCGCCCACAACAGGTCGTTGAAGATCCAGGTGAAGGACAGGGCGCTGAGCGCGGCGAGGGCGGGGCGGGTCAGCGGGAGGATGATCCGCCAGAAGATCTGCCAGGGACCGGCGCCGTCGACGACCGCCGCCTGCTGGATCTCCGCCGGGATCGACCGCATGAACCCGTGCAGGACGAAGACGTAGAAGCCGACGCCGAAGCCGATCTGCACACCGATGAGGGCGGGCAGGGTGTCGAAGACGCCCATCACCTCGCTCAGCTTGGACACCGGGATGAGGAGGATCTGCGGCGGGAGGAGGTTGCCGCCGAGCATGAGGAGCAACAGGGAGCGGCGGAAAGGGAGTTCGTAACGGCTGAGCGCGAACGCGGCCATCGAGGCGAGGGCCAGCGTGATCAGGACGCTGGGAATCGTGACGATCAGGCTGTTGATGAGGGCGCGCTGCTGGCCGCCGTCGACCCAGGCCTGGCGGAAGTTGCCGAGGGTGAAGGAGTGCGGCCAGCTGCCCAGGCCGTGCGCGGCGATGTCGTCGAAGGAGCGCAGGCTGGTCACCAGGACCAGGGCGATGGGCAGCAGCCACAGGATCGCCAACGCGCCCGCGCCCAGGTGGAATCCGGCGGTCGCCGCCCGTTTGCGGCGCAGGGCCGTGGAGTTGGCGGACATCAGTCGGCCTCCCGGAACGCGCGGACGAGGTAGGAGCAGATGACGCCGAAGGCCAGCACGAAGATGACGGCGGCGAGTGCGGAGCCGTAGCCGAGTCGCAGGGACTGGAAGGCGGTTGAGTACATGTAGGTGCTCAGCAGCTCGGAGGAGTGGTAGGGGCCGCCGCGGGTCAGGGACCACACGACGTCGAAGGAGCGCAGCGAGTCGATGACGATGACGGACAGAACCACCGCGTTGACGCTGCGGAGTTGGGGCAGGGTGACGTGCCGGAGGCGTTGCCAGGCGCTCGCGCCGTCCACCTTGGCGGCCTCGTACAGGGCGGGGTCGATGCCCTTGAGGCCGGCCAGGTAGAGAACCATGACGTAGCCGATCTGGCGCCAGAGCGCGGGCACGATCACGGCGTAGAGGGCGGTGTCCTGGTCGGCGAGCCAGGCGTGGCGGAGGCTGCCGAGGCCGACGGACTGGAGGAGCTGGTTGAGGACGCCGTCGGGCTGGTAGATGGCCTGCCAGACGAGAGCCGTGGCGACCAGGGAGAAGACGACCGGCAGGAACATGGCCGCGCGGTAGAAGCCGACGCCGCGGCGCTCCTGTTGGAGCAGGAGCGCGGCGGCGAGGCCGAGCAGGGCGGACAGGCCGCCGAAGAGGACGAGCCACAGGACGGTGTGGCCGGTCGCACTGCGGAAGACGTCGTCGTGGGCCATCTCCCGGAAGTTGCCCAGGCCGATGAACTGGGGCGGGGAGACGCCGTCCCAGCGGGTGAAGGCGAGGTAGAAGCCCTGCACGGCGGGCCAGAACACCCACACGGCCTCGACGAGAAGCGGTACCAGGACGAAGGCGAGGACCAGCGGGGGTGTGCGCCGGGGGCCCCGAACCCGCTTGCCCTGGGCGGGCGTTCGGGTCGGGGACGTCCGGTCGGGCGCGGTCAGGACGGACATGTCAGGCGTTCCAGATCTTCTCGGCATCGCGCTGCCAGTCGGTGAGGATGCTCCCGATCGACTTGGGCTTGGCCAGGAACTTGATCAACGCGTTGTCGGCGGTGGGCTGGAGGGCGTCGCTGGAGTCCCGGTTGAAGAACTGGGTGATCTCCGCCGCCTCCGCGACATGCGCGCGGCCCTTCTTGACCAGCGCCGTGCCCGAGTCCTTCGCGTCGGGGTGGCAGGGCAGGACGGTGCCGGAGGAGCCCTTGATGTAGATCTCCTGGGCCTCGGCGGTGGCGAGGTACTTCATCAGGTCGATGACCTCGTCGTGGCGGCCGGTGCGGGCGCTGGCGAAGTAGCCGTCGACCGGGGCCTCTTCGGCGAGCGGGATCTTCGAGTCGATGACCGGGAAGCGGAAGAAGTCGATGTCGTCGAGGGCGTCCTTGGGGGCGGCGTCGGCGAAGAAGGTGCCGATGAGCATCATGCCGCTGCGGCCGTTGAGCAGGGAGGTGGTGGCGTCCTGGAAGGCGACGGCGGCGCCGTTCGGGTCGAAGTACGGCAGCACCTCCTGCCAGCGGTCGAAGACCTTGCGCACCTCGGGGTCGGTGAACTTGTGCTTACCGGCGAGGAGTTGGCGGTGGTACTCGGCGCCGTTGATCCGGATGTCGAGGTAGTCGAACCACGCCGAGGCCACCCAGGCCGTGCCGCCGCCGGCGCCGAGACCGATCGGGTTGACGCCCTTCTTCTTGAGCTTGTCGCACAGGTCTAGGAAGTCGTCCCAGCTCTTGGGCTCGCTGACACCCCACTTCGCGAAGTTGGACTTCCGGTAGAACATGCCCCACCAGTAGTAGGTGCTGGGCACGAAGATCTTCTTGCCCGAACTCGTCGACGTGCAGAGCGTGTTGAGCGCCTTGGAGTAGCGCTTGAGGTCGGGCGAGGTGGTCCACGCGTCGCCGAGGTCGAGCAGCAGGTTCTTCTTGGCGTACGCGTCCGCCACCGAGCCGGGGTACCAGGTGTACACGTCGGGCGGGTTGGCCGAGGTGAGGTACGTCGGCAGCTGGGTGCGGTAGGTCTCCGCGGCGATCGTGTTGAGGCTCGCCTTCCCGGATCCCTTCTTGGCGTAGGCGGCGACGAGGTCCTCCATCGCGGCCTTGGCCTGCGGGGCGGAGAGGTTGGACTGGAGGGTCACCGCACCCTTCGAGGAACTCTTGCCGGTGGAGGTGGAGGTGACACAGCCGCTGAGCAGCGTCGCCGCTCCGGCGGCGCCGAGCCCGGCGAGGAACCGGCGTCTGTCAGGCTGATGGATGTTGGTCATGAATGGCTCCCTGTGGATCCCTCGCGGGCGGATCCAGGTTCGCGTGGCGTCCCCACCACGTCAAGAATAATTACTAATTTATTTGAACTGAGTCCGGTGTACGTAGCCGTCGACGCCTCGGTACACGACGTCGACCGCTCCACCGGGCCCGGCAACCGCACCGAGCGCGCCGTCGAACGCGGCGCTGGGGAAGGCCACTTGCTTGGTCCAGCCCTGCCAGGCACCGTTCTCGAACCGCTGCTGCCAGAGCGTGTAGTCGGCGGCCCGCGCGTACAGCACCACGGCGTCACCCACGGCCACCAGCGTCGGGCTGCCGCTGACGGTCCCACCGAGCGACGACCACGCCGACCACTCCCCCGACGTGTCCCGGGACCGCGTCCACACGTCGTCGGCCGCACTGCGCACGGCGACATGGACTCGCCCCTGGGAGTCCACGACCGCGGACGGCCGCCCATAGACCGCCCGGCCACCGGGTGCGCCGAGCGAGGACCACGCGGTCGACGGGCCGCGCTGCACGACCTGCCCGTCCGAGCCGGTGGCGAACAGGGTCCAGTGCGCGGGATCGGTGAACGCGACCGAGGGCGCGTCGGCCACCTGCCCGCCGAGACTCTGCCAGGCCCCCCAGCGGCCGGCGGTGAACACCCGCCGGTACACCCGCGAGTCGGTGCCGCGCACGAAGACGTCGATCCGGCCGCCGGCCGAGGCGTACGCGGCGGGCTGGCCGAGGATGCGGCCCTTCGTCGGACCGCCGAGATCCTCCGCCTTGCCATCGGCCTGCTGGACGAGCGAGCCGTGCGGGCCGCGCAGGAAGGTGGTCGGTGTGCCGGCGTCATTCACGATGGCCGGACTCGCCGTGGTCCGCTGCCCCAGATTCGTACCGGGCAGTGCATCGGCGCCCGTCAGCTTCAAGAACGCGGTGCCGTGCGCGGGGACCTCGACGGTGTACGACCCCGTGTGCGCGCCCCGGTCGGCGCGAGCCCGCAGGTCCCGTACCTGGACCGGTCCACCGAGCCCGGTGTCCGCGAACTGCACGGTGCGCAGGGCGGGTTGGTCCGACCGGTTGAGCAGCACGACCGCGCGCCGCCCCTGCCCGTCCAGGACCTTGCTGTACACGTCCCCGACCGAGTCGGTCGCCACGCGCACACCCTGGACGGCCAGCGGATCCTGGTCGACCGCGATGATCTCCGGGTTGCGCAGGGTGGCCAGCATGGAGTCGGACAGGGTGCGCGGGTCGGAGCCGAGGACGAGCGGCGAGCCCATCTCGGCCCACATCACGAACTGGCTGGTCGACTCCTCCTGGCTCAGCTCGTACGTCCCGTCGGTCATCCTGCGCATCGGGATGAGGTAGTCGGGGTCGTTGTAGTGGCCGGGTCCCTGCGCCTCGGGGTGCCAGGCGTTGGCGTCCATGTTGCGCAGGATGTTGGGCCATTGCCCCGGGCTCGCGGTGCCCCAGGCGATGTCGGTCCCGGTGCGCCAGGAGTCGGCGGTCGTCGGACCGTAGACATAGGTGTTGTGCGCGTCCTGCTCCGGTGTGTGCGGCAGGCCCCAGTCGTCGGTGAGCGGGTTGCACAGGTTGAGCAGCATCTTGCGGCCGGACTTGGCGACCGCGTCGCTGAACTCCTTGAACGCCGGGCCGGGATCGAGCTTGGCGCCGATGCCGCACAGGAAGTCGACCTTGACCGCGTCGATCTTCCAGTTGGCGAACTGCCGGGCGTCCTGGTCGTAGTAGCCGCGGCTGCCCAGCCCGCAGCTCTTGCCGCCGTCGTAGGCGCCGGCGTCGGTGTAGATGCCGGCGCGCAGTCCGCGTTTGTGCAGGTAGGAGACGAGTGCCGGGATGCCGGAGGGGAAGCGGTCCGGGTTGGCGACCAACTGGCCCTGCGCGTTGCGCGGGTTGTCGGCCTGCCAGCCGCCGTCGAGCCACACGATGTCGTAGCCGCTGTCCCGCAGACCGCTGCTGACCAGCTTGTCCGCGACGGAGCGCACTTGCTGTTCGGTGGGCGCGCCGAGCCCGTAGTAGGTGTTCCAGCCCATGTAGGGCGTCGGTGCGAGACCGCTGTCGTAGTAGTCGGGCGCGCCCTGGTCGGCGCCGGTCCGTGCCGTGGCGGCCGGGGCCGCGGTCGCCGCCAGTACGGTCGCGATGGCGATGACGGTGGCCCGGCGGGTCAGTCTTGTCACCGCGGGTGTGCGGACCTGCGGATGTGAAGTCACTTGCCTCTCCCGAGGGTTGGGAAGCAGGAGGACGTGACGCGGGCCGCACTGCGACAGGGGGGCCGGGGGCGTCACGGCGACGACTGTGGCGTGCGGCCGAAACCCTGTCAATATTAATTCCTAATTTATTAGAAGGTCGCCTCAGGGGTTGACACGGCTTCCCTCGCGTCCCAGCCTTTGGCAACGTTGTCAGTGCCGCCGGTTTTTGATGGGACATCACGCTCATGACAGATCAGTCGGGTTCACCACACATGTCGCGCCGCGCCTTCGTCACCACGGGTTCCGGTCTGCTGGCCGGGTTCGGTCTCGGTTTCTCCGCGCCCGCGTCGGCCGCCCCCTCCTCCCCCGCCCAGCCCGGTGAACTCGCCTTGTACCGGCCCGTGTCGGTCTCCTCGACGGCCTACGCGCCCACCCCGGGGGCGTTCGTGGTGGACCGCCTCAACTCGCCGGGGGTGCGCGGCAGCGGGTGGCGTGCCGGGGCGGGCGACCCCCAGTGGATCTCGATCGATCTGCAGACCCCGTGCGAGGTCACGTCGATCCGCGTCACCTTCGAAGGCGACGCGAGCGACCCGGTGTTCACGCCGCCCACCTCGGGCAACCCGGCCGACGGCACAACAGGCAAGGAGATCCAGTCCAGTTACTCGGTCGAGTACGTCGTCGAGACCTCGACCGACCGCACCTCCTGGACCGCCGTGTACCGCACCACGGCAGGCACCGGCGGAGTCGTGAACATCCAGCCCCCGCACCCGGTCACGGCCCGCTGGATACGACTGACCTCGACCCGGCGCTCCAACCCCAACCCCCTCGGCCTCAACGGCTTCGAGGTCTACGGCACCGTCAAGGGCCACCGCCCGTCGGCCACGGGCTGGACGGACTGGGGCACCCGCACCGGCCCGGCACCGAAGCTGGCCGTGGCCGAGGACGGGACGGTCCCGGTGGAGTCCGGCTGGCGGCTGACGCTGGACGACTGGGCCGGTGCCGACGGAGCGCAGCTGTCCAAGTCGTCCTACGACACGAGCAGTTGGCTGCCCGCCACCGTCCCCGGCACGGTGCTGGGCTCACTCGTGGACCAGGGCAAACTGCCCGATCCCGTCGCGGGACTGAACAACCTCCAGGTCCCCGAGGCCCTGTCGCGCCACGCGTGGTGGTACAAGCGGGACTTCGAGCTGCCGCGCGGACTGCGCACCGGGGCCGGGCGCCGGATCTGGCTGGAGTTCGACGGGGTCAACCACACGGCCGACATCTGGCTCAACGGCCACCACGTGGGCGGACTCACGTATCCCTTCGCCCGCTCGGCCCTCGACGTGACCCAACTCCTCACCTCGGGCGGGGCGAACGCGCTTGCGGTGAGGATCACGCCGATGCCGGTACCCGGCAGCCCCGGCGACAAGGGTCCGGCCGGTGAGTCCTGGGTGGACGCGGGCGCGAACCAGATGAACCTCAACTCCCCCACCTACCTGGCCGCTTCGGGCTGGGACTGGATGCCGGCGGTACGCGACCGGGCCGCCGGCATCTGGAACCACGTCCGGCTGCGCTCGACCGGGCACGTCGTGATCGGCGATCCACGGGTCGACACGCTGCTGCCGGACCTGCCCGGTCTGTCGGTCGCCGAACTGACCGTGGTCGTCCCGGTCCGCAACGCCGACACCACCGACCACCGGACGACGGTCTCCGCGGCCTTCGGCGACGTACGGGTCAGCAAGGTGGTCACCGTGCCCGCCGGCGAGAGCGTCGACGTCGTGTTCGCTCCCGACGCGTTCGCCCAACTACGGCTGCACGACCCGGAGTTGTGGTGGCCCAACGGTCTGGGCGACCCCGCGCTCCATCGACTCACCCTCGTCGCCTCGCTCGACGGCTCGGAGAGCGACCGCCGCACCACCCGCTTCGGCATCCGCCAGTTCGGCTACGAGTACGAAGTGCCGCTGCCGTTCGCCAACTCCGGTGACGCGTATACCCAGTCGGTGACCTTCGACCGGCAACAGGCCCGGTACGTGCGCGTCAAGTGCCTTACCCGGGCCTCCGGTTGGGGCTACTCCCTGTGGACACTGGCCGTACGCGACAGTGCCCGGCCCGCGACCGACCTGGCCCTCCACGCGCGGGCCGACGCGTCCAGCACGGACGGGGACGACCACGGCGCGGGCAACGTGACCGACGGCGATCCCGGCACCCGCTGGTCCTCGGCCTACGCGGACGACCAGTGGATCCGGATCGACCTGGGGTCGGCGCAGTCCTTCGACGGGATCGACCTGGTCTGGGAACAGGCCTACGCGAAGACCTTCGTGGTGCAGGTCTCCTCCGACAACGCGACCTGGACCGATGCCGCGTCGGTGGACAACAGCGCGGTTCCGCTGCCCTTCAACAACGGCAACGCCAGCCTCCAGACAGAGGACTTCGCGCCCCGCACCGCGCGCTACGTCCGTATCAACTGCGGGCTGCGCAACACCAGTTGGGGCAACTCCCTGTGGTCCCTGAACGTCATCGACAGCACGGCCCCCGGCACCGATCTCGCCCTCCGTCGTACGACGACCGCCTCCACCGAGGATCCCGACCACCCGGCCGCACACGCCACGGACGGCGATCCGGGCACCCGCTGGTCCTCGGCCTACGAGGACCACCAGTGGATCCAGGTCGACCTGGGGGCCTCGAAGCGGTTCGACCGGGTCGCCGTATTGTGGGAGTCGGCGTATCCGAAGACGTATGTGATCCAGGTGTCGGACGACGCGGACACCTGGACCGATGTGAAGTCGGTGTCCAACACCCCGGATCCGCTGAAGATCAGCGTGAACGGGGTGCGGGTCCTGGCCCGGGGCGGCAACTGGGGCTGGGACGAGCTGCTGCGCCGGATGCCGCCGGAGCGGATGGACGCGGCCGTGCGGATGCACCGGGACATGAACTTCACCATGATCCGCAACTGGGTCGGCACGTCCGACCGGGAGGAGTTCTTCGCCGCCTGTGACGAGCACGGAATCCTGGTGTGGAACGATTTTCCCAACGCGTGGGGCATGGACCCGCCGGACCACGACGCCTTCAACTCCCTCGCCCGGGACACGGTGTTGCGCTATCGCATCCACCCCAGCGTGGTGATCTGGTGCGGCGCCAACGAGGGCAACCCGCCCGCCGCGATCGACCAGGGGATGCGCAAGGCCGTGGAGGAACAGGTCCCCGGCGTCCTCTACCAGAACAACTCGGCGGGCGGCATCATCACCGGCGGCGGTCCCTACGGCTGGGTCGAGCCGGAGAAGTACTTCGACCCGGCGACCTACGGCAGCAAGGACTTCGGTTTCCACACCGAGATCGGCATGCCCGTCGTCTCGACCGCCGCCAGTCTGCGGAACATGACGGGCGACGAGCCCGAGTGGCCGATCCGGGGCGCCTGGTACTACCACGACTGGAGCGAGCGCGGGAATCAGGCACCGCAGACGTACAAGGCCGCCGTAGAGACGCGCCTCGGGGAGGCGACCGGCCTGGACGACTTCGCGCGCAAGGCGCAGTTCGTCAACTACGAGAACACGCGCGCCATGTTCGAGGCCTGGAACGCGAACCTCTGGGACAACGCCAGCGGCCTCATGCTGTGGATGTCCCACCCGGCCTGGCACAGCACGGTCTGGCAGACCTACGACTACGACTTCGACGTCAACGGCACCTACTACGGCGCCCGTTCGGCCTGCGAACCGCTGCACGTCCAGGCCGACCCCGAGGGGCAGGTCATCGCCGTCAACCACACGCGTGCTGGACTGCGGAACGCGGTGGTCTCCGCGCAGTTGCTCGATCTGTCGGGCCGTCGGCTCGGCGGGAACAGGAGCGCCCGGGTGGATGTCGCACCGGCCGCGACCGCGAAGGCGTTCAGCGCCCCTTGGACCGACGACCTGCCCGATCTCCATCTCCTGCACCTGACGCTGGAGGACGGTGACGGGCGGCTCCGGTCGCGGAACACGTACTGGCGTTATCGCACGCCGGCCGCCATGCGGGGTTTGAGCGGGGCGCCCCGGACGAAGGTGTCGGCGACGCTCGGGCGCGTCACCCGTTCCGGGCTCACCGCCACCGTCCGCAACGACGGTCCCGCCATCGCCGCGATGGTCCGGCTCTCGCTGACGAACGGCGCGACTGGCCACCGTGTGCTGCCGACGCTCTACAGCCACAACTACCTGTGGCTGCTGCCCGGCGAATCACAGACCGTCACCCTGTCCTGGCCGGCCCGGGCACTGGCCTCGGGGCATCCACTGCTGACCGTGGAGGCCTACAACAGCCGCCCCGCTACGGCGCGTTGACGGTCAGCGGCGCATCAGGACGCCTCCACCGCCGTCTTGATGCGCTGCCCGAACGCGGGAGCGTCCTTGCGGGCCGCGCTCAGCGCGAAGCCCACGAGCAGTTTTCCGACGCCGTGGCCTTCGAGGACGTTGTAGATCCGCACCTTGGTCGTGCCCGGCCCGGTGGATTCGAGGTCGTAGCCGCCCTCGTCGGCCGTCACGACGTTCTTCGAGGTCTCCGCCCAGCGGATGCGGTGGGGTGCCTCGAACTCGGTGATCCGGAAGGTCCGGCCCGTCTTCATCCCGGCGTCCTTGACCGTGCTGGTGAAGACGGTGCCCACGGCGGTCGGGCCTTCGGGGGTCTTCGTGATCTCCTGGACCCGCGGGCTGAACTTCGGATCGTTCGTGCCGGCGGCGAGGAAGGCGAAGACCTCCTCGACCGGACGGTTGACCTCGGCTGTCGCCTCGAACTGACCGGCCATGGTTCCTCCTGTGCTGCGATCGCTGGAGTTCCGGCTGAGCGCGCGCTGATGTGCCGACCACCACCAGCCTATCGGCGCGGCCCCGCGCGCGCCCCGCGTTGTCAGTCGGCCGGTGCCGCGGAGGGCGCTCCCGGCGGCATGTTGAACGGTGTGACGACCTGGATCGCCGAGGGCAGGGACGGGCCGTCGTCGGGGAGTGCCTTGTGGGCGCGCATGATGATCTGGCAGGCGCGGCGCATGTCCTGGCGCAGGTCGTGGTGGAGGACCGCGGAGAGGCGGCGCTCGCGCAGCAGCCGGGTGTTGTCGTGGTCGAGGTCGTGGGCGATGAACACCGCGCACTCCCGGCCGAGCGCGTCGAAGGCGTCGAGGGTGGCGAGGTTGCCGCCGCCCGCCGAGTAGACGGCGATGATGTCCTCGTCCCGCTTGAGGGCGGCCAGGACGAGATCGTGCTGGGTGGCGTCCAGTCCGTCGCTGTCGGTGACCTCCACCAGGGACCGCCGGGGGTCGGCCAGGCGCATCGCGCTGCGGAAGCCCATCTCGCGTTCCTCCTCGCCCCTGAAGGAACCCCGGCTGATGGTGGTCAGGACGTTGCCTGGCCGTTTGCCCAGCCACTGGCCGAGGAGGTAGGCGGCGGTGGCACCGGCCGCGCGGTTGTCGATGCCGACGTAGGCGAGGCGTGCGCTGTGCGGCAGGTCGGTCACCAGGGTGACCACGGGGACACCGGCCATGATCAGCCGGGCGACGGCCGCCGCGATCTCCGGCTCGTCGGGGGCCTTGAGGATCACGCCCTGGCTGCCGCGCTTCGCGATCCCGTCCAGGGTCGCGGTCAGTTCGGCGGGCGGGCAGGTCTCGCGGAAGTGGAAGCGCGAGCGCACGAGAGCGGGATGCAGCGAGGACAGCTCGGCTTCGAGCGCGTCCCGTACGGCGGTGGAGAACCGCTCCGGGGACTGCATCACGATGTCGATCATGAAGGTACGGCCGCCCAGCCGGACCTGGCTTTGCTGGCGGTCCAGGTCCTTGATGGCTTCCTGCACCTCCCTGATGGTGCTCTCCGTCACGTTGCCCCGCTGATTGAGGACACGGTCGACCGTGGCCGTACTCAGCCCGGCCTGACGGGCGATTTCCCTGATCGGGTACGGATGTCGCATGCCTGATCTCCCGGACCGATGATGCGCTTTTGATGTAGCGGCAAGCATTGAATGATGGGTTTGAGTTATCAAGACTGTCAGAAACACACGGACAGTGAAAGGACTCGGATGTCTCCCATCACCGCAGGGACGCGGACTTGGCTGACCGAGGCGGACTGCGATCTCGAAGAGTTCCGCTCCCTCGTGGAGCAGCGCACCGACCTCGCCGACCACCCGTCGGCCGAGCGCATCGAGCAGAACGTCCCGCTCTACGACAGCGCCCGGCTCCGCGGACTCGCGGCCACCCCCGAGGGCCGCCGGGACGTGCAGAGCGAGCTGGTGCGGGCGCTGCTCGACGGGCCCGGCATCGTGGTCCTCAAGGGCGCCTTCCCCGACGAGGCCGTCATGGACCGGGCCTCCGACGCCTTCCGCGCCCTGATCGAGGAGGAGCGCGCGAGCGGCGCGGGACGCGGCGACCACTTCGCCAAGCCCGGCGCCAACGACCGCGTCTGGAACGCCCTGGACAAGGTGGCCGTACGGGCGCCCGAGGCGTTCGCCGACTACTACGCCAACGACATCCTGGAGCTGATCTCCGAGGCCTGGCTCGGCCCCGCCTACCAGGTCACCTCGCAGGTCAACGTGGTCAACCCGGGCGGCGCGGCACAGAGCGTCCACCGTGACTACCACCTCGGCTTCCTCTCCCAGGAGCAGGCGGCGGCCTATCCCGCGCACGTCCACCGGCTCTCCCCGGTGCTGACGCTGCAGGGCGCGGTGGCCCACTGCGACATGCCCGTCGAGTCCGGCCCGACGCTGTATCTGCCGCACTCGCAGAAGTTCGAGCCCGGCTATCTCGCCTGGCGGCTCCCGCAGTTCGTCGAGTACTTCGACGCGCACCACGTCCAACTCCCCCTGGAGAAGGGCGACGCCGTCTTCTTCAACCCGGCGCTCTTCCACGCCGCCGGGCACAACCGGTCGGCCGACATCAAGCGCATGGCCAATCTTCTTCAGGTCTCCTCCGCGTTCGGGCGTGCCATGGAGACGGTGGACCGCGAGGCGATGGCGAACGCCGTGTTCCCGGTGCTGCTGAGCCGCAAGGCCGAGGGCGTCTCGGAGGACTGGCTGCGCCGCGTGATCGCCGCCACCGCCGAGGGCTACCCCTTCCCCACCAACCTCGACCTCGACCCGCCGGTCGAGGGTCTCGCCCCGCCCTCGCAGGCGGACACCCTGCGGCGTGCCGTCGCCGAGGACTGGGACCCCGGGCGACTGCTCCACGAACTGCAGGCCGCGGCCAAGCGCCGCCAGAGCTGAGACAAGGACACATCACTCTCATGGGACTGCTTGAGGACAGAGTCGTCCTCGTCAACGGCGGCAGCCAGGGCGTCGGCGCGGGTGTCGTGCGGGCCGCCGCAGGGGAAGGCGCCACCGTCGTCTTCACCGGCCGTCGGGCCGACGTGGGCGAGAAGCTCGCCGCGGACACGGGCGCGCTCTTCGTACGGGCGGACCTCGCCGATCCGGCGCAGGCGCGGGACAGCGTCGTACGGACCGTCGAGGCCCACGGGCGCATCGACTGCCTGGTCAACGCGGCCGGGCTCACGTCACGCGGCTCGCTCCTGGACACGACACCGGAACTGTTCGACCAGCACATCGCCATCAACCTGAAGGCACCGTTCTTCGCGATGCAGGCCGCCGTGGCGGACATGACGGCGCGCGAAGCACCCGGGACGATCGTCAGCATCGGCTCCAACTGCGCCCACGGCGGGCCCCCTCACTTGGCCCCCTACTCGGCGGCCAAGGCCGGACTCGCGGGCCTGACCCGCAACGCGGCGCACGCCCACCGCTTCGACCGGATCCGGATCAACACGATCAACATCGGCTGGACCGACACCGAGGGCGAGGACGCCACCCAGCGCGCCTTCCACGGCGCCGGCGACGACTGGCGGGAGCAGGCCGCCGCGTCGCAGCCGATGGGCAAGCTCGGGCAGGTCGACGAGATCGCCGAGTTCGTGGTCTTCCTGCTGTCCGATCGCAGCGGCGTGGTCACCGGCTCGGTCATCGACTGGGACCAGAACGTCTTCGGCGGCCAGGACTGAGCCGCACCCCGGCAGAAGGAGCACGCTTCCCATGCGCATAGGCATCATGGGGCTGGGCCGCATCGGCGCCTTCCACACGGAGACCCTCGCCGGTCTTGACGCGGTGGACTCCCTGGTGGTCACCGACCCGGTGGCCGCCACGGTCGCGGCGGTCACCGAGCGCTTCGGGGCGACCGCCGCCGACTCCCCCGAGGCGCTGCTCGCGGCCGGGGTCGACGGTGTCGTCATCGCCGCCGCGACCGACGCGCACCCCGAACTCGTCCTCGCCGCCGTGAAGGCGGGCATCCCCGTGTTCTGCGAGAAGCCCGTGGCGCGCGGCTTCGAGGAGAGTCTTGAGGTGCTGCGCGCGGTGCAGGGCAGCGGCGTCGAGGTGCACATCGGCTACAACCGGCGTTTCGACGCGGGCTTCACGGCCGCGCGCCGGGCAGTGGTCAGCGGTGAACTCGGCGCCCTGCACACCGTGCGGTCCACCACCCTCGACCCCGCCCCGCCACCCGCCGCCTACGTGGCCGCCTCCGGCGGCATCTTCCGCGACTGCAGCGTGCACGACTTCGACATCGTGCGCTGGGTCACCGGCCGCGAGGTGATCGAGGTGTACGCGACCGGCGGCAACCGGGGCGCCGAGTACATCCGGGAGGCGGGCGACGTCGACACGGCGTCCGCCCTGCTCACCCTCGACGACGGCACCATCGCCCTTGTCTCCAACTCCCGCCACAACGCCCGCGGTCACGACGTACGTCTGGAACTGCACGGCATGAAGGACAGCATCGCGGTCGGCCTGGAGGACAAGCTGCCGCTGCGCTCCGTCGAGCCGGGCGCCGGCTTCCCGGCCGGAGTGCCGCACACCTTCTTCATGGACCGGTTCGCCGACGCCTACCGCGCCGAACTCACCGCGTTCACCGAGGTGGTGGCCGGCACCCGCACCTCACCCTGCACGGTCGCGGACGCCGTCGAGGCGAGCAGGATCGCCGAGGCGTGCACCCTGTCCCGCGATGAACACCGCCCGGTACGACTCGAAGAGGTACGCGCATGACGACGGACGAACCGCTGCGGATCGGTGTTCTGGGCGCGTCCCGGATCGCCGAACTGTCGATCGTGGGACCGGCCCGGGCGACCGGCCACCGCCTTGTCGCGGTCGCCGCCCGTGACCGGTCCCGGGCCGAGACCTTCGCCGCCACGTACGACGTGGAGCGGGTGGTCGACTCCTACGCCGAGCTGGTCGCCGACCCCGAGGTCGAGGTCGTCTACAACCCGCTGGCCAACAGCCTGCACGGGCCGTGGAACCTGGCCGCTCTCCGGGCGGGCAAACACGTCCTCACCGAGAAGCCGTCCGCGAGCAACGCGACGGAGGCGGCCGAGGTCCACGAGGCCGTCGCCAAGTCGGGCACGGTGTTCATGGAGGGCTTCCACTACCTGTTCCACCCGGTCGTCCTGCGCCTCCACGAGCTGCTGGACAGTGGGGAGTTGGGCGAACTCCGGCACGTCGAGACCATGGTCGCCATGCCCGCGCCCCCGGACAGCGACGTGCGGTGGTCGCTGCCGCTGGCGGGCGGCGCGCTGATGGACCTCGGGTGCTACAGCCTGCACGCCCAGCGCATGCTCGCGCCCTGGGCAGGCGGCGCACCCCGGCTGGTCTCCGCGCGCGGCGGCGAGAAGGCCGGCGCCCCGGGCATCGACGAATGGCTGGACGCCGACCTGGAGTTCCCGGGCGGCGCCACAGGCAGCGCGCGCTGCCACATGGCCCACGAGACCTGGCAGATGAGCTGCCGCGTCGTGGGCTCACGCGGCGAGGCCACGGTCGTGAACTTCGTCCAGCCCCATCTGGACGACCGGGTCGTCGTACGCACGGCGGCCGGTGAACGCACCGAGGAACTCGGCCGCCGGTCCTCGTACACCTATCAACTGGAGGCCTTCGCAGCCCACTTGAGGGGCGGTGAGCCGCTGGCACTCGACGCCGATGACGCGCTGACCACGATGGGGCTCATCGACGACTGCTACCGGGCGGCGGGGTTCCCGGTCCGGCCGCGTGCGGTGCTTCCAACAGCCTGAGCCCGCACAGCAGTTGGGGCGGTACCGGTCCGGTACCGCCCCAACTGCTGTGTACGGTCAGCCGACTTTGAGGTCGGCCTCCTCGGGGAGTTCTTCGACGTCGAGGCCGCGGACCTGGGACAACTCGTGCTTGAGTGCGGCGAGTTCGGTGCCGCCGGCCATGTGGTTGGTCAGCTCTTCGAGGGTGATCTCGCTGCGTTCGGCGGAGAGTTCCATCGTGCCCAGCCGCAGCACGCTGAAGTGGTCACCGACCATGTAGGCGTGGTGCGGGTTGTGGGTGATGAAGATGACGCCGAGACCGCGTTCGCGGGCTGCGGCCACGTACTTCAGCACCACGCCGGACTGCTTGACGCCGAGGGCTGCGGTGGGTTCGTCGAGGATGAGGACGCGGGCGCCGAAGTAGACGGCGCGGGCGATGGCCACGCACTGGCGCTGGCCGCCGGAGAGGGTGCCGATGGGCTGGTCCAGGTTGTCCAGGACGATGCCCATGTTGCGCAGCTCTTCGTCCGCGGTCTGCTTCATCCTCTCGATGTCGAGACGGCGGATCGGCCAGGGACCCTTGGTCATCTCGGAGCCGAGGAAGAAGTTGCGCCACACCGGCATCAGCGGCACCACCGCCAGGTCCTGGTACACGGTCGCGATGCCGCGGTCCAGTGCCTGGCGGGGGGTGGTGAAGTGCACCGGTTCCCCGTCGACGAGGAACTCGCCCTCGGAGTGCTGGTGCAGCCCGGAGATGATTTTGATCAGGGTGGACTTGCCCGCGCCGTTGTCACCCAGCACACAGGTGACCTGGCCGGGGCGGACCGCGAGGTCGACCCCGTGCAGGGCACGGACATTGCCGTAGGACTTGCCGGTGCCCCGGAGTTGAACGAGGGGCTGTTCGCTCGTCATCGAGGTCACCTCCGGGTCGCGGTGCGCTGCACCCACAGATTGATCATGACGGCGCCCAGCAGCATCACGCCCAGGAACGCCTTGAACCAG
>NZ_JBITGV010000020.1:0-172905 GCF_044457385.1 Streptomyces sp. NPDC050548
GGGGCCCGCAGCGCGGTGGTGAGCACCCGGAAGGCCGAGACGACGTCCGCGTCGGAGTACAGCATGAGCGAGGCAGCGGCCGAGGCGGTCGCCAGCGAGCCGACGTCGGCGTCCAATCGGCGCGCGTCGGCGAGGAGTTGGGAGACCGACCGGAGATCGCCCATCACCTCGGCCGCGAAGTACGCGGCCCCGGCCAGGCGCTGCGACCGGTGCTCGGGATCCGGGCTCAGATCGGCCGACCGTGTCATCGCCGCCACCGCCGCGGACGGGTCGCCGCGTTTGAGTGCCTGGATCGCCTCGTTCTGGAGGAGGGTGGCCACCTCCTCGTCGGGGCCGAAGGAGGCATCGGCGAGGTGCCAGGCGCGGCGTCCCGGATCGGCGCGCCCACAGCCGGCGAGTGCCCGGTGGGCCTTGCGCCGTTGCTCGGGCCGGGCCAGTTCCACGACGGCGGAGCGCACCAGTGGATGGCGGAAGACGACCGAGTGGCGGCGGTCGACGACGACGATGCGCTCCCGTTCGGCGATGTCGAGGTGCTCGGCGGCATCGGGCCCCACCACGCTCTCGGCGGACAGTGCCTGGCCCGAACCGTCCAGGGCGAGCAGCAGGAGCAGATCCCGGGTCTCCGGCGCGAGCGCGGCGATCCGGGCGGTGAAGATCCGGGTGAGCCGTTCGGTCAGTGGCAGCACGGCGGGCAGCATGTCCGCCGTGGGGTACCGGTCCGAGGCCAGCGTCGCCGGCAGTTCGACGAGGGCGAGGGGGTTGCCCTGGGACTCGGAGACGATGCGCCGCCGCACGTGCTCGGCCAGCTCCGGGTAGCGGGCGAGTGGCGACCAGCGGCCGTTCCCGGGCGGCGAGCAGGAGCAGTGACAGGGCCGCGGTCGAGATGAGGATGCGTGAGGGTGTCGCGCCCTGGCCGAAGCCCAGTGCCACCCGTAGAGCGCTCTCGTGGTCCGGGCCCTGGGCTTCATCCCGTGGTTCCCGATGGCCACCGGCCGGCGCGCGCGCCAGTCGTCCGGGCCCGAGCGGGAGAGCCCGCCCTTGGTGGCGATCACCAGGTGCTCGGAGTACGGGTGCAGGGCCTTGCGGATGAGCCCCGGCCTCCTCGGGGTCCTTGGGGTCGCCCCACACTCCGGGGCCCGTCAACTGCATCGTGCCTGGCGACCAGCGTCCAGGAGGGGATCGTGTGCCAGGCGGCGGCCGTGGCCGAGGAGGCGAACGACCACGCCGTTCCAGCTCGAAGCGTCGGCGAAGGCGCCGTGCACCAGTACCACCGTGGGCTTGGGGCGGCGCGGCTGGTATGGGCGGAGGCCAACGGGATCAGGGACAGGCCGGCCGAAGCGGTGACAGCGGCGGTGATGAGAAGGGTGCGCAGCCGGGTGCTCCTGCTGCAGCAGGAGGGCAAGATCCGCCCGGAACGCCTCTACAGCACCGAGGGATCGGTACGCGGCTGGCTCCTCACCGTGACCCGCAACCTCGTCGTCGACCGGATGCGCAGCGCCGTCGCCCGCCACGAGACCGTCGGCGCCGAGGACAAGGACATGCCCCTGCCCGACCACACCGGCGCCGTACTGGCCTCCGTGGTCGCGACCGGCCTGCTGCGCCGGCTGTCCCACGAGCACCGGGAGGTCCTGCTGCACACCTATCTGTGCGGCCGGACCGTCCAGGAGACCGCGCGCGTCCTCGGCATACCCGCGGGCACCGTCAAGTCCCGCCGGCACTACGCCCTCAACATCCTGCGCTCCGAGGCCGGCGAGAACATCCGACGCGAAGTCGCCTGAACCTTCACGACACAGACCCCGTGTACCTGCCGACCACACGTCACGGGCAGCGCACCGGGGGATCGCAATGGCACGTCGGCACTCCAGACCCGAGGAGAAGGCGGTCTCGTACGAGGAAGCGCTCGCCCTGCACACCCAGGGTGGGCCGATGCGCCCGCTGGTCGCCGTGGGCGGTGACGTCCTCACCCCGCTCGGCCCCGACCTGACGGACGAACCGGCCTTCGTGATCGCCGGACCGCCCCGCACCGGACGCAGCACCGCCCTGCTCGTCGCGGCGGAGTCGCTGCTCGCCGCGGGCTCCGGCCTCGTCGTCCTCGCGCCCCGGCGCTCGCCGCTGCGCCGACTGCGCGGACGGCCCGGCGTGGCCGCCCTCATCACCGACGCCGAGGTGACGGCCGACGAGTTCCGGCAGATCCTGGGCAGTGTGCCCGAGGAGTACGGCGTGATCGTCGTGGACGACGCCGAACTGTTCATGGGCGCCGAGATCGACTCCGACCTCGCCCGGCTCGCCCGCGGCGGCTCCGGAACCGGCTGGGGCGTCCTCGCCGTCGGCGACGCGGAGTCCCCGGCGCCGAACCGGAACGGCTGGATGGGCCGGGTGAAGCGCAACCGCACCGGCATGCTGCTCTCCCCGCAGCCGGGCCGGGGCCTGCTCCACCTCGGCGACGGCATACCGCGGCCGGTCCAGGTACCGCTGCTGGAAGCGGAACTCTAGAAGCTGGCGGCGACGCCCTCGCTCTCCTCGGGAGAGACCTGGACACCGTCGTCCGTCACGAAGCGGAACGTGCACGTGATGGCGTCGAAGAGGTCGTACACCTCGTGTTTCAGCGGCAGGTTGGGGCTGGCGAGGGTCACCACTAGGAAGTCCTCCGTGCTGCCGGGCACCGGCATCATCGTGTGCGTCGTCAGCAGCTTGACGTCGACGTCCCCGGTCAGCCGGGTCGCCTCGGTTCCGGTGACGCGCACCACCGTGCCGACGTGGGGCACCTTCACCGAGGTGACGACCCGGTCCTTGGGCGCCACACCGTTCGCCGAGGAGACACCGAGCCGCGCGGACAGCACGGGGAGGGCGAGTTCCTCGCCCTTGGGCGTGTCGACGGCGAAGACCATGCCGTACGCCATGAAGAGGCCCTCGGTGTACATCGTCGCCGTGCCCGCGGCGAGCAGCGCCCCGTGGCGGCGGGCCGACATGGCCACCTCCCGGCCCTGCCGGAACATGTCGTCGATCCGGGCCTTCTCGAAGGGGTCGTCGGTCGAGGCCAGGGCCTGAGCCCGAGTCCTGGCCAGTTCCTTCCCGCTTCGGTCGACCTGCTCCCAGGAGTCCGGGATGTCCAGCAGAAAGCGCTGTGCGGTGTTCATCGGTCAGCTTCCACCTTTTCCGCTGTCCAACGTGTGGTGTCCGCCGTGAACACGAGGTCGGAGGCCCGAAACGTTCACCGGCCTACGACCCGGTCGTCCCGAAGGTGATCCGGTAGTAGCAGGCCCCCTTGCACGGCATCGTCGCCCCGTCGTCGAAGGCGTACGAATAGGCGTAGGGGGCCGCCTTCTTGAAGACCTGGGTGTAGTCGACCGGCCACTTCGACGGGACGCAGTTCTCGCGGCCCGCCCAGGCACCGCGACAGCAGTACGTGGCTCCGCCGAAGGCCGCGCAGGGCGGCTTGCAGCCGACGACCTGCCCGCCCGACACCGCCCGCATCGCGGTGGGGCAGTTGACGTCCGAGGTGCAGACGCCCTTGTAGCAGCCACTGGAGCTGACCGGGTCGACGGTCGTGGTGTGGGAGATGTTGATCCACATCGGCAGGTTCGAACCGTCGACCATGCTCACGTCGTAGAAGTCCATCCCCGCGTACGCGTCGAACGTGAACTCACCCAGTGTGGTGGGCGGGTTGGCGCCCTCGCAGACGCTGGTGCAGTCGCCGGTCGCGCAGTGCCCTGCGGCCGTCGAAGTACACCCTGTCCGACCCCAGATCCGGCCGCCCCAGTTGTTCGCCACGGTCACCGACAGGCTCTGGCCCGGGGCGAGTTCGCGGCCCTTCGGATAGACGGCGGTGTTGGTGACGATCGCCCAGACCGTCTTCGGGGTGCGGTTGACGACCGTGATCAGGCGCTTGCCGGCGGGGGCGGTCGAAGGCTGGTTCGCCGCGGGTGCGTCCGCCTTGGCGGTCGGCTCGGGCGTGCCCTTCTTCGACGCGCCGGCCTTGGGGGAGGGGGAGGCCGAAGGCGACGGGGAGGCCGAGGTGCTGTCGCTCGCCGAGGGGGAGGGCGAGGCGCCGCGGGACGCGGCCGGGCGCGCGGCCGCGTCCTGGTGGGCCGTAGCGCGGGTGCCGCCCGTTCCGGACGGCGTCCACACGCTGTAGGCGATCAGCACGGTGGCGGCCGTCGCGAAGGCGGCCGCCGCCACGTACCACCAGCGTCGGCCGTCCCGCCGTCGGCTCGCACTGTGTCTTCTGCGTCCTCGTGCCATCGTCCTCGGGCCTTCCTGATGCGCTTCGGATGCGGTCCAGATGCGGTCCTGCGTATCGGTGACCTTTTCGGCGGCGGCTCGACAACATAAATTCGGACGCGACCGGCTGATTTCTTTTGTTGTCCTGTTTTCTGTAGTCCCTGCGCGCGTCGGCGGTCTCCGAATCAGAGAGTTGCCACGGCCGGACCACACGCGGAGGAACGAACCCAGATGCGCAAGAAGCCCAGGAGTGGCCCCGACGCGGGCGTGGTGACGGCCGCGTGCGCGGGGGACCGGCAGGCCCTGGATCACCTGCTGACGCAGTGCCTGCCGCTGGTCTACAACATCGTCGGCCGGGCCCTGAACGGTCACGCCGACGTCGATGACGTCGTACAGGAGACGCTGTTGCGCATGGTGCGGGGGCTGCCGAAGCTGCGGGATCCCTCCGCGTTCCGGTCCTGGCTGGTGGCCATCACGATCAGGCAGGTGCGGGACCGTGAGCAGGCGCGGGCCACGGACCGCGACCGCAGGGCGCATCTGGAGGACGCGGAGGCGATCACCGACCCCGCCCTCGACTTCGCCGGACTGACCATCCTGCGCCTGGGACTGACCGAGCAGCGCCGTGAGGTCGTCGAGGCCACCCGCTGGCTCGATCCGGACGATCAGGAACTGCTGTCCCTGTGGTGGCTGGAGGAGACCGGCGAACTCGAACGGGCCGACCTCGCCGGTGCGTTGGGCCTGTCCGACCGGCACGCCTCGGTCCGCGTGCAGCGCATGAAGAAGCAGATGGAGGTCTCGCGAGTTGTGGTGCGGGCGCTGGTCGCCGCGCCGCGCTGCGTGGAGTTGGACGAGACGGCCTCGACGTGGGACGGCGCGCCAAGTGCCTTGTGGCGCAAGCGATTTGCCCGGCACATCCGCGACTGCGGGGTCTGCCGGGGACTGGACGAAGGCCTCCTCCCGATGGACCGGCTGCTCAGCGGCCTGCCGCTGCTGGCCGTACCGGCCCACTTCGACGTGTCCCGGCTGCTGGACGCCGCCCCAACTCCCGCTCCCTCAGGGCACGGTGGAACACACCGGCGACTTGGGAGCCGCTCCGCCCGTATCGGCGGCAAGCAGCTCGTGGGCGGTTCGGCGGCGGTCGCCGTCGCCGTGGTGGCCGCGCTGGTCGCGCCCCGGCTGACGGGCGGTTCCTCCCCTACGACGGCGGTGGCGTCGCCGTCTCCCACTCCCGTGGTCAGTGTCACGCCGAGTCCCACGCCCTCACCCTCGGCCTCTCCCAGTCCGTCCCCGAAGGCCAAGCCGAAACCCTCGCCCTCGAAGCACACCCCCGCCGCTCCCGTGCACATCGCCTCCGGCGCCAAGAAGGGCGTCGGGGTCTGGTCGTTCGGCGGGGTCAGCCAGGCGCTCGCGGCCAGCGGGGCGAGCTGGTACTACACCTGGTCCACCCAGCACTCCGGCATCACGACCCCCTCCTCGGGCTCCTTCGTGCCCATGATCTGGGGCGCGAAGTCCGTCACCGACTCCTCGCTCGCCCAGGCCCGTTCGTACGGCCCGTATCTGCTGGGGTTCAACGAACCGGACATGGCGCAGCAGTCGAACATGACGGTCGAGCAGGCGCTGCAGCTGTGGCCGAAGCTCATGGCGGCGGGCAAGATCCTGGGCAGCCCCGCGGTCGCCTACGGCGGGGACACGGCGGGCGGCTGGCTGGACCGCTTTATGTCCGGGGCCAAGGCGAAGGGCTACCGCGTCGACTTCATCACCCTGCACTGGTACGGCGGCGACTTCCGCACCCCGCAGGCCGTGCAGCAGCTGAAGTCCTACCTGGCCGCCGTGTACGCGCGCTACCACAAGCCGATCTGGCTCACCGAGTACGCGCTGATCGACTTCTCCCAGGGCACCCGCTTCCCGACCGCGCAGCAGCAGGCGGACTTCGTCACCGCGTCCACCAAGGCGCTCGACGGACTGTCCTACGTGCAGCGCTACGCGTGGTTCGGGCTGGGCGCGGACCCGTCGAAGCCGAGCAGCGGGCTCTTCACGAACGGTACGACGACGACCGCGGCGGGCCGGGCCTTCCAGTCCGCGGACTGACCGGCCCGGCCGCGCGCACGGTCAGGGGCTCACTCCCCAGGTGATGCGGTAGCCGCACTCTCCCGAGCAGGTGAGGACGCTGGTCGCGTCGTCGTTGACGTAGGAGTAGGCGAAGGGCTCGGCCTTCTTGAACACGGCGGCCGAGTCGACCGGCCACGACGAGGGGACGCACTGGGGGCGCGCCGCGTAGGCGCCCGTGCAGCAGGTCTTGTCGGTCTTGAACACCAGGCAGGCGCTGAGGCACGCGACGACGCGACCGCCCCTGATCCGCTGCAACTCGGCGGGGCAGGTCGCGTTGGCGTCCCGGGTGCACCCGGCGGCGGAGCAGCCGTTCGCGTCGATCCTGTCCTTGGACGAGCCGCCGTAACTGTTGATCCACATCGGCAGGTTGTTGCCCTCGACCAGGCTGACGTCGTAGAAGTCCATGCCGTTCCAGGCGTTCAGGTTGAACTCGGCCAGTGTGGAAGGGAATTCACCCCAGGTAGACCCGCACTGGAAGTGGCCGCAGTCCCCGGTCGTGCAGTGGCCGTTGCCGGCCGCGTCGAAGGAGCAGCCGGTGCGCGCCCACACCCGGACGTCCCAGTGGTCGGGGACGGCGAAGCTGACGCTCGCCCCGGGCTTCAGCACCCAACCCGTGGCCTCCACAGGGTGTTTGGGGTCCGCGGCGATCGCCGGCCAGATCGTCCGGTCGAGCCGGTTGACCAGGGTGACGGTCCGCTTGCCGACGGCCTTCGCCTGCCCGGCGGTCGTACGGGACGGCGAGGCGCTGACGTGAGGCGACTTGTGCGCGCGGGGAGTGGGAGAGGGCGAGGACGTGGTCCGCGCCGACGAGGTCGTCGTGGGCGAAGTGCGGGGGAGCGACGGGGAGTTGGCGGTCGCCGTGGCGTGCGTGGTCGACGGGTCCGCGACGGTACGGCCGTCCGACGACGACCCGGTCTGCGCGCGGGCCAGCAGTACTCCGGTCACCACCGCGAGGCAGGTGAGGACCGCGGCGGCGATCATGGCGGCCTGTCTACGAGGCATCTCTCAACACTCCTGTCCGTGCCACGTCTCCGCCGTGCGGTGACGCGGCCGGCGGAGCTTCCGTAGAGGAGACCGGCGGCCGTCGTGCCGGACAACCGAAAACGGGACGGCAATACCTGTTTCGGACGAGCGCGCCGTGAGTGAGCAGTACTGGCCACAAGTCGATCAGAAGTTGGCAACCCGGTCGCGATTGATCGGCCGTACATTGCGTCAGCGGGGCCGAAGATCATCTGATCGGCCCGGAAGTCCGGATACCCGCGACCTTGTCGCAGGAATCGCGACCATGTTCAGAAAGTGCTCTGGAGACACACCGATGAAGATCGCCAAACGTCTCGTCCTCACCACCGCGGCCCTCACCGCCGTAGCCGGCGCCACGCTCGCGAGCGCGACCGTCGGCCAGGCCGCCACCCCGAAGCCGCCCCTCCGCCTCGGTGTCACCGTGCCCGACGCGCTGAAGGTCCCCGACGGCAACAAGCTCACCGGCGTCTTCTCCGCCGCCGGCGTCCAGACCTACACCTGCACCAACGGCGCCTGGACCCTGCTGGAGCCCGCCGCCACCCTGTGGGCCAAGAACGACCGCACACACCGCTCCGTCGCCCTCCACTCCCGTGGCCCGGTGTGGGTGTCCACCGTCGACGGCAGCGCCGTCAACGGCTCCGCGGTCGCCAACTCGCCCAAGACCGGCACCATTCCGGAGCTGCTGCTGAAGGCCACCGCCACGCGCGGCACGGGCGTCTTCGGCGGCGTCTCCTACATCCAGCGCCTGGGCACCGACGGCGGTGTCGCCCCGGCCGGTGCCTGCACGGGCACGGACCAGGTCAGCGTCCAGTACACGGCCACGTACGCGTTCTACAAGCCCGCCGAGTAACAAGGCAGTTGATACGAGGGCAGGGGCAGTGGCCCTCCGGGCGACCGGGGGCCACTGCCCCTGCCGCTGGGCGGTAAGCCCCTCAACTCCCTTGCGGCGGCTCCTGTTCGGCCCTGATCCGGCCGTGTACCTCCCAGTCCCACACCGTCTCGCGCACCTCGTCCAGCGCGCGGGCCAGATGTCTGCGATACGTGCTGAACGCCAGGTTCAGCTTCCGCGCCACGGCCTCCTGCGTCGACGTCGAGTGGTACGTCGCCGTCAGCACCTCGTACAGATGCCGGGTCCGGGGATGGGCGTTCAGCCGCTGTACGGCCTTGCAGATCAGGTCGCGCAGCGCGGTCACCGGGTCGCCCTCGCTGAGGTCCTCCACCAGCCGGCTGCGCAGCAGCGGGTTGTCGGCGAGCCCGCCCGGGTCGAGCCAGCCGCGCAGCGCCTCGCGGACCGCGGCGTCCGACTCCTCCCGACTCAGCGATGTCAGACGGGACTTGGGCTCTCCGGCAGCCACCGCCGGTGCCCCGCCGAGCAGTCGGGCGTCGATCCCCTCGGCCCACTCCTCCACCCGCGCCGCCCGCCAGTCGTGGCAGAACAGGCCGTACCCGCGATCCGCGCGGACGGTCTGGCGGGGCGGCTGGAACATGCCCATGTAGGTCATCAGCGGCGCCCAGAACTTCGGTTCGGCACTGACGAAGCAGGACCAGGCACAGTGCTTGGCGCGCAGCAGCTCGAAGACGATCCGCATCCGCACCAGGTCCCACGACCGCGAGGGCCGGTGATGGTTCTCCTCGTGCACCATGAACCGGGCCACACCGAGGTGTTCACCCTGGCGCGGGGGAGTCATCGCCGACACCAGGTCCCAGGCCTCGGCCGTCACGGGGTCGGCCGCCCGGGTCTCGTCGTCGAGTTCGTCGATCCTCAACCAGGCCATGAATCCCAGCAGTCGGTCCGTGTCGCAGCTGCGGTGGACGTGGAACGCCTCGGGCTGCCGCGCCAACCAGTGGGCGACGACACGGGCGTTGTGCTCGCCCTCGACCCTCCGGGTCAGCTCGATCAGCACCGGGGCGTCCTCCGGCCGCAACGGTTGCTCATGGACGGCCGCTTCGTCCCGGCCGCCCTGGAACTCGCGCAGCCACTGGGCCCTGGAGACGATGTGGTTGAACTCGCGGGCGGCCCGCAGGGCTTCCTTCTCCGGCGCCTCGCGGACGCGCTCCACCAGATGACGGCGCACCCTGCGGTGCATGGCCTTGTAGCGCTCCGGATCGCGCCAGCGGAAGTCACTGTCGAGGGCGTCCCGGACCACGTCGTACGGGCACACCCCGAAGGGACCCGACTTCATGAACGACAACTGCCGCAGCCAGGCGAAGAGTTCGGTGGCGTCCTCGTCGGGGAGCGCCACCCGCAGCAACTCCTCGGTGGTGTCGGCGACATGGCCGCACACCTCCAGAGCCCGCCGGTGCGCGGACGACGGCGGCCTGCCGACCAGATGCGTCAGCAGCCGGTCGACGACCGTGCGCAGCGGCGCCCAGAAGACCTCGTCCGTCGACGTGTTGTCGTGCGCCGCCGCCTCCGCGGCCAGCCGCAGGGCGAGCGGATGGCCCGCGGCGAACCGGAGCAGCGCCGCGTGCGAGGACGGGTCGACCCCCTGAGAGGTGAGCAGGGCCGCCGAGTCCGCCGGCCCCAACTCCCGTAGCGGCACTACCTGGAGCACCTCGCTCCACCCGAGGTCCGCCTTCCAGAGCGGGTCGGGGGCGAGCCGTCCCGCGACGACGACCAGGGCACCGGCAGGTAACCGGGGGAGGAAGCGGTCGCGTATCCACTCCTCCATGTCCCGGTAGCGCTCGAAGTCGTCGACCAGCAGGACAGCGTCGTCCTGGACGAAGACCTCGGCGGTCGCCGACTCGAAGGCCGACGGGGAGCGGTCGATCGTACGGGCGTCGACGCTCACGACCGGCCGGCCCATGGCGCGTGCCTCCGCGGCGAACCGCTGGAGCAGGGCGCTCTTGCCGATGCCGCCGGGTCCGTGCAGCACGACGACCGTCGGGGCGCCCGGCTCTCCGGCCGCCGCGCGGCGGAAGAGAGCCAGTTCGCGCTCCCTGCCGACGAAGTACTGCAACCGGGCGGACGCCAGTCTGTCGGCCAGCACGGCGGAGTCCTCCTGCGCCATGGCGTTCCTTTCCCCGGAGCCGACCTCTTCGGGCCGCTGCGAAACCTACCGGGTCGGACCGGACCACGGGACATGGCCGGACCTTACGTAGGTCTTACCGGAGAGGGTGGGGCGTCCATGGAAACGGTAAGAGACCCGCTTCTTTGTCCTATTCGCGCTCGTTGAGGAACGCGAAGGGGTTCGTAGCCCTCCTTCTGTGTGAAGGAACGAGCACAGGCAAGGAACCGGGGACTGAGTGGCATGGGTTTGACCAGCGAGACTACCGTTTATGTGATGGCGGCCGTCGCCGTCGTCTGCGTGGCGCTGCTTGTCTGGCTGTGGCCGCGGCTCGCCAAGACCGGCGTCCGGCAGGTGCTCGGGCGGCTGACGGCCATCGGAGTGACACAGGTCACGATCATCGCCGCATTCGCGTGCTGGCTGAACTCCTCGTACCAGTTCTTCGGATCCTGGGACGAGCTGTTCGGCAACACCGACACCACGCCCGTCGGCGTGACCCAGGCGGCCGACCACAACGGCGGCGCGACCGGCGTCTCCGTCAAGGGCGCGCTGGTGCAGCCCGCCTCCGACGAGCAGCTGAACCGGGTCAGCGGACTGCCCACCGGCAATCCCGCGGTCAACGGCAAGGTGGAGTCCGTCAAGGTCATCGGCCGCCGCACCGGCGTCGTCGACCCGGCCTTCGTCTACCTGCCCCCGCAGTACTTCCAGAAGGCGTACGCCAGGCAGCGCTTCCCCGTTGTCGTCGCGCTGAGCGGCTACCCGGGCAGCATCTTCAACCTCGCCCAGTACCTGCGGGTCTCGCAGACCGCCGGTGAGCTGCAGAAGAACGGCCAGATGCAGCCGACCATCATGGTGATGATCCGGCCCACCATCGCCCCGCCGCGCGACACCGAGTGCGTGAACGTCCCCGGCGGACCGCAGACCGAGACCTTCCTCGCCAAGGACCTCCCGCAGGCCCTGAAGTCCGTCTACCGGGTCGGCCACGACGCCAGCGCCTGGGGCGTCATGGGCTACTCCTCCGGCGGCACCTGCGCCCTGCAGCTGGCGATGCGCAACCCGCACGTGTACACGACGGCCGCAGGGCTCTCGCCCGACTACAGGATCAAGGACGACCCCACCACCGGGAACCTCTTCGGCAGCGGACTGGGCCGTGTCAACCGGGTCAACGGACACGACCTGATGTGGCGGCTGAAGCACCTGCCCGCACCTCAGATCTCCGTCCTGGTCGCCGAGAGCAAGCACGGAGAGCGGGGCTATCCGCAGACCCTCGCCTTCATCAAGGCCGTCAAGGCGCCCATGCGGGTCGTGTCCATCCTGCCCGAGTCCGGCAGCCACAACTTCCCCACCTGGGTACGGGAGATGCCCGCTACCCTGAAGTGGATGAACCAGCAACTCACCTTCCCCCAGGACGTCGTGCCCCGCCACGTCGCCCCGAAGAAGGGCCACAGCACCGTACGCGCGGAGGGCACCGAGCCCACCCCGACCGCCCGCACTCGCAAGTAGCGCCCGCCTCAGGGGCGTTGGCCCCGGCCCAGCGTCCGGGGCAGCTGGCCCCGGCGCTGGATGCCCAACTTCCGGTAGGAACTGGTGAGATGGGTCTCCACCGTCCGGCGGGCCAGGTGCAGCAGACCGGCGATCTCGGTGTTGGTGCGGCCGTCGGCGGCCAGCTCGGCGACCCGGCGCTCGCTGTCGGTGAGCGACCCCGAACCGGTACGGGCCGGGACCCTGCGCCGCGCGCCGCTCTCGCCCAACGCCCGCTCCGCCAGGGCCCGTAGCCGGGTCGCGCCCAGCCGCTCGGCGCGCTCCGCGGCCTCCCGCAGACACCCGCGGGCCCGCCTCCGGTCCCCGACCGCGGTCAGCGCCCGGCCCTGCGCGATCAGCGCCGGCACCAACTCGGTCTCCGTCCCCTCCGGCGCCTCCCGCAACAGCCCCACGGCCTCCTGGGCCAGCTCCACACCCCGCCGCCCACCCGTCGCCGCGGCCAGCACCCGCAGCGAACGGCCCACCGTGCGGGGCGTGTTCCACACCCGGGCCAGCCGCAGCTCCTCCTCCGCCAGAGCGATCGCCTCCCGGGAGCGGCCGAAGACGAGCCGGCACTCGGCGGCGGCCGAACGCCACGGCGTGACGACCGGGCTGACCACCTCACGGGCCGACTGCCGGCGCCCGCACTCCAGGAAGTCGTGCAGCGCGCCCGCCGGATCCCCGCCCGCCGCGCGCAGCACACCCCGCGCGTACAGGAAACGGTTCAACTCCCAGGAGTCGGGCGCCGATCGCAGGTCGAAGCCGTCCGCGAGCCGCAGCGCCCGCGACTCCTGTCCGGTCGCCAGCAGCGCCAGCAGGATGTGGGCGTGCCCGTTCGACGGCGTGCCGCGCGCCCAGTTCCGCGCCCACGCCTCCGTCAGCAGCCGCCCGTGCTCGCCCCGGGCGGACAGGATGTCGGCCCGTACGTTGGTCAGCGCGTCGTGCATCGGATGCAGCAGGTCGGGACGCTGCCCGACCAGCCCGCGCTCCACCAGCCGCTCCGCCTCCGGGAGTTCGTCGGCCCACTGGGCCACGGCGGCGGCCGTGCCGAGCAGGAACGGCTCGGTCAGCGGGTCGGCGGGCTGGGCCAGCAGACCGCGCAGCCGCCGCATCGCCTCCGCCGCCGAGATCAGACCCGCCGTCGCCGCATGCCGTACGACCAGCGCCTGACCGGCCGTGCCGACCAGCTCCGGTGAGTCCTCCGCGGCACCACGGAGCCACCGGTACACGTCCTGCCGCACCGACTGGTCCTGCTCGGCCAGCAGCACCGAAGCGGTCTGGAGGGTGCGCACCAGTAGCGGACGGTCCGTCAACTCGTCCTCGGCCGTGCGCAGTACGCCCACGGCGGCCACGGTCCTGCCCCGGCCGGCCAGCGCCGTGCCGAGAGCGACGGCCGCGCGCATCGTGTCCTGCGGCGCCCCCGACAGCCGTAGCGCCTCGCTCAGCCGGGGGATGCCGGCCGAGGAGGTCCGCGTGTACTCCAGAGAGCCCAGCTCGGTCAGCAGCCGCTGTCTGCGACCGTCCGGCAACGGCTCCTCCAACACCCGGCGCAGAAAGGCGACGGCGTCGTCCGCGCGCCCGTCCCGCAGCGCGAGCGAGGCCGCCTCCTGGAGCACGGCCGACGTCCAGGGCGCGCCCACCGGGTCGGCGAGCAGCAGCTGCCGGGCGACCGTGTCGGGGGAGCCGCCGTGGCGCTGCATCGTCTCGGCCGCCGCCGCGTGCGCGGCCCGCCGCCTGACCGCGGGCACGCCGGTCAGCACCGCGTCGCGCAGGAGTGGATGCGCGTAGCGCGGGCGCCCGTCGGGGTCCGGGCGCAACACCCCGAGCCCGGTCATCGCGGTCAGCCAGCCGGCCACCCGCGCCGGGTCGGCACCCGCCAACTCGGCGATCAGCGCGGCCAGTTCGTCGACGGGAGCGGGCGCGGTGCGATCGGCGGGCAGCGCTGTGGGCGCGTCCCCGGCCCAGCCCTCGTCCAGCGCGGCGAGGATCCGCGCGACCTCGCCGGTGGCCGGGCCCGCGCACTCCAGCCACCAGGACACGGCCGCCGGATACGCCCCCGGGTACAGCGCGGCGGCCGTCTCCGGCACCTTCGGACTCCGGCCCGCGCCGAGGTCGTCGAGCAGGGCGCGCAGCAACAGGGGGTTGCCGGCGCCGGCCCGGACACAGTCGTCCACCCAGGGCCCGGGAGCGTCGGCACGCACCGAACGGACCAGCCCGGCCGCCGACTCGGCGGTCAGCGGGGCCAGGGTGAGGGTGCGCACCAGCGCGGGCGACAGCGTGTGGGTCAGCCCCGGCTCGGCCGGCTCGATGTCGTACTGGCTGCGCTCGGTGACCACCAGCAGGATCCTTAATCGGTCCACGTGCCGCGCCGACTCCACCAGCCATCGGTGCGAGGCGGCATCGGCCAGATGGACGTCGTCCACGGCGATCAGCAGCGGCGCCCGGTCGGCGTACGAGCGCAGTACCCGCCCCAGCCGGGCGGCGCTCGCCCGCTCGTCCCCGCCGACCGCGAGATCCGCGAACTCCGGTACCGGGCCGAGGAGTTGCTGGACGGCGGCGTACGGGACGGCCTGGTCGCGGGGCGAACAGCGGGCCCGCAGCACCCGCATGCCGTGCGCCGCCGCGTCCTCGACGGCGGCCTCCAGCACGGTGGTACGGCCAGTCCCGGTGGCCCCGCGCAACAGCACGAGACGCCCCGAACCGGCCCGGGCCTGCGCGGCCTCCGCCGCCAACAGCCGTGCGGCGTCCCGGTGTTCGCAGGGCATCACGGACTCTCCGGCGTCAGGTGTGGTCCCCGTCATCGCGGCCTCCTCGTATCCGTAGTGGTCCCTCGTCCGTCCGATCTCGTGGTGCTGCTCGTGGTGCTCCACGATTGCGCGCGTCCCACCCGCCCCACGAGGGTGAGGAGTACACGGCCGCCACCAGCACAACCGGGGTGGCACGTATGTGGATTCGAGGGAGAACGTTGCTCAACTCATCGCGGACCGCACATCCCGGTACTGCCGACTCCGGCGACCGGATACCCGTGGCGGTCCACGCCCCGGACCCGATCTCGCGCGAGGGAGCCCTCAGCCAGCTGCGCAGATACCCGGAGATCGACCTCCGTGAGGAGAACGACACGGGCCCCGGCAGGGTGGCCCTGTTCATCGCCGACACCCTCGACGAATCCGCGCTGACCAAGCTGCGCAGACTCGTACGCAGCGAGGGCGGGCGCGCTGTACTCGTCGTAGGAGCCCTGCGCGAGGCGGAGTTGCTCGATGTGATCGAGTGCGGGGTCGGCGCCATCGTCTGGCGCCAGGAGGCGACCGCGCAGCGCCTGGTGCAGGCCGTGATCGCGGCGGCCCGCGGCGACGGCGACCTGCCGGCCGATCTGATCGGCAGACTCGTCGAACAGGTCGGGACGCTGCACCGCAGCGCGGCGGGTCGGTCCGGAGTCCAGACGGCGGGGCTCGTACCGCGCGAGGTGGACGTCCTGCGGCTGGTCGCCGAGGGACTCGACACCGGAGAGATCGCCAGCAAGCTCTCCTATTCCGAACGCACCGTCAAAAACGTGATGCACGGGCTCACCACCCGCCTCCATCTGCGCAATCGGGCACACGCCGTGGCCCATGCCCTCCGCGAAGGCTACATCTGACCGAACGGGCACTCGAAGCCGGACACGCGGGCAACCTGTCGTGCCCTCCCTGTGTCCCCAACGTGCTTGCGGGCACGGCCGGTTGGCACGGCACGATCGGAGTACGGCCGACAGGGGCGTATCGGGCGCCGACGCGTACGGCGGGGCACGACAGCACGGCAGGGCGGGAGCACGGCGGTGATCCACGAGGTGGACGAGGTCCTGGGGGACCTGATCGGCGGCGGCGCACTCGCCGGTTCGGGCATCGAGGTCTCCTTCGACGCCCCGACCCGCGACTGGGCGGCCCGGCGCAACACCCCCACCATCAACACCTACTTGTACGACATCCGGGAGGACGTGCACCGGCGCCAGCGCGGGCATGTCGCCGTGCGCGACGAGCGGGACGTGGTCGTCAGACGCCGCCAGCCGCCGCGCTGGTTCCGGCTGTCGTACCTGGTGACCGCGTGGACGAAACGACCGCAGGACGAACACCGGCTGCTGTCCGCCGTGTTGGCCACCCTGATCCCGCGCGAACTGCTCGCCCCCACCGAACTTCCGGGATCCCTCCGCGACTTGGGCCTGTCGGTGCCGATCTCGGTGGCCGGCATCCAGACCGAGTCACGGTCCCTCGCGGAGATCTGGTCCGCCCTCGGCGGCGAACTCAAGCCCTCCCTCGACCTCGTCGTCACCGCGCCCTTCCCGGCCTACCCCGAGTACGACGCGGGCCCACCGGTCACCGAGGGCGCCGCGGTCCGCGTCCACGGCCTCGACGGCATGTCACCGGGACCGGAGGAACGGGCCCACCGCCCGCGCCAGGTGGCGGCGGCACGGGAGGCCCGAGAGGTGGCACGGCGCAGGAGGACGTCGGGGACGGGGACGTGACGGTCGGGGAACTGGGTGTGTCCCTCGGCGTGACTCCCGCCACCGAGCCGGAGGCCGACGCGCTCCTCGCCCGGCTCGGCCGCCTCCGCGAGCGTGTCGCCCTGCTGGTCGCGGAGCGCTCCGCGACCGACCCCACGGCCACCGACCCGCTGCGCGGCCTCTATCTCTCCGGGGAGGCCGTGGAGTACCTGCTCCTGCGATCACCCGAACCGGCGCCGCCCGTACGGGAGTCGGCGCCCGACCGCCTGGCCGCCCTGCGTCTCACCGGCCTCGACACCGCCCTCCTCCTCATCGCCCTCGCCCCCGACCTGGACCGCACCTTCGAGCCCCTCTACGGCTACCTCAACGACGACGTCGGCCGCCGCCGGGCCACCGTGGGACTGGCTCTCGACCTGTGCGGCATCCCCGCCCACGAGGCGGAGGGACGGGCCCGCTTCCACCCCACGGCCCCGCTCTCCGCCCTCGGCCTGCTCACCGTGGAGGAACCCGAACGCCCCTTCCTCAGCCGCTCGTTGCGGGTACCGGACCGCGTCGTGGCCCACCTGCTCGGCGACGACACCCCGGACGCTGCTCTCGCCGGCCACCTCCACCCACTGCCGACGCCGAGAACGCCGTACGACGGCCAACACCCGGACGGGGACGGCGAGTTCACCCACTTCGTGGACCGACTGACCGTGCTGCTCGCCGGCGGACCGCCGCTCTCCGTGTATCTGAGGGAGCGTCACGAGGGCGACGGACTCGTGTGCGTGTCGGCCGCGCTGGACGCGGCGGGAGTGCCCGCCGTCCGCTTCTCCGGTCCGGTCGAGCGCGTGCCGGAGCTGCTGCGCGAGGCACGGCTGGGCGGCCGTACGGTCGTGGTGAGCGGGCTGCCCGACCAACCCGGCTCGCTGGTAAGGGCGTTGGCGGCTGCCACCGATGTCGCTGTGGTGTTCGCCGGGGTCCGCCCGTACGACCCGCTGTGGTGCGAGAGCGACCCGCTGATCCTGGAGGCGCCCCGGCAGCGCGCGGCGGCGGTGCGGGCCTGGACGGAGGCAGTCGGAGAGGACAGCGGCTTCGACGTACGGGCCACCGTCGCGCCGTACCATCTCGGCGCCGACCGCATCGCACGCGCCGCCCGTGCGGCCCGGGGGCTCGCCGCGTTCGACGGCACCCCGCTGACCGCCGCCCATCTGCGGCTCGCCGCACGCCAGCAGTCGGCGTCGGGGCTCGAACAGCACGCCCGCCGCATCCAACCCGCGGTCGACTGGCGGGACTTGGTTCTGCCCGAGCGGTCACTCACCCAGCTCCACGAACTCGCCCTGCGCGCCCGCCACCGCGACCGCGTGCTCGGCGACTGGCGGCTCAGTGCGGGCGGCGGCCGGGGGCGGGGCGTGCTCGGGCTGTTCGCGGGGGAGTCCGGGACCGGAAAGACGCTGTCGGCGGAGGTCGTCGCGGCCGAACTCGGCCTGGATCTCTACGTGGTTCAGCTGTCGTCGGTCGTCGACAAGTACATCGGCGAGACCGAGAAGAACCTCGAACGGATCTTCACCGAGGCCGACCGCACCGACGCCGTGCTCCTCTTCGACGAGGCCGACGCGGTCTTCGGCAAGCGGTCCGAGGTCAAGGACTCGCACGACCGCTACGCCAACATGGAGAGCGCCTATCTGCTCCAACGCCTGGAGTCCTTCGACGGGATCGCGCTGCTCACCACCAACCTGCGCGCCAACATCGACGAGGCGTTCACCCGGCGGCTCGACCTGGTCGTCGACTTCCCGTTCCCCGACCCGGCGCAGCGGCTCGCCCTGTGGCGGCACGGCCTGACCCATGTGCCGAGCGCACCGGACCCCGAACTGGCCCCGCTGGCGAAGGAGTTCGAGCTGGCGGGCGGCTCCATCCGCAGCGCGGTCGTCACCGCTGCCTACCTCGCCGCCGGACGCGGGGACTCGGTCGGCGCGGCGGACCTCCTGGAGGGGGCCCGCCGCGAGTACCGCAAGGCGGGGCGGCTGGTGCCCGGCGAGGGCACCTGGTAGCCGCCCAACAGCCCCGCTACACCGTGAACTTGACGGCCACCAGCCAGCGGGAGTTGTCGAGCGTGCCGCCGAAGATGTACTTGGGGCGCGCGTCCGCACATCCCTGACCGCCCCAGTCCCAACCGGTGTTGCGGGCCGTCTCGCAGACCTGGCCGCTGCCGATGTTGAGGGCGAAGCCCGTCATGTACGGAGCGCCGTCCTTCGAACTGCCGATGTAGTTGTCCGCGTTGTCGGCGATGATCGCCGTCCACTTCGGCATCCACATGCCGTTGCCGTCGGTCGAGGCCGGGTTGTGGATGAAGGCGTTGGCGCCCGAGCCGAGGGAGCCGGACACCGCGATGTTCAGTGCCGTGATCTGCTTGGCGTCGTCGACCGTGCCGGTCGCGGCCCCGTCGCAGACCGCGTCCGTCCAGCCGTCGCCCGCGATGAACGCGCGATAGCAGATGTGCCGGCCGGAGTCCTTCGCGGCCAGCTTCTTCACCGCGGTCGCCGCCGTCGCCGGTTTCGGCTTGGGCTTGGCGGACGCCGTGGATCCGCCCCCGCCGCCCCCGCCCGCCGCCGCGGCGGTCGAGGTCACGGCGACCGGCGGGGCAGCCGCGGCCGTCGCGGCGGGCGGCGCCGGCACGCTCGCGGTCGGGGAGGGAGCGGGCGCGAGGGTGCTGACACCCGCGTCCTTCAGCTGCTCGGTGGCGGTCGTCTTCACCTGCGGCTTGTACGCGATCCACAGCATCAGGAAGGTCAGCGCGAGCGCGAGGACGGCCCCGAGGAAGGTCGCCAGCCAGCGCGGCAGGAACCCACGCTGGAGGTAAGTCCCCTCCACGGGAAGGGGGTTGGCACCGGACCGCAGCACGTTCAGCGTGTACGGCCGCTGCTCCTTCGGCCCGAACCAGATGATCTTCCGGGGCTTCAGGGACGCCTTGACGAACGCCGCCCGGCCGGGCTCGATCTGCACATTGCCCGGATGGATGTCGTACGACAGCTGGTCGCCGTTGTCGCTGCCGCTGATCGACGCCGTCAGCTTGGTGTTGCCGAGGTTGTCCACGGCCAGCCGGGGACGGCCCCGGAAGCGTCCCTTGACGGTCGGCGGCACCAGCTCCGCCCGCACCTCCGTGAACGGGGTGATCGTCAGATTGCCCTCGGGGACGGTGACCGCCTCCGGGTGCTCGGTCGGCGTGATGCGGACCGCGTAGGGGTTGGGGCCGGCCGTCGCGTCCGGGGTGCGGGGCGGCGCGAACGTCAGGTCGACCGTGCCCGTCGTACCCGGGTAGAGCCGCAGTGTCTGCGGCTCCACGGTGGTCCAGGGCGCGATGCCCCCGACCGGCTCGAAGCGGTACTCGTCCACGACGTCGCCGGTGTTGCGCAGCCGTAGCCGCACTCGGGTACTGCCACCGGGATCGACGGTCGCGGACGCGGGCTCCAGGGAGGTCCACAGACTCATGTGCCGACGCTACGACGGATGGTGAGCGAACGTCAGGAGCCGCCGGGGCAAGGGGCGTTGCCCAAAGGGGCGCCGTCGTAAACGCGGTTGCCGCCTCAGCGGCGAGGACTTCCGCCTCGACGGACCGGAAGGGCACCGCGGGGCAGGTCGCGGCAGTTGCCCGGACTGCCCCTGAGGGCACGGAAGTTGCCCCGAGACAGGCACCCGAGGACGTTTCGGCGGCCGGGGGACGCGCGTGAGGCTTAAGAGCGTCTTATCTCGTACCCCGAGGAGAGCAGAGCATGCCGTCCTACCTGTCGCCCGGCGTCTACGTCGAGGAGGTGGCCAGCGGCTCGCGCCCCATCGAGGGAGTGGGTACCTCGGTGGCGGCCTTCGTGGGTCTGGCCCCGACCGGTCCGCTGAACGAGCCGACCCTGGTGACCAACTGGACGCAGTACGTGGCTGCCTTCGGTGAGTTCACCGACGGGTACTTCCTCGCCCACTCCGTCTACGGCTTCTTCAACAACGGCGGTTCGGCCGCCTACGTCGTCCGCGTCGGCGGCACCGCGGAGGGCGCCTCGGCGGAGATCAAGTCCCCCTCCGCCGTTGCCGGTTCGGCCGCCCCGGCCGCGCTGCCGCCCGGCGAACCGGCCCAGCTCGGCACCTTCGCGGTGACCGCCGTGGCACCCGGCGACCTGACCGTCGAGGTGGCCGACGCCGAGGGCGAGGGACCCGCCGAACGGTTCCGGCTGATCGTCAAGGACGCCGGCCGGGACGTCGAGAACTTCGACGTGACCGCCAAGAAGGGTGGCCGCAACTACGTCGTCACCCAGGTCAAGGAACGGTCCAAGCTCATCGCCGTGACCGAGGCCGCGCCCGCCGCGCAGCTGGCCCGCCCGGACAACCAGACGGTCGCGCTGAGGGCGCCCGCCGCCGCACCGGCCGTACCTGGCACGGCAGGTGACGTACCGTCACACCCCGGCCCCGCCACCTACCTCGGTGACTCCGCCGACCGCACCGGCTTCGGCGGCCTGGAAGCCGTGGACGAGATCTCCATGGTCGCGGTCCCCGACCTGATGGCCGCCTACCAGCGCGGCGCGATCGACCTGGAGGCCGTCAAGGCCGTCCAGTTGGGCCTGATCGCCCACTGCGAGCTGATGGGCGACCGCGTCGCCGTCATCGACCCGCCGCCGAGCCTGAACGCCCGTCAGATCCGCGTCTGGCGCCAGGAGACCGCCGGCTACGACTCCAAGTACGCGGCCCTGTACTACCCGTGGATCAAGACCTTCGACCCGTCCAGCGGGCAGTCCCGGCTGATCCCGCCCAGCGGCCACATCGCCGGCATCTGGGCCCGCAACGACTCCGAGCGCGGAGTGCACAAGGCGCCCGCCAACGAAGTCGTACGCGGCGCGGTGGACTTGGAGACGCAGATCACCCGAGGCGAGCAGGACCTGCTCAACCCCATCGGCGTCAACTGCATCCGCGCGTTCCCCGGCCGCGGCATCCGCGTCTGGGGCGCCCGCACCATGTCCTCCGACCCGGCCTGGCGCTACCTCAACATCCGCCGGTACTTCAACTACCTGGAGGAGTCGATCCTGATCGGCACCCAGTGGGTGGTGTTCGAGCCGAACGACCACGCCCTGTGGGCGCGCATCCGGCGCAACATCTCGGCCTTCCTGGTCAACGAGTGGCGCAGCGGCGCCCTGTTCGGGCAGCGGCCGGAAGAGGCGTACTACGTCAAGTGCGACGAGGAGACCAACCCGCCGGAGTCGGTCGACGTCGGCCGGGTCGTCTGCGAGATCGGCATCGCACCGGTGAAGCCGGCCGAGTTCGTGATCTTCCGGCTGGCTCAATTCTCCAGCGGAAGCGGGGAGTTGGAGGAGTAGGCGAGCCCCCCGTCAGCAAACAGCCAGCCGCCGTAACGCCATAAGGACAGCGCATTCATGAGTCTCCAGCCGGGTGACGCCCTCACCTCACACAATTTCGGCCTGCAGATCGACGGCGTGATGGTCGAGTACCTCGCCGAGGTCAGCGGCCTCAGCATCGAGCAGGACGTCATCACTTACCAGCAGAACACCCCCAACGGCCAGAACGTGGTGAAGAACCTGCCGGGCGTGAAGAAGAACGGCACCTGCACCGTGATCCGGGGCATGACCCAGTCGGCCTCGTTCACGCAGTGGATCAACGAGTCGATCTCCGGCCAGATGACCACTGCCCGCAAGAACGCGTCGATCATCATGATGGACTTCCAGAACAACCCCGTGAAGCGCTACCACCTGCGCAACGCCTGGTGCAGCAAGATCGACGCGAGCACGGTGAAGGCGGGCGAGGCCGCGGCTCTCACCGAGTCCGTGACCATCGTGTTCGAAGAACTGGTCATCGAATAATGCGGCGTTCGGGGGCGGGGGCGCCGGCTGCGGCGATGCCGGGTGCGGAGTCTCCGGCCGAGGTGGGAGCGGGCCCGGTACAGCCCCCGGCTCCGGCCGTACGGCAGACGCTGCGGACCGAGTTCCCCTTCCAGCTGCCGCGCGGCTACGTCGACGAGTCCGGCACGGTCCACCAGGACGGTGTGATGCGACTGGCCACCGCACGCGACGAGTTGGTGCCCCTGCGGGACGTCCGGGTGCAGGAGAACCCGGCGTACCTGTCCGTGGTGCTGCTCGGCCGGGTGATCACCCGGCTGGGGTCGGTCCCCATGGTCCACGACGGGATCGTGGAGAACATGTTCGCCTCCGACCTCGCCTTCCTCCAGGACTTCTACCGCCAGATCAACGCGGAGGGCCACACCCGCGCGGCAGTTCAGTGCCCGCACTGCGCGGAACCCTTCGAGGTGGAGCTCGGCGGGAGCCGCCTGGGGGAATCGTGACGTACGCGACCGACCGGCTGCACGAGGAGATCGCGTACGTCGCCTACCACTTCCACTGGAGCCTGGAGGACATCCTGGACCTCGAACACCACGACCGCCGCCGCTACACCGGCGAGATCGCGTCCCTGGTGACGCGAGCCGGGGCGGAGGGCTGAGCGGTGGGGTTCTTGGACCGGTTGCGGTCGCGGGGGCGGCGGGCCGGAGGGGCGGACTCCGACTCTGGCTCCGTAGGTCCTACGGGTCCTACGGGACCTACGGGACCTGCTGTAAGGGTGGCCGCCTGGCCGGGGCTGGCGCCGATCCAGCGGGCCTCGGCTGAGGGCGGTACCGGGGTGGCCGACGCCGGGTTCGGCGCGCGACTGCCCACGTGGCAGAACCCGTCCTTCACCGGCACGGGGTTCCGCGCGGTACTGGACGCGGAGCGCAGCGCCTCGATCGCGGGGTCCGCGCCCACGGCGGCGGCTACGGCGCGGGCGGTGCCGAGTCTGGGGCGGCCTGCGGGGGAGTTGCCGTTGGCCGGTCGTGCCGCAGCGGTGCCGGCGGTTCCGTTGCGGGCCGGTACGAGTGCGGATGCCCTTGCGGGACCGCGGGTGTCCGGGCCTCTCACGCGGGGCGGTTCCTTTGGCGTACGGCCGGAGGCGGTGAGGCCGGGTGGGTCGGATCCCGCGGCCGACGCGGTGCGTCCGTCTTCGGGTGTACGGGTGACTCCGGTGCCGTCGGTGCCGTCGGTGCCACCTCGGCCGGGGTCGTTGACGCGAGCCCGGGCAGGTGCGGCTGCGGTGGAGCGGCGGCTCGTTGCCCGGCCGAACTCGGCCGCTGCCGGAAGCGGTTCGGGCGATCGGGGTGGGCAGACGGTCGTGGGTTCCGGTGCGGCGAGGCCCGCCGTGCAACGCCGACCTGCGGCCAACACGGTTGCGCCGCAAGGCCCTTCGCCTCGCTCCGCAACTCCGCAGGCGCGTCCGGCAGGGGGTGGTGACGAGCCCGTCGGCCCCGCCCCGACGCCACCGACGGCACCGGGCAGCCAACGCGCGCTGCCGGCCTCCGCCCCGAGCGACGACGGCTCCGCCGAGCCCCGCTCCCACCCCCTGGCGGCAACGCCGCCCCCGGCGCAATCGGGAATCACTCCAACCCCTGGTCCTACGACCCCTCCCGCGCCCCAGGTCCAACGCGGCCCGGCGCCCCGCGTACCCCTCGGCGCCCCGCTCACCACACGCCCGAACGAGACACGGCAACGGCCGACGCCACGCACGGCCGCTCACTCCGCACCGGCGGGGACAGTCAACGCCCGCTCTCCGCAAGGCGATTCGGCCACGGCTGCGGGCACGGTTCCGCTGTCGGCGTCAGGTTCGGCAACACCCGCCCCGCCACTGCCCTCGCGGGCGGCCGACTCCCCGGCTCCGGCGGGGGTCAGCCCCGCCCGACGCCGTTCACCTCTCGGCGCTCCGGTCACCACGACACCGGCAGACGCCAAGCCCCTCACGGGTTCGCCGATCCCGGCGGCGGGCACCGGTCGCCGTACGGAATCAGGTTCGAGGCCGACAGGCCAGGTTCAGGGCCCGGCGATCCAACGCAGCGTGGCCCCGAACACATCTGCACCCCCTCCGCAGGCACCCCCTCCGCAGGCACCCTCGACCACTGCTCCTTCAGCCACCACCGCGTTCCCGACCACCGCACACCCGCCCGGCACGCACCGGCCCGCCGCAGCCCCGGCGACACAGGAGTCGGAGCCGACGACCCAACGCGGCGTCACCCCGAGCACGCCCGTACCGTCAGCGCAGGCCTCCCCGGAAAGCACGCACCCGAGCACCGCGCACAGTTCGATCGGAGCCTCGGCCGACGAGACTGCCTCGCCGACACCGGCCTCGGAGCCGGCGATTCAGCGAAGTGCCGTCCCCGGTACACCTGTTGTGCCCGCGAGCACCGCGCCGCGGTCGACCGGAGCCCCGGCTGGCTCAACTGTCGCGCCGACATCGGGTCCGGGGTCGGCGATTCAGCGAAGTGCGGTGCCGGGCCCGCCTGTTGTGTCTGCTGCGCAGGTTCCGTCGGCCTCGACGCAGCCGACTGCCGTGCACCCGACCGTCGCGGGCCGGCTGACCGCAGCCCCGCCTGGCTCGGCTGCCTCGCGGACATCGGCTTCGGGGCCGGCGATTCAGCGAAGTGCGGCCCCTGGCACACCTGTTGTTCCTGTCCCGCAGACCCCATTGGCCATCGTGCGTCCAGGTGCCTCGCGGACACCGGGGGTGGATCCGGTGATTCAGCGAAGTGCGGTGCCGGGCACGCCCGTTGTACCTGCTGCGCAGGTTCCGTCGGCCGCGACGCGTCCAGCCGCCACGTACCCGTCTGCCGTGCGCCCGACCACCGCAGACCGACTGACCGAGACCCCGGCCGACTCGACACCCCCGCCGACATCGGGTCAGAGGCCGACGGTCCAGCGAAGCATGGCCCCCAACACGCCTGTACCGCCCCCGCACACTCCGTCACCCACCACACCCCGGCCGACCGCAGCCCCGGCGGTAGGCCCGTCACCCGCCCAGCTCCCGTCGTCGACCGTGGCCCCGTCCCTCTCCCCGTCCTCGGCCTCGGCCCTGACTCCGTCCGAGGCCGGGCCCCGGCCCCCGGTTGTGACTCCGACCTCGGCCGCGACGCCACCCTCGGCAGCGAGCCAGTCCCCGGCCGGACCCCCAGCCCCCGTCGGACCCTCGCACGGACCCCAGTCCTCGGCCGTACCCCCGCGCTCAGCCACGATCCAGTCCCGCGCCACGAAGCCGACTCAGCCCGGCCCGACCGCGCCCGACCTCACGCTTCCCCGAGCGACCTCCCCTACCGAACCCCCGCTCAACGCGCCCTCCCGCATCGCGCGCGCTCTCACCGCACCCCGCCTCACCCCACAGGCACCCGCGACACACACCCCTGCCACACCGGCACCCCCCACCGCTCAGCTCCGCACCCCACTCCCGCCGCAGCGCCTCTCACCCCCGCTGTCCTCCACCCCCGTACAACGTCACCGCCGTACAACCCCCGACAGCCTCTCCACCCCCGTCGGCCACACCACACCACCCACACCCGTAATACCCGCAACTCCCACAGCCCCCAGCACCCCCGGAGCCCCGGTCACCCCCGTACTACCCAGGACCCCCGGCCTCTCCGCCACCCCCAAACCCCCAAGCACCCCCGCGCTCCCCGTAGTACCCCTACGCCCCGCCGCCCCGCCCCACTCCCTCCCCGTCCAACGCAGCTTCTCCTCCGCGGTCTCCTCCACCCTCAACCGAGTCCGCCCAGCCAGGAAGGCGCCCGGCGTTCGCACCACGGGTACCGGCATCACTGCCGGCATCGGCGCCACCCTCGGCCCCTCCATCGCCCCTGCCCTTCCCGCCGCCACCCCGCCCGCCGGCCCCCCACCGCCCTACACCCCACCCCCCTACTCCTCAACCACCGCCACCGCCACCGCCACCGCCACCGCCACCGCCACCGCCACCGCCACCGCCTCCCCACCCCCCGCCTACGAAGCCATCCCCGCCGGCCAGTTCGACCCTCGGGACCTCACCGACTTCCAGCTCGACGAACTCGTGCACCGGATCATCGGCCGCATCACCCGCCTGATCCGCACGGAACTCCGCCTGGACCGCGAACGCATCGGCAAACTCCGCGACCCCCGCCGCTGACCGCCGCACCAAGGCACAGCCCCGCACCCCACCGAAGCCTCGCACCGCACCGCCTGCCCCCACCGCCCCGCCCCGACAGAAAGGCCCACCCCCGATGTCCCGCCTCGACCCGGGCTCCACCATCTGGTTCACCCTCAGCATCGACGGCGAGAGCCTCGGCTACTTCAACGGGTGCGAAGGGCTGTCGTCGCAGGTGGAGATCGAGCACCGGCAGGAGGGCGGCAACAACGGCTTCGTATGGCAACTCCCCACCCGTGTCACCTTCTCCACCATCCGGCTGACCCGCCCGCTCACCCCGGACACCTCCAAGGTCGCCAAGTGGATCTCCTCCGTGCAGACCGGGATCAGGCGCCCCACCGGGCAGATCGCCGCGCTGCGCGCGGACGGCTCGGAGGTCGCCCACTGGGGGCTGATCGACGTGCTGCCGGTGAGCTGGCAGGGGCCGTCCCTCGACCCGGCCGGGCCCGCCGTCGCCACCGAGGTGCTGGAGATCGCCCACCACGGGTTCACGGACTAGACGGCGCGGGCGGGAGACACACCATGGCCACCAGCAAAGGCGCGGGCAAGAGCCTCGTCCGTGCCAGCCTCGCGATCCACGAGCCGCCCGTCGGCGGGAGTACCACCCCGGGCGGGCTCATCAAGACCTTCGCCTTCGACTTCAACCCGGCGCAGCTGTCACTCACCCGCCGCGCCCAGTGGAAGACGACCCCCGCACAGATCGAACGGGACGGCTCACTACCGGAGTTCATGGGTTCGGAGCCACGCGAGATGAGCGTCGAGATCTTCCTCGACTCCTCCGACGAGCCCTCCAGCAACTCCGTGCTGAAGAAGGTCGAGTCACTGCTCGCCTGCTGCGATGTGACCACCAAGTCCATTGCCGCCAAGCAGCCTTCACCGCCGTGGGTGGTGTTCCAGTGGGGGTCCTTCTCCACCGCCCGCTTCACCGCCTACGTCTCCTCCGTCGAGGCCGCCTACTCGCTCTTCGGGACGACCGGCGTGCCCATCCGCGCCACCTGCCGACTTCAACTGCACGAGATCCCGAGCAACACCAAGGGCCAGAACCCGACTTCGGGCGCGCTCACCGCCCGCCGCGTGCACCGGGTCGTCGCGGGCGACTCGTTGCAGTCGCTGGCCTGGCGGGAGTACGGCGACTCCGCCGCCTGGCGGGCCATCGCCGAGGCCAACGGGATCGACGACCCGACGCGGCTGGCGAACGGTGTCGAACTCGTCCTGCCCGCCGCCGAGGAGGTGCGTTCCTGATGGTGAAAGCCGCGTTCTCCAACGTCGTCGAGGTGAGGATCGGAGGGGTCAAACTGCCGTCCGAGTACGCCCGTTGCCTCGTCGACAGTTACGTCGACCAGGGCGTCGGCGTCCCGGCGGCATTCCGGCTCACCTTCCGGGATCCGTACCGGCTGATCCTCGGCAAGCTCGGCGTCACCTTCGGGACGAAGGTCGTCATCGCGCCGGTCGCCGACGGACAGGGCGCCTCCGATCCGCTACTGACCGGTGAAGTCACGGGACTTGAGGCCGACTACGACGGCACCGGCACCTTCACCGTCGTACGCGGCTACGACTTCGGGCACCGCCTGCTGCGGCAGCGCCGCGTCGCCGCCTACCGCAACCAGAGCGCCTCCGACATCGCCCGCAAACTCGCCGCCCAGGACGGCGTGCCGATCGGACGGATCACCTCCACACGCACGGTCTACGAGTTCATCTCCCAGTCCAACGTGACCGATTGGGACTTCCTTGCCCGGCTCGCCGACGAGAACGAGATGGTCATGTCGGTCGACGCCGACGGCAAGTTCCAGTTCGTGGCGCCGAAGCCCTCCTCGGGTGCGCCGTCTCCCGAAACCGACGGCGACAAAAGTCCGTTCGTGCTCCAGGCCGGGCACGACATCCTGCGGCTGCGGGCCGCCGTCACCGCCGCCGATCAGGTCGGCAGCGTAGAGGCGCGCGGGTGGGACGTCACCACCAAGAAGAAGCTCACCGCCAACGCGCCCGGCACCTCCAACCCTGGTATCGGCATCGGTACCACCCCGGGCGCGGCGGCGGGCAAGTTCAAGACGGCCAAGCTGGTCGAGACGGGCACGCCCTACGACAAGCAGAACGAGGTCAAGTTCGCCGCCGACGCCCTCGCCGACGATGTCACCTCCTCCTTCGCCGAGCTGGAGGTCGTCGCCCGCGGAAATCCCAAGCTGCGCCCGGGAGTTCCGGTCGCGCTGGCCGACGTGGGCACGCCCTTCGAGGGCAAGTACACCGTCACCTCCGTACGGCATGTCTTCGGCGACGGCAAGCACTACGAGACCTGGGTGACGGTCAGCGGACGGCAGTGGCGCTCGCTGTACGGGCTGGCCTCGGGCGGCTCGGAGACCGCGCCCCGGCTGCCCGGTGTCGCCAACGCCCTTGTCACGGACGTCAACGACCCGCTGAAGCAGGGGCGGGTGCGGCTCCAGTTCCCGTGGCTGGACGACACGTACGTCAGCGACTGGACGCGGACCGTGCAGCTGGGCGGGCTCGGTGGCGGCGGGGTGTTCCCGATGGACGTCAACGACGAGGTGCTGGTCGCCTTCGACCGAGGGGCACTCGACCATCCGTTCGTGATCGGCGGGCTCTACAACGGCAAGGACCAGCCGACCGTCGTGAGTGATGTGCCGTTGCACGACGCCGTACGCAAGAAGGCCAGCCGGCACACCCTCTCCGACCGGGACGGCAACCGGCTGGACCTGCTCAGCCAGAAGACCGGCGGCCGTAAGCAGGGGGTCCGACTGACCTCCGGGGACAAGCAGTTGACGATCAACCTCGACCGCACGAACACCGAGATCGTCGTCGACAGCAAGGGCGACGTCACCATCAAGGGCAGCCACTCGGTGTCGGTCGAGGCCGGTCGCGATCTCACCCTCAGTGCCCGGCGCAGTCTCACCATCAAGAGCGGCGGGCCGCTGACCATGGAGGGGCGGGGGCTGATCAACATCAAGTCGACCACCGGAGCCATCACGTTGGACGCGATGGGCGCCCTCAACATGAAGGCGATCGGCAACGCGATGCTCACGGCGGGCGCGAGCGTCCAGATCAACTCCATTGCCAACGTGGGCATTCGGGCCGTCACCGTGCCGATCATGGGCGTGGTCACCCTCAACGGCCTGGTACCGATGGTGATTCCGGCATGAGCGGCCCAACAGGCAGGGAACAGGCAGGTGTTGGCTGATGGCCGAACAATTCGTGGGCTCCGGATGGTCGTTCCCGCTGCGCATCGGGCCGACCGGCGGTATCGCGCTGGTCAGCGGGGAGCGCGAGGTCGAGGAGGCGATCCGGCTCGTGCTGTCCACCGCGCCGGGTGAACGCCCGATGCGGCCCGACTTCGGCTGCGCGATCCACGACCTGGTCTTCGCACCGGTCAACGAGCAGACCGCGGGCCGTATCCAGCACGAGGTGCACGTCAGCCTCGACCGCTGGGAGCCGCGCATCGAGGTCGAGGACGTCGAGGTCACCGCGGGCACCGAGCAGAGCGTGCTGTACATCGACGTCCGCTACTCGATCCGCGGCACCAACAACCCGCGCAGCCTCGTCTTCCCCTTCTACGTCATCCCGTCCCACGACGAGCCGGACGACACTCCCGGTACGCCCGGCACGGCTGCTGAAAGCGACTACTGACCGATGGCTCTGCCCTCCCCGAACCTCGACGACCGGCGCTTCCAGCAGTTCGTCGACGACGCCAAGCGCTACATCCAGCAGCGCGCCCCGGAGTGGACCGACCACAATGTCTCCGACCCCGGCGTCACCCTCGTCGAGACGGTCGCGCACATGGCCGACCAGATCGTCTACCGCCTCAACCGGGTACCGGACAAGAACCACTTGGCCTTCCTCGACCTGGTCGGCATCACGCTCTTCCCGCCGTCGGCGGCCCGCACCGACGTCACGTTCTGGCTGTCGGCGCCCCAGGAGGAACCGGTCCAAGTGCCGCTGGGCACCGAAGTGGCGACGATGCGCACCGAGGGCGAGGAGGCGGTCGTCTTCGCCACCGAGCGCGAACTCGCCGTCGTACCCGCCGCGTTGCGCCACCTTGTCGTGCAGCAGCGGGGCAAGCAGGTCGTCGACCGGACCCACGACCTGGCCGAGGGCAACCATGTGATGTGCTTCGCCGAGTCGCCCGACCCCGGCGACGCCATGCTGTTCGGCCTGACCGCCGCCGTCCCGCACTGCGCCCTCGCCCTCGAACTGGACAGCCGCGTGGACGGAGTTGGCGTCGACCCGCGCCAACCGCCCCTCGTGTGGGAGGCCTGGACCGCCGACGGCTGGCAGGCCTGCGAGGTGGACCGCGACGGCACCGGCGGCCTCAACCGGCCCGGCGCGGTGGTCCTGCACGTGCCCGGCGGCCACACGCTGTCCCGAAACGGCGGCCAGGAAGCCGGCTGGCTGCGCTGCCGCGTCACCGAACCGCACCCCGACCAGCCCTTCTACACCACCTCACCGACTGTGCGTTCCGCCGAGGCCTTCACCATCGGCGGCACCACCACCGTCGTGCACGCCGACACGGTCCACGACGAGGCGCTCGGTGAGTCCACCGGCCTGCCGGGGCAACGGCTGCGGCTCGCCCACACACCCGTCGTCGGCGACAATCCGCCGCTCCTCCTCCAGACCGCCGAGCACGAGGGCTGGACGGACTGGCAGGTCGTCCCGCACTTCGCCGCCTCCGGCCCGTACGACCGCCACATCACCCTCGACGCGGCCACCGGGGAACTCGCCTTCGGCCCCGCCGTCCGCGAACCCGACGGCACCCTGCGCCAGTACGGCATGGTCGCCCCCAAGGGCTCGGTGATCCGCGCCCGCCGCTACCGCACCGGCGGCGGCCGGTCCGGCAACGTGGCCCGCGGCGCCGTGCAGATCCTGCGCAGCTCCATCCCGTACGTCTCCGAGGTGATCAACCGCGAGGCGGCACGCGGGGGAGTGGACGGCGAGACCGTCCAGGAGGCCAAGACCCGCGCCCCCATCACCCTGCGCGCCCAGGAGCGGGCGGTCACCCTCCGGGACTACGAGGAGCTGTCCCGCCGGGCCGCCCCCGAGACCGCCCGCATCACCTGCCTGGAGGGCGACGAGGGCGAGCACGGGGCCTACGCCGTACGGGTGTTGGTGGTCCCGCAGGCGGTGCCCGATCCCGGCGGACGGCTCCGCTTCGAGCAACTCGTGCCCGGCGACGCCCTGTTGGACCGCATCACCCGGCATCTCGACGAACGGCGTCTGATCGGGACCCGGTTGGCGGTCGGCCCGCCCTTCTACCAGGGCGTCACCGTGGTCGCCACCGTCCACGCCTTCCGGGGCGTCGACACCGACCGGGTGCGCCGTCAGACCCACGACGCCCTCTACCGCCACCTCGATCCGCTCACCGGCGGATCGGACGGCAAGGGCTGGCCGTTCGGGCGCCCGGTGCAGTCCGGCGAGGTCTTCGCGGTGCTCCAACGGGTGCCCGGCGTCGAGCTGGTCGACCAGGTCGTCCTGCACCCGGCCGACCCTCTCACCGGCAAGCGCGGCGACCCCACCGACCGCATCGACCTGGAGCGGCCGTCCCTGGTGTTCTCCTTCGACCACCGCGTCCGCGTGATCGGAGACGGCGCGTGAACACTGCCAACTCCCCCTCAGGAGGCCCGCGTTGAGAGGATCTGTGGACGGCCTCGGCTCGTCCGCGCCCATCGGGGCGATGCTGCCCGCCGTGTTCGCCGACGACGACCTCGCCCAGCGTTTCGTCGCCGGGCTCGACGAGGTCGTAGCGCCGATTCTGAGTGTGCTGGACTGCCTGGACACGTACTTCCGGCCGTCGCTCGCGCCGCTCGACTTCGTTCAGTGGCTGGGCAGTTGGGTCGGAGCGGAGACCGACGGCAGCGAACCGGAGGCGCGGCTGCGGGCCGCCGTGGCCGCCGCCACGTATCTGCACCGCATCCGCGGCACCCGGCGCGGTCTGGCCGAGGCCGTCCGGCTCGCCTTCGGGGTCGAACCCGAGATCACCGAGAGCGGCGCCGCCGACTGGAACGCCCGCCCGCTTGGACCGGTCCCCGGCGAACGCAGCCCCCGGCTCCACGTCCACCTGCGGCTGCCCGCGCCGACCACCCTGGACACCCACCGCCTCGACGCCCTCGTGGCGGCGGCCCGCCCCGCCCACATGCCGTACACGGTCCAGGTGACCGCCACCGTGCTCGCCGAAAGGAACCCCGAGAGATGACGACCACCCAGAGCTGCGCCGAATGCGGAACCCGCGCGGAACCGGGCCAGTCGTTCTGCGACGCCTGCGGGGCCGTCCTCAGCTGGACGGACCGCGCGGGCGCCCGTGCCGGTGCCGGTGCGGCGGCCGAACGCGGTGAGGGCAACAGGGTTCCGGGGCAACGGAGTTCGGCCGAGGACGATCCGGCGGCCCGACTCGACGCACTGTCCCTGCGGCTCGACGCGATGGCCGCCGGGTCGTACGACTCCGTCGGCGCGGGCAGCCTGCCGGAACCCGAGAACGGCGATGCGTCCCACCCCGCGACCCGCCTGGACGCGGACCCGGCGGTCGCCGCGGCCCCGCCCCAGACCCCGTACCCGCACCCCTCCTCGGCCCTCGCGCCCCACCTTCCCCACGACGGCGACGGGACCGTTCCAACTCAGCCGGTGCCCGCCACCCCGCCCGAGTCGGAGGCCGAGCGAGCCCGACGTCTCCTCGTTCCGGTCGACGACCCCGAGCCCCGGCAGGCGCCCTCCGTGGCGCCCGTGCTGCCCGGGCGCCCGGTGGCCGCGCGTCCGCAGTCCGTGCGGGCACCCGGTGTCGAACCCGGCGCGGTGGGCGGAGTGCCCTGCCCCTGGTGTGCGACGGCGAACCGGCCGGACCGGCACTACTGCACCCGGTGCGCGATGCCCATGGCAGGCGAGGAGCAGGTCGCCGGCCGGCTGCCCTGGTGGCGGAGGATGCTCACGTTCCGCAGCGGCGAGATCCCGTGGGCGGGGGACCGGCCGCGGCTGCGCCGTACCTTCGACCGGGTGCTGACCTGGATCGGTGCCGCGATCGTCCTGACCCTGCTGATCGTGCTGGCCGTCAACATCCCGCGCGGTGTGCAGGCCGCGAAGGACCACTTCGCCAAACGCGCCCCCGTCTCCCCGGACCGCGTGACCGCCTCCCGCTCCTTCCCGGGCCACAAGCCGGAGTTGGCCTTCGACAAGCTGAACAACACCTGGTGGGGCCCGGGTGTGTCGCAGTCGGGCGAGGGGCAGTGGCTGGAGGCCAAGTTCGACGAGCCGACACGGCTGCTCGATGTGCTGATCACCCCGGGTGTCTCCACCCGCGCCGACCAGCTCGGCCAGTCGGCGCTTCCGCACCGGATCGAGGCCAGGATCACCACGGCCGACGGAAAGACCACCACCCGCGAACTCAGCCTCGACCAGGGGGCCGGAGCCCAGCGCCGGGCCTTCCGGGTCGGCGAGGTCACGTCGGTGCGCTTCACCATCGAGTCGGCCTACGGAGCCTCGGGAAAGAAGCAAGTGGCCATCGCCGAGATCGAGTTCTTCGGCCCGTCGAACTCGGGCGGCTCCTGACCCACGGCGGCGGGTGTCTCAGGCCAAGTCGGTCTCAGGCGTAGTCGGTCGCGGGGACCGTGGCGTAGTGGCTCATCATCTCGATCGTCGACTCGGCGTTGAACTCGCGCCCGCCGGCGATCATGTCCCGCAGGTCACGGAAGTACTGCACGAACAGGTCGGGCGTGAAGGTGTTGATCATCACGGCGGGTTCGTCGCCGGGGTTGGCGAAGGTGTGCGGGGCGCCGGGCGGGATCATCGCGAGGGTGCCGGCCGGGGCGACGTGGACGGTCTCGCCGATGGTGAAGTGCACGGTGCCGGAGACGACGTAGAAGCCTTCGTCGTGCCGGCCGTGGCGGTGCTGCGGCGGCCCCTGGGTGTGCGGGGCGAGGGTGATCTCGCCGATGCCCAGGCGGTGGCCGGTGGTGCTGCCGTCCTCCAGGATGCGCATCGTGACCGGGCCCAGACGGATGGACTCGCCGTCCTCCGGACCGACCACGGAAACCTCGCTCATCTCGAACTCCCTTGTCTTCGCAGCGCGTTGTGCGCCCTCAGGACAGTAGGACAGTAAGCTGGCAACCCTTGTCATGCAAGTGCACTCTCATGATGAGAGTCGGTCGTGATAAAGTGCGGAAGGGACGGACGGCAGCGACGAGCGAAGACGGGGATGTGACGAACCGATGGCGACAACCCAGACGGACACGGGCCGCAGCAATCAGAAGAGGCGCACCCGTGCGGCGATCGTCGAGGCGGCCCGGGTGCTGATCGGCGCGGGCAGCGAGGTGACCATGCCCGAGATCGCCCGCGCCGCCCTGGTCTCCGAGGCCACCGCCTACCGCTACTTCCCCGACCTTCCCTCCCTGATCGGCGAGGCCCTGGCCGGCGTCTGGCCCGACCCGGCCGAGGCGCTCCGGCCGGTCGCCGACTCCCGCGATCCCGTCGAACGGATCGCCTACGCCTGCGAGTTCCTGCTCCGCGGCATCCTGACCCGCCAGGGCGGAGTGCGCGCCATGATGGCCGCGACCATCGTCCGTCCGGACGCGGAGAGCATGCGGCCCGGGATCCGTTTCGGCCTCATCGACCACGCCCTCGCACCCCTGGACGGCACCCTGGGCGTGACGGATCCGGACGCGTTCACCCAGCTCAAGCGGGGCCTCGCGGTGGTCGTCGGCGCGGACGCCCTGTTCACCCTCACCGACCAGCTGGGGCTCACCCCCGACGAGGCCGTCGCCAGCGCCGTACGCACCGCGACCACCCTGACGGAGGCGGCGGTGCGCACGGCGGCGGTGGGCTAGGAGACCCGGCCCGAGATCTCTCGACTCTCCTACGGCGTACGGTCAGTCGGGTCACTCGCCAGCCAGTGCCCGTCCGTGGTCCAGCCGAGCAGCCGACGGGCCCGGCCCCGGTCCGCCGTACCGTCCGGGCCGAAGCCGCCGCCGTCCACGACCAGCCGCAGCCCCGCCAGGGCGGGCGCGAGACGGGCCGCGACATGGAACGGGTGCCGGCCCGTCTCCGCGTCCAGGCCGGCGAGCACCCGCCGCTGCTCGGCCGGCGGGCAGAGCGACAGATGGAACACCAACTGCCGCCAGGCGTAGGCCGCGTCCTTGATCGTGGCGTACGGCCGCGGGTTGCCCCGCACTCGGCCCGTCAGCCGGCACACGGCCACGAAACAGCTCCGCGCCAGCTCGGCCCAGCCCGGCTCCGGGGCGATGCCCACCCGGTGGACCAGCGTGGCCAGATTGTGCGTGGTCAGGATCTGCGCCTGCTCGATCACCTTGCCGTTCTCCGCCACCCAGGACCCGTGCGAGCCACCGGACTTCGTCCCGGCCGGCGCCGAGGACGCCGCCCGGGCCCGCTCCGCACACAGCCGCGCGAACCCCGGAGAAGTCCGGGGCTTGACCGAGCGGCCCGCCGCCTCACTCGCCTCGGCGACCGCCAGCCGACGGATCGCCTCGTAGTCGATGCCGTAGTACCGCTCGTACAGCGAACCGCCGAGCAACTCGCCCGCGATCCGGGCCGCGACGAGGAACTTCGGCCCGAAGGTATTCATGAAGATGTCCGCGGCCAGCTCCTCCACCAGCGGAGCGCCCAGCTCCGACTGGCGGACGAGCACGCCGAGTTCGCGTACGAGCGGGTTGGGCAGGATCGTCCCCGGGAAGCCCCGCACGGCCAGCTCGCCCAACTGCCGTAATACCAGGGCCGCTTCGGCCGAGCCGTCGCCCCGCTGCGCGGCCACCGCCCGCACCCAGGGCAGTTCCTCGATCCGGACCTGCCGCTCCAGGTTGAGCAGGAGCAGCGAACGGCGGTTGCGGAACGCGCGGTAGTTCACGGCCATCAACGCCCGCAGCGCATCGTCGTCGTAGGCCCGCGCGCTGGTGACGGCGACCAACTGCGGTACCAGCTCGGCCAGTACCTCGGCCGAGGGGACGACTCCCCGCTCCACCAGGACACCGACCGGTGCGCTCAGCGCGCCCTCGACCACCCGGCTTATCACAGGCGGGAGTCGGGCGCCCGCGGGGACGCCGGTCTCCTGCTCCTCCGGACCGGACACGGGGGCCAGTACGGGGGTGAGGTCGGCGATGCCCGACTCCTGGGGCAGCACGGCGAGCCGGCCCAACACCACCTGCGCCAGGGCGTGATGGGAGGGCTGAGCGGCCTGGACCCGCTGCGCGCTCCGCAGTTCGGTGTGCGCCGCCGATCCCGGCAGCCCGCGCCGCCGCACCATCGACGCGACGGCGTGCCGCAGCAGCCCGAGCCGGCGCGCGTCCAACTCCCGCCCGGCGACGGTCTTCTCCAGCGCGCTCCGCAGAATGCCCAGGTTCTCCTTCGGGCTGCGGTGCTTTCCGCAGCGGGTGTGCTCCTCGGCCAGCAACCGGTAGCGGCTCAGCAACTCGCCACCTCGTGCCAACCAGGCCTCGTCCGGGGCGAGTTCGAGCACCTGCCCGTCCGCCCCGCCCGCCGTCTCCAGCCAGTGCGCGAGCAACTCGTCCCCGAACGGCTGCCATACGGCGAGTGCCTCGCGCTGTGTCTCCACGGCATCGTTCGGACGGCGCCGGACCAGCCTGTTCACGGTGTCGTCGACGGTACGGCGGTGCAGCGCGTCGGTGTCGTCCGAGGCGGGTCGGCCGGTCGACGGGCGCGGCAGGAACCGGAGTTGACCCGCGAACGGCTCCAACTCCGCGACCAGGTCCAGCGCGGCGGCCGTCTCCCCGTGTCGCACCAGCCACGCCATGGTGAGCAGCGCGCCCTCCTCCGGCACGGTCACCTCGTACCGCCCGCTGTTCAACCGTCCCCACAGCCAGGTGAGTCCGCTGTCGGTGAGGCAGTGCGCGAACAGTGCCCGCCGGTCCGCGGGCACCCCGAACCGCTCCGCGAGCGCGCTCTCGTACGGCTGGAGCGGGCCGCCCGCGCCCGCGGCGCCGGTGGCGAAACCACCGCGCACCACCTCGGGGGTGACCCAGGCCGGGAACCCGGCCACCGGGGTCCGCGAACCGACCGCCAGCCACCCACCCGCCATTCCGGTGAGCACGGTACGCCAGCGCTGCGCGCGGCCCTCCGCGCGACGGCGGGTGTCGGCGTCCTCGTGGGTCCGCGCGGTCGTGAAGGCCTTGGCCAACTGGCCCAGGGCATAGCCCGGGGCCGCGGTGAGGTGCTGCTGCTCAGCGTCGTCATCCATAAGCCGACGTGGCGGGTACTGCCCCCGCGCCCTCCGGGTCCAGAGCCCGGTGCTCTCCTGACTGAGCTACACGTCGATGAGCAGCGACGTTAGAGGTGGAACAGGTGGCCGTACAAGTGGATTTCGGTCACAGCACCTTCCGGTGGACCAGCGCCGACAGCAACAACGCCCCCGGCAGCAACGGCACCCACACCGTCAGGACGCGGTAACCGATGACGCTCGCCGTGGCCAGATCCATGGGGGCGCCGAACGCGACCATCGTGAACACCGTCGCCGCGTCCACGGGACCGATTCCGCCGGGTGCGGGCACGGCGCCGACCGCGGTGCTGGCGGCGAGGAACGCGAGGACCACCTGCGCCCAGGACAGCGGCATGCCGAGCGAGGCCCCGACGGCGAAGATCACCGTGGCCTGCAGCACGGGAGCGGCGGCGGCCCCGCCCCACAGGGCGAGGATCCGGCTGGGCATGGTGTGCAGCTGCCGTACGTCGGTCAGGGCGGTGCGGACGCAGCGGAGGACCGGGCTGCGCAGCCGTCGTACTGCGCACAGCAGGACGGTGACCGTGGTGAGAACGGTCGCCAGGCTGCCGACGGCGAGGAGCAACGACCAGCCTCTGGGGGCGAGTTGGCCGAAGCGCAGCATCTCGGGGAAGGAGATCAGGAAGACCAGCAGTACGAGTGTCTTGGCGATCGGCCGGACGAGTGAGTAGAGGGCGAGCGAGGCGGTGGCGCGGGGGAGCGGGATGCCCTGGCCCTGGAGGAAGCGCAGGGTGACGGCGTGGGCGCCGATGCTGGCCGGCAGGGCGTGGTTGGCCGCGCCGGCCGCGAACTGCGAGGCGATCAGCAGACCGGTCGGCAGCCGGTCCGGCACGGCACCCTGGCGGACCAGGGCGGCGGTGCCCCAGCCGAGGCAGGTGAAGAAGAACGCGGCGAGCAGCCACCAGGGGTCGGCGGAGGCGAGCCGGGCGGTGCCCTCGTACATGGCGCGCCAGTCGACCGCCGCCCACACCACGATCAGCAGCAGGGGCAGCAGGGTCAGGACCTTGGTGGCGAGGCGTGCGACGGAGGGGAGTCGGAAGGGGGCGGGGGCGGGAGTGGGGCCGGTGGTGGAGGCGGGGAGCGGCCCGGGGATGTCTTCGAGCGGAAGCAGGGACACGAGGCGAAACGTTCCCATCCGGTATGACGCAGTGGTGTCGGGAAGCGGAAGGGGCGCGGGCGGCTGGGCGAAGCGAACGGCTCTGAAGAAGTGTAGTCGGCGTCAAATCATTGCCTGAATCAACAATCCATCGGTTTGTTGACTTTAGGTTGAGCGAGCCATTTGAATTCCAGTATGACCCACGCCGAGCGTTCGTCCGCCGCCCTCGCCCTGCCCGTCGACCTCGACGAGGCGGCCCACCGCTGTCTGGTCGCAGGCTTCGACGGCGTGACGACCGTGCCGGACACCCTCAAGCGGCTCATCGACCGCGGCCTCGGCGGGGTCATCCTCTTCACCCGCAACATCCGGGACGCCGGGCAGGTGCGTCGGCTCACCGACGAACTCCGCGCCCTGCGCCCCGACCTGCTCGTGGCCATCGACAACGAGGGCGGCGGCATCGGCCATCTGGTCAACGCCGACGCCCCGGACGCCCCCGGCTCCTACGCCCTCGGAGTCGTCGACGACCCGGCCCTGACCGCCCGCTGCGCCGACGCCCTCGCCGGCCATCTCGCGACCCTCGGCATCACCGCCTCGTACGCCCCCGTCGCCGACCTCCAGCACCAGCCGCGCAACCCGATCGTGCGCACCCGCTCCTTCGGCGCCGACCCCGAGCGGGCCGCCCGCCATCTGCGCGCCTGGATCACCGCCACCGACGTACGCGGCATCGCCTCCTGCGCCAAGCACTTCCCCGGCCACGGCGGCACCGTCACCGACAGCCACGACGGCGTCGCGATCGACCCGCGGCCCTACGACGAACTCCTCGTCGACCTCGAACCGTTCCGCGCCGCCGTCGCCGCGGGCGTGCCCATGCTGATGAGCGCCCATGTCGTCTTCCCGGCCCTGGACGCCAACCGCCCCGCCACCCTCAGCCGCCGCATCCTCGGCGATCTGCTCCGCCTCGACCTCGGCTTCGACGGCGTCCTCGTCAGCGACGCGCTGGAGATGAAGGCGATCGCCGACGAGTACGGCGAAGCGGCCGGCGCCCGTATCGCGCTCGCCGCCGGAGCGGACCAAGTCATCGTCGCCGTACCGGACTTGGCGGTCACCCTGGCCTGCCGGGACGCCGTCCTCGACGCACTGCACGCCCGCATGCTCGCTGAGGAGCGGGTCTGGGAGGCGGCCGGCCGGGTACGCCGGCTCGCCGAGCGGTACGCGACGCCCCGCCAGGCGGTCGCCGCCTGGGACGCGACCGCCGGCCTTGAGGCCGCCCGCCGCGCCGTACGCACCCGGCCGCTGCCGCCGCCCGTGCGCGGCGCCCATGTCGTCGACCTGTTCCCGGCCCCGCACCCCGCCCTGAACTGGGGCGGCGAGGACCTCCTCACCGAACTCCGCGCCATCGACCCCACGGCCACCGGCATCGCCCTCAACGAGGAGCCGGTCGACCCCGCCGCCCTCGTCGACGCGATCGGGGACCGCAGCGCACCGCTGGTCATCGCCACGTCCGACGCCGTCCTGCACCCCTGGCAGGCCCGGCTGCGCGACACCCTGGTGGCCCGCCGGCCCGGCGCGATACGCGTCGACACCGGCCTGCCGGAGGGCGGCACCCTCTGTTCCTACGGCCGCGGCCGGGTCAACCTGCGGGCGGTCGCGGAGGTACTGGCCGTCGGGTGAGTGTCACGGCAGGTGTACGACTTCCTTGATGCCGCGTGCCGCCAAGTACCCCTGGTCATCCGCCCGTTCGGCCAGTACGACCGCCGGACGCAGGCCCTCCGTGCGCAGCCGTATCCACTCCTCGAAGTACGCGCCTCCGGGACCGGACACCGAGCGGGTGCCCGGGGTGCAGTCCAACACCAAGGCGATGTCACGGAGTTGGACGGTGTGCGGCTCGGCGATCGCGGCGGCGAAGGCCTCGGCGATCGGCTTGGCGCGGCCCTCCGAGTCGAACAGGCCCAGCGTGTATTCGAGTTCGGGATAGTCGGCGAGCGAACGGTCCACGTCGTGCGAGCACCACCACGTCACCCCCCACAGCCCCTCGCACTCGGCCGCGTTGCGTACGGTCGCGCGCGCGAACTCCGGGGCGTCGGACGCCGGGATGTGCGGCTCCGGCGCACCCGTCTCCTGGACCCAGACCGGCCGGGCCGGGTCGGTGGCGTACGCCTTCGCCAACTCCGTGCCGTACTCGGCGAGATGGAGCACCTGCGGAGAACGCGGACCGTAACGGCGGGCGCAGTCGCCCGAGAACACCCACGGGTGCACGGTGGTCAGATCGCCCTTGCGGGCCGAGGCCTCAGGGGTGAACGGATGGTCGTCGCCGTACCAGGCGGCGTCGTACGCGGAGTGCGTGACCAGCCGGTCCGACGGCAGCTGCTCACGGGCGGCGGCCAGCAGCGTGTCGAGATAGTGGTCCACCTCGTCCGCCGTCACCGGGTTGTGCTCCACCAAGTTGTTCAGCTCGTTGCCGAGTTGGAGACCGATCAGGTTCGGGCGGTCGGCGAGGGCGCTGCCCAGGGTGCGCAGCAGCTCCGCCTGGGCCGTGATCGCCTCCGGGTCGGTGAACACATTGCGGTGGTGCCAGCTGCGGGTCCACTCCGGGTAGAAGTCGAAGCTGGAGAGATGTCCCTGAACGCCGTCCACGAGGACGTCGAGGCCCGCCTCGCCCGCCAGGTCGACCAGGTGCACGAGCTGGTCCACCGCGCTCCTGCGGATCAGCGTGCGGTTGGGCTGGAGCAGCGGCCAGAGATGGAAGATCCGCACGTGGTCCAGGCCGAGCCCGGCTATCTGGGCCAGGTCCTCACGCGCGTGCGCCGGGTCGAAGTCGTGCCAGGAGTGGAACCAGCCGCGGCGCGGCGTGTAGTTGACGCCGAAGCGAAGCGTAGGAATGGGATCCTCCCCGGGTCCGGTCTTGCCCTCCGTGAATGTATCAACCACCATAGTCAGTAATGAGCAATGATTTGAACCAGGAATTCATCGGTGATCTCGTCGTCGGCCTCGATGCCGGCGGCACCCGCACCCGCGCCGTCCTCGCCGCCGCAGAGGACGGACGCCCGCTCGGCGAGGGCGCGGCCGGGCCCGGCAACGCCCTGACCGTCCCGGTCCCGCGCATCACCGATCACCTGGCCGAGGCGATCGCCCAGGCCGTACCGGAGGAGGCGCGCGCCCGAGTGGTCGCCGTCGCCGGCGGCTTCGCGGGCGCCACGGCGGCCTCCACCGAGGAACCGGGCCACGTCAACGCCCGCACCGCCCTCACGGCGGCGCTGCGCCGCCTCGGCATCCCGGCCGACCGGGTCCGCGTCTGCAGCGACATCGAGGCGGCCTTCGCCTCCGCCCCCGGCACCCCCGCCGACGGCCTCGCCCTGGTCGCCGGCACCGGCGCGGTGGCCCTGCGCATCACCGACCGCCGCTCCACCGCCACCGTGGACGGCGACGGCTGGCTCCTCGGCGACGACGGCAGCGGCTTCTGGATCGGCCGCAGCGCGGTACGGGCGGCGCTGCGGATGGCGGACGGACGCGGACCTACGACCACCCTGGCCGGGTCCGTCGGACAGGCACTCGGAGTGCCGGCCGAGGCGCTCCCCGGCACCCACTGGTCCCGCGCCCACCGCGAGGCCTACCGCATGCACGTACTCCCCGCCGTCATGGCCGAACTCCCCATCCGCCTCGCCCGCTTCGCCCCGCTGGTGGTCGAGGCGGCGGAGGAGAAGGACACGGTGGCGGAAGGGATCCTCGGCGAGGCGGCGGACCAACTAACCGACACCGTACGGGCGTTGAACCCGGCCCACGGGGAACGGATCGTCGCCACCGGAGGATTGCTCGGCCCCGAAGGCCCCTTGACGACCCGCCTCACCGCCCGCCTCCACCCCCTCGGCCTGACCCTCGACTGGGTACCGGACGGCTGCCGGGGCGCGGTCGCCCTCGCCCGGCTCGCGTACGACGGTGACGACCGATGACCGACACCACCACGCCCCTCTACCGGGACCCCAACGCCCCTGTCGACACCCGGGTTTCCGACCTCCTCGCCCGCATGACCCTGCGGGAGAAGGTCGGCCAGCTCAACCAGCGCATGTACGGCTGGGACGCCTACCGCCGCACGCCTGAGGGCTTCCACCTCACGGACGCCCTACGCGCCGAGACCGCCCGCTTCGCCGGACTCGGCGCGCTCTACGGCCTGTTCCGCGCCGACGCCTGGTCCGGCGTCGACCACTCCAACGGACCCGGGGCCGAAGACAGCGCCGCCCTGGCCGAGTTGGTGCAACGCCATGTGATCGACAGTAGCCGGCTCGGCATCCCGGCCCTCTTCGTCGAGGAGGTACCGCACGGACACATGGCCCTGGACGGCACGGTCCTCCCGGTCAACCTGGCCGTCGGCGCCACCTGGGACCCCGACCTGTACGAACGGGCCGCCGCCCACGCCGCCGCCGAACTCCGCGCCCGTGGCGCCCACTTGGCCCTCGTCTCCGCCCTGGACATCGCCCGCGACCCCCGCTGGGGCCGCACGGAGGAGTGCTTCGGCGAGGACCCGCACCTCGCCGCCCGCCTCACCGAGGCGCTCGTGCGCGGGATGCAGGGCGAGCCCGGTGACGGCTTCGCCGCCGACAAGGCCCCCGTCGTCCTCAAGCACTTCGCCGGACAGGGCGCCACGGTCGGCGGACGCAACTCCGCCGAGTCCGAACTCGGCCTCCGCGAACTCCACGACATCCACCTCCCCGCCGCCCGCGCCGGAGTCCGCGCCGGGGCCGCCGCCGTCATGTCCGCCTACAATGAGGTCGACGGCCTGCCCTGCTCCGGCAATCGCGCCCTGCTCCACCAACTCCTGCGCGAGGACTGGGGTTTCGACGGCCTGGTCATGGCCGACGGCCTCGCAGTGGACCGACTGGCCCGCATCACCGGCGACGCCGTCTCGGCGGGCGCCCTCGCACTCAACGCCGGAGTCGACCTCAGCCTCTGGGACGAGGGTTTCACGCATCTTGAGGAGGCGGTCGAGCGGGGCCTGGTGAGCGAGGCCACCGTCGACGTGGCCGTGGCACGCGTACTCCGCCTGAAGTTCCGCCTGGGCCTCTTCGAACGGCCCTACAGCACAAGCGAGTGTCCACCGGCCGCGCAGGGCAGGGAGCTGAGCACCGCATTGGCGCGCGGCGCGGTGACGCTGTTGCACAACAACGGCGATGTCCTGCCCATCCCGCGAGCCGTCTCCCGCATCACCGTCATAGGTCCCCAATCTGCCACCTACGCACACCAGTTGGGCGACTACACGGCACCACAGCGTTCCGGCGTCAGCGTTCTGGAAGGTCTACGGCGACTCGCCCCGCCCGGCACCGACATCCGCCACGCCCCCGGCTGTGCCCTCACCGGCGACGACCTCTCCGGCATCCCCGAGGCGGTCGCCGTGGCTGCCGCCTCCGACCTGGCCGTCCTGGTGCTGGGCGGCAGCAGCGCCCGTACCCCCGACACGGACTTCGACGCCAACGGAGCGGCACGGAACGCCGTTTCGGAGATGACCTGCGGCGAGGGCGTCGACCTCGCGGGCCTGAGTCTCGGCCGGGCGCAGCACGCCCTGCTCGACGCGGTCACCGCGACCGGCACACCGACCGCCGTCGTCCTGATCCAGGGCCGCCCGCATGTCGTCCCCGAACGGGCGGGAGCGCTGCTCACCGCCTGGTACCCCGGCCCGTGGGGCGGCGAGGCCATCGCCGAGGTCCTGCTCGGCCGCGCCGAACCGACCGGCCGCCTCCCTGTCTCCGTCCCGCGCTCGGTGGCCCAACTCCCCGTCCACTACAACCACAAGGACATCGAGTACGGCGGCTACGTGGACGCCGACGTCGAACCGCTCTACTCCTTCGGGCACGGGCTGTCGTACACGAGCTTCGAGTACGGGACGCCTCGCTTGGCGGGAGACACCGTCGAGGTCGAGGTCACCAACATCGGTAAGCGGCACGGGCGTTCGGTTGTCCAGCTGTACATCCGCCGCCTGCTCGCCCCGGTCTGGCCGCGCACGCTCGAACTGCACGCCTTCCAGGGCGTCGAGTTGGCGCCGGGTGAGCGCCGTACGGCCGAAATTCCCTTCGGCACCGACCAGTTGGAGCGGGTCGGTGCCGTCGAGATCCGGGTCGCTCAGTCCGCGCGGGCCGCACTCGCCGTGGAACCCCTCGTCGTACGCCTCAGAGCTTGACCGCTCCCGCCGAAACGCCCTTGTAGAACCAGCGTTGGGTGATGACGAACAGCACCAGGACCGGGATCACGGAGATCACCGAACCGGCCATCACCACCCGCTGGTCGTAACCGAACGACGAACTCTGCAACCGGGACAGGCCCAGCGTCAGCGTCATGTGGTCCTCGGAGCGCAGCACGATCAGCGGCCACAGGAAGTCGTCCCAGGCGCTGATGAACGTGTTGATGGTGACCACCAGGATCGCGCCCCACGCGGACGGGAGGTACAGGTAGCGGAAGCGCTGCCACTCGCTCGCGCCGTCCAGCATCCCGGAGTCCTCGATCTCGCGGGGTACGGCGAGGAACGCGCCGCGCATCAGCAGGACGTTGATCGCGCCGACGAAGCCGGGCAGCCACACGCCCACCACGTTGTCGACCAGGCCGAGATCGCGGATGCTCAGGAAGAGCGACACCATGATCGACTCGAAGGGGAACATCATCGAGGCGACCAGGAGGATCCAGACCGCCCGACGGCCCTTCCAGGCGGGCTTGGAGAGCATGTAGCCGGCCGTCGTCGAGAACAGCAACTGGCTCGCCACCGACAGGAGTACGACGATCAGACTGTTCCTGATGTACGTCGCCACCGGTACCTGGCTGAAGACCTCGCGGTAGGCGTGCAGGGTCGGGTGGTGGGGCAGCAGGGAGGCGTTCGCGCCGAAGACGTCCTCACCCGTGCCCTTGAGCGAGGCCAGGAACTGCCAGATGAGCGGGCCGACCGTGAGGCCCAGGACGAGGAGCAACAGCAGGTAGCGGAGGACGAGTTCGCGGGGGCGGCCGTAGTCCCGCCAACGCGGGGTCAGGCGCCGGGACTTGGGCCGCACGGCGGTCGCCGTCATGACTCGTCCTCCTTGGTGAGGCGCTGTGCCAGCAGGGTCAGGCCCAGGGTGAGGACGAACAGCGCCACGCTCACCGCCGAGCCGTAACCGGCGTTTCCGGTGATGGGGTCGAGGCCGACGTCCCGGATGTAGAAGGGCAGCGTGCGGTCGGCGCCACCGGGGCCGCCGGTGGAGCTGCCGAGCATGTAGATCTCGGTGAACACGCGCAGCGAGCCGATGCCGGTGAGGGTGCCGACCAGCATCATCGCCTGCCGTACACCGGGCACGGTGATGTGCCAGAAGCGGCGGGCGGCACCGGCACCGTCCATGGACGCGGCCTCGTGGAGTTCCTTTGGAACGTTCCCGAGGGCGGCCAGGTAGAAGACCATGTACCAGCCGAGGCCCTTCCACAGGGTCAGGCCCATCGCGGAGAGCAGGATCAGCCACGAGTCGGACAGGAAGGGGATGGCCGACCGGATCAAGTGGGCCTTCTCCAGCCAGGTGTTGACCAGTCCGTCGTCCGCGAGCAGCCACTGCCAGCTCAGGCCGACGACCACGCTGGAGGCGAGCACCGGCGTGTAGAACGCCGAGCGGAAGAAGCCGATGCCGGGGAGGTTCTTCTCCACCAGAACGGCGAGCAGCAGCGGCAGCAGCACCATCAGGGGGACGACGATCACGGCGTACAGGACGCTGTTGCGGGTCGCCAGCCAGAAGTCCGAATCGTCCAGCATCCGGGTGTAGTTGGAGAGGCCGACGAAGTTCGCGGCGCCACCGAGCGGTTTGGCGTTCGTGAAGGACAGCAGCACGGTGTTGAGGAACGGGAACACCCCGAACACCGCCGCGCAGACGATCGCTGGAGCGGTCCAAAGCCAGGGCAGCCACCAACGGCGGTACAGCGCGGCCCCGTTGGCACCGGGGGCCGGGCCGGGGAGGACCGCTCGGGCGAGTCGGCGCACGCGGGACGTGCCCGGTGCGGAGACGACGGCCTCCGCACCGGGCACGGTCACCGGCTTCGCGGTCTGCGTCGCCACCATCAACCAGCCTGCTTCAGCAGCTCGTTGGCCTTCGCCTGGGCGTCCTTCACGGCCTGCGCCGGGCTCTTCTTGCCCTGCATCGCCAGCTGTACCTGGGACACGATCGCGTTCTGCACGGCCGGCGAGAGGTTCGTCTGGTAGGCCGTGGTCGTCTTGAGCTGGTCGGCGACGAGCTTGCGGGCCTGCGCGAACTGGTCGCTGCCGCTGACGTTCTGGAAGAACGGGTCGTTGAGCGAGGTGGTCGTGGTCGGGAAGATCACCACGTCCGGGTCCTTGGCCCAGGCCGTCTGGTTCTCGGCGTTGGTGAGGTACTCCGCGAACGCCAGTGCCACGGGCGCGTGCTTGCTGGTCGCGGCGACCGAGACGTACTGCGGGGCGCCGGTGGTGCGGCCGAGCGCGTCGAAGGGCTGCTGCCCGACCGCAGTCTTGGCGTAGATCGAGGGGCTGTTCTGCTTCACGAACCGTACATAGCTCGGGTTCGTCGAACCGTAGGCGACCTTGCCCTGCGTGTACGGCGTGGACGGGTCGTTGCTGGAGGACAGCGAGTCCTTGGGCATCGCGCCCTCCTTGTACAGCTTCGCCATCCACGCGACCCACTGTGTGGTGCGCGGATCGTCCGCGAACACGGCCGACTTGCCGTCGCTGGAGAGGGTCTTGATGTTCATCTGGTCGAAGTCCGCCGGGATGCGCCAGATCGGGTTGGCCATCGTCGCGTAGTACTTGCCCTTGGCCGACTTGGCGATCTTCTCGTAGTCGGCGAAGAGCCCGAAGATCGTCGTCGGCGGCTTCGCGGGGTCGATGCCGGCCTTCTTCAACAGGTCGGTGTTGTACGTCAGGACGATGCCGCCGGTGTACCAGGGCAGCACGGTGTGCAGCGCGGAGCCCGAACTGTCCTTGAACGTACTGGACTTCCAGAACGCGGGGACGAACGGCTTCCCGGCGTCCGGGTCCTTGACCCCGAGATTGAGCAGATACCCGGCCTTCGTGAGAGCCGTCGCCGTCTCCGCGTTGAGGTTGATGACGTCGGGCAGCGTGCAGGCCTGGGCGTCGGCCACGTTGCGCTGGGTGAAGGTGCTGTCCCCCGGATCGTCGATCCACTTCACCGACGTACCGGGGTGCGCCTTCTCGAAGGACTTGATGACCCCGTTGAAGAAGGTCCCGAAGTCCTTCTTCAGGTTGGTGGTCTGGAAGGTGATGCCGCCCTTCACCTCACCGGTCAGCTTCCCGGACCCCACGTTCCCCTTGTCGACCTTGCAGCCGCCCGCCGTGGAGTCGCTGTCGCCCGAGCTGCCGGACAGCCCGCAGCCGGCGGCCGTCAGGGTCAGGACGATGATCCCCACCATCGATCCGGTCAGTCTTCCTGTGCGCATCGCTGCCCTCCTGAGCATCAGCCAACAGCTGGTTCAATTAACCAACTTCGACTCCGATTGATGAAAAGGTGGACCAGAATTCATCGGAGGTCAATGGTTCTCGTGTTGCTTTTAGGTTCCGGGGGAGATCAGTGCCGGTGCTCGTGGTCCGGGTGTGCCGGATCGCCGGGGTGCTCGTGCCCGGCGGTATACACGACTCCGGCCTTGGCCTGGTCCAACCAGCCGAAGAAGGCCCGCCGCCCGGCGGCCCGCCGCAACTCGCGCGCGACTCCCTCGCGCGCCTGGTCGTACGACACGAAGTCCTCCGATGACACCCGGCCGAACGGGTCGACGCCACGCCGTAGCGCCTCCGCCGTGAAGAAGCGGTCCCGGTTGCGGTCGTAGTAGTCCCGAACGGCCGCCTCCGCGACCTCCTGCTCGCCCTCCAGCTCGGCCAGCAGCAGCCGGGCGGCCGGGGAGTGCGCGAGGGCCGCCGCGACGATGCTGCCGAGATCCGCGACATCGGTCTCGGCTACGGCGAGCACCCGGTCCGGCGCCACCTCCGCCGGAGGCTTCAACCCCCGTTCCGCGCAAGCCCGTTGGGCCAGTTCGTCGATGACCACCACCTGGGTCGCCCATCGCCGCCGCTGCCGCTCGGCCCGGGCGAGCGCCTCGGGCCGGGTGCTCTCCCGGTCCCGCGCCGGTACGGCCGCGAGCAGCGCGTCCACCCGCCTCTTTGGAACGGTCCTGCCGCGCACCACGGCCGCGTGCTCCGTCACGGCGTCACCTCCAGCTCGACGGCCTCCGTGTAGGCGACACAGCCGTGCCAGGCGATCTTCGCGAGCAGCCAGTACGACCCGGGCGGCACCGCCGAACCGTCCACCTCGATGACGCATTCCTGCTCCGCGCCCCCGGCCACCGTGAACCCCTGACAGCCGGGTGTGACTCCGGCCCAGGTGCCCCACGAGGAGACGGCCCAGAGGGTGCCGTGGACCGGTCCACGGGTGGTGTTGCGGACGGTGACGGGCACGCGGGCGCGTTCACTCGCCCGTACGGTGATCCGCTCAACTCCAAGGCGGGACACGAGCGTTGGCCCGTGGTGCCCGTCCAGCACGTCCAGCACGTCCATCGCCACGGTGTCCTCGTAGGTCTGCCCGCCGTAGGACAGCCGGGCGGCGAGCCAGTGGCGGCCGGGGATCGGGTCGGGCGGTGGTGTCACCGTGATCTCGGAGAGGGTGAATCCGGACGGGCCCAGCGCGTACGGCAGTTCGGCGGGCTCGGCGCTCCAGCCGGGCGGCACCTCGAAGGCCACCGTCCCCGACACCGGCGCGTCGGTGAGTTCCGAGCCGACCCGGACGGTCGCGGTCACCGGACCGGCGGCGGTGAGGGTGCCGGGGGAGAGGTACACCGACACCGGCATGTTCCCGCGCGGCGCGGGGCCGGAGTTGTGCAGCCAGTAGCGGGTGTGGATCGGCTGGGCGGGTTCATGTGCCGCGATTCCAGGCCCCGTTGGAGACTCGACAGCCGTGGTCGCCAGTACCGTCGCGACCTCGAAACCGGTGAGGTCGACGACGAGCCCGCCGTCCCGCTCCGGGGCCAACTGCTCGCCGGGCGACTCCAGTACGTCGGCCCGGGCACCCTCGGTCCAGGACTGCGGCCCGCGGATCCGGGCCCGTACCGGCTGCCCGTTCACCTCGTGCATCCGTACGACGACACCGCGCCCCGGGTCGACCGGTACCGCGCAGCCCCGGGCGAGCGGGGAGCCGAGCGGCTTGAGGGCGTCGAGGACCACCTCGCCCGCCGGTTCCAGGCCGAGGAGGGTGAACTTCCTTGGCAGGGTGCCCTGTTGAGTGGAGGTCCGCAGGCGGGCCGTCAGCGGGTGGTTGAACTCGTGGCCGGCCTGGGGGAGTCGGACGTCCCGCCAGTCACCCGCGCCCGCGACCACCGCGTACTCGAACTCATGGGTCCAGCGCTGGAGTTGGAAGGCGGAGCCGTCGGGCGCCGTGCGGCGGGGCGGGTCGACCCAGATGCCGGAGGGCCAGCCGGTGCAGGAGCGCATGAGGGACATGTAGAGATCGCCGGAGGAGGTGACGACACAGCCGGGCGTGCCCCGGTTGAGGACGGCGAAGCTGCGGCCGTCCCAGGTGTCGCCCGGTGGCAGGGCCTCGCCGCCGCCCGCCGCCGTGGCCGTGAGGACCGCGTCGTCGAGGTCGGCGATCAGCGCGTCGACCGCCTTGGCGTCGTCCTCGGGGCGGGCGCCCGCCACCACCAGCAGCGGCAGCCGCTCCAGGTCGCGCAGGTCGGCCCCGGGCACCCACTCCTCGCGCAGCCCGGCCCGCGGCGCGACCCACACCGCCGCCACACCCCGCTCGGCCAGTTGCCGACGCAGCTCACGCCCGGCGGCCGGGTCCCAGCCGAGAGCCTCCGCGACCACCGAGTTGCGCTCGGGCGCGCCCACCGCGATCCGGAAGTCCGGGAGATTGGAGTCGACTTCGAGGTCGCCGTAGCGCGGCCCGCCGGCGATCGACGAGGTCGCGGTCACCCCGACACGGACGAGGGCTGCCGCGAGCGGGGCACCGAGTTCACCGGCCAAGTCCCAGTCGGCGTAGATGAGTTCGGCCACCCCGATCGACCGGTGCCCGAGCAGCCGGCCCGACTCGTCGTGCACCGCGACCCGCGCGGTGGACCCCAGCCCGAACCAGGTGTTGGCCGGGTTGTCGAGCGTCCACGGGAACTCCTCGCTGTCCACCTCGACGAACCCGAACCCGCGCCCGATCACCGCGTCCGCCACCTCGTGCACGGGCAGTCCGCCGGTCACGTCGGACGGCCAGCGCACCCGGATCAGCCGGTCGGCGCCGTCGTAGCCGTCGATCGTGGTCGTCACGTCGAGGCGCGGTACCCCGGTCCACAGCGTCAGCCGCTGCGTGTACCGGAACAGTCCGAGGTCGGCGCTGACGGTGATCCGCGAACCGGCGGGGGAGTGCTGGACATCGATGTCGGCGGTGACGTCCCGGCTGCGTGCGGCGGTGGTCCCGGTCGGCGTGAGATGCCATGGCCCCTCGCCGAAACGCGGGTGCCGCGCGTACTCCTCCTGTACGACGAGTTCGTTGCCGATGTCACCGGCGCGCAGCAACTCCCGCCCCTCCGCGGCCAGTTCGCGCAGGCTGCTGACGCCGCCGCCGCGCGCGGGGTCGACCGTCACCTCGTAGAACTCGTTGCGGATGGTGACGCCTTCGCCGGGCGTCCACTCGGGTACCGAACCCACGGCGAGCGGGAGGGCCTTGAGGCCCATGCCGGGTACATCCGGTACGACGAGCCGGAGTTGGTCGCCCTCGCGTACGGCGGGCAGCGGCAGGCCGGTGTCGTCGAGGGGGACCATGCCGGGGTCGGCGACGGTGAGTACGTCCCGTCGGTCCCAGGTCGCCGAGTTGAACACCACCAAGTCATCGGAAGCGCCCGGGAGTCGGGCGACCTTCGCGGCGATGGCCTCCGTCGCCTCGGCGTGCACCGAATCCGCCAGGTCGTACAGCTCGCGCCAGCCGGTCATCAGGTCGATGTACACCTGGTCCGACTCGGAGCCGGTGATCGCGTCGTGGTGGGCGCCGTAGATCAGCTGCCGCCAGGCCTTGTCCAACGCGGCGTCCGGGTAAGGGTGTTGGGCCACCAGCGAGGCCAGGGTGGCCCAGGCCTCGGCATCGGCGAGGAGCGTCTCGCCGTATCGCTGGGCCTGCTTGGTGTCGACGTAGGAGACGTCCTTGCCGGTGTAGATCGGGTTCATGTCCCGGGTCTGCGGGGACGCCTTGCGGCCCTCCTGGTCCAACTCGGTGCGGACGGCGGCGAAGAAGTCCCGTGGGATGCCGCTGACGAAGCGTGGCCAGACGTAACGGGCGTTCCAGTCGCGGTGGATGTCCATCACCCAGCGGCACGGCGGCGCGTAGTCCCCGCCGACCGGGAGCAGGACGTTGCGGGTGAGCGCGACCTTCTTCAGACCCCGGAACAGCTTCAGTGCCGCCGCTTCGGCCTCGGGGAGCGTGGGCGCGTTGTCGATGGCCCAGCCGGCGCCGTAGTGGTTGACCATGTAGGCGGTGAGCAGCCCGCGCCCGGATGGGGCGATCCAGCTGAACTCGGCCGGGAACTGCATGCGTTGGGGATCGCGCGGCTCCTCGCCGAAGACCGAGAGCGTCGGCCCCCACTGGTGGAACGGTCCACGCGCCCACGAACTGGACGACACCCCCGCGTCCGCCATCAGCCCGGGGAACTGCGGGTCGTGCCCGAACGCGTCGAGCTGCCAGGCGGTTTCGGGTGAGGCGCCCAGGATGCCACGCTGAAAGCCGTCCCCGTACAGGGCGTTGCGTACGGTTGCCTCGGCGCCGGTGAGGTTGGTGTTCGGCTCGTTGTAGGTGCCGCCCATGATCTCGACGCGGCCGGTGCGGATCAACTCCCTTAGAAAGGCGCGCTCTTCCGGGAAGGCGTCCCAGTAGGGCTTGAGGTAGTCGACCTCGGCGAGGACGAAGGTGTACGCGGGGTCGCGGCGGGCCAGGTCGCAGTGGGCGCGGACGAGACTCATGCCGGACCGGCCGCGCGAGTCGAAGGTGCGGGCGGGGAGACCGGTGGTGGCGGGGTCGTCGGCGACGTCCCAGGTCTCGGTGTAGGCGCCCTGGGTGTTCCACCAGACGGGGTCGTAGTGGAAGTGGCTGACCATGAACATGGTCCAGCCGGGCTCGGCGGCCGTGAACTCGGCGCTGTACGTGGCCAGTTGGACGCCGTCGGCCGCCGTCACCTCGATCGCGCACCGCTCGCCGGGCGCGAGGTCCGTCGTCACGGGTATCTCTGTGTGCGCGGTGCCGTCCTCGCCGACGACCGTCTCCGCGCTGCCGTGCACGCCCGGGCCTTCGACCGTGAGGCGCACCGGCCGGCCGGGGAGATGGGCGAGTTCGGCGGTCACCACCTGGAGCGGATGCTCGGCGGTGCCGACGAACAGCTCGGTCGACAGGGCAGCGGTCACGCGCATGGGTCTCCTACCAGAGGCTCGGCGGAGCGCCCATCCTGACACCGCGAAGATGATTCAAACAACCATCCCCGCGTAACTTCGGTGGTTCATCCATGCAGACTCGGCCGTGATCGGGGCCGGTCCGGGTTCAGATCACCGGCCCCTGCGGGACTTCACTGTGTGCTCCCCGGCGATGTGGTCGGTGAGGGCCAGCGAGGCGCTCGCGCGCTGGTAGGAGAGCTGCGCGATCCGGACGTAGAGGCAGTCGATGAGGACCAGCACCGAGTGGCGGGCGCCGATGATGCCGGTGGGGAAACTGGTCGCGGAGGACGAGGAGATGAGCCGGATGTCGGCGGCGCGGGCGAGCAGGGAGCGCGGGTCGGAGGTGAGGGCGATGGTGGTGGCGCCGCGTTCCTTGGCGAGTTCGAACGGTTCGATGGTCTCGCGCGTCGAACCCGAGTGGGAGATGCCGATGGCGACGTCCGCCGGGGTGAGCAGGGCCGCGGAGGTGGCCGCGGCGTGCACCTCGGTCCAGCCGCGCACCGCGCAGCCGATGCGGAACAGCCGGGTCTCGGTCTCCTGCGCGACCGCCCCGCTGCCGCCGATGCCGTAGACGTCGATGCGCCGGGCGCGAGCCGCGGCGGTGGCGGCGCGCTCCACCGCGTCGAGGTCGATGCGGTCGATCGTCTGTTGGACCGCTCTGAGGTCCGCGCTGCCCACGACCTGCACGACCCGCTCCAGATCGTCGTCCGGGGAGATGTCCGGGCCGATCTCGGCGGTGCCCCAGTCGGACACCTCGCCGCGCCCGCGCTCCTGGGCCAGTTCGATCAGCAGATGCTGGTACGAGTCGAGGCCCACCGCGCGGCAGAACCGGGTCACCGTCGCCTGCGAGGTTCCGGTGCGGCGGCCCAGTTCGGCGGCCGAGCAGTGGGTGACGGCGGCCGGATCCTCCAGGATCAGTTCGCCGACCTTCCGCAACGAGCCCGCCAGCCGGGGCAGCTCCGTGCGGATGAGGGTGGTGACGTCTGTCGGGGGCATGTGGAGAAGGTATCAGCCACCCCAGAGGCCATCGATTGAATACCAGGACCGCGTGTGATTTATTGATTCATTGATCGGGAAAGAATAGGTGGTTTGATCCACCGGTGGGGAGTATCGTGTGTCCGCCGAGTCCGTGAGCGCCGGGATCTTCGCGCGCGAGAGCCTGGCCGTTCTCCAGCACATCACCGAATCCAGCCGCGAGACCGTGTCCAGAGCCGCCGCACTGATCGCGGACTGCGTCCGCAGCGACGGCGTCATCCAGGCCTTCGGCACCGGCCACTCCCAGGCCATGGTCCTCGAACTCGCGGGCCGCGCAGGGGGTTTGGTGCCCACCAACCGCCTGAGCATCGCCGACCTCGTCCTCTACGGCGGCGACGCCCCGAGCGTGCTCGACGACCCGCTGCTGGAGCGGCAGGCCGGAGTCGCCGACCGGCTCTACGAGTTGGCCGCGCCCCACCCGCAGGACCTCTTCGTCATCGTCTCCAACTCCGGTGTCAACAAGGTGATCGTGGAAATGGCCCTGCGGGTGAAGGAGCGCGGCCACCGCCTCCTCGCCATCACCTCGCTCGCCCACACCCACGCCGTCCCCGCCGGTCACCCCAGCGGCAAGAAGCTCGTCGACCTCGCGGACGTCGTCCTCGACAACGCGGCCCCGCGCGGCGACGCGCTCCTCGAACTCCCGGGCGGGGGTGCCGTTTGCGCCCTGTCCACACTCACCGGCGCGATGCTCGTGCAGCTGACGGTCGCGGACGCGGCGGCCCAGCTGCTCGCCTCGGGGGACCGTCCGCCCGTGTACGTCTCGGCCAATGTGCCGGGCGGCTTCGAGGGCAACCTGGAGCTGGAGCAGCGCTACGAGGGGCGAATTCGCCGTACCGCGAGCTGAGTTCAGGGTCCCTGGACGAGCGGCCGGAGCCCCCGGAACCGGGCCGCGACCGCTCGTCGTCACCTGTGCCGCACTGGTCGGGACTCAGACGGGAATTGCTGGAATCACCGGCTGATGCTAGGCGCGGTGAATGCATCATTCAATGGGGGCTAGCGGGGGCTCACCCCGCGCGCAGGACCGTCGGCCCTTCCTCCGCGATACGGTCCACCACGGCCTCCGGCAGGCCCTCGTCGGTCACCACGGTGTCGAGCCGGTCCAGCGTGGTCACGTTGAACCGTTCCACCGTGCCCCACTTGGTGCTGTCGGCGAGCAGCGCGACCGAGCCGGCCGCCGCCATCACCGCCTGCTTGAGCAGCACCTTGTCCGTCGAGAAGCTCGTCACGCCGTGGGACAGGTCCCAGGACCCGGCGCTCAGGAACGCGAGGTCGAGATTGATCGCGCCGACCGTCCTGGCGGCCAGGGGCCCGCTGCTCGAACCGCTCGACACATCGACCTCGCCACCGGTGTGGACCGTGTGCACTGACGGCAGTTCGCACAGCGCAAGCACCGCGTGGAAGTCATTGGTGACGACGGTGAGATCCTTGCGGCCGACCAGGAACGGCACGACCGACTGACAGGTCGTCCCCGCGTCGAGAAAGACGACCATGCCGTCCTCGACGAGTTCCGCGGCCCGCCCGGCGATGGCCTGCTTCCGGGGCATCTCCAGCGCCGCGCGCGACGCCCGCTCACGCGGTGGCGCGTGCCCGGTCCAGTCGGCGAGCCTGACCCCGCCCTGCACCGAGACCACCTGCCCGCTCTTCTCCAGCGCGGTGATGTCCCGGCGCACCGTCATATGCGAGACGTTCAGCGCCGCCGTCAGGTCGTGGATGCTCAGCACCCCGCTGCTCCTCAGCAGGCGCAACAGCTCCTGATGGCGTTGCTCGGGAATCAGGGGTGCCCTGCTCAATGCGTCTCCTCGAAGCCTGGGTGGAGCGGTGGCCGATCGGGGTCAGCCTAACTTCGTGTGACAAGGGGCGTGACAAGATGTGAATTCATGTTCTAGCGTGTGCTCTCATGGTAACAAAGTTTAACGCCCTGGAATCAATCACCCATACGGGCGCGCTGCTCATCGTCCGCCTCGACAGCGCCGAAGAGGCCCTTGCCGTCTCCGAGGCGGCCATCGAGGGCGGCATCCGGGCCCTGGAGATCACCCTCTCCGTCCCGGGTGCGCTGGACGTCATCACCAAGCTCTCCCGGCGCTACGGCGACGACGGCATCCTCGTCGGCGCCGGCACCGTCCTGGACGAGCACTCCGCATACGAATGCATCTCCGCCGGCGCCCGTCTCCTGGTCAGCCCGAACCTCAACCCGGCCATGCTGACCACCGCCAACCGCTACCAGGCCGTCACTATCAGCGGCGCCTACACCCCGACCGAGATCGTCGACACCATGCAGGCCGGCGCCGACATCGTGAAGCTCTTCCCCGCGGAGTTCGTCGGCCCCGAGTACGTCCGCACGGTCCGCGCCCCGCTCCCGCAGGCCCCGCTCATGCCCGCCGGTGGCGTCACAGCCGACAACGTCAAGGAATGGTTCGACGCCGGAGTCGTAGCGGTCGGCGTCGGCAGCTTCGTCACCAAGGCCGCCCGCGCCGACGGCAATTACCGGCACGTCACCGAGGCCGCCGCCACGATGCTGCGCGCCATCGAAGGCGCCAGGGCCTGATAACCCGTCAGGGGGGAAGCACTCGCCTTCGCCCCTCGTCCCCAACTCCCCATCACCCGCACGGTGGTTCCCCGAGGAGCTCTCCATGGTTCAGCAGTCCCTCACCCCCGAAACCCCCGAATCCCTCGACCTGGGCGACACCGCCCGCCGGACCTCGCTCCGCATCCGCTGGGTCCTGGTGGCCCTCCTCGTGATCGGCGGGGTCGTCAACTACCTCGACCGCGCCACGCTCAGCGTCGCCAACACCACCATCGCCGGTGAATTCGGCCTGAACGCCACCGAGATGGGACTGCTGCTCGCCGCCTTCTCCTGGCCGTACGCCATCGCCAACCTCCCCGCCGGCTACCTCGTCGACCGCTTCGGCCCCAAGCGCATGTACGCCTGGGCCGCCGGACTCTGGTCCCTGATGACCATGGTCACCGCCGCCGCCCACTCCTTCGGCCTGCTCTACGCCGCCCGGGTCGCCCTCGGCGTCGCCGAGTCGCCGTTCTTCACGGCCAGCCTCAAGGTCAACGAGCGCTGGTTCAACAAGGACGAGCGCGCGCTGCCCATCTCGATCGTCAACACCGGCTCGCAGATCGCCAACGCCATCGCCCCGCCGATCCTCACCGGCCTTCTCCTGACGGTCGGTTGGCGCGGCATGTTCGTCGCCGTCGGCGCCCTCGGCATCGTCGTCATGCTGGTGTGGCTGCGCGTCTACCGGGACCCCTCCCTGCGTGAGCAGGCCCTCGTCCGGGGTGAGGAGTTGGCGGCGGCCCGCGCGAACGAGCAGGCGAAGCCCGCGAGTTGGGGAGCGCTGTTCAAGCAGCGCAACACCTACTTCATGATCCTCGGCGCCTTCGGCATCTTCTACACGGTCTGGGTCTATCTGACCTGGCTGCCCAGCTACCTCCAGACCTCCCGCGGCCTCAGCCTCTCCGAGACCGGGTGGCTCTCCTCGCTGCCCTACCTCTGCGGCATCCTCGGCGTCCTCTTCGGCGGCTGGCTCTCCGGCCGGCTGATCCGCCGGGGCGTCCCCGCCGTCGTCTCCCGCAAGGTCCCCATCGTCGGCGGCTCCGTGCTCGCCGCGGCCGCGGTCCTGCCCGTGGCGTACGTCCACAGCACCCCGCTCGCCCTCACCCTGCTGTCCCTCGGCTACTTCGCCGCCCAGGTCCCGATGGGCTGCCTGTGGACGCTCGCCTCCGACATCGCCGAGTCCCACCAGGTCGCCTCGCTGGGCGCGATCCAGAACTTCGGCGGCTTCCTCGGCGCGGCCATGGCGCCCATCGTCACCGGTGCGATCCTGGACGCGACCGGCAACAACTACACGGACGTCTTCCTCGTCGGCGGAGCACTGCTGCTGCTCGGCGGGATGTCGTACCTGTTCTTCGTGAAGGACCGCCGCGCATGACCCTCGTTCCACGGGTGTACTTCGTGATCGGCCCGGCCGGGTCGGGCAAGACCGGCGTGGCCCGGCTGATCGCCGAGCTGAGCGGTGCCGCGTACATCGACAAGGACACCGCCTGCACCCGCCTCACCGAAGCGCTCCTCGAACTGGCCGGCACGGACCCGTCGGAGCGTGACCTCAACCCGTACTACCAGTCGGTGGTGATGGACCTCGAATACGCGACGATCCTCGACCTGGCCGCCGACAACCTGCGGGTCGGCCGCCCCGTCGTACTGGACGCCCCGTTCGGCCGCTACTTCTCCCGGCCGGACCACCTCGCGGACGTGACATACCGTCACGACTGGCCGGCGGACGTCGAGTTGGTCGTCGTCCAGGTGCAGGTCGACTCGGACACGGCCCGCGAACGCGTGCACGCCCGCGGCTGTGCCCGGGACCGGTCCAAACTCGCCGACTGGGACACGTTCTGGAAGGCGGCCGAGGCCAACGAGTGCCGCTGGAACGACGGCCGCCGACTGGTCTTCGACAACCGGGCCGCCGGCATCACGGCGGACGAGGTCGCCCGCGCGCTGGCGGGCCTGACCACATAGGAGACGGCTCAGTCCCGCCGAGCCACCAGCCGGTAAGCGTTCGACACCCCCAGCCGGTGCGAAAGCCGCTTCACCACGAACCGGTCCAGCAGCGTGCCCAGGATCAGCGCCGGGATCCCCGCGATCAGCACGGCCGCGCGGCCCGTACGGGCCAGGCCGGACGGGGGTTCCGGCAGCCACGGGAGGTTGTCGCGGGGCGCGGCCGTGTCCAGGGCCAGCCAGGTGCCGGCGAGGAGGTCGACCGGGTCGTGCGGCTCCGCGTGCTGCTCCGCCACGACCGTGAAGCCGAGGTCCGTGAGCCGGGCGCGCAGGTTTTGGACCGGGACAAAGTGCAGGTGCTGCGGCTGGAGCCACGGCAGCCACCAGCGGCCCAGCAGCCGGGAGTAGCGGCTGTCGGGGTCCGGGACCTCGATCAGCAGATGCCCGCCGGGACGAACGGCCGTGTGCGCGGCGGCCAGTTCGCGCTCGGGCTCCGTGCTGTGCTCCAGGTAGTGGAACATGCTGACGACGTCGTAGTGGCCCGCGAGATTCGGGGCCAGTTCAGGGAAGCTGCCGCGGTAGCCGCGCTCCACCCGCCCCGCCTGCTCGGCGAGTTCGGCGCCGTCCGTGAAGTCGAGACCGTCGAAGGTGGTGTCGGGATACACCGCGCGGGCCGACTCGCAGAAGTGCCCGTGACCGGTGCCGACGTCCAGCCAGTTCTTGGGAGTCGGCGAATGCGGGAGCAGTGACTCCGCGCGCTGCTCGTACATCTTGGTACGGGCCGCGAACGTGTTGCCCAACTGCTTCTCGCCCAGGCCGTCGTAGAAGTCCCGGTAGTAGAACTCCAGCCCCGCCGGGCTCAGTCGGGGATTCTGGAACGTGTGCCGGCAGTCCTCGCAGCGGTCCAGGACGAACGTGCCCGGCTTGTGCTGGATCAGATCCCTCGTGCGCAGCCGGGTCTTGAGCCGCGACGAGTCGCACCAGGGGCAGGTCTCGCGCCGGGGCTCGAAGAAGCGGTCGAGACCGTCGGCCAAGTCGGCCTGGTAGACGGGCCGCAGCGCCGCCACCTGGTCGTTGCGGCTGGGAGCCTTGGGTTCGTCCTCGGTGCTCACGGGGTCTCCTTCGGGGACGCGCCGGTGGCCAGCAGTTCCAGATGGGTGGCCGCCGCGCGGCTGCCTCCGGCCGCGCGGAACGCTGTACGGATGCGGTCGGCCGCGGCGCGGTGTTCGGGTTCGTGGAGTACGGCGTCGATCGCCGCGCCCAGCTTCGGTGCGGTGACCCGGCCGAAGCGGACCCGGATGCCCGCGCCCGCGCCGGTGACCTGCCCGGCGATCACCGGCTGGTCGTCGCGGATGGGCGCCACGACCAGCGGGACGCCGTGCCACAGCGCCTCGCACACCGTGTTGTGCCCGGCATGCGAGACCACCGCGTCTGCCCTTTCGAGGAGCGGGAGTTGGGGGATGGAGGGCAGGACGAGGAGGTCCTTGTCCTCTTCGTCGGACCGGTCCAATGCGCCGCCCGGGTCGGCGATCACCGCCTGGACGCGGTCCGTTCGCGCCCGCAGTGCCGTGACGCACTCGGTGAGGAAGCGGGCGCCCACATCGGTGTTGGCGGTGCCGAGACTGACCAGGACCAGGGAGCGGGACCGGTCCAGCCAGTCCCAGGGGAAGTCCGGCGCGGCCGGGCGGGGCGCGATCGACGGGCCCACCCAGCGGATCTGCTCGCCCTGCCGCGCCTCGGGACCGACCAGTTCCGGGGTGCTGAACGCGAGCACCAGATGCGGCGAGAAGCGCGGGTCGCCGGTGCCGGACGGGTCGCCGAGGTCGGCGCGGAGCCCCTGCAACAACTCGTCCAGCCAGAGGCCCACTTTGGGGATGCCCGCGAACACATCGGTGAACTCGGCCGAGGTGGTCGCCGAGGTCGCCCACGGCACCCCGAGGCGCTCCGCCACCAGGCCGCCGGCCAGGGCCTGTTGGTCGGTGACGACCACGTCGGGCCCGAACTCCTCGACAGCGGTGGCGACTCCGGGCGCCATCTGCTCGGCGAGCGGCGCGAGGAACGCCTCCCACAGGAACTTCAGCGCCTCCGGACCGCGGATGTCGGGCGGCCGTACGCCCTCGCCCGTGCCCGGGACCGGTCCTGCGCACGGGAACACCCGCGCCGACTCGCCCGCGAGCCGCCGTACGAGGGCGGGGTCGGCGCAGGCCCAGGCCAACTCGTGGCCGCGCGAGGCGAGTTCGGCCGCCACGCCCGTCGCCGGGTTGATGTGGCCGACCAACGGCGGTACGACGAACAGGAACCGGCTCACCGGACGGCCACCTCGGTCGCGCTCGCCTCCTGGATCAGGGAGAGGATGTGGCCGCCGACCGTGCCCGCCGCCTCCACCAGCACCGAGTGCTCGTGGCCGGGGACGACGACGGTCCGGCAGTCCGGCAGCACGGACTCCAGCCAGGGGGCGAGCAGGGCGAGATCGGAGTCGCCGCCGTAGACGCCGAGCACCGGGCAGCGCACCGCGCGGATCTGCTCCTCCGTCAACACCCTGCTGGCCGGGATGTCCTGGGAGAGGGAGGTCTCCCGGGCGAGTTTGGCCGCGCCCTTCGCGAGACGGGCCGTGTTGTGGCCGCGGTTCGCGCTGATCCAGGCGATCGCGTCGTCCTCGTTGTGCGCCAGCTCGTGCAGCACACGGTCCAGGATGTTGCCGAGCTTCGGCGCCCAGGCGTCGGTCGCCGGTTCCGACTCGATGAGGGAGACACTGGCGGCCCGCTCCGGATGGCGGGCCGCGTAGCCGAACGCGACTGTCCCGCCGTAGGAGTTGCCGACCAGATGGACCGGTCCCGTCACCTCCAGGCGGTCGAGCAGCGCCTCCAGGTCGTCGATGTTGTCGTCCAGGGTGTAACCGGTCGCTGGGCGCGCGCTGCGGCCGTGACCGCGCAGGTCGTACATGACGACGTCGACGCCGGCCAGCGCGAACGGCGGGGCGAGGGTGAAGTAGTAGCTGGCCAGGCTGTCGGTGAGCAGACCGTGCACGAGCACCGCCGTGGCGGTCACCGGGCGACCGTCGGGCGGGCTCATTCGCTGTACGTGCAGCCGGAGTTGACCGGTGTCGACCATTGCCATGGCTCAGCCCGCCTCGGCTGCCTTGAGGCTCTGCACGACGTACTCGACGAGCCGCCCGACGGTGAGTTCGATGATCTCGTCGAACTCCATCCCGGCCAGGAACTCGGCGAAGTTGACCTTCGTGCCGTAGTGCTCCTGGAGCAGCCCGGCCAGGGTCACCAGGTCGATGCTCTCCAGCTCCAGGTCGCGGTTGAAGGTCGTCGTCATGGTGATCTCGACGTCGTCGACGCCGTACTCGTCCTCCAGGAGCGCGGTCAGCATGCCGGTGAGGTCGGCGAGGACGGTGTCCTCGGTGGTGGGGGTCATCGGTCGTACTCCTCTTCGTGCGCGGGTCCCGTCGTCCAGGCCACGACATAGGTCCTGTCCGGCAGATTGGGGGGATTGCCGGCCGGCTCGCAGTGCACGGTGTAGGCGCGTTCCAGTCGCCCGGACACCAACAGCCGTGATCCGGAGACCACTTGGAAGACGGCGAAATCGCGCGGCCGGCCACCGAAGCCGGTGCCCTCCGCCTTGGCGACCGACTCCTTCGCCGCCCAGAAGCGGGTGAACCACAGCGCCTCCGACTCGCCGGACGCCGTCAACTGGGCCCGCAGGAGCGCGAGTTCCTCCTCGCCGAGAGCGGCGGCGAGGGTGGCGGGGTCGCGTTCGACGACTTCCTCGATGTCGATTCCGGGCCCGGGTTCGGGGGAGTGCGGCCGTACGATCGCGACGGCGGCCTCGGCGGTGTGGGCCAGTGAGACGTCCAGCGGGGGCAGGGTGCGGCCGTGCAGGCCGGTGACGTAGGGGCGGCCCGCCTCGTCGTTGTGGACCCGGATCTCGGCCGGGAAGACGGGACCCTCGCCTTGACCCCAGAGCCACTGCCGTACCGCGTCCTTCAACGCGATCCGGCCCAGCAGCCACTGCCGGCGACCGCGCGGCGGATGCTCCGCGTACTGCGAACGCTCCACGCTGCTCAGGGAGTTGCGCATGATGAGGTCACGGGAGGCGAGGTCGGGCCAGCGCTCGTGCAGCAGGGTCCGGCCGCCGGGGCGGGCCTCGGAGAGCGTGTTGCGTTCGGGGAAGCGCTCGACCGGCCTGGTCTGCGGGTCGTTGTCGAAACGCCGGTCCTGCCAGCCGGTCAGCTCCGCCCACACCGCGCCGTCGGCCGTGAGCTGTACGTCGCATTCGAGCGCGGTGTCGGTGAGCGAGGTGATCCGCACCAGGCACCCAACTTCCGTGCCGGGGCGCGGATGGGGGCCGTAGAAGCGCATCTCGCGCATGCCGACCGGGAAGACGACGGTGCGTTCGGTGCGGGTCGACATGATCCAGTAGCCGAGGATCTGGCCCACGTTGTCGAGCAGGGAGCCCGGGGCGGGCGGGGTGGTGATCACGCCGCGTACATGGCGGTCGCCGATCGCGGTGAGTTCGGTGACGCCCTGGAACGCCGGGCCGTGGAACATCCAGCGCTCGTCGTAGAGATGGGACGCGGTGTGGTCGGGGACGCGCTCGGTGGTCGGATCCGGGCGGGGGTGGGGAGGAGGCGCGGTCGCGTACGCGGGGGCCAGTTCGACCGCGCCGCGGGCGTGCGGGCCGAAGGAGACGGCGAGCCGGCCGGAGGCCTCGGTGACCACCCGCACCGGTACGTCGAGCGCCGGTGTCGCCGTCAGCCAGCGGTCGAAGCGCGCGTCGTGCACGGCGACCGCCCGCATGCCGGGCGCGGTCCGCTCCGCCGCCTCGATGATGTGCTGCACGATCGTGGTGGCCGGTACCACCGGCCAACGGTCCGCCACATCCGGCCAGTTGGGGCGCTGCGGGAAGAAGCAGTGGTCCATGAGGTAGGGCATGGACTCGGGGGAGACATGGACCGTGGTCTGCCATTCCCTGGGCGGAGCGGGCGGCTGCTGCCGGGGTGGCGCGGGGATGGTCGCCACTGTACGGCGGCTGCCCGCGGTGAGGAGTTGGGCGGCCGTGTCGGCGGTCTCCCGCATCAGGGCGTACAGTTCGGCGGCTGCCGGGAAGCGGTCGGTGAGTGCGTCCAGGGGGGATGTGGCGGCGCTCGTCGGGAGCGGTGTGCGCAGTTCCGCCCGCAGCTTCACCAGGCTCGGGCCGTCGAGGGACACCAGCGACCCGTCCAGGTCGAGCCGCACGGGCGGGCGTTCCCGCCGTAGCGGCTTCTTCGCCGACGTGAGTGCCGCCGGGGCGACCGCTCCGCCCGCCGCCCACAACGCCACTGCCACCCGCCGGAGTTGGGCGAGCCCTGAGCGGTGGGGCGAGTTGGCGGCGATCACCAGATGGTCGCGTCCGCTCAGTGTCGCGTCGATCAGGGAACCGAGTTGGCCGGTGCCGACCTGGACGAACGCGCGATGACCGGCGTCGTACATGGCCTCGACGAGCTGCCGGAAGCGCACGGGCTCCAGCAGATGCCGGATGAAGAGTTCGCGGACCGCCTTCTCGTCCGTGGGGAACGGCGAGGAGGTCGTCCCCGACCACAGGGGGACCGTCGGCGGATGCAGGCGGAAGCGGTTCGTGGCTTCCTCGATCGGCGCGAGGTAGGGCCTCAACATCGGTGTGTGGAAGCCGGATTGGAACGGCAGCACCTGGCTCAGGACACCCTGCGCGCGGAACGACCGCACGAACGCGTCCACCGCCTGGTCCGGCCCGCACACCATCGACTGGCCCGGCGCGTTGTCGTGGGAGAGGACGATCCCGGAGTCCGGCCACTCGTCGGCGAGCGCCGACAGCACGCGCTCGGCGGGAGCGCCGATCGCGCCGAAGGCCAGCCCCGGCACGGTCACCGAGTCCGGGTCGAACGACTCCATGAAATCGCTCACCTCGTCCGGCGAGTACACCCCGGCGGCCGTCATCGCCGTCCACTCGCCGACACTGTGCCCGGCGACCGCGTCGGGCACGACGCCCATCCGGCGCAGCGCGGCGTCCAACAGCCGTCCCACGCCCACCACATCGAAGCCGTGGCGGCCGACATCCCCCACCTGTGCGGGAGTTGAGGACTTGTTCTCGCGGAGTCCGAAGTGCGCGGCCACGTCCTCGACCCGGGGCGTGAAGTCGCCCTCCAGGCCCGGGAAGACGAACGCCAGCTTGCCGCCACCCGCGCCGAGCAGCGGGCTCGGCGTGAACCACACATCGCTACGACCCTGCCACGCCCGCCCCTTGGCGACCGCGCGCCGGGCGAGCGCGAGCCGTTTGGCGTCCGGGGCGACGATGCCGAGGCGGGAGCGGCCGGAGAGGGAGTTGGCTGTGGCTGCTGCCAGTAGTGCGGAGTCGTCCGCGTCCAGCAGCGCGGCCAGCGCCTCGGGGCTGTCGGCGGCGAGGGTCAGCACGCGTTCCGGCTCGTCGACGACCGCCGTCGCCGAACGTGGTGCGCGCGCCCCCGGTGCCTCCTCCAGCACGACATGCGCGTTGATGCCGCCGAACCCGAACGCGTTCACCGCCGCCCGCCGTACCGGCTGTTCGGGCGTCGTCTCCCAGAGCGCCGCCTTCTCCAGCGGACGGAACCGGGTGGCCGCGAGCGCCGGATGCGGGTCGTCGCAGTGCAGGGTCGGCAGCAGTGTCCCGTGGTGCACGGCGAGGGCGGCCTTGATCAGACCGGCCACTCCGGCGGCCGGCATCGTGTGGCCGATCATCGACTTCACGGAGCCGATGACCGCATCGCCGTCGGGTCCGAACACCTCGGCCAGCGTGGCCAGTTCGGCCCCGTCACCGGCGGGCGTCGCCGTGCCGTGCGCCTCCAGCAGCCCGATCGAATGGGGCAGCGCCGGATCCAGCCCGGCCGCCTCCCAGGCCTGTCGTACGGCGTGGGTCTGACCGGTCGAGTCGGGGTTGACGAGACTCGCGGCGCGGCCGTCGCTGGAGACACCGGTGCCCCGGATGACGGCGTAGATCCGGTCGCCGTCGCGTTCGGCGTCGGCGAGGCGCTTGAGGACGACGACTCCTGTGCCCTCGCCGATCAGGATGCCGTCGGCGTCCCGGTGGAAGGGGCGGATCCGCTGGCTCGGGGAGAGGGCGCGGAGTTGGGAGAACACGCTCCACAGGGTGATGTCGTGGCAGTGGTGGACGCCTCCGGCGAGCATCAAGTCGCAGCGCCCGGCGGCGAGTTCGGTGACCGCCTGGTCGACGGCGATCAGTGAGGACGCGCAGGCCGCGTCCACCGTGTATGCCGGGCCGCGCAGGTCGAGACGGTTGGCGACGCGGGACGCCGCGAGGTTCGGCACGAGGCCGATGACCGACTCGGGGCTGTCGGGACCGAGGCTGTCGGTGAACGCCGAGCGGATCCGGTCGAGTTGACCGGCGTCCAGATCGGGCAGCAACTCGCCCAGGGTGCGGACGAGTTGGCCCGCCGTACGGACCCGCTGGTCGAGTCGGACCAGGCCGGGGGTGAGATAGCCGCCCCGGCCGAGCACCACGCCGACGCGATGCCGGTCGGGCAGCCGGGACTCACCGCCCGCGTCGGCGAGGGCGGCGGCGGCCACGTGGAGGGCGATGAGCTGGTCGGGTTCGGTGCCGGGCACCGAGTTCGGCATGATGCCGAATCGGGTGACCTCGACCTCGGCCAGCTCGTCGACGAAGCCGCCGCGCCGGCAGTACACCTGGTCGGCCACGGCCGGACCGCTCGCGGAGTCCGGCCGGTAGTAGTCGGCGTCCCAACGCCCGTCCGGCACCTCGCTGATGGCATCGGCGCCCGCGAGCAGATTCCGCCAGTACGCGTCGAGGTCGGCGGCGCCGGGCAGCAGCACCGCCATTCCCACGATCGCGACCGGCACTTGACGGTCGGTCATGTCACCAGCCCGAAGCGGTGTAGACGACGGCTCCGGCCGACTCGTCGCCGAAGGCGAGTTCGCGCAGCAGGGCCGCGGTGCCCTCCTCGGGATCGATCAGCGAGATACCGCGCCGCGCGTACTCGCGTCCCAACTCCGGGGTGACCATGCCGTGATGACCGCCGGTGGGCGCCCACGGACCCCAGTGCACGGTCAGCGCCCGGTGCCCGGTGCGCGCGGACCAGGCGGTGCCGAGGCTCTCCAGGGCGTCGTTGGCCGCCGCGTAGTCGACCTGCCCGCGGTTGCCGAGCACGGCCGAGATGGAGCCGAACAGGACGGCGAAAGCAGGGCCGTTGGGCAGTTCCTCCAGCGCCGACAGCAGGGTCTCGGCGCCGTGCGTCTTCGTGCCGTAGACCCGCTGGAAGGACTCGGTGGTCTTCTCGGCGATCAGCCGGTCCTCGATGACCCCGGCCGCGTAGACGACACCGTCGAGGCGGCCGTGTTCGGCGTGGATCTCCTTGACCGCCTGGAGTGCCGCGTCCGGCTCGCGGAAGTCGACGGAGTGGTAGCGGGCCTGGCTGCCGAGGGCCGCGAGTTCGTCCAGGGTCGCGGTGATCTCCCGCTGGGCGAGCAGGAGTTCGGCGGTGCGGTTGATCTCGGCCGGCGTGCGTCCACCCTGTCCTGCGAGGGCCGCGCGCAGTTCCGCCGGGGTGCGGGCACCCGCGGTCGCCGGGTCCTCGGGTCCGGCCGGTGCGGCCGTCCTGCCGAGGAGTTCGATACGGCACCGGGAGGCCGCGGCGAGCGCGACCGCGAACTTCGCGGTGATGCCCCGCGCGCCACCCACCAGCAGCACCACCGCGTCACGGTCGAGACCGATGGCGGCGGCCTCGGCGACCCCGTCGCCGGCCGGACCGGCACCGTTGGTCGCGAGTGCGCCGAGCGGTGTCTCGGTCAGCTCAAGTCCGTGCCGTCCGGCGGCGGTTCGGAGCACGACCGGCTCATCGCCGGGTGCGAGAAGTTCGGCGAGCACCGCGTCGGCGACGGCGGCCGGTGCCGTGTCCGTCACCTCGACGACCCGGGCGACGGTGTCCGGGTACTCGCGCGCCACCGTACGGAACAGCCCGTGCAGGCCGGCCGATCCGCCCTCCGCCCCTTGTACGGCGATCAGTTGGCGCGGATTCCGGGCGAGCGCGGCCTGGAACACGGGGAACGCCTCGGGCAGCACCGGTGCCGCCGCGGTGAGCGGCGTCAGATACAGGACGCCGTCCACCTGGCCGTCCGCTGCGGCGAGTTGGTGCTCGGGGTCGACGACCAGTGCCTCGGCGCCGTACGAGGAGAGCCGGGCTACTACGGCCTCTGCACTGTCTCCGTCGCCGTAGAGGACGAACCGCCGCCCGCCTAGTACGGAGGTTGGGTCCGCCGGGTTGTCGCCGTCCTGGTGCGCGAGCAGCATCGGCCGCAGCTGGAGCCGCTTGGGTGCGGTGCCGGTGACCTCGTCCTGCGGGGAGGTGTCGGCTGCCGGGGCGGCGGGCTCGGTCAGGCGTGCCGCCAGCCAGCCCGTGACGGACGCCGCCGTGCGGGCCTTCGCCAGGTCCTCCAGCTCGGCGTCGTCGAGCGAGGCGATGTCCGCGCCGCCGCCGATGCCCAGCCGCTGCGCCAACTCACCGGCGATCTCAGCCCGTTTGATGGAGTCGATGCTGAGGTCCGCCTCCAGGTCGAGGTCGGGCTCGATCATGTCGACGGGATAGCCGGTGCGTTCGCTGATGATCTCCAGCACGACCCGCAGCACGTCGTCCTCGGTGACGGCCTCGGGCGCCGACTCCGGCTGTGTGGTGGGCTGTTGGGCCACCGGGGCCGCGACGGCGGCCGGCAGGGCGGGCAGCTGCGGGAGCGCCTCGACCACGGCGGGTGCAGGCGCGGGAATCCAGGTTCCCTGAGGCACCGCCGCCTGCGTGGCGCCGAAGTAGGTCAGCAGCACGTCCCGTTGGGCGGCCACCATCTCCCGGCTGGTGCGCAGGAATTCGGAGATGAGCGCGTCCCTGTTCGCCTCGACGGGGGCGCCGCCCTGAGGGTTCGTCGTCACAGTCGTCTCCACAACGCGTCGGGCCGGTGCGAGGGCACCGGGGAGAAGGTCTCCGGCGGCGGTGCGGACCAGCTGTCCGTCGACCGTCCAGCCGGGCCGCTTGGGCACAGGAGTCCGGGCCGCGTCGACGGCGTCGCGCCCGTTGAACAGCCATCCGGTGCGCACCGGCAGCCCCGCGACGGCGAGTTGGGCCAGCGCGTCGAGCCAGCCGCGCAGTCCGCTGTCCTGCCGGGGCTCGCACGCGACCGTGCGGTGCGGACGCTCCCCGAGGATCTGGGCCACCAGCCGGGTCAGCACCGACCCGGGGCCCGCCTCGACGAAGACCCGCGCACCCGCCTCGTACATCGCCTCGATCTGCGCGACGAAGCCGACCGGCGCCCCGATCTGCGCGGCGAGTTCGGCCCGGACCGCGTCGGCACCCTCGCCGTACGGGGCCGCCGTGCGGTTGGACCACACGGGGAACTCCGGTGTGAGCACGGCCTGTTGGGCGAGGGCCTGGGCGAACCGTTCGCCCGCCCCCGCCACCAGCGGGCTGTGGAAGGCGCAGGCGACGGGGATGCGCTTGGCGCCGAGACCGGCCTCACGCAGCAGCCGCACGGCTTCCGCGACCGCCTCCGTGGGGCCCGAAATCACCGTCTGGCGAGGCGAGTTGTGGTTGGCGAGGACGACCGAGTCCGGTGCGCCCGCCGTTTTCAGGGCCTGCTCGACCTCCTCGGCGCCGGCGGCGACCGCGGCCATGGTGCCCGGGTCGTCGGCGCCGGTGGCTTCGAGGATCGCCGCCGCGCGCTCGGCGCTCAGCTCCAGCAGCGCCTCCGGAGCGATGGCGCCCGCCGCGCACAGGGCGACCAGCTCGCCGTAGCTGTGCCCGGCCGCCATGTCGGGCCGTACGCCCGCCTCGGTGAGCAGCGCGTGGGCGGCGAGCCCGGCGATGCCGAGCGCGGGCTGCGCGACCCGGGTGTCGGTGAGGCCGGCCTGCTGGCGGTCGCGGGCGGTGTCGTCGAAGGCGGTGGGCGGGTAGAGCGCGTCGGCGTGGTCGCGGCCGAGGTGCAGATAGTGCTGCAGCTCGGGGAAGGCGATGAACACGTCGGCGAGCATCCCGGGCCGCTGACTACCCTGACCGGGGAAGAGGAAGGCGACCTGGCCGGTCTCCTCCTGGAGGTCGGCCGCGTGGATGCCCGCGCCGGGATCGCGCTCACCGGCCAGCGCCCGCCGCAACTGCCCGGCCAGTCCCTCGACATCCGTGGCCACGACGGCCACTTGGACCGGTTCGTGCCGGGCGTCGGAGCGGCGGGACGCGCTGAGGGCGAGGTCGCGCAGCTTCCAGGAACCCGACTCGGCGAGTTTGAGGGTCTCCTCGATGCCCCGGCGCGCCGCCGCCCGGTCCGCTCCCCGGAAGGTGAACAGCTCGGCGGGCCACGCGTCCAGACCGTGCGCGGGCGGTACGGCGTCGCCGTAGGCCTGGATCACCGTGTGGAAGTTGGTGCCGCCGAAGCCGAACGCGCTGAGTCCCGCGACGCGTTCCTCGGCGGGAGCGGCCCAGGGCCGGGGCCGGGCGTGGAAGACGAACGGGCTGTCGTCCTCCTTCCAGGCCGAGTTGGGCTGCTTCATGTGCAGGGTGGGGGGCTTGACCCCGGTGTACAGCGACAGCACGGTCTTGATCAGGCCGGCCAGTCCGGCGGCGCACTTGGTGTGCCCGATCTGCGACTTGACCGAGCCGAGCGCACAACTGCCCGTCTCCGCACCGGACTCGGTGAACACCTCGCTGAGGATGGAGAGTTCGGTCCGGTCGCCGACGACCGTGCCGGTGCCGTGCGCCTCGACCAGGCCGACGGCGGCGGGGGAGACGCCCGCGTTGCGGTACGCCCGCTCCAGCGCGGCCCGTTGCCCTTCCGGTCGGGGTGCCGTCAGGCCCAGTGAGCGGCCGTCGCTGGAACTGCCGACTCCCTTGATGACGCCGTAGATCCGGTCGCCGTCCCGCTCCGCGTCCGCGAGCCGCTTGAGGACCACGCAGGCGACACCCTCGCCGAGCGCGATGCCGTCCGCCGAGTTGTCGAAGGCGCGGGAGCGGCCGGTCGGGGACAGGGCGTGCACGGAGGAGAAGAGGACGTAGTCGTTGATGCCGTTGTGGAGGTCGGCGCCCCCGCACAGCACGATGTCGCTGGTGCCGCCCACGAGTTCCTTGCAGGCGACGTCGACGGCGGCCAGCGAGGACGCGCAGGCCGCGTCGACCGTGAAGTTGGCCCCGCCGAGGTCGAGCCGGTTGGCGATCCGGCCCGAGATGACGTTGGAGAGCATCCCGGGGAAGGAGTCCTCGGTGAGGGTGGGGAGTTGCTCCTCGATGCCCTGCGGGATCTTCCCGTAGTAGGAGGGGAGTACGGCGCGCAGCGTGGTCGCGTTGGACAGGTCGCTGCCCGCCTCCGCGCCGAACACCACGGAGGTGCGCGCGCGGTCGAACTGCCGTCCCCGGTCGCCGTATCCGGCGTCCTCCAGGGAGCGCCGGGCGGCTTCGAGGGCCAGCAGTTGGACCGGTTCGATGCTGCCGAGGGAGGTCGGCGGGATGCCGTAGCGCAGCGGGTCGAAGGGGATGCGGGGCAGGAAGCCGCCCCACTTCGACGGGGTGGCGCCGCTCTTGTCGTCCGCGTAGTGCACGGCGGGGTCCCAGCGGTCGGCCGGGACCTCGGTCACCGCGTCGCGTCCGCCGAGGATGTTCGCCCAGAAGGTGGGCAGGTCAGGGGCCTCGGGGAACATGCAGGCCATGCCGATGACAGCGATGTCCAGCGGGGCGGGCGGCTCCGGTTCGGCCTGCTCCTCAATTCCCAGGAGGGCACGGGCGGTTCGCGCGCTGTCGTCCAGGAAGTCGGCGGCCTCCTCGGTCACCGAGCGGTGCAGGGCGTCGATCGTGGTGGTCGCCGAACGCAGCACGGCGACCTCGCCGGCCATGAACATCCCCTCGGCGAGCTGGCGTTCTTCGTCCACGGAGGTCAGCGCACCGGCCGCGTCCCGCTCCACGCCCTTGCTGGCGATGCGGAGCCGGCCGACGTTGAGCCGTTCCAACTTCTCCCAGATCTGCCGGTCCGGGACGCCCTGCTCGCGCAACTCGGCTTCGAAGTGCAGGTAGTTGTCGCTGAACGGGCTGGGTACGCAGCGGGTGGCGTGACCGGGCGCGGTCTCCAGCAACGCGGTCCGGGTGGCCCGGACCACCTGCTCCTGGAAGAGGGGTTGGACCGCTCCACGCGTCACCGCCTCCTCCGTGAAGAGGTAGGCGGTACCCATCAGCACGCCGACAGCGGCGCCGCGCGCGGTGAGCGGCGCGGCGAGGGCGGCCACCATCGCCGCCGAGCGCTCGTCGTGGACGCCGCCCGCGAAGAAGACCTCGACGTGTTCGGCCGTGCCCGCTGCCGCTGTCTCCAAGAAGTCGTCCAGGACGGCGAGTTGGGCCTCCCACAGCGGGAAGCTGCCGCGCGGTCCGACGTGGCCGCCGCACTCGGAGCCCTCGAACACGAACCTGCGGACACCGGCGTCCAGGAACTGCCGCAGCAGTCCCGGCGACGGCACGTGGAGGAAGGTGGCGATCCCGGACCGTTCCAACGCCTCGGCCTGGGAGGGGCGGCCGCCCGCGATGATCGCGTGGGTGGGCCTCAACTCCCGTACCGCTTCGAGCTGGGCGGTGCGCATCTCCTCGGGCGCGAAGCCGAGCACCCCGACACCCCAGGGCCGGTCGCCCACGGCGGCGCGCGTCTCGGCCAGGACCGTCCGCGACTGCTCGCCGCTCGCCAGCGCCAGCGCCACGAACGGCAGGGCACCGCCCCCGGCGACGGCCGCGGCGAACTCCGCCTGGTCGCTGACACGGGTCATCGGGCCCTGGGCGAGAGGGAGTTGGGTGCCGAGCCGCCGGCTCATCGGTGAGCCGGCGCGCAGTGCTCCGGCCGGTGCCTCGTCGCGTATCGACTCCCGTACGGCGGCGGTCAGTTCACGCACGGTCCGGCCCACGTCGCCCCAGCGCTCGGCGAACCGCGCGGCGAGGAAGCCGTCCTGGCCGACCGGCAGCAGCTGGGTGCGCGGGTCGCGGGCGCCGAGCAGTTCGGAGACCCGCTCGGCGGGTACCTGGGGGGCGTCCGGGCCGCGGCGCAGCAGCACCCGGTGACCGGCGATCACCGTGGTCTCGGAGCCGTCCATCGAGCGCAGCGCCGCTGCCGCCGTCTCCGGCAGTGCCGACTCGGCGAGCAGCGCCAGCTGGCTGTCGAGCACGACCCCGGCCGCGCCACCGGCCACCGCAGCGGCGGCCGTACGCGGGCCGATGCCGCCGCAGGCCCAGACCGGGACGGTGACACCGGGTTCGGCGAGCAGCCGTTGGAGTAACACGAACGTGCTCAACTCGCCGATGCGGCCGCCGCTTTCGGCGCCCCGGGCGATGAGCCCGTGCGCACCGGAGCTGATTGCCGTCAGCGCCTGGTCGGGATCGATGACCTCGACCAGCACCCGGAACGAGCCGGCGACCTCCTCGACCCGCCACGGGGCGTCCGCGGCGAGGACGACGGTGCCCGGGCCGCCGTCGGCGGCCGCGGCGAGTTCCGAGGGGGCGATCCGGCAGTGGGCCCCGACGCGTACCCCGAAGGGGCCAGGGGACCAGCGTCGGATTCGCGCCAGGGCCTCTCTGGATCTTCGGTCGCCAATTCCGAGGTCCAGTACACCGAGCCCGCCGGCGCGGCTCACTGCCGCCGCGAGTCGGGCATCCGGTTCATGGAACGGCGTGATTCCAATGATCATTTCTGCGGCGCGCGCGACAGACGTCATGATTCTCCGAATAAACGGTGAAACTGCACGGTGGGGGGTTTCGGCCTGTAGGCGCCGAACGGAATCGCAGAGACGCGAGTTGGCTGGTTGAAAGCTAGCGTCACTGTTACTCGGCGGTCAACAACGGAAAGGTAAGCGCCACACCCAGGGAAATGATCCGGCCAGCGCGAACGAGCCCCCAAACGACCGGAAACCCCGCCAATTTCCTTCAGAGGGCACGCCATTCGGACCGCAGTGGCGCAAGCGGTCCAAAAGCCCCTGGTATTCATCCGAGGCTCATGGTCCCGAAACATGACGGACTGCGGAACGGAATTATGTAAACGTTGGGTGTCGGTGCCTCCTCGCACGAGCCGCGCTAGGTTGGCACCCATGAGCACACCCCGGGACCTGCTGATCGTCGCCATGGATGTCGCCCCCGACCGCCCCGTCGAGTCGGGTGAGCTTTCGCTCGCGCTCGCGGGAGCCGAGGTGGTCGACCTCCTCGCCGCCGAAGCCGTCGCGCTGGACGGCGAACTGATCGTGCCGAACCTCCAAGTCCCCCTGCCGGACGGACTTTTGGACGAGGCCGCGACCGCCGTCGTACGGGAGACGCCGTACGAGTCGGTCGAGGACTGGCTGTGGCGGCGGGGGCAGGGTCTGGTCTCGGCCTATCTCGCCGCGCTGGAGAAGGAGGGTCTGATCGCCCGGCAGCGCGGTCGCTGGAACCTGGTCCGCGGCGGCAGGGCGGCCCTGGTCGACTCCCAGGCCCGCAGCCGGGCGGCGGACCGCTGGGCCACGGGCGAACCCGTCCTCGCCCAGCTCGCCGCGGCCGTCGGCATCCACGAGGTGCCGGACGAGGACTCCGCGAAGGTCGCCGACGAGGCCCTGGACACCGTCCTCGCCGCCGTGCACGGCGCGGTGACGGAACTGGAGGCCGTCCGGCAGCGCAAGAGCGTCGAGGACGCGGCCTATGACAACGTGTGGCGCGGTATGTGACGGTCGTTCAGTTGCCGCGCAGTGCGGCAACTGCCGAAAAGGCAGAGCCAGTTGATGGTCCTGAGCCCCAAGTGACGCCACGTTACCCATGGTAGTCACAAGGTGTGCGCCGAGCCTAGGACGCGGTCGCCCCCAGCGGAATCGTCACCGTGAACACCGTCGCCCCCGGCTCCGACGTCAGCTCGACCGTGCCGCCGTGGGCCATCGCCAGCGAGCGCGCCACCGCGAGCCCGAGGCCGCTGCCGCCGCGGTCCCGGCTGCGGGCCTTGTCGACACGGTAGAAGCGGTCGAAGACCTGGGCCCGGTCGGCGTCCGGGATACCGGGACCCGCGTCGGCGATCCGTACCGAAGCCGTGCCCGCGGCGACCGTCACCGTCACCGACACCCGCGTGCCGGGCGGGGTGTGCACGGCCGCGTTGGTCAGGAGGTTGTCCAGCACCTGCCGGATCCGGACCGGGTCGACCCGCAGCGGGACCGGGGCCTGCGGCACCGACACCGTCAGCGGGCGGTCCGGATGCCCGGCCCGGAACGCGTCCGCCGCCTGCGCCACGAGTTCCACCAGCTCCGCGTCCTGCAGCCGGATCGGAGTCTCCACGTCCGCCGCGTCCAGACGGGCCAGCAGGAGCAGGTCGTCGAGGAGGATGCCCATACGGGCCGCCTCGGCACGCAGCCGGGCCAGGTGCTTGTCCCGCTCCTCGGGCACGTTCGCCGCCGCGTACTGGAACAGGTCCGCGTAACCGCGCACCGACATCAACGGCGTCCGCAGCTCGTGCGAGGCGTCCGCGACGAACCGGCGCAGCCGCTGCTCCGCCTCCGCGCGCACCGCGAGCGAGTCGTCGATGTGCTCCAGCATCGTGTTGAACGCGGTGCGCAGCTCCTCGACCTCCGGGCCGCCGCCCCGCTCGTCCGCGCGCAACGGCAGCCTGGCCGCCGACTCGGACAGGTCGTGCGAGGCGATGCCGTGCGCGGTGTGCGCCATGTCGCTCAGCGGCTGCAGCCCGCGCCGCAGCAGCCTGCGGCCGAGCACCACCAGCGCGAGCAGGGCGAGACCGAAGGCGACCACCTGGATGAGCACGAGCTGTCGTACCGTGTCGTCGATGTCGTCCATCGGCGCACCGCTGACCAGCACCACACCGGGTTCGACCGCGCAGCCGCGCAGCCGGTACTCGCCCTCGCCCGTGATGTCGCTGGTGCGCAGCACCTCGGTGCCCTTGGCGATCTGGGCCTGTGCCACTGCGGTGAGATCGCCGATGTCCGTCGGCAGGTCCGAGCTCTCCTCGGGCTTGCGGAGCACCGGCTTGCCGTCCTTGACGTCGTACACGGCGTAGTACCAGCGGTAGTACTTCTTGCCCTGGAGCGTGCCGCTCGCCGCGATGGACTTGGACTGGGCGCCCTGGGCGAGCCCGAGCTGGTCGTCGAGCTGGGCCGACAGGTAGTCCCGCATGTATGTCGTCAGCGCCGTGCCCACGACGGCGAACACCACCAGAGCCAGCGCACCCAGCCCCAGCGCGAGCCGCGTGCCCAGCCGCAGCCTGCGCCAGTTGTGGCGCAGTCGTCCGATCATTCGGCGGCCTGCCGGATCACATAGCCGAAGCCGCGCACGGTGTGGATCAGCGGATCGTGCCCCTCGTCGAGCTTCCGGCGCAGCCGGCTGACCACCAGTTCCACCACATTGGAGCGGCCGCCGAAGCCGTACTCCCACACATGGTCGAGGATCTGCGCCTTGGTGAGCACGGTCGGCGACTTGCGCAGCAGATAGCGCAGCACCTCGTACTCGGTCGGGGTGAGCGTGATGAGGTGGTCGCCGCGCCGCACCTCCCGGGTGTCCTCGTCCATCGTGAGGTCCGCGACCCGCAGCACCGAGCGCGGGAAACCGGGCCCGGCGCTGCGCCGCAGCACGGTCCGCAGCCGGGCCATCAGCTCCTCCACCGCGAACGGCTTGACCAGGTAGTCGTCACCCCCGCGCGTCAGCCCCGCGACCCGGTCGGCGACCGCGTCCCGCGCCGTGAGGAACACCACGGGCACCATCGTCCCCGAGTGCCGCAGCCGGTCCAGCACGCCGAAGCCGTCCAGGCCGGGCAGCATCAGGTCGAGCACCACGATGTCGGGCTGGAACTCGGCGGCGACGGTCAGCGCCTCCTCGCCGGAGTACGCGCACGCGGCCTCCCAGCCCTCGTAGCGGGCGACCGTCGCGACGAGGTCGGCGATCGGCGGGTCGTCGTCCACGACGAGGAGTCGAACTTTGTCCACCCGCTCATACTGCGCCACCCGCCGATCAGCGCCAGACCCACGGCACCGCCGCACCCACATCGATAAGTACCTGAAAGTTGTTCGACAGGAAAACGACAGCGCCCCGAGGTCAAGCTCGTCTCCCAGGACCCGATCAAGGAGCTGCCGTCCGTGACGACCGTCCAATCACCCCCTGCGCCCCCCACGGCGATACGCCCCAGGGTGGTGGCCCGCACCGGCCTGTACGCCGTGCTGGCCGCGAACGTCGCCGTGGTGACCGTCTTCTTCGCCCAGGCCGGATTCGCCTCCAACTCGCTGATCGTCATCGGCCGCCTCCTCGGCCTCTACGGCGCGCTCGTGATGGCCTTCCAGCTGCTGCTCGTGGCCCGCCTGCCCTGGCTGGACCGCCGCATCGGCATGGACCGGATGACCTCCTGGCACCGCTGGACCGGCTTCGCCCTGCTCTGGACGCTGCTCGGGCACCTCGTCTTCATCGCCTTCGGCTACGCGGAGGGCACCGACACCGGCCCGGTCGGCGAGGTCGTCGACCTCGCCGAGACCACCGAGGGCATCCTGCGCGCGCTCGTCGCCTTCGCCCTGATCCTCGTCATCGGCGCGACCTCCGCCCGCTACGCCCGCCGCCGCCTCGCCTATGAGACCTGGCACTTCATCCACCTCTACACCTACGTCGCGGTGGTCCTCGCCTTCACCCACCAGGTCGCGGTCGGTACGACCTTCACCGCGTCCTCGGCCGCCACGACGTACTGGTACACGGTCTGGGGCGTGGCCCTCGGCTCGGTCGCCCTCGGCCGCCTGGTCCTGCCCCTGTGGCGCAACCTCCGCCACCAGTTCCGGGTCTCCGCGGTCGTCCCCGAGTCCGACAACGTCGTCTCGATCTACATCACCGGCCGCGACCTCCACCAACTCCCCGCCCAGGCAGGCCAGTTCTTCCTCTGGCGCTTCCTCACCAAGGACCGCTGGTGGCAGGCCAACCCCTTCTCCCTCTCGGCCGCCCCCGACGGCACCGGCCTCCGCCTCACCGCCAAGACCGCCGGCGACGGCACGGCTGCCCTGCGCCACCTCAAGGTCGGCACCCGCGTCTTCGCCGAGGGCCCCTACGGCGCCTTCACCACCCTGCACCGCAGGAGGACCGAGTCCCTGCTCATCGCCGGCGGCGTCGGCGTCACCCCCATCCGCGCCCTGCTGGAGGACCTGGAGGGCCACGCGGTCGTCATCTACCGCGTCTCCGCAGAACGCGACGCGGTCCTCTACGGCGAGCTGGCCGAGTTGGCCCGGTCCAAGGGCGCCGAACTGCACCTGCTCACCGGCCCGCCCGTCCCCGACAAGCTGTCCTCGCGCGAACTCGCCCGCCTGGTACCGGACATCGGCGACCGGGACGTCTTCCTCTGCGGACCCCCGCCGATGATGAACGCGGTACTGCGCACCCTCGGCGACATGGGCGTGCCCAAGCAGCAGATCCACTTCGAACGCTTCAGCCTGGCGGGATGAGAGACATATCGTGAAGCGAGTCATACCTGTCCTGGTGTTGTCCGTCGCGGGTCTGATCCCCGTGTGGCGCTATGAGCCGTCCATCGGGACGACGACCACCACGACCACCGAGGCAGTCGCCCCCACTCCGACTCCGTCGGCGACCTCGTCGTCCTCGGGCTCGTCCTCGTCGACACCCTCCACATCGTCGAAGAAGGTCGTCCAGGGCACCGCGATCAACACCTCCAAGGGCACCGTGCAGGTGCAGGTGACCTTCGAGGGCGACAAGATCAGTGCCGTCAGCATGCTCCAGCAGCCGAATCACCCGCAGACCACCGCGGCCGTCCCGGTGCTGATCGAGGAGACCCTCAAGGCGCAGAGCTCGAAGATCGACACGGTCTCCGGCGCCACGATCACCAGCGACGCCTACGTCCAGTCGCTCCAGGCCGCCATCGACGCCAAGGGCGCCTGAGATGAACCGCGTTGAGCATGTGATGGGGTTCCCGGTGTCGTTGCGGATCGACGACGAGGGCGGCGGTCCCCGCATGGACGAGACGGCGGACGCGCTGTTCGCCTGGCTGCGCGAGGTCGACGCCCGCTTCAGCCCGTTCCGCCCGGACAGCGAGGTCTGCCGCTACGACCGGGGCGAACTCCGACTCCCGGACCTCAGTGCGGACTTGACCGAGGTCCTCGGCCTCTGCGAGCAGTACCGGCTCGCCACCGGCGGTGCCTTCGACGTCCGGCTGCCCGGCCGGCCCCTCGACCCCTGCGCGGTCGTCAAGGGCTGGTCGGTGCAGCGGGCGGCCGAACTGCTCACCGCCGCCGGCGCCCGGCGCTTCATCCTCAACGCCGGTGGAGACGTGGTCGTGGCAGGCGGACCGTGGCGAGTGGGTGTACGGCACCCCGAGCACGCCGACCAGCTGTGCACGGTCCTGGAGTTGACCGGCGGGGCGGTGGCGACCTCCGCGCGCTACGAACGCGGCGACCACATCGTCGACGGTCGCACCGGCCGCCCGGCGACCGGGCTGCTCAGCATCTCCGTCGTCGCCGCGTCGCTGACGGAGGCGGACGCCACGGCCACCGCGGCCTTCGCCATGGGCCCGGAGGGCGTCGACTGGGCCGCCGCCCGGCCCGGCTGCGAGGTCTTCGCGGTGGACGCGGAGCGCCGGGTCCGCCGTACACCGGGATTCCCGGTCGCGACGGTGGCGGCGTAGGGATACGACCGAAGTACCCACGACAAGCGGAAGGGCCGCCGGGGTTACCGGCGGCCCTTCCTGTCGGGAAATGTGGTTCGGGGGAGTGGATCAGCTGACGTCGGAGGCGTCCAGGCGGTACAGGCCGCTGTAGGCGGAGACCGCCGTGCCGTGTGCCTTGACCCAGGTCGCGATCTCCGAGTTGGTGCCCTGGCCGCCGTCGCTGCTGACCATGATGTAGTGCAACTCGCCCGACTTCACCAGGGACTTGAGCTTCGCGAGGGTCATCGCGTTGTCGCTGCCGGACCAGCCGCCCATGGAGATCACGGGCTGTCCCGACTCCAGGATGATCGAGGAAGCCGTCTGGTCGGTGGACACCGCCAGCAGCCAAGTCGCCCCGTCCTGGTGCTTCTTGAGGTACGTGATCATCGCGGACGAGACCTGCGTGCCGCCGCCCATGCCGCCGCCACCGGTGGACTGCGTACCGGAGTCGGAGGAGGACGAGGACGTCGAGCCGCTGCCCGAGGGCATGGTGCCGGACGGGGCCGAACCACTGGGCTTCGTACCCGAGGGGGCCGAACCGCTGGGCTTCGTACCGGACTTGGTGCCGCTCGGCGCGCCGCCCATGCCGCCGCCACCGCCGCCCATGCCGCCACCGGTGCTCGGACCGGCCGTCGGGTTGGTGCCGTTGGTCGAGGAGGTCGCCGCCGAGACCGAGTAGGCCGCGGGACCGGCGAGGAGGGCGACGATCGCCGCGAGGGCCGCGAAGCCCATCAGACGGTGGCGCCGGGTGAACCGGCCGACCAGCAGGCCGAGTACGGAGGCGATGCCCGCGACCGCGACCACGATCTCCGCGACCGTGTACACCGTGCCGGAGCCGGAGACCCGCTGGAGCAGGACGACCGCCCAGACCGTGCTGGCCGCGATCGCGACCGGCAGCACCCAGGCCCACTTGGCCACGGCGCCCTCACGGAAGGCGCGGTACAGGAGCACCCCGCCCGCACCGGCCAGGGCCGCGATACCGGGCGCCATGGCGGTGACGTAGTACGGGTGGAAGGTGCCCTCGGCCAGCGAGAAGGTCAGGAAGTGGAGGACGAACCAGCCGCCCCAGAGCATGAGCGCAGCCCGCTTGGCGTCGGTGCGGGGAGCGCGTCCGCGCAGCACCAGACCGGCGACGAGCGCGATCGCCGCGAAGGGGATCAGCCAGGAGATCTGGCCGCCCATGATCTCGTTGAACATCCGGTACAGGCCCGAACTGCCGCCGAACGAGGCCCCGTTGCCCTGCGAGCCGACGGAGGAGCTGGCGCCGAAGATCCGGCCGAAGCCGTTGTAACCGATGACCAGGTCCCACACCGTGTTGTCGGTGGAGCCGCCGATGTAGGGGCGGGAGGAGGCCGGGATCAGGTCGACGATCACCATCCACCAGGCGCTGGAGACGACCAGCGCGACGGTGGCGACGGCGAGGTTGCGGATGCGCTTGCCGAGGGAGACGTTCGTGGCCCAGAGGTAGACGAGGAAGAAGGCGGGCAGGACGACGTACGCCTGCATCATCTTGGTGTTGAACGCGAAGCCGATCGCGACGGCCGACCAGACCAGCGGCATCAACTTGCCGTTGCGGACGGCCTTCAGGAGGGCCACCGCGCCGAGCATCATCAGCAGGACGAGGATCGGGTCCGGGTTGGTGTCACGGGTGATGGCGACCGTGATCGGGGTGAGGGCGAGGACGAGCGCCGAGATGGTGCCCGCGATCGCGCCGAAGTCCCGCTTGACGCTGCGGTACAGGATGGCCACCGAGCCGGTGCCGGCCGCGACCATCGGAAGCATCAACTGCCAGGTGCCGTAACCGAATACGCGGGCGGAGAGGCCCATCACCCAGAGGGCGAACGGTGGTTTGTCGACCGTGATGAAGCTGCCGGAGTCCAGCGCGCCGAAGAAGAACGCCTTCCAGCTCTTGGTGCCGCTGTAGACGGCCGCGTCGTAGAAGGTGTTTCCGGTGATCGAGGTCAGATTCCAGGCATAGAGCGCGGTGGCCAGCAGGAGGATCGCCCAGAGGGCCGGGCGGGCCCAGCGCGGGTCGTCCTCCGGGCCCGTGAAGAGCCTTCTGGCACGGGAGTTGAGGCCGCCGTCGGCGGGCGGGCCGGCCCGGTGCGAGCGGCGGGTGCTCTCCTGACCGGGGGGCGGGGCGAGGGTCGTCATGACGCGTACTCCAGGTGTTCCGCGGAAGTGGCGGGCGCCCCAGCGGGCAGGACAGGGGTGGTGGTGCGGGTGCGGTGGGGTACGGCGGCGATGCGGGCGCGGCCGGTGAGCGTCTGCTTGAACATGCGGCGCATGCCCTTGAGGTCGTCGAGGGCGGTGCGGACGATGTCGACGCGGCTGTCGGGGTCGTCGATCCAGTCGACCGGGACCTCGTGGATACGGAGCTTGTTGCGCTGGGCGAGGACGAGGAGTTCGGTGTCGAAGAACCAGGCGGTGTCCTCGATGTGCGGGGCGAGCGCCCGGAACACCTCGGTGCGCACGGCCTTGAAGCCGCACTGCGCGTCCGAGAAGCGGGCCGCGAGGCCTGCCTTGAGGAGGAGGTTGTAGGAGCGGGAGATGAACTCCCGCTTCGCGCCGCGCTGTACGGCCGACTGCCGGTGCAGCCGGCTGCCGATCGCCACGTCGCTGTGGCCGGACAGGAGCGGGGCGACCAGGGGGAGGAAGCCTTCGAGGCCGGTGGACAGGTCGACGTCCATGTACGCGACCACGTCCGCCTCGGAGCGGCTCCACACGTGCTTGAGCGCGCGGCCCCGGCCCTTGGCGTCGAGGTGCACGGCGTGCACGTGCGGCAGCCGCTCGGTGAGGTCGAGCGCCGCCTGCCAGGTGGCGTCGGTGCTCGCGTTGTCCGCCACGGTGATCGTGAACGGGAACGGGAAGGACGATTCGAGGTATGCGTGGAGACGGCCGACACTGCCGGCGAGGACGTGCGCCTCGTTGTAGACCGGCACCACGATCTCGACCGACCGCTGCCGGGCGCCTCCCGCGTTCTGTTCGTTCATGACGGTGACGATCCGGGCGCTGTCTAGGGCGTTGCTGTGCCTTCGCTGAACGGTCGATGAGAATCAGCGGACTCACAGGAAGGGCACAGTCGATCCGCGACGAACCCCCAGGAAGCGGCACCCAAAACCCCTCAGGTGCCCGCCAAGTTCCCGCAACACAAGCCGTCTAGACTCTCCCCTCGACGGCCGGAGACAGCGGCCAGGAACGGGCAGTTTCTGCCACATCCGAAGGGTATTCGGCGCTTTGATACGGATAGATTCAGTCACCAAGCGGTACCCGGACGGCACGGTGGCGGTCGACCGGTTGTCCTTGGACATACCGGACCGCTCGATCACCGTCCTCGTCGGCCCTTCGGGCTGTGGCAAGACGACGACCCTGCGCATGATCAACCGGATGGTCGACCTCAGCGAGGGCACGATCTCCCTGGACGGCGCGGACATCACCAAGCAGCCGGTCAACACCCTGCGCCGGTCCATGGGTTACGTCATCCAGAACGCCGGGCTCTTCCAGCACCGCACGATCGTCGACAACATCGCCACCGTGCCCCGCATGCTCGGCTGGGGCAAGGAGAAGGCCAGGGCGCGGGCCACCGAACTCATGGAGCGGGTGGGGCTCGACGGCTCGCTCGCCAGGCGGTACCCGTACCAGCTCTCCGGCGGCCAGCAGCAGCGCGTCGGCGTCGCCCGCGCCCTGGCCGCGGACCCGCCGGTGCTGCTGATGGACGAGCCGTTCTCGGCCGTCGACCCCGTGGTCCGCAAGGGCCTCCAGGACGAACTCCTGCGTCTCCAGGAGGAGTTGGGCAAGACGATCGTCTTCGTCACCCATGACATCGACGAGGCGATCAAGCTCGGCACGATGGTCGCGGTGCTGCGCACCGGCGGCAAGCTGGCCCAGTTCGCGCCGCCCGCCGAGCTGTTGTCCGACCCGGCGGACGCCTTCGTCGAGGACTTCCTCGGCGCCGACCGCGGCATCCGCCGCCTGTCCTTCTTCTCCTCCGCGGGCCTCGACCTCAAGACCTCCCCGATCGTCGCCGTCGACTCCACCGCCGAGCAGATCGCCGAACGCACCACGCCCGGTGTGCCGTACCTCCTCGTCACCGACCTGGACGGCCGGCCGCTCGGCTGGAGCGAGCCCGGCGCGCTCACCGCCGGAAGCATCGACACGGCTCAGCTCCTCGCGTACGGCCGCCCGTTCGCCGCCGGCAAGGACTCGCTGCGCGCCGCGCTCGACGGCTCCGTGCTGTCGCCCACCGGCTGGGCGGTCGGCGTGGACGACACCGGCCGGGTCGTGGGCGTCGTGTCGCAGCAGGCCGTGGGCGAGGCGATCCGCAGCGCGCACGCGGCCGTGCGGCCGGACACGAAGGTCCTCGGATGAACGACTGGTTCCGCATCCCCAGCGACCTCCAGAACAGCTACTTCGGTCTGATCGGGCTGCATCTGCGCGAGGCTGTGATCCCGGTCCTCGTCGGCCTGGTGGTCGCGCTGCCCATCGCCCAACTCTGCGTGCGGCTGCGCTGGTTGTACCCGCCGGTGCTGTGGGTGACGACCGTGCTCTACGCGATCCCCTCGCTGGCCTTCTTCGTCGTCCTCATCGACTACACCGGCCAGACCGAGACCACCGTGATGATCCCGCTCGGCGTCTACAGCCTGGTGGTGTTCGTCCCGGCGATCGTCGACGGCGTCCGCTCGGTACCGCAGGAGACCCTGGACGCGGCGACCGCGATGGGCCTCGGGCCCGTGCGCCGGTACCTCCAGGTCCAGTTGCCGATCGCCGTGCCCGCGATCATCGCCGGCCTGCGGGTGGCGACCGTGTCCAGCATCTCCCTCGTCAGCGTCGGCATGCTGATCGGCAACCAGGGCGCGCTGGGCAACCTGCTCAACGACGGCCAGATCTACCACCAGCCGCGGCTGATCTGGCTCTCCGTGATCACCACCGCCGTCCTCGCCATCGTCGTCGACGCCGTCCTGGTCGTAGTACGCCTGCTCCTCACGCCCTGGATGCCGCGCGGCACCCGCAAGGCCCGGCCCGCACCGGCCGAACCCGCAACGGAGGACGCAGCCCGGTGAACGTACTCCACTACATCAACCTGTTCTTCAGCGACAGCACCCACTGGCACGGCTACGACGGCATCCCCACCCGGCTGCGCGAGCACGTCCAGTACTCGCTGATCGCGCTGGCCATCGCCGCCGCCATCGGCCTCCCCGTCGGTCTGCTCACGGGGCACACCGGACGCGGCGGCAACGCCCTCTCGCTGATCGCCACCGCCGCCCGCGCGCTGCCCAGCTTCGGCCTGCTGGTGCTGATGTTCGTGCTGATCGGCTTCGGTCTGGTCCCGGTGATGATCCCGCTGGTCGTCCTCGCCGTACCGCCGATCCTGGTGACCACGTACGAGGCGATGCGCTCCGTCGACCCGTCCCCGGTCGACGCGGCCCGCGGCATGGGCATGAACGAGACGAACATCCTCTTCCAGGTGGAACTGCCGGTCGCGCTCCCGCTGATCCTCAGCGGCCTGCGCTCGGCCGCCATCCAGATCGTCTCCACGGCCACCATCGCGGCCTACGTCAGCCTCGGCGGCCTCGGCCGCTACATCATCGACGGCCTCTACCAGAAGAACTACGAGAAGGTCGTCGGCGGCGCCACCCTGGTCGCCGGGATGGCCCTGGTGACACTGGGGGTCTTCTGGGGCATCGCACGGCTCGCGGTGTCGCCGGGGGTGCGCCGGAGCAACTGAGCGCAGAGAGAAGGGGGGAGGGCTCAGGCCCTCCCCCCTTCTTCTGTGTTCGTCAGCCCTGGGTGCGCGCCAGCGCCAGCTCCAGGACGACCAGCAGCGCGTCCCGCACCGAGCCGCGCTCCCGCGCGTCGAAGGCGATCACCGGGACGCGTTCGTTGACGTCGAGCGCCCAGCGGACCTCGTCGAGGGAGTGCTCGATCTTCCCGTCGAAGGCGTTCAGGGCGACAGCGAACGGGATCTGCTTGTGCTCGAAGTAGTCGACGGCCGCGTAGCAGTCGTCGAGGCGGCGGGTGTCGACGATGACGAGACCGCCGACCGCGCCCTCCACGATGTCGTCCCACATGAAGCCGAACCGGTCCTGCCCGGGCGTACCGAACAGATACAGCTTCAGGGTCGGGTCGATGGTGATGCAGCCGAAGTCCATCGCCACCGTGGTCGTGGTCTTGCGCGGGGTGTGGGACAGGTCGTCCACGCCCGCCGCGACCTCGGTGATCGCGGCCTCGGTGGTCAGCGGCTCGATCTCGGAGATCGCGCCCACGGTGGTGGTCTTGCCCACGCCGAAGCCGCCCGCGACGACCATCTTCACCGGGAGCGGCGGTCGTACGACGGTCTGCGCAGCCGCACCGCGGGCGACCGGTTCAGTCGGTGTCACGGAGTACTCCCCGGGAGTTGGGGATGGCGCGGAGGCCATCGATGACCCTTCGCAGGACGGTTGCGTCATGGGTGATGTCGGTGTTCGGCACATGCACCGTCAGCTGTCCGGCGGCCCGCAGGTCCTCGGCGAGGACCCGCACCACGTTCAGGTGCAGCCGCAGCCGGGCCGCGATCTCGGCGAGGGACTGCGGCTGCCGGCAGGCGGCGACGATGTCGTGCTGCTCGAAGGAGAGCCGGTCGAGCATGTCGAGCCCGGCGGCCGTGGCCACCACCTGGGTCTCGACGGGGATCGGCCGTCCGGAGTCGGCCGCGCCCGCGCCCGCCACCCGGCCGGCGGTCACCAGGAACGGCCGTACGGCGGAGGGGGCGCGCACCGGATCGCGACCCGGGGGCGTGTCCCCGTCCGCGCCGGCACCGCTCGGAGTGCGGCCGTCGGGCATGTGTGGCTGTTCCTCTCTCGACCGGTCGGGGACCGGTCACCGAGCCGAAGCGGCGCCGACGCTGTTCTTCAGCTGGAGCACCAGCTGCGGGTTGAGCGCGGAACCGGCACGGTTGGCGAACAGCGTCATCTCGTAGGCGATGTTGCCGAGCTTGGCCTCCTTGTCGGTGACGACGCCGAGGACTGCGCCGCTGCCGATCGCGGAGACGAGGACGTGGCCGCCCTCCAGGTCGATGATGACCTTGTTCAGGCCGCCGAGACCGTAGTTGCCGGAGGCGCCCGCGGCCAGGCTGGTGATGCCGGAGACGATGGCCCCGAGCCGCTCCGAGTGGGCGTGCTCGCGCAGTTCCGCCACGGCGATCAGCAGACCGTCGGAGGACACCGCGATGGCGTCGACGACACCCGCGGTCTCCGTCGCGAAACGGTTGAGCAGCCAGTTGAAATCGGCCGCTGCTGCCTGCAGTTCGGCCGGCGTGGTGCCTCCCCTGGGAGTTTCACCTGTCGACGTACTCACTGCTCCGCTCCTTTCGGGAGATTGTTCCGGTCGTGCGGGTGGTGCGCGTCCGTGAGGCGCAGGCCCGAGAGGGTGTCGCTGTCCCGGTTGGCCTGCTCCACGGCTGCCTCGAACTCTTCGAGGGCTGAGCGGACGGCATCCGCGTCGGCGGGCCGGGGGGCCTGCCTGGCGGCTTGCTGGGCGGCGTCGTCGGCGCCCGTACGAAGGGTGGCGCCCTTGACCCGCCGGCGCAGGGGGCGGGAGCCCCCGGGGGCGGTGTCGAGGGCGGCGGAGTCGTCCGCCGGGGCGTGGTGGGTGACGGGCGGGGGAGCCGCGGCGGCCGTCACCGTCTCGTACCGGGAGACCCGGCGCGGGAGCGGGGCGGGCTCGTCCTCGGCGCGCATGTGCTCGGACACGGCCGGCTCGGGTCTGCTCAGGGTGATCGACGGGCGCGGTCCGGAGTCCGAGGCGGCCCAGGAGGGAGCCGGACGGCGTTGCTCCTCACCGGAGTCGAGCCCCGACCCGGCGGGCGCGAGCGCCTTGTCGGGCCCCGCGTGTCCTTCCGCCGAACCGCCGGAGGACAGCGCGCTCATACGCAGCAGCAGCGTCGCCGGGATGGTCACCTCGGCCGTCACACCGCCGCCCGGGGTACGAGCCAGGGTGACGTCGATGTCCCAGCGGCGGGCCAGCGTACCGACCACGAATAGACCGAGCACCTTCGTCGGCACCAGGTCGAGGCGCTCACGGCGGATCAGCCGGGCGTTCTCCTCGGCGATGCGGTCGGCGCTCATCCCGAGACCGTGGTCGGCCACGACGATCAGCGCGTCGTCGCCGTCGGTGCGGACGACCACCTCGACGGGGCTGCCCGCGGGGGAGAACGAGACCGCGTTCTCCAGGAGTTCGGCCACCATCAGCGTCAGGTCGCCGATGATGTCGGGCTCCACCATGATCTCGGTGTCGGCCCGCAGGCCCACCCGCTGGAAGCCCTCGATCTGGCCGAGCGCGGCCCGTACGACGTTGGTGAGTTCGGTGGGTCCACCGTCGAGGACGGTCTCGCGGATGCCGGCGAGCAGCATCAGACTGTCCGCGTTGCGGCGCAGGCGTACGGCGATGTGGTCGATGGAGTAGAGGCGTTCGAGGAGCGCCGGGTCGGTCTCGCCGCGCTCCACCGCGTCGATCAGGGCGAGTTGACGGGTCGTCAGGTTGCTGACGCGGCGGCCGACGTTGCCGAACATCTCGGCGACGTTGCGGCGGCTGACGACCTGGCGGGCCAGCAGCGCGGCGGCAGTGGTCTGCACATGGTTGAAGGCCTCGGCGAGGTCGCCGATCTCGTCCTTCGCGGTGACCGGCATGTCCCGCAGCATCGGCGGGCCGTCGTCCTCGGCGTCGTCGTCGGCCACGCGGGCCAGTTCCCGGCCGGCGACCTCGGCGACCTGCTTGGCGGCACCGGTCAGGGCCTGCACCGGGCGGACCACCGAGCGGCGCACGATCACCACGAAGAAGAGCCACAGGACGAAGCCGAGCGCCGAGAGGTTCAGCAGGATCCCGGCGCGCCAGGAGGCGGAACTCGACGCGTCGTCGGCGCGGGTGGCGATCTGGCCGATCAGCGAGTTGGTGATCTTCAGCCGGGCCTCGGCCTGCTTCGGGTAGGCGGGGTAGTCGCTCATGGCGTCCGCGAACGCCTTGCGGACCGCGCCGGGCGACTCGGCCTGCAGCCCGCTGGGGTCGATCTGCAGCTCGGCGTAGGCCTCGGCGATCTCCCGCTGCGGGGTGGTGTGCTCGATGCCGGACAGCTCGTCGGCCTGCTCCTCGGTGGCGAACCGGGCGAAGCGGGAGGCCTGGTAGGTGTACAGGTCGTAGGAGCCGACGGCGTTGGTGAACTCGATGAGCGCGTTGCTGTCACCGGTCGTCGCCGAGAACACGCTGGTCTCGAACGAGCTGTGGGCGGCATCGGCCCGCAGCACGGAGTCCAGCAGGTTGCCGGTGAAGGTGGTGGCGAGGTTCGCGTTGTGCTCCAGGTCGAGCCCGTCGATCAGACCGTCCGAGGCGCTGGTGTACGCGGGGTCGATGTTGTCGGCGGGCAGATAGCTCTGGGCGACCGTGTTGCGCAGTGTCTGCAGGCCGTTGATCTCCCTGAGCGCCTGGGCCTCGCCGGCCGGCAGCCGGTCACCGAAGGTGTCGCGCACCTTCTCGACCTGCTGGTCCACGGCCTGCTGGGACTTGCGGTAGGCGCTCTGCGAGGGGGTGCCGCCGTCCTTGGTGGCCTCGAAGCGGACGGAGAGCAGGATGGCCTGCTGGTGCTCCGCCTCCACGAGGTTCACCAGCTCGGCGACCTGGCCGCTGTCCCGCACCAGTTGGGCCGCGTCGCTCGCGTCCGTCGACTGCCCGATCTCATCGGTGATGAGATACGTCAGCAGCACCGCGACCACCGCGAGCGGTACGCCGACGAGCAGATTGAGCTTGCGCCTGAAGGGCCAACGGTCTGCGAAGCCCCGTATGGACACCAGGCCTCCTTCGTGGGGTGTTGTCACGGTACGCGCAGCGACACACGTGACTGTTTTTGATCGAAGCGGCCCCCGCACACCGCTGTGACCGACGCCAACTCCGGGGAGACTACCGTCTCTTTGAACGATCAAGTGCGTCGCCCTACGTCAAGAATCAATCACAAAGCGCCCGTGTTCGCGACCGGTCCGTTTACGTTCCCTTCACAACTGGGCACTCATTGAGGCCAATCGGTGACCAGAGTTCTCTTGACTGACCAAGAACCGGCTGGATTGGATCAGCGGAGTGCGGCATTCACGCCCCGCGCGTGGACGCCACAGCCATGCCTGCACGCCTGTGTCAACATCCAACCCCGGAACGGGAATTGTGACTTCTAAAGCGAAGAACAGCTGGTCCAGCACTAGGTACCCCGGCGCGGCGGCCATCGCCCTCGCCGCTACGGCTGCGCTTGTCACGGGATGTGGATCGTCCTCCGACAGCAAGTCCGACAACCCCCTCTCGGACGGCAAGGCCAGTGGCGACACGGTCGTCGTCGGCTCGAACAACTTCGCCGAGAGCATCCTGATCGCCGACATCTACGGCGAGGCCCTCAAGGCCAAGGGCGTCAAGGTCACTTACAAGCCGAACATCGGCAGTCGCGAGACGACGTACGGCCTGCTCAAGAACGGCTCCATCACGGTGCTGCCCGAGTACAACGGCGCCCTGCTGGCCTACCTCGACCCGAAGGCCGCCCCGGCGACCCTCGCCGCGACCACGGCCGCGATCAACGCCAAGCTGGACTCCAAGCTGACGCTGCTGGACCCGGCCGCCGCGGAGGACAAGGACACGGTCACCCTCAACGCGGAGACCGCGAAGAAGTACAACCTCACGTCCGAGTCCAGCATCGGCGACCTCAAGTCCATCGCCAAGGACCTGGTCATCGGCGCCTCGCCGGAGTTCCAGACCCGGCAGCAGGGCCTGGTGGGCCTGAAGTCCGTCTACGGCCTGGAGTTCAAGTCCTTCAAGGCGCTGGACGCGGGCGGCCCGCTGACGGCCGCCGCGCTGAAGAAGAACACCGTGCAGGCGGCGGACCTCTTCAGCACGGACCCGACCATCACCAAGGAGAAGCACGTCACGCTCCAGGACCCGAAGCGCCTCTTCGGCTTCGAGAACGTGCAGCCCCTGGTCTACAAGAGCGGCCTCTCCGCCGCCGGTGTCGCCGCCCTCAACGCGGTCTCCGCGAAGCTCGACACGGCGACCCTGCTGGACCTCGACACCCAGGTCGGGTCGCAGAACAAGGACCCGCTGGACGTCGCGAAGGCCTGGCTGAAGACGGCCGGCCTGAGCTGACCCGTTCCGCCGCCGACGCGGGTGCCTCCGTTCTCCGGGAGGCACCCGCGTCGCCGTGCTCGGCGGTTCAGTAACCGACGTAGAAGGTCGCGTCCTGCTGGTCCGTGGCGGTCGAGATCGGGTCGATGCGCAGCACGTAGTTGGAGTGCCGGATGTAGCGGGTCGGGTTGTTGTACGACCGGAACGACGCCCAACCGGAGTCCGCGAGGCCGGCCGTCCGGTAGAACGTGGCGTCCCCGGCGAACGTCGACGTGCCGTCGTTCACGTCGAGTTGGAGCGCGTAGTTGTAGTGCCGCAGATACCGGGTCGGGTAGTTGACCGACTGGAAGGACACTCCCGCGCTGTCCGCGAGCCCCGGCACCAGCGTCCACTGCGAGTCGGTGTACGGGTCGAAGGCGTACTCGTCGATCCGCCCGACGAAGTTGGAGTGCCGGACGTAACGCGCCGGGTAGTTGTAGGACTTGAGCCGGTTCCAGGCGGGCGTGCCCCACTTCGCCACGAGGTTGTTGTACTCGGTGGCGGTGATCGGCTGGATGCCGCAGTGCTTGGAGTTGAGCGGCTGCGTGTAGAGCTTCTGGTCGACGGCCGTCCAGGTGCCGGCGGCGAGGCTGTTGGTCTGCCAGGCGTAGAAGACACCGTTGGGGTCCCAGGTGTCTCCCCACAGGTACCAAGTGGAGCTGGAGGCAAGGGACTTGACCAGGGTCGGGGCCTCGGTGCCGTTGTGCGAGACCGCCGTGCTGAACTCGGTGAAGCTGCCCGGGTCCAGTGACGTGGACTTGGCGCCGACCAGCGTCGAATTCTTCTTGAAGTAGAGGTAGTTGACCCCGTTCACGCCCACGGCGAGATCGCCGTCGATGACGTCGTAACCGGGGTCGAAGAACACCTGCGGATCCCCGGCGGTCACGAAGTCGCTCGTGTAGTTGACCATGATGACGTTGTGGCCGCTGTCGTTGACGGCCGAGTAGATCACCCCGTACTGCCCGCGCCCCGCGTCCCAGTACGACTCCGGCGCCCAGGCGTGGGTGTCCAGGTCGTGCACCTTCATCCGCCGGTAGCCGGTGAAGGTGCGCAGATCGGTGGAGTCCCAGACGTGGATGTACTGGCTGACGTACGACCAGTCGGTGCCGTTGAGGTCCGTCGCGAGGACCACGAACGTGCCGTCCTGCTTGCGCAGGATGAAGGGGTCGCGCAGGCCGAGGGAGCCCGCGGTCGGGGTGGCGACGGGGGCGTTCTGGTTCAGCGGGGTCCACTGCAGGCCGTCGAGGCTGACGGCCAGGTGCAGGCCGTAGTTGGCGCCCAGGAACGTCGGCGACTCGGTGAAGTAGCACATGACATAAGCCGAGTTGGTCGCCGCCGCCGCGCTGCCGGCGCCGAGGGTCAGTGCGCCGGTGGCCGCGAGGGGGAGGGTCGCGGCCATGCCGAGGAACAGGCGGCGGGAGGGGTGGGGGAGAGGGGGGACGGCCATGTGTTCTCCAGGGTGCGAGTGGGGTGCGAGCGGCCCATCGTTCTAAAAGGAGTTCGATATCCCGAACGGGGTTCGGTAAGTCGATCAGAAGGTAGAGATGGGGCGCGTGCGCGTCAATCACACGGTCGTGCTTGGCCGGTTCTCGTCGTTCACGTAGGTGTCCGCTACGAGCCCCCTGTGTGGATCAGCAGTTCCGTCCGCGCCCGGGCCGCCGCCCCGACCGCCACCGCGTCACCGCCCAGCCGGGCCGGCAGCACCCGCACCGGATGCCCGCTCACCGGCGGCTCCAGCGCCAGCGTCTCCCGTACGGCCGCCCCGACCAGCTCCCACGAGCGGCTGACACCCCCGCCGATCACACACGTCGTGACATCCAGCAGCCCCGCCGTGATCAGCAGCGCACGGGCCACACCACGGCCCGCGTCCCGGTACACGGCGAGCGCGTCCGGGTCGCCGCCGAGGGCCGCCCCGGAGACCTCGCGGGCGGTACGGTCCACACCGGTCCGCTCCCGGTACCGCGCCGCGATCGACCGCCCCGACGCCAGCGTCTCCAGATGCCCCCGCCCGCCACACGTGCACGGCAGCTCGCCGAACCCCGGCACATGACCGATCTCGCCGGCCGCCCCGCGCGGCCCGTCGTACAGGGCGCCATTCAGCCACAGCGCGCCACCCACCCCGGTGCCGAGCGTCATCGCGAGCACGTTCTCCTCACCCACGACGGCTCCCTTCGCGACCTCCCCGCGCAGAAACGCGTTGACGTCGTTGTCGAGGAACGCCGGTACATCCAGGGCCCGTTCGACAGCGGCCGTCACCTCGAACCCGGCCCAGTCGCGGAACGAGTCGCTCGCCACGAGGATCCGCCCGGCCCGTACGTCCACGAGCCCGGCCGCGCCGACCCCGACCCCGAGCAACCGGGCGGGCGTACGGCCCAGCAGCAGCCGCAGCGCGGAGAGCGCGGCGCCGAGCATCGCGGCCCCGCCCTCGCTCGCCGGGGTCGGCACCTCCACCCGGTCCAGCACATCGAGCCGGTCCGTGCACAGCACGACCTGAGTGGTGGTCCCGCCGATGTCGACACCGGCGATCACCTGGTGAGCCTCGCTCACGCGCCGGCCTCCGTCCCCGACGCCACCCGGCGTTCTCTGCGCTCCCGTTGGACCACCGGATCGGGCACGGGCACGGCGGCGATGAGCCGACGCGTGTACGCGCTCTCCGGATGCAGCAAGGTGCTCATGGTCGCCCCCTGTTCCTCGACCCGCCCGCCCCGCATCACGACAACCCGCCCCGCGAACCGCTGCACCACGGCCAGGTCGTGCGACACGAAGAGACACGCGAACCCGAGCTCCGCCTGCAACTCGGCGATCACCTCCAGCACGGTCCGCTGCACACTCACGTCCAGCGCGCTCGTGGGTTCGTCCGCGACCAGCAGTCGGGGTGCGAGCACGAGGGCCCGGGCAAGACTCACGCGCTGCCGCTGCCCACCGGACAGCTCACGCGGCCCACGCCGCGCCAACTCCCTGGGCAGCCGCACCAGTTCGAGCACCTCGGCGACCCGCTCGCGCCGCTCGGCGGCACCCATGCCACGCCGGTGCACCCGCAACGGCTCGGCCACACACTCCGCGACACTCATCCGCGCGTCCAGCGAGGCCACCGGATCCTGCAGCACCACACCGACCCCGGCCAGCAGGGCCCGCCGCGCCCGCCCCCGCGCCCTGCGCAGATCGGTCCCGAAGAGCGAGACGTCCCCGGACTCCGGCGCCACCAACCCCAGGGCCACCCGCGCGGCGGTCGACTTCCCGGACCCGGACTCACCGACGAGCCCCACGGTCTCCCCGGCCCGCACGGTCAGCGACACGTCGTCCAGCGCCCGCACGGCACGCGGCCCCCGCCCGAACCGCACACCCACACCCCGGAGTTCGACGACGGGCGCCCCCTCGCTCTTTCGCTGTACGGCACCCACCGGCTCACTCACGGCCAGCCGGGGCACGGCCGCCAACAGCTTCCGCGTGTACTCATGAGTGGGCCGCAACAGCACGTCCTCCACCGCCCCCGTCTCCACGATCTCCCCCTCCAGCATCACGGCGACCCGGTCGGCGAAGTCGGCGACGACCCCCATGTTGTGCGTGACCAGCAGCACGCCCGTCCCCGAGCCGACGGCCAACGCCCGCAGCAGATCGAGGATCTCGGCCTGCACGGTCACATCCAGCGCGGTGGTCGGCTCGTCCGCGACAAGCAGCCCGGGCGAGTTGGCGATGGCCATCGCGATGACAACCCGCTGTCGCTGTCCGCCCGACAACTGGAACGGAAACGCGGAGGCCCGCCGTTCGGGATCGGGAATACCGACCCTGCGCAACAACGCGACGGCCTCGGCAGCCGCCTCCGGCCGCGACACGTCCCGATGATTCCGCACAACTTCCGCTATCTGCCTGCCGATTCGGGTCAGCGGATCAAGAGCGGTGGCAGGCTCCTGGAACACCATCGAGGCCGTACGCCCACGCAGGCGCGAGAGTTCGGCCTCACCGGCGCCGACCACATCCGTGCCGCCGACCGAAACACCCCCGGACGCACGGGCGTTGCCGGGCAGCAGCCCGAGTGCGGCGAGCGCCACGGTCGACTTCCCGGACCCGGACTCACCCACCAGGGCCAGCGTCTCGCCGGGCGCGACCCGCAACGAAACCCCGCGCACGGCGGGCACGTCACCGCTCTCCGTGGCGAAGGTGACGCCCAGATTCTCCATCTCCAGGATGTTGTTCATCCGCGTCCCTTTACGTCGAAGGCGTCCCGCAGTCCGTCACCGATCGCGTTGAACGCGCACACGACGAGGATGATCGCGAGGCCCGGCGGCACGATCAGCCACCAGCGTCCCGAGTAGGCGGCCGTCAGCCCGGCCGAGAGCATGCCGCCCCAGTCGGTCGCCGGCGGCTGGACTCCCAGCCCCAGATAGGACACATAGGCGACGAGCAGGATCGCGTCGGCGACCTGGAAGGTGGCCGCGACGACGATCGTCGACACCGAGTTGGGCAGGATGTGCCGGGCGATGGCCCGCCCGTGGGTACCGCCGATGGCCCGCAGGGTCAGCACATAGTCGCGCCGCTTCAGGGTCAGCGTCTCGGCCCGCACGAGCCGCGAGGGCACCAGCCAGGACATCAGCCCCAGAATGACGATCAGCCCCGGCACGCCGGGCGTGGTGATGGCGGACACGACCAGCAGGATGAACAGCGCGGGGATCGCGATCCCGGCATCCACGACCCGCATCATGACGGCGTCGACCCACCCACCGGCATACCCCGCGATCGACCCCCAGAGCGTCCCGATGACAGTGGCGAGCACCCCGGCGGCAAGCCCGACGAGCAGCGAGACCTTCCCGCCGTACATGAGCCGCCCCAACTCGTCGTGCCCAACGGCATCGGTACCGAGCCAATGGGCCCCGCTGGGCGCGAGGTTGACCTGAGAGAGATCGGTATGGGTCTGATCGGTGGAGTAGAGAAGAGGCCCCACGAAACAGAACAGGAAGAAGAGGACCACCACTAGGAGTCCGGCGACCGCGAGCTTATTGCGCGCGAAGCGCGCTTTTAGGGGCGCGGGGAACTGCGCGACCAGCCCCCACCGACCGGCACTTTGAACACTCACGTTGTGCCCCCTTTCACGCGAGGATCCACAACCCGCTGAACGACATCGGCGAGCAGCGTCCCCACCACAGTCGCCACAGAGATCACCAACACACACCCCAGCAGCACCGGATAGTCGGACGACTGCGCCGCACTCCAGAACAACAGCCCCATCCCGGGGTAGTTGAAGAGCTGCTCGACAACCAGCGCACCCCCGAACAGCACCGGCACGTAGTACCCGAGCATCGCGATCACCGGAGTCAACGAGTTCCGGAACACATGCTTGAAGAGGATCGCCCGCTGCCGAGAACCCCCCGCCCGAGCCGTCCGGACGTAGTCCTCGGACAGGTTCTCCAAGGTCGCAGCCCGCATGTACCGACTGAACACGGCGACCATCGAGGCCGCCCCGGTCACCACAGGCAGCACCAACGCCACGGGATCCGCGAAGACTTGAGCAACCGTGTCCCCCTGCGGCGCCTGCGAAGGAAACCACCGCACGACCTGCGTGAAGACCATCACCAGCACAAGTCCCAGGAAATACACGGGAGTCGAGTACGCGACGAAGCTCAACGTGGTGATGACATAGTCGGCCGGCTTGTTCCGCCGCACGGCCTGCCACATGCCCAGCGGAAGAGCGAGCAGCAGCCCCACAACCGCCGACAGCACGGTCAACACCAGTGTCTTCGGCAGCCGTTGCTCGATGAGCTGGGACACCGCCTCGTTGAGGGTGTACGACGTGCCGAGGTCCCCGTGCAGCAACTGCCGCAGGTAGTACAGGTACTGCACGGGCAGCGGCCGGTCGAGCCCCTGGTCGTGGTTGAAGAGCGTGATCTGCTGGGGCGTGGCCTGCGGCCCGAGGATCCCGCGTGCGGGACCCCCGGGCAGCGCGTGCAGCAGACCGAAGACCACGACCGTCACGATGAGGATGACGACCAGCGCCTGGGCGATCCGCCGGGTCAGATACAGGAGGGTGTCCATGCCTCAGCTGGTCCACTTCCACTGTGCCGGGTGGAAGTTGGCGAGCGGGTCCTGCGAGAAGCCGCCGAGACCGTTCTTGACGACGGAGATCTGGTAGTCGGGCTCCGGCAGCCAGATCACCGGCAGGTCCTTCGCGAGGGCCGCGCTGTAGTCCTGGACCGCCTGGGTCGAACTCGACGTCGTGGAAGCGGAGATGAGCTTGTCGACGTCGGCGTTGGAGTAGTTGCCGAAGTTCGCGCCGCCCTTCGTCTGGAAGAGCGAGTCACCCGTCGGGAAGGCCGGGAAGTACCAGCTGCCGGCCGTACCGAAGTAGGACAGCTGCCACTTGCAGATCGACTGCGAGGCCGTGCACTGCGGGGTCTGCGACAGCACGGAGTTGACCGGCGCGGTCTTGATGGAGAACTTGATGCCGGTCTTCGCGAGCGAGGACTGGATCGCGCTCATCATGTTGTCCGTCACCGTCGAACCGGACTGCGACAGCACCTGCATCTGGAACTTCGTCCCCTTGGCGACCCCCGCACCGCACTGGGCGGCGCCGGTACCGGGGCTGGTACAGGTCATGACCCCGCCCTGCTCGCTCCAACCATGGCTGCTGAGCAGCGACTTGGCGGCCGAGGTCGAGAACGGATACGGGTCGCTCTTCTGCGTGGCCGACAGGAACGACGAGGTCTGCGCCTGCGGAATCGGCCCGTACCCGGGCACCGCCGTGCCGTTGAAGATGACCTTCGCCAGACTGCTCTGGTCGATCGACCGCTGCACGGCCTGCCGGGCGTAGAGCTGCTTGAACACGGCACCCATGGAAGGGTTGTTGAAGTTGTACGGCATGTAGGTGATCGCCCAGCCCGACCACGGCTTCACGGTGTAACCCTGCGCGGTGAAGCTGTCCTTCTGGTCGAGGTCCGTCGCCTCGATGTAGCCGTAGTCGACGCTCCCCGAGCGCAGCGCGTTCTTCTCCGCGTCCGCCGTCGTGAACGGGAGGAGGTTCACGGTGGGGATACCGGCCTTCTCACCGCCGTCGTACTTCGCGTTGGCGGCCAGGACGACCTTGCCGGCCGTGGAGAAGGACTTCACGGTGTACGGGCCGCTGACCGTCTTCCACAGGGCGTCGGTGGCGTACCCGTTGATGTTCTTCGCCGCGCTGTTGAGGTACGTCCAGTCCTTCTTGGCGTCCCCGGCCTTGTCCCACACGTGCTGGGGGAGCGGGTTGATCAGGGCCAGCTCGTTGGCCAGCATCCACTGCGGGTTGTAGGCCTTGTCGAAGGTGATCGTGAAGTGGCGGGTGTCCACCGTCTTGAAGGACGTCCAGTTGTCCGGCGCCTTGCCCGGGTTGTAGCTCGCCCACTGCGCCTTGTTGGCCTTGATCAGGTCGAACCAGAACTTCACGTCGGCGGAGGTGACCGGCTTCCCGTCGCTCCAGTGCCGGTCGCCGAGGGTGATCGTGACGCTCTTGTTGTCGGCCGCGAAGTCCGCCGCGGTCGCCACCGAGCCCTTCTTGTTCCAGCCCATGGCCCCGGTCGAGCCGTCATAGGCGATCAGCGGCTCCCACAGCGCGTTCGCGATGGAGATGTTGTTGGTGTTGAGGTGCGCCGCGGTGCCGATCGGCAGGATCCAGTTCGGGGTGAAGTTCGCGGGCAGCGCGTAGTCGATGGCGTCGCGCGACCCGGAGGACGACGTACCGCTCGACCCGGAACAGCCCGCGAGCAGCAGCGAGGCCGTGGTCAGGGAGGCACCGGCGAGGAGTCTCTTGCGGACAGGGGACATGGTTCTCCTCGGAAAAAGAGGGGCGGAGGCGGGAGTGAGGACAGTCAACGACCCCTGTGGTCGAAGAAACAGGCGTGCCGCTGTAAAAAGCCTGTTACTGCCGTTCTGGAAAAAGCGCACAGGGCATGTGGGTGACTTACGCTCGTCGCTTCGATCGCCGATCCGGAAGTAACTTCCTTCATGCCTGAAAAAAGTGCGCATCGCCGGAAGGGCACCTCGGGCGTCTCCTCACTGGCCGAGCACGTCCTCGAACTCCTCGCCTCCGGGCAGGCCGCCACCCGCACCGATCTCGCCGCACTGCTCGGCGCCGCGCCCTCGACGATCTCCCTGGCGGTGGGCCAGCTGGTGTCCCTGGGCCTGGTCGCCGAGCACGGCACGCGCTCCTCGACCGGCGGCAGGCCGCGCAAGGTGCTGCGGCTGGGCGGCAGCGACGGTTTCGCGGTCGCGGCCGAACTCGGCGGCAAGCACGCGCACGTGGGCGTCGTCCTGCCCGGCGGCGGCCTCACCGACGTATCGACCGTGCCCTTCCCCACGGCGGACGGTCCCGAGGCGGCGCTGCCGGGCCTCGCCGACACCCTCCAGGGCCTCGCCGAGCGGCGCGGGCCGGAGCTGCTGCGCGGGGTCGGCCTCTCGCTGCCGGGCCCGGTCGACATCGCGGGCGGTGTCGTGACCCTCCCGTCCCGGATGCCCGGCTGGAACCGGTTCCCGGTCCGGGCCTGGCTGGAGGACCGGTTCGGCGTCCCGGCGGCCATCGAGAACGACGCCAACTGCATGGCCGTCGGCGAGCACACCGTGCAGCCCGCCGAACGCCGTCAGTCGATCATGGTCAAGACGGGCACCGCGATCGGCGCCGGCGTCATCGCCGACGGCCGCCTCTACCGCGGCGGCACCGGCGCGGCGGGCGAGATCACCCATGTCCGCGTCGAGGCCGCCCACGACATCCCCTGCTCCTGCGGCAACACCGGCTGCCTCGAAACCGTCGCCTCGGGCGCCGCCCTCGTCCGCATCCTGCGCGGCCACGGCCTCGACGTGACGACCACGGAGGACGTCGTACGCCTCGCCACCGACTCCCACCCCGAAGCGACCCGAGCGGTCCGCCAGGCCGGCCGCTACCTCGGCCAAGTCCTCGCCGCCAACGTCAACTTCTTCAACCCGGACGCCGTGTATCTGGGCGGCATCCTCTCCACCCTGGAGCCCTTCGTCGCGGCGGTCCGCAGCCAACTCTACGAAGGCTGCCACCCGTTGGTGACGGAACACCTGGTGATCGACCGCGCCAGCCTGGGAGCGGATGCGGGGCTGGTGGGCGCAGGCCAGTTCGCACTGCAACGGGCGCTGGCGCAGGCATTGCAGACGGTCACGGACAAGCCCCGTTGACTTGTGCTTTTAGGGGCGCGGGGAACTGCGCGACCAGCCCCCACGCACCCGCAGCCGACACACAACCTGGAGCCCCCATTGCCTACTTCTCGTCCTGTCATCGCCATCGCAGGCCTAGGAATCGAATCCTCGACCTTCTCCCCGGCCCGCACAGAAGCCCCCGCCTTCCACCCCCAACGCGGCCCCGAAGTCCTCACCCGCTACCCCTTCCTCGCCCCCAACACACCGTTGAGAGAAGCCGCAGACTGGCGCGGAGCCCTGGTCGGCAAGGCCCTCCCCGGCGGCACCGTAACGGCCGCCGCCTTCACCGCCCTCTCCGACGAACTCATCGCCAGGCTCGGCGAGTTGGGCCCCCTGGACGGCCTCTGGTACGACATCCACGGCGCGATGACAGTGGAGGACCTGGACGACGCCGAGGCCCAACTCCTCACCCGCATAAGGGAAACCATCGGCCCGGACACCCTCGTGTCGACCTCCATGGACCTCCACGGCAACGTCTCCCGAGAACTGGTCCACGCCACCGACCTGATCACCTGCTACCGCACGGCCCCGCACGAGGACGCCATGGACACCAAGGAACGCGCCGCCCGCAACCTCGTCGACCTCCTGGCGAGCGGCGCCCCCCGCCCGGTCAAGGCGTGGATCCCGGTCCCCGTACTCCTCGCGGGCGAGCAGACCTCCACCCGTATCGAACCGGCGAAGAGCGTCTACGCGGCCGTAGAGGACGTAGAAGCGAAAGAAGGGGTCATCGACGCGGCGATCTGGGTCGGCTACGCCTGGGCCGACGAGCCCCGCAACCGGGCCGCGGTGGTCGTCACCGGCCAGTCCGCGCCACAAGTCACCGCAGGCGCCGAGCAGTTGGCGCGCAACTTCTGGGAGGCCCGGCACGACTTCGCATTCGTCGCGCCCACCGGCACCCTGACCGAGTGCCTCGACGAGGCCCTCGCCTCCACCGCCCGGCCGTACTTCATCAGCGACACCGGCGACAACCCGACCGCCGGCGGCGCGGGCGATGTCACCTGGGGCCTCCAACAGGTCCTGGAACGCCCCGAGTTCAAGGACCAGGACGGCCCTACGGTCATCTACGCGTCACTGCCCGGACCGGCCGCGGTGGACGCGGCCGTAAAAGCCGGAGTCGGCGCCACCGTCACCGTCACGGCCGGCGCTGAGGTCGACGACCGTCACGCGCCCCCGCTGACCCTCACCGGTGTCGTGCACTCGGTCCGGCACGGCGACCGGGACGCCGAGACCGAGGTGGTCCTGCGGGTCGGCGGCGTGTACGTGGTCCTGACCCGGCTGCGGAAGCCGTACCACCACGAACACGACTTCACCGACCTGGAGTTGGAGCCGCGCTCCGCGGACCTCGTGCTCGTGAAGATCGGCTATCTCGAACCCGAACTCTTCGCCATGGCCGCCGACTGGAAGATGGCCCTCACCCCCGGCGGGGTCGACCAGGACCTGGTCCGGCTCGGTCATCACCGCATCCGGCGGCCGATGTTCCCCTTCGACCGGGACATGCGCGACCCGGACCTCACGGCCCGGGTCGTCAGCCCCTCGGACGAGCCGCTCAGCGGGGCGGACGAGTGAGCCTGCCGCCCCCGCCGTCCTCGATGGCCGCCTCGATCAACTGGTCCAGCAGCGCGATCAGTACGTTCCGGCACGAGTCGCGCTCGCGGGCGTCGCACAGCAGCACCCGGACGTCCTCCGGGAGTGCCAGCGCGTCGCGGACCGCCTCCGCCGGATACGGGTGCTCGCCGTAGAAGCCGTTCACGCCCACCACGAACGGGATGCCCCGGCGTTCGAAGAAGTCGACGGCCGCGAAACTGGACTTCGGGCGGCGTACGTCGATCAGGACCACCGCGCCGAGCGCGCCGAGCGCCAGGTCGTTCCACATGAACCAGAAGCGCTGCTGGCCCGGGGTGCCGAACAGGTACAGCACCAGGTCCTGGCCTATGGTGATGCGGCCGAAGTCCAGGGCCACGGTGGTGGCCCGTTTCTCCTCGATGCCGTCGAGGTCGTCGACGGCGAGGCTCGCCGCGGTGAGCGGTTCCTCGGTGCGCAGCGGGGCGATCTCGCTCACCGAACCGACCATGGTGGTCTTGCCGACGCCGAAGCCCCCCGCGATCAGGATCTTGACCGTCTCGGGCGGCGCGGGTGCCGGAGCGATGGTGTCAGAGCCGGCCAAGGCCCTCCCTCACTTTCTGCAGCAGGTCCATGTCCGGGCTGGTACGGGAGACCGGGTGCGGCGGACGGGCCGTGATCAGGCCCGCCTCCAGCAGGTCGCAGAGCATGATCACTACCACGCTCACCGGAAGGTCGACAAGGGCCGCGACCTCCGCCACCGCCAGCGGCTCCGCGCACAGCCGCAGGATGCGGGCCTGCTCCGGCTGCGGCCGGGGCGCCCGCGCGGGCGCCGGGTCGACCGCGGTCACCGTGGTGATGAGGGTGAAATCGGCGCGGCTGGGCCGGGTTCTGCCACCGGTCAGCGTGAACGGTCGTACCAGCCGTCCCGCCGCGTCGCCACCGCTCACCTCACTCGCCGGAGCCGGCCGCGGGGCCGACGTTGGCCCTCGGCGCGGCGCTGAGATGCTCGCCTATCTTCTTCACCAGCATGTTCATCTGGTAGGCCACGACCCCGACGTCCGCGCCCGGACCGGTCAGGACGACCAGATGGGCGCCGGGGCCCGCGGAGGTGAGGATCAGATAGCTGTTCGCCATCTCGATCAGCGCCTGGCGCACCGGACCGCCGCGGAAGTCCATGCTGACCCCCTTGCTGAGGCTCATCAGCCCGGACGCGGTGGCCGCGAGCCGCTCGGCGTCGTCGCGCAGGAACCCGGTGGACTTGCTGACGACGAGGCCGTCCTCGGACAGCACGACGGCCTGGTTCACCTCGGCCACCCGGTCCACGAGTCCGGTGAGCAACTGGTCGAGTTGGGTGTGCGTGGCGGGCACGGGACGTGTCATGGCGGAGTCCTTCATGAGCGATCGGCGGGCGGATTCGAGGAGGCGGCTGCTTCCTCCCGGTCGTACTGCGACGGCGCGTCGTCGTCGAGGGAGTCTCGCGCCTGGAACGTGCCGCGCTGGAACCCGGCCAGCGAGGAAGCCGCACGTTCCGCGGTGAAGTCTTCCAGCTCCCCGTCCTCCTCGGCCGGTCCTGCCTCCTCCCGCAACTCACTTGCCAGACTGGTCTGCGGCACCCGCCGTGGCAACGGGGCGAGCCCGCCGAGATCGGTGGTCTCCGGGGGCTCGGCGGACCGGGCCGGGGGAATGGCGGGCAGCGCCCTGGGCGCGGGGCCCGGTAGCTCGGCCGCCTTCTCGGCCGCGGCGGCGACCCGCTCCACCGTGACGGCCTCGTCGGCGCCCTTCGCGGCGACCGGCGCCGGATCGTCCAACGGCTCGGGTACGACGATCTCGTGCGGGATCAGCACGATCGCGGTGGTGCCGCCGTACGGCGAGGAGCGCAGCGTCACCGCGATGCCGTGCCGGACGGCGAGCCGGGCGATCACGAACATGCCCAGCCGCAGGTCGTCGGCGAGGGCGACGACGTCGAACTGCGGGGCCACCGCAAGCTGTTCGTTGAGCGAGGCGTAGTCCTCCTCCGACATGCCGAGCCCGCGGTCCTCGACCTCGATCACCAGGCCCTTGGCGACCATCGCGGCCCGCACACCGACCGGGCTGGGCGCGGGGGAGTACACCGTCGCGTTGTCGATCAGCTCGGCCAGCAGGTGGATCACGTCGGCGACCGCGGGCGGCGCGAGACACACCTCCTCCTCGGTGTGCACCTCCACCCGCTGGTACTCGGCGACTTCACCGACGGCACTGCGCAGGATGTCGATCAGCGCGACCGGCTCGGTCCAGCTGCGGCGCGGCTGCTCACCGCTGATGACGACGAGGTTCTCCTCGTAGCGGCGCAACTGGCTTGCCGTGGAGTCCAGTTCGTACAGGCCGCGCAGCACCTCGGGGTCGTCGTGCCGGCGTTCCAGCTGGTCCAGCTTGGTGAGCTGGAGGTTGACCAGGTTCTGGCTCTGCCGGGCGATGCCGAGGATGACCTTCTGGAACCCCCGCCGGGTGTCGGCGAGTTCGATCGCGGTGTGCACTGCGGTGCGCTGCGCGGTGTTGAACGCCTGTGCCACCTGGCCGAGTTCGTCGCCGCCGTAGTCCAGCGGCGGGGTCGCCGACTCCACGTCGATCTTCTCGCCGCGGTTCAACCGGGCGACCACGTCCGGGAGTCGGTCCTCGGCCAGACTCAGCGTGGCCATCTTCAGGCCGCGCAGCCGGCGGGACAGCGAGCGGGTGATCCGCCAGGACATGCCGACGCACAGCAGCAGGGCGGCGAGTCCGCCCGCGCTCAGCACCGCGGCGGTGGTGAGCAGGCTGTGCGCCTTGTCGGAGCTGCGGTCGAGAAGTCCGGCCGTCTGCTGCCTGATCATGATCGTGTACTGGTCGCCGACCTCGGTCAGCGCGGCGTTCCACTGCTTCTGCAGGTCGGGCAGGGCGACTTGGCCTGCCTTGCCGCCGCTCGCGGTGCCGGCCGCCAGCACCCGGTTCTCCACCGACTCCAGGGTGTTCCACTGCGAACTCTGCAGGACCCGCTCGACCTGCGTCTTCGCGCTGCCGGTGAACAGGCCGACGATCTGGGTCTCGACCAGCCAGCGCCGGGCGTGCACCTGCTCCGCGAACTCCTCCCAGGTCTTGTCGTCGAGATACCCCGAGGGCCAGGCCAGCGTCAGCTGCGCGTCCTCCACGGAGACCATCTCGGCGCCGCGCTCCAGCGTGATGAGCGGCCCGGCCTGCGAGGTGAGGTCGCCGTCGTCGACCTGGGAGAGCGCCTGGAACGCCTGCATCTGGTCGTTGATGATCGCGGTGTACTGGTCCAGCGCCTGCTGGGCCGTGATGTCACTGGGCTTGTCCACCTGGTCGCGGTAGTACTCCAGGCTGTCCACCGACGCGACGACCGAGTACATCCGGTCCCTGATGCGGGCCGGCGCCTTCTTGATCGCGCCGGACCGGCCCACGAGTTGGGCCACCGCCTTGTCCGTCTTCACCCGCTGCGCGTCCAGCGCGGCGCGGGAGCCGTGCGGCGAGGCCATCCAGGCCGCCGACAGACTGCGTTCCTGCTGGAGCGCGAGCGCGGCCTCGGTGCCCATGGCGCCGGTCGACATGCTCAACTCGGTCTGCGAGCGCAGCCGTAGCCCCTCCGCGAACATCTGGGTCGTCGTCACGCCCCACATCGCGGCCAGCGTGACGCTGGGGACCAGGGCGAGCATGATCAGGGAAATGCGTATGGAACCGACGTGGCGCCGGGCACCTGTCCGTGGAGACATCGTGGTCGTCCTCGCTACATCCTCGTACGAAGTGTCCGGTCAGCGCGTTCCGTTGGCCGCGTACTTCGCGACCGCGCCGACGTTCGTCTTCGTCACGAACGCCGGGCCGGTGAGCACGGGAGCCACCCCGCCGCCACTGATGTTGCCGTTGGTCTTGTACAGCCACAACGAGTCCACGGCCAGATAGCCCTGCAGATACGGTTGTTGATCGACCGCGAACTGTACGGCCCCGCTCTGCACGGCCTTGACCAGGTCCTGGTTGAGGTCGAAGGTCGCGACCTTGGCCTTGCTGCCCGCCGCCTTCACGGACTTGACCGCGGACAGCGCGAAGTCGGCGCCCATCATGACCACTTCGTCGATGCTGGGGTCCTGCTTGAGCCGCTCGGTGACACCGGCGGCCACGGCGTTCATGTCGGTGCCGTCCACATAGAGCATGTCGGTCTCGCCGGTGAACGCCTTCTTCACGCCCGCGCAGCGCGCCTCCAGGGCGACATTGCCCCGCTCGTGGATCACGCACAGGGCGTGCTTGGCCTGGAGGGCGTCCAGTTTCTCGCCGACGGCGCGGCCCGCGACGCTCTCGTCCTGCCCGAAGAACTCCAGGACGCCGTCCGACTGCCAGGAGTCGATACCGGAGTTGAGGCCGACCACGGGAATGTCCGAGGCCTTGGCCTGGGCGATCGGCGCCTTCATGGCGTCCGGCTTGGCGAGCGTCAGCGCGACGCCGTCGACCCCGTCCCGGATCGCGTCCCGCACCAGCTCGGCCTGCCCGGTGGCGTCCGGGTCGCTCGTGTACGTCAGCTCGACGCCGTCCTTGGCGGCGGCTGCCTCGGCCCCCTTCTGCACCAGCACCCAGAAGGCGTCGCCCTTGCTCGCGTGGGTGACCATGGCGATCTTGAGATGGCCGGTGCCCGCGGCACCGGCCGCGCCCGTGCCCGAACCGGACGCGGAATCACCGGTTCCGGAGCAGCCGGCGAGCAGCAGACAGACGGCGACGGCGCCGGTCAGCGCCGTGCCGCGGATGCGACGGAAGGGGGCGTGAGGTGAGGGAGGAGTGGTCATGGGGGGTGCGGCACCTCGCTGTGCGGCCGAGCTCGGGGACGGGGAGAGTGCGCCCGGAGCCGTATGAGGTGCGCCGACCGGGTGACTCCCGCTGGGCCGGAGCCAATCGTGTGTGACCGCTGGTAGTCAAGTGAGCAGCGACCCGGAGTGAGTTGTTGCTGCCGCATTGTGATCATCTCGACGCCGCAAGGAGGTTGAGAAGGTTACGTACGGGGGGACGGACGGTTACGTCGGCAACTCGGGCTCCAAGTGTGGGACTTCACGGTCCTGAGGGCCGCGGATGGAAGAAATCCGAGATCCCGTGGACCGCGATGGAGGGGACCGCCCCCACGATCCCACGCTTCGGCCATGAGACAACTCAGCACACAGACACGGTCGTCCGCCCCCGAGGGGGCCCACCCCCGGCGCTGGTCGGCACTGGCCGCCCTGCTCCTGGCCGAGGCGATGAACCTGCTGGACGCGACCGTGGTGCAGGTGGCCGCGCCCGCGATCCACGCCGGACTGGGCGGATCGGTCTCCGACATCCAGTGGTTCACCACCGCCTACACCCTGCCGTTCGCGGTACTGCTGATCACCGGGGGCCGGTTCGGTGACATCGCGGGCCGACGACGGCTGTTCGTCCTGGGCGTCATCGGCTTCACCGTCGCCTCCCTCGCGTGCGCGCTCGCACCGGGCGTGGGCTTCCTGATCGCGTTCCGTGCCGTGCAGGGCGCGTCGGCGGCCCTGGTGATCCCGCAGACCATCGGCCTCATCAAGGCGATGTTCGTGGGCGACGAGATGTCACGCGCCCTGGGCAGCATCGGTCCGGTGATGGGCCTGGCCGCGGTCTGCGGTCCGGTGCTCGGCGGCGTCCTCACCCACGCCGACCTGTTCGGCTCGTCCTGGCGCGCGGTCTTCCTGGTGAACATCCCGCCGGCTGTCGTCGTCCTCGCGCTGTCCCGCCGCCTGCCGGAGAACCGCGCCCCGAGGCGCCCCGCGCTCGACCTCACGGGCACGCTCCTCGCCATGTCCGGCACGGCACTTCTGGTCCTCCCGCTGATCGGAGCGGACATCTCGCGACTCTCCGCCCGGAGTCGGGGCTCGCTGGCCGCGGGCCTGCTGACCCTGGCGGGCTTCGCGCTGCACCAGCGCGCGGTCGCCGCGAGGGGCCGCAGCCCACTGGTGGAACCGAGCTTGTTCGCCCAACGGGGTTTCCCCGCCGCCCTGGTGGCGTCCACAACCTTCTTCGCGGTGACGACTGTCAGAGGTCGAACTCGTGCGGCGGCAGGTCCAGGGTGAAGCAGGCCTCGCGGACCACGGCCTGCTCGGTCTTGTCGAAGTCGCCGTCCGCGCCGCCGATCACGATGCCGATCTGGATCACGGCCCGTGCCTCGGCGGGCTTCTTCTTCGCCTTGGCGATCTCCTGCAACACGCTGACCTTGCCGAAGGCGAAGTCGGCCGTCAGCTTGTCCAGGTTGGCGTCGAAGCGGTGCTGGAGGTCCATCGCGTCGAAGTTCTGCAGCACCTCGTTGCTCGCGATGAGCTGGGCGACGCGCTGCCGCTCCGAGGGGTCCACCGTGCCGTCGGCGGCGGCCACGAGCGCGCACATCGCCATGCTCGCGTCGCGGAACGCCCCGCTCTTCAGATCGTTCTTCTTCGCCACCAGCTGGGTCTGCATCGTCGACGCGGACTCCTTGAAACGGTCCCACAGGGCCATGCGCACTCCATGTGTGTAGTCAGGCGTAGTCAGGCGTATACAAATCCGTGTCTGCGACACCGTGGAAACTCCCCGGATCGGGGAGAAGTTCCGGCCCCCTAGACTGGGGCGGTTCGTACGAAAGCAACGGCCAGGGCGGGAGGCGACGACGGTGCAGACAGCCGGCCGCGGCTTCGAGGACCCGTCCGCCGACGTGCTCGCGGAGGCCGCCGCGGCCTTCGGCCTCCTGGCCTCGCCCGCGCGGCTGCACATCGTGTGGGCGCTGTCCCAGGGCGAGAGCGATGTCACCGGGCTCGCCGAGCGGGTCGGCGGCGCGCTGCCCGCCGTCAGCCAGCACCTCACCAAACTGAAACTCGCCGGACTGGTCCGCTCCCGCCGCGAGGGCCGCCGCCAGGTGTACTTCGTCGACGACCCGGACGTGGTCGACGTGGTCCGGCTCGCGGTCGCCCGCCGCACCGACCGCGCCGACCGCGATGTGCCCGCCCCCCGCCTCCGTGGCCTCTGACGCCGCCGCCCACCGGCACACCCCGCTCCAGGCGCTACGGCACCTCGACACCGGCCCGCGCGGACTGACCGACCCGGAGGCCGCCGCCCGGCTCGCGGCGACCGGCGAGAACACCCTCCCGGAACGCCGTACGACCCCCTGGCACCGCCTGTTCCTGCGCGGCCTGCGCGACCCCTTCACCGCCGTCCTGCTCTGCCTCGGCCTGGTCTCCGCACTCGTCGCCTCCTGGGGCACCGCCGCCGTGATCCTCGCGCTCGTCGCGGTCAGCTGTGTGCTGCGGGCCGGCGGCGAGCACCGGGCCGACCGCTCCCTGCACGACCTGCGCGAACTGGTCGCCTCGACCGCCTGCGTGCTGCGCCGCGCGGACGCCGGGGCGCCGGTGCGGGCCCGCGAGATCCCGGTCGCCGAACTGGTCCCCGGCGACGTGGTCCGGCTCGGCCCCGGCGACCTCGTCCCGGCGGATCTACGACTCCTGCGCGCCAGCGGACTGACCGTGCACCAGGCCGCGCTCACCGGGGAGTCCGCGCCGGTCGCCAAGGCCGCCGTAGAACTGCCCGGTGGGGCCGACGAGGGGCCGTTCGCCCAGCCGCACCTGTGTTTCCAGGGCAGCGGGGTCGTCTCGGGCAGTGCCACGGCGGTCGTCCTGGAGACGGGCGCACGGACGAGGTTCGCCGCCGCCCACGGCGAGCCGGTGCGACGCGGGCCGAGCGCCTTCGACCGGTCCGTGCACGGCGTCTCCTGGGTGCTGATCCGGTTCATGCTGCTGACGCCCCCGCTGGTCCTGATGGCCAACGCGGCCCTGCGCGGCCGGGGCCTGGAGACACTGCCGTTCGCCGTCGCGGTGGCCGTCGGACTGACCCCCGAGATGCTTCCGGTGATCGTGACGACCTGCCTCGCGCGCGGGGCGGCGCTGCTCGCCCGTACGCACGGCGTCGTCGTCAGACGGCTCCCCGCCCTGCACGACCTGGGCGCCGTGGACGTCCTCTGCCTCGACAAGACCGGCACCCTCACCCAGGACCGCCCGGTCGTGGAACGCGCCCTCGGCCCGGACGGCCGCGACGACCCGGACGTCCTGAACCGGGCCGCCACCGCCGCCTGGTGGACCCTCCAACTCGCCGACGCACCGGTCCCGGACGCCCTCGACGAGGCACTGCTGGCCGCGGCCGGGCCGGTGGGGGAGGAGTACGACGGGATCGTGGCCGTGCCCTTCGACCCGGTGCGGCGGCTCGCCTCGGCCGTGGTGCGCGGCGACGCCCTCGGGACCCACACCCTCATCGTCAAGGGCGCGGTCGAGGACGTCGTGGAGCGCTGTCTGCTGGAGCCCGGCGAACGGGACCGGCTGCTCGCCCTGGCCACCCGCGAGGCCGAGTCCGGACTGCGGCTGCTGGCGGTCGCGACCGCCGAACTCCCGGCCCGCACGCGCGCGTACACCCCCGCCGACGAACGGGGCCTGACCTTCCGGGGCCTGCTCACCTTCCACGACGCCGTCGACCCGGCCGCGCCGGAGGCCCTGCGCGCCCTGGCCGAGCTGGGCATCGGCGTGCGCATCCTCACCGGCGACCATCCTGCTACGGCTGCCCGGGTGTGCCGGGAACTGGGACTGGACCCCGGGCAGGTGCGGGTCTCCGCCCGCTGCACGCCTCAGGACAAGGCCCGCGCGGTCGCCGCCCTGCGCGCGGCCGGACACACCGTCGGCTTCCTCGGAGACGGCCTCAACGACGTGCCCGCGCTGCGCGCCGCCGACGTCGGGATCGCGCCGCGGGCCGCCGTCGACGTGGCCCGTGAGGCCGCCGACGTGGTGCTCGCGGGGAAGGACCTCACCGCGATCCGGCACGCGGTCACGACCGGCCGGCACAGCAGCGCCAACATCGCCTCGTATCTGCGGGTCACGTTCTCCTCGAACCTCGGCAACGTCATCGCGATGCTCGCGGCCGGTCTGCTGCTGCCCTTCCTGCCGATGCTCCCGGCCCAGGTGCTCGCCCAGAACCTCTGCTTCGACCTGGCCCAACTCGCCTTCGCCCACGACCGGCCGGGCGCCGCCGCGCTGCGCCGGCCCACCGAGCTGCGGCCCCGGGCGTTCCTGCGGTTCATCACCGGGTTCGGGGTGCTCAACGCGGTCGCCGACCTCGCCACCTTCGCCGTGCTCGCGCTCGCGCTGCGCGGCCCCGACGCCGTGGACGACGAGGTGCTGTTCCACTCGGCCTGGTTCACCGAGAACCTGCTCACCCAGGCTCTGGTGATGCTGCTCCTGCGGACCGGCCGGAGCCTCGCGGAGGGCGGCGGACCGGGGCCGGTGGGGCGGGCCGCGGCCGTCCTGGCCGCCGTGGGACTGCTGCTGCCGCCGACTCCGCTGGGCGCGGCGCTCGGCATGACGGGGCTCGCGCTGCCCTACTACCTGCTGCTCGCGGCCGTGCTCGGTCTGTACGCCCTGGCCCTGATGGGTCTGCGATCCACTCGTGGGTTGTACAGTTGCGCAACATAGCAACTGTTGTCAGGGACGAAAGGGCGAGATCATGCTCCGCAACGGACTGGAACCATGGCACCTGCTGGTCGTAGCGATCATGGTCATCCTGCTGTTCGGCTCGAAGAAGCTCCCCGAGGCCGCGCGCGGGCTGGGCAAGTCGATGCGCATCCTCAAGAGCGAGGCGAAGGCGATGAAGGAGGAGAGCAACGTGGCGCAGTCGGTCCCCGTGGAGCCGACCGCCGTGCACACCTCGACCGAGGCCCCGGCGACCACTCCCACTCCCACGGTCACCGAACCGCCCGCCGCCGCACGCTGACGGCAGGCGGGCATGCGTCGAGCCCCGGCGGTTGCCGGGGCGTGACGCCTTCAGGGCCCTGAGGATCAGGCCTGGTGCTGGAGTTCCGTCTTCGTGGCCGACTTCGCCTCGCGCTTGCGGCGCCGGCGCTCCGACCGCGGCTCCTGGTCCGGCAGCCAGCCGAACGTGAGGCAGCTGCCGACGACTCCCAGCAGCAGCCCGACGAAGAAGCCGCCGAGGTTCGAGGTCAGCCAGGAGCCCAGCGTGCACAGGACCCCGACGATCGAGTAGAAGAGCCGCTGGCTCGGGCTGAACAGGATCAGCAGGCCGAGCAGCACCATCAGCACGGGGAGCAGATAGCCGGTCATGCCCTGCATCCCGATGTGCATCGCGACCTTCAGCGACACCTTCTCCGTGAGCAGGATCTCCGCCCCGCCCAGGGCGAGCAGCAGCCCGCCCCAGAACGGACGACTGGCCCGCCAACTTCTGAAGGCGGGCCGCATCCCCTGCCGTGACAGGTTGTCGGACATCAGCAACCCGAGTCGCTGAAGCTGAGCTTGAGGCCCGGCAGCTTGAACACACCCGCCGTGGTGGCGTAGTTGGTCTGCCGCAGGTTGTCGATGTGCACGGTGTCGGACTGCTGGCTGAAGACACCCTTCTTGCCCTGCACACCGGCCTTGGTGAGCGTGCTGGCGTCGTTGCCGATCTCGATGTTGCCGAACGCGGCGTCGCCCGAGAGCTCCGTCGAGTCCGTGGTGAGGTCGGTCGCCGTCACCTTCGTCGAGCCGCTGCCCGCCTTGATGAGCAGGTTGATGCCGCCGAGGTCGACGCTCTGGCAGAGGCTGTCGAGCGTGGCGCTCTTGATGGCGGAGGTCATGACCAGCACCTGCCCGCCGGTGTCACCCGCGTTCGGGCTGTTCGGGATCATGTTGTCGAGGTCGCCGAACTGCTCGAAGCCGGTGCCGTCGAGCGACTTGGCGGTGACCGTGAACGGCATGCCCGAGATGGAGAACTGCACCCCCAGGGCGCCCTGGGCGGTGAGTATCCCGAGGGCGGCGGCGGCCAGGGTGGCCGGCACCGCCATCACCGCGGCGCGGCGCAGTCGGACCTGACCGCGTCTTTCGGGAACCTCGGCGGTCTCAGGTGCGGAACCGGTTTCCGGGTTCTCGGGGGTGTTGCCTGCGGACGAGTTGGCGTCCGAGGGTGAAGCCATGTCTGCTCCCATGTGCTGCTCTAGTCAACGCGAGTCGGTATGCAATGTGGCGCGTTGTCCTGGCGCGGACAGCGAGTGCGGCGCAGCCGTCCTCACAACTCCCGGCGGGTGCAAGGGCTTTCAGGTTACGCAGCAGTAGCCGTCGAGGAAGTTACCGGGGGTTACATTCGAGGGTCAAGGGAGTTGTGGAAAAAGAGTGTTGATGATGTGCCACCTGTGAGGCAAGGCCTGTCGGCGATCTCCTGGAGCCCGGCGCCGCACACCGATCGGCGCACCAACTTGACTTGCACGTCTTGACGTTGACGGACACTCAGGTCTACAACTCTCCCTTGTTTGCCGGATCCGTGGCGCCGGATCCGGCACGTGGCAGGAGCCGCGTTCCCGGACTTTCCTTTCCACAAGGGCATTTCACGCCCGCAGAGTCCGAACCCCCGCGGCCCGGCACGGCCGCTTCCCCCCTGGTCCGTGCCGTCCGCCCCACCGCCCGGCCCGGCCGGAAGCCTTCAACCCCCGTGGGCCTCCGGCCGGTCCCCGGCCGCCGTCGCCGGCCCGTTGCGTACGGAGAAGGCGTCACGGGCCGGCGACGGCCAACTCGCGCGCCCCAAAACCCAGTTCACCCACCCTCGGAAACCCCCCAGTTCCCCACCCCCCAAAGAACCCCCCGGTTCGGCCCCACTTCGGAAGAAGAGGTACACCCGCATGCGCACTCGCACCGTCCTCACCCTCGTCGGCTCCGTCGCCGCGCTCACCCTCCCCTTCACCGTCCCGGCGTCGGCGGCCGACACGGTGCTCACCACCGGCAGCCTCGGCGGCAGTGCCGTCGCCGTCGGCGATGTGCTGACCGCGCCCCTGGCCACCGGCACCAGCGCCACCCTGTACTCCAGCGCGACCGGCACCAGCGGCATCAAGTGCACCACCTCGCAGTTCACGGCGACCGTCACCGCCAACCCGACCGCGCCGGGCACCGCCACCGAGTCCGTCTCCGGGCAGTCCTTCGACAGCAGCAGCTGCACCAGCAACGTCCTCGGCGTCCTCGGCGTCTCCAGCATCACGGTCGACAACCTGCCGTACACCACCGCCGCCGCCTCGGACGGCACCCTGACCGTCACCCCGGCCAGCGGCTCCACCATCCAGACCACGGTCAAGCTGACCACCCTGCTGGGCAGCATCACCTGTGTCTACCAGGCGCCCAGCCTGAGCGGCACGGCCAGCAACACCGACACCAGCATCAACTTCACCAACCAGGCCTTCACCAAGACCTCGGGCTCGTCCCTGTGCTTCAGCGCGGGCTACTTCACCGCGAAGTACGCCCCGGTGACCGATGGCGGCGCGCCGGTCTACACCAACTAAGGAGCAGAGCAAGCAGGGCCTGTACGCGCCGAGTTCAGCGTCGGCGCAGTCGCAGGGCCAGGGCGGCGCCCCCGGTGAGCACCAGCACCGCGGCGGCGCCGCCCGCCAGCACGGGCGCCGAAGGGCCGCCCGAAGAGGCGTCGACGTCGGACGCCACCGGACTGCTGCCCGGCGCGGTGGTCTCCTCGGCGGGGGAGGCCTTCTGCGCCGCGGCGGACGCCGTGGCCTCGGCCGAAGTGCTCGCGGCCGCAGGGGACTTGGCCGGAGACGATGACGGACTCGCCGTCTTCCCCTTCGAACCGGCCGTCCCCGTCGTGGACTTCGACGAAGAGGTGGCGCCGCCAGGGAACACCACGTCCGAGCACGAGTAGTACGTGTCCTCGGTGCTGCTGTTCTGCCAGATCGTGTAGATCAGTTGGCGCCCAGTGCGGCCCGTCGGCAGCGTCGCCTTGATGCGGTACGCGCCGCCCGTCAGCGGCGGGTCCTTCACCTCGGCGAACGGCTGCGTCGGCAGCTCGGACCAGGTGAGCGCCTTCGACGGGTCGTAACCGGCGTTCGTCAGATACAACTTGAACGTGCCGGTGTGCGCGATCGTCGACGCGTACGTCATCGTCAGCTTCGCCCCCGGCGTCAGCCGCGTCGACGGAAAGTCGGCACGGGCGAGGTCGAGCCCCTTGTAGTCGGACAGACCGCCGCTGCACAGCTTCCCGTCGGGGATCAGCTGCCGGTCCCGCCCGTTGACGTCCGGGACCCGGATGTTGTCCCAGAAGGTGAAGGGCTGTCCGTTCGCCGCCACGGCCGCCTTGCAGGCCGCCGTCCCGGCCGCGCTGCCGCCGTCCGGCGAGCAGGCGTACACCCGGCTGACCGGATACGTCGGCGCCCCGTGCGCCTGCGCCGGACCCGCCGCCCAGACGGTGAGCAGCAGCGGGGCCATGGCGGCGCCCGCCATGGCGGTGCGATGTGCGGTCATCCGGGACATCCGGAACGTCTCCTCGGCCGGGGCGGGAACGGTCTGTCCGTGTCATACGGCCATCGGGCCCCCCGCGTTCAGTCCGCCCCATGGCCCCCGTGCCCCACGCGTGCAGCCCGCTCCCGCCGCGTGAACCGGGGCAGATCGGTCAACCGGCCGATGTCGAGGGCGGTTTCCGGCCCGATCGAGGGTTTCCCCCGTATCTCTATGACCTTCTCTTTGCCTATCGTTTGGCCACAGCTGACCCACAGGCAACCCCTGGTGAGGCGGCTGCCCGCGTCCGGCGCTCTTCGGATCGACCCCCCGCCGCTTCGACGACGAAGCGAATCGACCGCGGCTCCGCCCTGCTCGGAGTCCGGCCACGAAAGGCAAGCCCTTGCGCACTCCCACGGCATTCCCCACCGGACGGACCCTGATATCCGTCGCCGCGGTCTCCGCGGCCCTCCTCGCCACGGTGGCCACCTCGGCCGCCGTCGCCCAGGAACCCACCGCCCAGGCCGCCGCACCGGCCCTGTCGGGCCAGACCGAGGCCGCCCCCGGCGCCCTCGCCCAGCGCCTCATCGTCGGCTACAAGTCCGGTGCGGCGGAGGCGAGTTCGAACCGGGCCGCCGAAGCCGACGCCACCGCCAAGGGCAAGGAGACCGGCGAGGACGTCGACTTCCAGCGCCGCCTCGGCACCGGCGCCGCCCTCGTCGGCCTCGGGGACGCGCACAGCACCACCGAAGTCGCCGACGTCATCGCCGAGTTCAAGTCCGACCCGCAGGTCTCCTACGTCGTACCGGATCGGCTGAACACCCCGCAGGCCGACCCGAACGACACCGAGTACGGCAAGCAGTGGGACCTCTTCGAGCCCACGGCCGGCATGAACGTGCCCGCCGCGTGGCCGACTTCGACCGGCAGCGGGGTCACCGTCGCCGTCATCGACACCGGCTACGTCACCCACTCCGACCTCGCCGCGAACATCGTCGCCGGCTACGACTTCATCACCGACACCGCCGTCTCGGTCGACGGCGACGGCCGCGACAGCAATCCGGCCGACCCCGGCGACTACTACGCCGCGAACGAGTGCGGTACGGGCATCGGGGCGAGCAACTCCTCCTGGCACGGCACCCATGTGGCCGGCACCATCGCCGCCGTCACCAACAACGGCAAGGGCATCGCGGGCATCGCCTACGGCGCGAAGATCTCCCCGCTGCGCGTCCTCGGCAAGTGCGGCGGCTACGACTCCGACATCATCGACGCCATCACCTGGGCCTCAGGCGGCACCGTCTCCGGCGTCCCCGCCAACGGCAACATCGCCAAGGTCATCAACATGAGCCTGGGCGGCGACGGCGCCTGCACCTCGGCCACCCAGAGCGCGATCACCGCCGCCGTGAACCGCGGCACCACGGTCGTCGTGGCGGCGGGCAACGACAACGACAACGTCGCCAACCACTCGCCCGGCAACTGCGCCAACGTCATCTCGGTGGCCGCCACCAACCGCGCGGGCGCCAAGGCGTCCTACTCCAACTACGGTACGGGCGTGGACATTTCGGCCCCCGGCGGCCAGACCAGCACCGGCACCGCCAACGGCATCTACTCCACGCTGAACTCCGGCACCAAGACGCCGTCCACCGAGTCGTACGCCTACTACCAGGGCACCAGCATGGCCACCCCGCACATCGCGGGCCTGGTCGCGCTCCTGAAGTCGGCGAACTCCTCGCTCACCCCGGCCCAGATCGAGTCTGCGATCAAGGCCAACGCCCGCGCCCTTCCCGGCAGTTGCTCGGGCGGCTGCGGCGCGGGACTCGCCGACGCGGCCAAGACCGTCCAGGCCGTGAGCGGCAACGGCGGTACGACGACAGGGACCACCTTCTCCAGCACCACCGCCGTCGCGATCCCCGACGCGGGCTCGGCCGTCGAGTCCCCGATCGCCGTCAACGGCCGTACCGGCAACGCCCCTTCGGCCCTCCAGGTCGGCGTCGACATCACCCACACCTACCGCGGCGACCTCGTCCTCGACCTGGTCGCACCGGACGGATCGACGTACCGTCTGAAGTCCGCGAGCACCTCGGACTCCGCCGACGACGTCAAGGCCACCTACACCGTGGACGCCTCCGGTGAGACCGCCAACGGCACCTGGAAGCTGCGGGTCCAGGACACCGCCGCCCAGGACACCGGGACCCTCAACAGCTGGAAGCTCACCTTCTGAGTCCACAGCTCACGCACAGAAACCGACCGGCCGACCCGTAAGGAGAGGCGCGCCCCCGCGGGCGCCTCCCCGGGGCGGCCGGTCGTTCGTATGGCCGAGAACGGTCGCTGACACGTGCCACAGATACCGAAAGTGGTCAAGAGTCGGGGTGTGGGTGACAGAGAGGTGCAAGTGATGGGAACGTGGGGGCTGTTGGTGGTCTTCGAGGGCAAGGTCGAGGACATCGGACGGTGAGCTACTGTGTGCAGGGGGTAAGAAAAAACGGCATGGGCCGTTGTTTTTTCCTTCACGGGAGTGTTTCAGTCGATGGTGAGGCAGCTACGGGCCGAACAGACCCGCACAACGATCATCACGGCCGCCGCCGAGCTGTTCGACCGGCAGGGCTATGAGTCCACCAGCCTCAGCGACATCGTCGACCACGCCCAAGTCACCAAGGGCGCCCTGTACTTCCACTTCCCGGCCAAGGAAGACCTCGCCCATACCATCCTGGAGATGCAGGTCAGGGCCTCGCGGCAGATGACCAAGGACATGGACAGCCGGGGCTACTCCTCACTGGAAACGCTGATACGTGTCACTTTCGGCATGACCCGGCTGGCCGTAGAGGGCCCCATCCCGCGGGCCGGACTCCGGCTCGCCGCAGGGGAGATCGAGGTACGGCCCCCGATGCCGCACCCCTTCACGGAGTGGCTCGACATCGCCGCCCGCAAACTGGCCGGCGCGGTCGCGGAGGCCGACGCGCACCCCGACATCGACGTGGAGGCCGTCGCCCGCACTCTTATCGGCCTCTTCGTCGGTATCCGCGTCATCGGGCGTGCCCTGGAACCGGTTGCCCTCCAGCCCCGCAGAACCGCCGAGATGTGGCACCTGGTGATCCGCGGAGTGGTCCCCGTCCCGCGCCGCGCCCGCTATCTCAGCCTCGCCGCGCGGCTGGAGCGGGAGATCGGCGCCGGCTGACCCGCCCGGTACGGTGAGGCGCATGCCCGAAACCCCCGCCGCGCCCGTGATCCTCGGCAACGAGCCCGGCTCGTTCCCCCACAGCGTGCTGGCCGAACGGCACCCCGCGATCATCCAGCAGGTACGCGACGCCTTCCCCTACGGCCCCGCACAGCACCGCGCCCTCGACGCCCTGCTGAAGAACTGCACCGAGGGCACGGTCCAGCCCCTCCCCGCCGACGCCCCCGACCGCGCCCAGTGGGCCGCCTGGGGCACCGACGAGTACACCGGACAGTCCTGGTACGACATCCCCTGGCTCTGGTCCGAGAGCTACTTCTACCGCCAACTCCTGGGCGCCGTCGGCTATTTCGGCCCCGGCGCCTGGCAGGGCATCGACCCGTTCCGCCCCTTCAAACGCGCCGAACTCGACGCTCCCGAGACGGACGAGGAACTCGCCGCCCTCGACGCGCTGGAGGACAAGTCACCGGCGGAGCGCGGGCAGGCGCTGCTGCACGGCTCCCTCTGGGGCAATCGCGCGGACCTCGGCTTCCGCCTCTCCGCCGCCGGAGCGGAATCGGCCTCGCGGGCCCCCGCCCCGGCCCTGGTCGCCGACGACAGCGACCGGTTGTGGTCGCTCCTCTCCGGCACCCTGTGCCTCGTCGCCGACAACGCGGGCCGCGAACTCATCCCCGACCTGCTGCTGATCGCCCACCTCCTCGACCAGGGGCGCATCGAACGGGCGGTCCTGCACATCAAGCCCCACCCGTACTACGTCTCCGACGCCACCACCGCCGACGTCGTCGACGCCCTGCACCGGCTGACCGGAGCGCCGGGTGCGGCGGCGACGTACGGCCGCCGCCTCTGGTCGGCCATGGCGGACGGCCGCCTCACCGTGCGCGCCCACCCCTTCTCCTGCGCCCCGCTGCCGTACGCCGACATGCCCGCCGACCTCCGCGCCGAGTTCGCCGCGGCCACCCTGACGATCGTGAAGGGCGACCTCAACTACCGCCGCCTGGTGGGCGATCGCCTCTGGGCCCCGACCACACCCTTCGCGGACGTCACCGCCTACTTCCCGGGCCCGGTCGCCGCCCTGCGTACCCTCAAGTCCGACGTGATCACCGGCCTCGACGCCGACACGGAGGCCGCGCTTATCGCGGCGGAGGAGCAGCGCTGGCGCACGGGCGGCACCCATGCGCTGATCCAGGTGAAGGGGATGTCGCCAACCCTCGTTGTGTAGTTGGGTCGTTCACTGACGTTCTTGTCGCACGAGGGGAGTACGACCGAGATGCGTATCGGAGTGGCACCGCACCGTCTGTGGCCCGACAGGGACGAGGAGGTGGACGAGGTCCTTCAAGTCGCCCTCAGAGCGGAGGAGTTGGGGTTCGACCATGTCTTCGCGAGCGGCCACGCGGTGGCCGGTGCGACAGGCGTGACCCCGGACCCGCTGATCCTGCTGGCGGCCGTGGCCGGGGCGACACGACGGGTCGGGCTGGTCACCAGTGTGCTGGTGGCGCCGCTGTACAACCCGCTGATCCTGGCCCACCAGACCGCCACCCTCGACCGCCTCTCCGGCGGCCGTCTCACGCTCGGCGTCGGGACCGGCTGGGACACCGAGGAGTACGCGGCCGTCGGCGTCCCGTTCGCGGGCCGGGGCCGCCGGGCCGACGAACAGCTCGCCGCCGTACGGCAGTTGTGGCGCGGCGAGGGCTCGGCGCGGCTCGGGGTGCTGCCCCGTACCGAGGGCGGACCCGGCGTCTGGATCGGCGGACAGAGCGACGCGGCACTGCGCCGGGCCCTGCGCTTCGGCGACGCCTGGCACGGCTCCGGGGTCGACGCCGAGGGGCTCACCGAGGTGCGGGCGCGGCTCGACGCGCTCGGCGGGGAAGCGGGACGCGATCCCGGTGAACTGGCCCTGACGGCAGGGCTGTTCCTCGTGCCGCCCGGGTTCACGCCCGCCGTGAAGGTGCCGGGACGCCCACTGGGCGGAGCCGACGCGAGCGCCGAGAGCGTCCGGGACGAGCTGGGCCGGCTGTCCGACGCCGGGCTGGTCTCCGCGTCGCTGTGGCTGCCGGTGAGTACGGAGGCACTGCCGGACGCGCTCGCGTGGGTCGGCGAGGAGATCGTTCCGCGCCTGGATGTTGTCGGGCGTCGACAGGTCGGCGACCAGCGCACCCTGCGTCGCCCGGTTCAGCGAGGCGTTGAACGCGGCGGTACCGGCCAGCGCCGCCCCGGGCAGGGAGGGGACACGTGAACCCCGTAGTCTGCGCGCGTAGAAGTGAACGCCACAAGATGCGGGCGAAACTCATGGGTTCACCGCCGATTCACGCGATGGTGTGATCATGTCCCCTGCCCGGGATGGCCGTTGAGGGGCGCGGGTAGGGCCCGGCCATGACCCAGCCGTTCGAACTCCCGCACTTCTACATGCCGTATCCCGCGCGACTCAACCCGCATCTGGACGAGGCCCGCGCCCACTCCTCCACGTGGGCACGCGAGATGGGCATGCTGGAGGGCTCCGGGATCTGGGAGCAGGCCGACCTCGACGCGCACGACTACGGCCTGCTCTGCGCCTACACCCACCCCGACTGCGACGGGCCCGCCCTGTCGCTGATCACCGACTGGTACGTGTGGGTCTTCTTCTTCGACGACCACTTCCTGGAGATCTTCAAGCGCAGCCAGGACCGCGCCGGCGGCAAGGCCTACCTCGACCGGCTCCCGCTCTTCATGCCGCTCGACCTGGCAACTCCCGTACCGGAGCCGGAGAATCCGGTCGAGGCGGGACTCGCCGACCTGTGGGCGCGCACGGTGCCGTCGATGTCCGTCGACTGGCGCCGCCGCTTCGCCGTCGCCACCGAGCACCTCCTCAACGAGTCCCTGTGGGAGCTGTCCAACATCAACGAGGGGCGCATCGCCAACCCCGTCGAGTACATCGAGATGCGCCGCAAGGTGGGCGGCGCACCCTGGTCGGCGGGGCTCGTGGAGTACGCGACCGCCGAAGTGCCCGCCTCCGTCGCCGGATCGAGGCCGCTGCGGGTGCTGATGGAGACCTTCTCCGACGGCGTCCACCTGCGCAACGACCTGTTCTCCTACCAGCGGGAGGTCGAGGAGGAGGGGGAGAACAGCAACGGCGTGCTCGTCCTGGAGACCTTCTTCGGCTGCACCACCCAGGAGGCCGCCGACACCGTCAACGACGTCCTCACCTCCCGGCTCCACCAGTTCGAACACACCGCGTTCACCGAAGTACCCGCCGTGGCCCTGGAGAACGGCCTCACCCCGGACGAGGTCGCGGCCGTCGCCGCCTACACCCAGGGTCTCCAGGACTGGCAGTCCGGCGGCCACGAATGGCATCTGCGCTCCAGCCGCTACATGAACGAAGGCGCCCTCGACAACTCGCCGTTGAACGGACCGACCGGGCTCGGCACCTCCGCCGCCGACATCGGCGCGCTGCTCGCCTCCGCCGGCGCCGAACGGCTGCGCGCCTACACCCACGTCCCTTTCCAGAAGGTGGGCCCCTCCCAACTCCCCGACTTCTACATGCCGTTCCAAGTCGAACTCAGCCCGCACCTCGACGGCGCCCGGCACCGCCTCGTCGACTGGATGCACTCCGTCGGCATGCTGGAGGAGGGCGTCTGGGACGAGGAGAAACTCGCCGCCGCCGACCTCCCGCTCTGTGCGGCCGGCATCGACCCGGACGCCACCGAGAAGGCCCTCGACCTCAGCTCGCGCTGGCTCGCCTGGGGCACCTACGGCGACGACTACTACCCCCTCGTCTACGGCGTCCGGGGCGACCTAGCCGCCGCCCGCGTCACCACGGCCCGCCTGTCCGACTGCATGCCCGTCGAGGGACCGGCGGTCGTCGTACCGGTCAACGCCATGGAACGCGGGCTCATCGACCTCTGGGCCCTCACCACCGCCGAGATGCCCGTCGACGACCGGCACACCCTGAAGGACTCGATCAACACGATGACCGAGAGCTGGGTCTGGGAACTGTCCAACCAGATCCAGCACCGCATCCCCGACCCGGTCGACTACCTGGAGATGCGCCGCGCCACCTTCGGCTCCGACCTCACCCTCAGCATGTGCCGCATGGGCCACGGCCCGAAGGTCCCGCCCGAGGTCTACCGCACCGGCCCGGTCCGCGCCCTGGAGAACGCGGCCATCGACTACGGCTGTCTCATCAACGACGTCTTCTCCTACCAGAAGGAGATCGAGTACGAGGGTGAGGTCCACAACGCCATCCTTGTCGTCCAGAACTTCTTCGGCATCGACTACCCGACCGCGCTCGGCGTCGTCCACGACCTGATGACCCAGCGCATGCGCCAGTTCGAACATGTCGCCGCGAACGAACTGCCCGTCGTCTACGACGACTTCGACCTCTCGGACGAGGCCCGCGAGATCATGCGGGGCTATGTGACGGACCTCCAGCACTGGATGGCGGGCATCCTGAACTGGCACCGCGAGGTCGACCGCTACAAGTCCGGCTACCTGGCCCGCCGTTCACACGGCTTCCTCCCGGACCGGGTGCCGGCGATGCCCTTCAGCTGAGGTCCCGGACCCGCTCGGTCACTTCCTCGGCGAGCTTCCGTGCGGCCGTGGCAGCGGCGCCCGAGAGCTCGCCGAGTATCGCGTCGGCGGCGGCCAGGGTCGCGCGGGCCTCCTCGGGGAGGTCCGCGTCGGCCAGTGCGCGGGTCAGGGCGTAGTGCTCCTCGGCGATGAAGCAGCCTAGGTTCACGCCCCGCCAGTGCCGGAGCGACTCGTCCCCGGGGTCGGCCAGTGTGTCCCGCAGGGTCGCCAACGTCCTTACGGCCTCGGCCAGTTGATCCGTCTCCCGCTCCAGGCGGGCCTGGGTCAGCCGGGCCGAGACACGATCCCACGCCGTCTGCTGGAGGGCGGCGTAGAGGCGCTGGGCGCGCAGCGCCTGGACGCGGTCGCCCAACTGCTCGAACTCGTAGGCCGGCCCGCGCAGGGGAGACGGATCCAGCGCCTTCGGGGTGCCCGGCCGCCGCAGCAGGCTCTGGTCCATCTCGATCTCGTCCAGCCGGCGGATCAGGGCCGCCCGGGCCAACTCGGTGAACCCCTGGTCGGCCGCCAACTCGGTCCAGGTGGACGGGGGTTCGTCGGAGGGGTCCGTACCGAAGAGTGACTCGTCGAGCTCCCGGGCCCACTCCTGGAGGGCTGCCCCGTCCGCGTCCGGCCCCGGCAGCTCGCTCAGCCCGCACGCGGTGTCGAAGTCCGTCTCCCGCACCTCGTGCAGCAGCGGCAGATCCTCGGTGTGGCCGTGCAGCCCCACCAGCACGGCGGCGAGCCGCAGTTCGTCCGTCATCGACGACTCCGTCTCGCGTCGCAGCAGGTGCCGCAGCAGCTCCAGATCGCCGTCCGCGCGGTCGAACTGCGCGGCCCGCAGGGCGAGTCGACGCCGTACGGGGTCTCCGCCCACGGTGTCCCACACCGTACGGTCGCCCGCGCGCAGCGCCGCCAGGTCCGTCCGCCCCTCGGCGAGCACCGGCTCCCACAGCGGGGGCCGGGGATGCCGGTCGAGGAGGGCGTAGGCGCCGCCCTCCTCCGCGTTCAGGAGCAGGAAGTCGGGCTCCGTGCGCAGCAGGGCCGCGTGCAGCATGCCGATCAGCTCGACCGGGGAACGCTCGGTCAGGCCCAGGGCGGCGCGGAGTCGGGGCCGCGCCTCGTCGAGGCCGTAGTCCTCGCGGAACTCGTCCTCCGTCTCCGTGACCGCCGCCAGGATCTTCTCCGGGCCGTCGGACGGGGACAGGTCCAGATGGTCGCGCCAGCCCGGCAGACCGATCACGAGCTCCAGCGCCTCGTCGACACTGGAGCCGATGATCCCGGCCGAGCCCTCGGAGTCGGCGTACAACACGGAACCGTCCGCGCACACGAAGTACGTACCGCCCGCGCCGTCACCGGCCACCGGCCGCAGCGGGGCGCCCGAGGCGAGCCGGACCGGCTCGACGTGGTCCGCTCGCTCCAGGTCGAAGTCGAAGGGGAACGCGGCCAGTTCGGCCAGGTGGGCGTGGAGTCGGAGCAGCCGCAGGGCGTGATCGGTCATGTCACAGAACGTAACAGGCGGTACTGACAACGGGCCCGGGCCAGGGGAGGGAGGCGGCACGCGCACTTGCTGCGCGCAGGACCGGCTTCCCTCTCCTGACCGTCGGTCAGTCTCACTCGTTCGTGGCACGTCGGGCGCCGGTGCGCCGGGTAGAGCATCTGCCGGAGGCGATCCATGGAACAGACTGCGTTGCGTCCCAAGCCGATGCCCGGCCATGAGTCCGGCGACGGCACCAAGCCCGGTACCACCCGGCGCCCGCACGCCGCGCGGCGCCGCGGCCGACGGCTCATCACCCTGCTGTTCAGCGTGTTCGTCGGGACCGTCCTGGTGCTCTCGGGTGTCGGGCTCGGCACAGTCGGCGCCACCGTGATCGGTATGAGCAAACTCGCCGACATGCAGCGCCAGGCGGCCCGGCAACCGGCGCGGACGGCCACCCCGGGCACCCCGGCCGACCGGTCCGCGTCCGCCGCGAGTCCGATGTCGCCGCCTGCGTCGCCCACGTCCGCCACGTCGGCCGGCGCGACGCTCGGGGTAGAGGCCGTGGACGCGGAGAAGGCCGGCGCGCTGATCGTCGGCGTCCACCTGCCCGGCCCCGGGTACACGGCGGGCCTGGTCCGGGGCGACGTGCTGCTCACGTTCGGCGGTGCCCGGATCGACTCGGCGGCCGACCTCGCGCATGCCGTGGCCCGTGCCCACCCGGGGAAGGAGGTCACCGTCACGGTGCGCCACCGCAGCGGAGGCTTCCAGCAGTTCACCGTGGTCCCCGGCTTCGTCGTCTGACGCGCGGCGAGCCACGGAGGGTGCGGGCCGGAAGCGCGTCGTTCCCGTCGATCGGCTCGCGTGGGCCTCCGGGTGCGGGCAGGATGCTGCCCGTAGCCACCTTTCGCCCGTTCTCGGAGGCCTGAATGACCGGTAGCACGCCCGCGCCCTTCACCTCCGCCGACTACCGGGCCCGCATGGACCGCGCCGCGCGGGCCGCCGCCGACGCCGGTCTCGGGGGACTGCTGGTCGCTCCGGGCCCGGACCTGGTGTGGCTCACCGGGTACGCGCCCACCGCGCCCACCGAACGGCTCACCGTCCTCGTCCTGGCCCCCGGACGCTCCCCGGTCCTCGTCGTCCCCACCCTGGAGGCCCCCGACGCCGCCAAGGCCCCCGGCGCCGACGCCCTCACCCTGCGTGACTGGACCGACGGCAAGGACCCCTACGCGGCCACCGCGGCCCTGCTCGACGCGACCGGCCGCTTCGGCATCAGCGACAACGCCTGGGCGATGCATCTGCTGGCACTCCAGAAGACGCTGCCCGACACCACCTACGCCTCTCTGACCGACGCGCTGCCGATGCTGCGGGCCGTGAAGGACGCGGCGGAACTGCGGCTCATGGCAGCCGCGGGTGCGGCCGCGGACGCAACGTACGAGGAGATCCGGAAGGTTCCCTTCGCCGGCCGCCGCGAATCCGACGTCGGTGCCGATCTGGCCGATCTGCTGCGCCAGTTCGGGCACTCCCAGGTCGACTTCACCATCGTCGCCTCGGGCCCCAACGGCGCCAACCCGCACCACGAGGTCGGCGACCGGGTCATCCAGCGGGGTGACATGATCGTCCTCGACTTCGGCGGCCTCAAGGACGGCTACGGCTCCGACACCTCGCGCACGGTCCACGTCGGCGAACCCGACGACGAGGAACAGCGCGTCCACGACCTCGTCCGCGAGGCGCAGGAGGCAGGCTTCCGCGCGGTGCGTCCCGGAGTCGCCTGCCAGGAGGTCGACCGGGCCGCCCGCGCGGTCATCGACGACGCCGGGTACGGCCCCTACTTCATCCACCGCACCGGCCACGGCATCGGCGTCACCACGCACGAACCGCCGTACATGATCGAGGGCGAGGAACAGCCCCTCGTGCCCGGGATGTGCTTCTCCGTTGAGCCCGGCGTCTATCTGCCCGGCCGCTTCGGGGTGCGCATCGAGGACATCGTCACGGTGACCGAGGACGGCGGTCGACGGCTCAACAACACGGCCCGCGAGATGGCCCTGGTGGACTGACGACGACCAGGAGCCCCGACACCCCGAACGGCGACGGCGCGACCATGACCCAGGCACCGACACCCACCGCGGACACCGTCCGACAACTGGTCCGCTCCCTGCTCAAGGACAGTGCGGCCGACAGCACAGGGCCCGAGGTCCGGCCCCTCGCCGAGGGCGGCGGGCACTCCACGTGGTGGGTCGGCACCCGCCATGTGCTGCGCCTCGCCCCGGACCGCGAGGCCACCCTGCGACAGCGCCGCGAACTGCGTCTGCGCGACCTCGTACGGCCGTATCTCCCCGTCGCCGTGCCGACGGGCGTGGCGCACGGCGAGTGGGCGCCCGGGCTCACCTACACGCTGGACACGAGGGTGCCCGGCCGGTCATGCGAGGACCAGGACGTCTCCGCGGTCGGCGAGGCCGACCTCGCCGGGCTGCTCACCGGACTGCGCGAGGTGCCTGTCCGGCAGGCCGAGGCGCTCGGCGTCCCGCGCGCCGCCCCGCGCTCCCTGGAGGCCCTGCGCCGCGCCGCCGAGCAGGCGGCCGAACGGCTGGCCGCCGCCGACGAGTTCGACGCCGCACGCCTCCATCAGCTCACTCAGCCCGGCGCGGTCCAGCTCGCCGCGCAGTCCGCCACCGCGGTCCTCGTCCACCACGACCTCAAGGGCGAGCACCTCGTGGTGAGCGCCGACGGCCGGGTGCGCGGTGTCCTGGACTGGACCGACGCGGCCCTCGGCGATCCCGCGGAGGACATCGCCGGGCTCGCGCTGGCCGTCGGCGCCCCCGCCGCCGTCCGCGCCGCCACCCTCGCCGGCTACGGCGCCCGCCCCTGCCTGCGCGGCCTCTGGCTCGCCCGCTGCGACACGGTGGTCCGCCTCGCCGACCACCTCAAGAGCCGCGACAGCGGTCCTCTTCCCCTCCTGCGGGCCCAACTGCGGCGCACCTGGGAGGCGATCCTGCTGGAGCGGGTGACGGAACTGCGGGACGGGGACGGGGAGTTGTAGCGCGTAAGCGTCTACGTAAACGCTTGCGCGAACGTATGCGTAAACGTCTACGCAAACGTCTACGCAAACGTCTACGCAAACGTATGCGTAAACGCTTGCGCAAGCGTTTACGCCTGCGCCAGCACCACGCACGACTCCCCGGGCAGCCGCAGCAACCCGTCCGCCCCCGGTACCTCCACCGGGTCCCACGCGGCCAGGATCTCCGCCGGGCGGGTGCCCAGGGGGATCGCGGCCGGTTCCTTGCCGAGGTTCACGGCGACGCGTACGTCCCCGCGTCGGAGGGCGAGCCAGCCGGCGTCCTCGTCGTAGGCCACCTTGGTGTCGCTCAGGTCGGGGTCGGTGAGGTCGGGCTGCTCGTGCCGGAGGGCGATGAGGCGGCGGTACCAGGCCAGCACGCGCGCGTGGGGTTCGCGTTCCGGTTCCGACCAGTCCAGGCAGGAGCGGTCGCGGGTCGCCGGATCCTGCGGGTCGGGCACGTCCTCCTCGGCCCAGCCGTGGGCCGCGAACTCCCGCCGCCTGCCCCGCCGTACGGCGTCCGCGAGGTCCGGGTCGGTGTGGTCGGTGAAGAACTGCCAGGGTGTGCCGGCCGCCCATTCCTCGCCCATGAACAGCATCGGTGTGAAGGGCCCGGTGAGCGTCAGCGCCGCCGCGCAGGCCAGCAGGCCGGGGGAGAGCGAGGCCGAAAGGCGGTCCCCTTGAGCGCGGTTGCCGATCTGGTCGTGGGTCTGGCTGTAGCCGAGCAGCCGGTGCGCGGCCACGCGCGTGCGGTCCAGGGGGCGGCCGTGGTGCCGGCCCCGGAAGCTCGAATAGGTGCCGTCGTGGAAGAAGCCGCCCGTCAGCGTCTTGGCGACCGCCGCGAGCGGGGCCCGCGCGAAGTCCGCGTAGTAGCCCTGCGATTCACCGGTCAGCGCGGTGTGCAGGGAGTGGTGGAAGTCGTCGTTCCACTGCGCGTGCAGCCCGAGACCGCCCTCCGCGCGCGGGGTGACCACACGCGGGTCGTTCAGGTCGGACTCGGCGACCAGGAAGAGCGGTCGGCCTGTCTCGGCGGCCAACGCGTCGACGGCGGCGGACAATTCCTCCAGGAAGTGGCACGCGCGCGTGTCCTTCAGTGCGTGTACCGCGTCCAGCCGCAGCCCGTCGATCCGGTAGTCCCGCAGCCATGCCAGCGCGCTGCCCAGGAGGAAGGCGCGCACCTCGTCCGAGCCGGACGCGTCCAGGTTCACGGCGCTGCCCCACGGGGTCTGGTGCGTGTCCGTGAAGTACGGGCCGAACGCGGGCAGGTAATTCCCGGACGGGCCGAGGTGGTTGTGCACCACGTCGAGCACGACGCCCAGACCGAGTTCGTGGGCCCTGTCGACGAACCGCTGCAGCCCCTCGGGGCCGCCGTAGGGCTCGTGCACGGCCCATAGGGAGACGCCCTCGTAACCCCAGCCGTGCAGGCCGGGGAACGGACACAGGGGCATCAACTCGACGTGGGTGATGCCCAGTTCGACGAGATGGCCGAGCCGGTCGGCCGCCGCGTCCAGGGTGCCCTCGGGCGTGTACGTGCCGACGTGCAGCTCGTAGAGCACCGCGCCCGGCAACGGGCGTCCCGGCCACGCGGCGGTGCGCCACGCGTACCGCTCGTGCTCCACGACGGCGCTCAGGCCGTCCGGGCCGTCCGGCTGGCGGCGCGAGCGCGGGTCGGGCAGCGGCGGGCCGTCGTCGACCGCGAACCCGTACCGCGTGCCGTCGCTCGCCTCCGCCTCGCCGCCCCACCACCCCGCGCGGTCGGGATCGCGTTCCAACGCGCGCGTGGCGCCCTCGCGATGGAGCGTCACACGGTCTGCCTCTGGTGCCCACACCTCGAACTGCACGGACGGTTCCCCTTCGTCTGCTCACCGGGATGTAGCCCGTACATCGTGCTTCAAACGAGATCAATCCGCTTTTGAATCCACCCCTTTGGCGCAGGTGTCGTCATCTTCGCGCGCGTGCGGGCCGTTTCCGCGTCTTCTGGACACCCGGGGTTCACTGCCCGACAATCACGAGCGTGACGTCGTCCTTCGAGTTCCACACGTACCCCGCGCGGTTGTCCGACGCGGAGCGCGACAAGGCGCTCAAGGTTCTCCATGACGGCGTCGCCATGGGACGGCTCTCGCACGACACGTTCATCCGCCGCATGGAGCTGGCGCTCGCCGCCCGCCGGTCCGAGGAACTCGTCGCGCTCACCGCCGACCTGCCCACCGAAAGCCGCCTTTCGCGGGCCTTGTTCGGCACCGTGGAGGCCGTCTCCGGGTTCACCGTGCGGCTGCGCAGGGCCTGGCAGGCCGAGCGGCTCCCCAAGCTGCTGCTGCCCCACCCGGGCGGCGGACACTCGCTGCGCATCGGCCGCGATCCCGCCAACGGGCTGCGGCTGACCCACGAGACGGTGTCCCGGGTGCACGCCGAACTCAGCCGCCAGGGTGGCATGTGGGTGCTGCGCGACCTCGGTTCGACCAACGGCACGACGGTCAACGGCCGTCGGGTGATCGGCGCGGCCGTCGTGCGCGAGGGCGATCAGATCGGCTTCGGACGGATGGCGTTCCGGCTCGCCGTGAACTGAGCGCGAACCGAGCCTCAACACAGCCTCACCTCACCTCTGGCCTGGGCATTACCCGATGTGGCGATCTCGGGTGGGCGTGAAATCCCTTTGCGTACGGCGGTGTTGACGTACCCCTCGGGCCGTGACTGACTGTGCGTACACCATGCACATCAGGTGAACCGACGGCACCACTTTTGTGGAGGTGTGCCCTGCCACCACTCCTCCGCTACCCGTCCGTCGACGAGCTGGGGGCCCAGGCCGCCGCGCTCGTCGCCCGCCGCCCCCGGGACGCCCGGCTGCGCCGTGTCGGGACCTCCCGCGCCGGTACGCCCCTGTGGCTGCTCTCCGTGGGCCACGGCAGCCGCCAGGCCCTCGTGGTCGCCGGACCGCACGCCAACGAGCCCGTGGGCGGCGCGACGGTGCTGCGTCTGGCCGAACGGGTCCTCGCCGACCCGCGGTTGAGCGAGGGCGCCGACGCCACCTGGAACCTGCTGCTGTCCCTCGATCCCGACGGCTCGCGCCGCAACGAGGGCTGGCTGCCCGGCCCCTACAGCCTCGGCCGGTACTTCCGGAACTTCTTCCGGCCCGGCTTCCTGGAACAGCCCGAGTGGCTGCCGGACGGCGCGGCCGGGGCCCGACTCCCGGAAACCCGCGCCCTGTTGGAGGTCCAGGACGAACTGCGGCCCTTCCTCCAGTGCTCCCTGCACGGCGTCGACGTCGGCGGCGGCTTCGTCGAGCTGACCCGCGACCTCCCGGGCCTCGCCCAACGCGTCGCGCACACCGCGGCCCGCCTCGGCATCCCGCGCGAACTCGGGCCGTACGACACCCTGTACTGGCCCAGCATCGGTCCCGCCGTCTACCGCATCCCACCACCGCGCAGGGGCGATCTGGCCGCCGCCATCACCGAGGCCGCCGTCGAGTCGACCTGGTTCCACCCGCACCGGCACGGCACGGTCACCGCGGTCGTGGAGGCGCCGATGTGGGGCGTGGCCGGCGTCGAGGACGGCACCCCGCCCGCCGACGCGGACGCGGTCCTGCGCACCGTGAGCCACACCCTGCGCCACGACACCCGCATCCTGGAACAACTCCTCGCGCGCATACGGCCGTACGTGCAGGGCGGTACCGGTGCGGGGGTGGGTGCGACGGAGACGGGGGACGCCCGGTCGGGCGCGGGCGTCAGGGACGTGGGGACGCTCTCCCGGGCCGGCGGGCCGGTGCCGCTGACGGCCGTCCGGCCGGGAACCGGCCCGGTGGGACCGCCGACGGCGGACGCGGCCGACAGCCGCCCCCGGCACGACGTCGGTCGTCCCGCTCCCGCGCCGACGGCCACGCCGGGCCTGCTGCCCCGCACCCTTCTCGTGCCCGATGCCGCGCGGCTGCTCGCGCCGGTCGACGACTACCTGCTGGTGTGCCCCGGGCTCGCCGACGCGTGGGACCCCGATGTCGACACCAGCGCCGCGCGCCCGCTACCGCCGCTCAACACCGCCCATCTCGCGGCCCTGCGCATCGCGGGCCGGCGCCTCGCCCTGCGCACGGCGGGGCTGCTGTACCAGCTCGTCGTCGCCTCCGGGAGCGACCCGGCCGGTGTGCTGCCGGAGCTGGACCGGCTGATCGACGAGTGGTGCGCCGACTACCGGGACGGCTTCGGGGCGCGCTGGATCTCCGTCGCACGCCAGGTCGAGTACCAGTCGCGCGTGGTGCTCAGCGCGTTCGAACTGGCCCGGCGGTACACGCCCGTTCGCTCCCGTTCGGGTGAGCCGGGCTGGGGTACGGAGAGCGCGGTGCCGATGCATCGGGAATGACCCACACCTCCACAGCGACCGCCCTCCGGGGCGCCCTGCTTGCCGCGGCCGTGCTCCTCGCCGCCGGTCAGGCACCCGCCCAGGCGGCCCCCCGACACGGCCTCCAGGGCGACTGGCTCTACCTCACCGTCACCCGGGGCGACAGCAGGTCCAGTGACACACGCGGGACCCTGCTCCTGTGCGACCCGCCCCAGGGCCACGCCCACGCGGCCGAGGCCTGCGCCGAACTGGCCGCGGCCGGCGGTGACATCGACGCCCTCCCGGCCAGAAGCGTGTTCTGCCCGATGATCTACGCCCCGGTGACCGCCCACGCGCGCGGGGAGTGGCAGGGGCGTCCGGTCGACTGCACGAGGACCTTCTCGAACGGGTGCGTCCTGGCGGCGCGGACCGGAGACGTCTTCGCGCTCGACGGCTGAGCGGCGCGGACGAGGCCAGCCCGAGCGGGGTGGGGTCAGGCAGAACGTCGGGCACGCGCGTGTGGCGCCTCGCCGACTCCGTCCGCCTGCTCGCGCGCGTACAGCGCCGCCGCCACGACCGTGCGGGACTGGTGCTCCACCTGATGCTCCAACGGCACCCAGCGGGCGCGGAAGCGCTCCGCGAAGGCGTCGCTCCAGGACGCGACGAGATGCTCCAGCAGGGGCGCCGCGCGGTCGTCGGTCTCCCGCAGCACCCGCAGCAGCATCGCCGCCGCCCGTAACGGCAGCCGGCGTCCGAACGCGTCCACACTGCCGACGTACGCCATCGTGGTGTCGGCCGGAGAGGTGTGCGTCCAGTCCGCGGCCAGACCGGGCACCAGCTCCAGCGCCCACTTGGCGGCCCGCAGCAGCGGCCCGTCGACGCCCTGGAGCCGCGGCAGCGCCTCGGCGAGCACCCGCTCCACCTCCCGCCCGTCCCGCACCAGCCGGCGCGCCAGCCGCCGTAACGCCGCCGCGGGGGCGGGATGGGGCGCCGGGTCGTCCACCAGGTCGCTGGCCCACATCGGGACCTCCACGACCGCGGTCAGACCGCCGTAGCGGTGCGCGTGGTACCAGGTGCTGTGCCGGGCGTCGTCCGGCATGCTCGGGTAGGCCGCGTCCGAACCGGGCGCCGGCATCACATGCACCCCGGGACCGGAGGCGGGCCAGCCCGCCGCGTCCGAGGCGCCGGTCTCCACCGGGATGTGCAGTTCCGCCGCCGACTTGGCGAACGGCTCGGCGAGCCCCGGTATGTCCTTCGTCAACTGCACCCAGCTGCCACCGAGATCGGTGCCGTGCAGGGTCACCTGGAGGTAGGGCCGCAGTTCGTCGATCACCCTGGTCAGGGCCCGGGTCTCGGGCGGCAGTCGATCGGGCGGCAGTACGGAGGGCGACCACTCGGGCTGCTCCGGTCCCGCCGGGCGGAAGAAGCCGAGGTGGTAGTCGAGGAGGCTGCGCGGGGCCGGGGTGACGTGCAGGCTCGCCCCGTCCGGGTCCGCGCAGAGCAGGAAGTGCCAGGAGGTGTCCGACCTCAACTCCCGTTCGCGGACCACCCGTTCGGCGAGTGCGAGGAGGGTGGAGCCGCCGGTCGGCTCGTTGGCGTGGGCGCCCGCGACCACCAGGACGGCACGCCGGGCGTGCCCCACGGACAGCAGATGAAGCGGCCTGCCCGCGCGGGAGACACCTACTTGGCGCAGGTTGCACAGGGCCGGCCGGTGCGCGGCCAACGCCCGCGCGGACGAGACCAGTTCGGCCACACTGGGGTATCGCAACACCGGCAGGAGACTCACCCCCGACTACTCCGCCCCGGCTTCGCAACCGCAGTACTTCACGGCCTCTGTGAACTGTCAAGAAGACCGCGGGGGAGGCTCCAGGGGGCGCCCAGGGGCATTTACCGGCAGCCGGTAGTCGCGTTGGTGCCAGCAGGGGGCCGGGGATTTCCACGGGGTTCCACAGGCGCCCGCACGCACCCCAGGTGAGGTCGTCGTCGTGCACACGCGCGTGCCCCCGCATCACGAACACCGCTCTCCCGGCCCGCCACCGCACGCCCGCGGCTCGACCCGCGCCCCGGGTCCGTACGCGGGTGCGAGCCGGTGGCCGGGGACCCGTCGCACGCCGTGGGCCGTGGCACATCCGCCTCACTCGAACGGCCGTACGGGAGCTGCGGTCCGCGCGGTGCGGTGGTCCGCTGGGAGCAGCCGCGTGCGCGCAGGACGCGGACGACCGGCCGCGCGCCTCCTCGACGGCGCGGGGCACAGCTGCGACCACGGGAGCGGACGGCGGTGCTGTGTCTCACGGACGTGACCGTCCCCCGGACCGCGGGCGCCCCGGCCCGTCCACCGGGCCCGCCGAGCCTGCGGACGGCCGTACAGGACCCGTATCCGCTCTACCGCACCCTCCGCACGCACTATCCGCTGGTCTACGACGAGCCGTTCGGAGCCTGGCTCCTCAGCCGCTACGACGACGTCCGCGCGGCCCTCGCCGACCCGCGGTTCGTCGCCGTGTCCGAAGGGGGGCTCCCGGCCGCACCCGAGGCGGGCCGGCTCGTGGACCGGGTCCTGCGCGGGCCCGCACTGGCCGCCCTGACCGCCGCCGTCGAACGCAGCGCCCATGTCCTCGCCCGGCGCCTCGCCGCCCGCGAGGACGCCGACCTGGTGGCCGAGTTCTGCGACTGGCTGCCCACCGCCACGGCCGTCGCCGCGCTCGGGCTGCCGTACGAGGAGACCGCGCGGGTGCACAGCTGGTGCCGCACGGGACTCGGCCGCTCCGGGGGCGGCCGTCCCGAACTGGGCGCCTTCCTGCGGCCGTTGACGGCCCGGCGCCGCGCTCATCCGGGCGGCGACCTGCTGTCCGTGCTGTGCACCGCGCGGAGCGACGGCGGCCCGCTGTCGGACGACACCGTCACCGGGCTGGTGGGCACGCTGCTCGGCGCGTCCGGCGCGAGCACCGCGCGGGCGCTCGCGTCGTTCATCGCCAACCTCCTCGACCATCCAAGCCAGTTGGACGTGCTCCGCACCCGCCCCGCCCTCGTGCCGGGCGCCTGGGCGGAGTCCCTGCGCCGCGATCCACCGCTGCACATCGTGCTGCGCAGGGCCGTCGCACCCGTCGGCGCGATACCCGCCGGAGCCACCGTCGCCTGCCTGCTCGGCGCCGCGGGACGCGACCCGGAACGCTTCACCGACCCGGACCGCTACGACGCCTTCCGCACCGACCCCGGACCGCTCGCCCACGGCACCGGTCTCGACGCCCTGCTGGCCGCTCTCACGGCCGAACACGGCCTACGGGCCCTCCTGACCGCCCTGCCCGGCCTCCGCCGCGCACCGGGCCCCCGGCACCGGCCCGACGACCTGGTCCGCCGCTCACCCCGGACCCTCCGGGTGCACACCTAGTCCGAGACCTCCAGCAGCACGACCGGCGACAGCTCGAAAAGCTCCGCCACGCGCGCGTGCCCCGTGAACCGCCGCTCCGGAGCGAGCACATCGGCCCACCGCCCCGGCGGCAGCGCGAGCACCGTGTCCCGCCAGCCGCCCGCCTCCGCGAGCCGCGACGACAGCCGGGTGACGGCCGTGACCGCGGCCCCCGAGCGGGCGAAGGCCACACAGTGCGCCGCCGCCGGACCCTCAGCCGCCAGCGGGGCGTACGTCGCCGCGTCGCCGAAGGCCTCGGGACGCCGCGCCCGCAGCCGCAGCGCGGCGGCCGTCACCGCGCCCTTGGTGCCCGCCTCCGGGGGCGGGAACGGCACGGGCCGCCGGTTGTCGGGGTCGACCAGGGCCAGGTACTCGGCCTCGGTGCCCTGGTAGAGGTCCGGTACGCCCGGCATCGTCAGCTGGAGCAGTGCGGCGCCCAGGACGTTCGCCCGGATGTGCGGCTCCAGCGCCTCGCGGAAGGCGGCCACGCGCTCACCTGGCGGCCCGCACGGGCCCGCCGCGACGAACGCCGCCACCGCCTCCTCGTACGACGGCTGCTGCTCCGTCCAGCTGGTGTGCAGACCCGCCTCCCGGACGTGCTTCAACAGGGCACCCTGGACCCGCTCCGCGTCCGCCGTGCCGAGACCGAACACGGTCTGCCAGGCCGCCCACGCCAGTTGCGCGTCCGGCACCCCCTCACCGGTACGGGTCACCTCGGTCAGCACGTCCGCCCAGCGCTCCGGCACCTCGGTGAGCACGGCCAGCGCGGCCCGTACATCGGCGCTGCGCTTGGTGTCGTGGGTCGACAGCACGGTGCCCGACACCGGCCAGTCGCGCTGCACGCGCGCGCAGTACGCGTGGAAGTCCTCCGGGGACACCGCCGGACTGCCCGGGTTCCCGCCCACCTCGGTCGCCGACAGCAGCGGCACATAGCGGTAGAAGGCCGTGTCCTCCACGGACTTGGCCCGCAGCGCGGACGCCGTCTGCGCGAACCGGACCCGGAACTCGACCTCTTCGGGCCCGTCCCCGTACCGCCCCAGCAGCAGATCCCGTACGACGTCGACGGCGCCCGCCTCCTCCGCGACGACGAACGCCTGCCGGGCCTCGGCGGCGGCCTCCTCGGTGACGACGGCCGCGGTGTCGCCCGAGGTGTACGGCCGGTAGACCTCCATGCGCACCAGGAACTCCACCAGCGCGGTCCGCAGCGCCCAGGGGGCCCGGTCGCGCAGCGCGGGCTCCGGGGCCGCGGCGCACAGCCGGCTCGCGACCCGGGTCAGCCGGTCCAGCTCGGCGTCCAGCTCGTGCGTGAGCACCTTGTACGCCGCCCGCCGCACCGTCGCCTCCCAGTGCCCGCCACGGTCCGGCTGCGGGGCCGCGAACCTCCGGTACTGGCCCAGGAGTTCCCCCGCCCCCGCCGGGTCCGTGAACAGCCCGTCGACGTGCCTGAGGGCGTCGTAGCCGGTGGTGCCCGCGACGGGCCAGGACGCCGGAAGACGCTCCCCGTCCGCGAGGATCTTCTCCACGACCGTCCAGCGGCCCCCGGTCGCCTCGTGCAGCCGCCGGAGGTAGTCGTCGGGGTCGGCGAGGCCGTCGGGGTGGTCGACGCGCAGCCCGTCCACGACGCCCTCGCGCAGCAGCTGCAGGATCTTGCCGTGCGTGGCGTCGAAGACCTCCGGGTCCTCCACGCGCACCCCGATCAGCTCCGAAATGCTGAAGAAGCGCCGGTAGTTGAGCTCGGTGCGGGCCAGCCGCCACCACCCGAGGCGGTACCACTGCGCGTCCAGGAGCCGCGGCAACGGCAGCTCCCCGGTGCCCGCGCGCAGCGGGAACAGATGGTCGTAGTAGCGCAGCACGTCACCGTCGACCTCCAGGTGATCGATCTCCGAGCCGACCGGACCGCCCAGCACCGGCAGCAGCAGCCGTCCGCCCTGCGCCTCCCAGTCGATGTCGAACCAGCGCGCGTACGGTGACTTGGGGCCTTCCCTGAGGACCTCCCACAGGGCGTGGTTGTGGCGCGGGGCCATGGCCATGTGGTTGGGCACGATGTCCATGACCAGACCGAGACCGTGCTCCCGCGCGGTGCGCGCGAGGGCCCGCAGACCGTCCTCGCCGCCGAGTTCGTCCCGTACGCGCGCGTGGTCCACGACGTCGTAGCCGTGCGTCGAACCCGGGACGGACTCCAGGACGGGGGAGAGGTGCAGGTGCGAGACGCCGAGCGACGCCAGGTGGGGCACGGCCGCCGCGGCCGCCGCGAACGGGAACTCGGGCTGCAGTTGCAGCCGGTAGGTGGCCGTGGGCACTGCCGGGTCGGGTCGTTCAGGTGTCATGCAGACCTGTGTACCCGCCCGGCCGCCCTTCGTGTCATCGACCCCGGCATCCGGTCCACCGACCAGGCGCCCTCCTAGGTGGGCCGTTGCAGGACCGTCATGCTGCGGTCCACCAGGGTCAGCCGGTCCCCGGCCTTCACCTTCGCGCCCGTGCCCGCCGGCACTCCCTCCGCGCGGCCCGTGTCCACGATCACCTCCCACTGGCGGCCGTGGTTGACCGGCACCACGAAGTCCAGCGTCTTGGGAGAGGCGTTGAACATCATCAGGAAGGAGTCGTCGGCGATGCGCTCCCCGCGCTGCCCGGGCTCCGAGATGGCGTTGCCGTTCAGGAACACCGACAGCGCGGACGCCTGCGCCGAGTCCCAGTCCCGCTGGGCCATCTCCTTGCCCTCCGGGGTGAACCAGGCGATGTCCGACAGCTCGTCGTGGGTGCCCTCCACGGGTCGCCCGTGGAAGAAGCGCCGGCGCCGGAACACGGGGTGCTCCTTGCGCAGCCACACCAACGCGCGCGTGAAGGCCAGCAACTCGGACGACTCGGCGCCCTCCTCGGGCCAGTTCACCCAGGCCAGCTCGCTGTCCTGGCAGTACGCGTTGTTGTTGCCCCTCTGGGTGCGCGCGAACTCATCCCCATGGCTGACCATCGGCACACCCTGCGACAGCATCAGCGTCGCGACGAAGTTGCGCATCTGGCGGGCGCGCAGCTCCAGGACCGCCGGGTCGTCGGTGTCGCCCTCGGCACCGCAGTTCCAGGACCGGTTGTGGCTCTCGCCGTCGCGGTTGTCCTCGCCGTTGGCGTCGTTGCGCTTCTCGTTGTACGACACCAGGTCGTTGAGCGTGAACCCGTCGTGGCAGGTCACGAAGTTGATGGAGGCCAGGGGGCGACGGCCGTCGTCCTGGTAGAGGTCGGAGGAGCCGGTCAGCCGGGACGCGAACTCCGCGAGCGCGCGCCCCTCGCCCCGCCACAGGTCCCGCACGGTGTCGCGGTACTTGCCGTTCCACTCGGTCCACAGCGGCGGGAAGTTGCCCACCTGGTAGCCGCCCTCGCCGACGTCCCAGGGCTCCGCGATCAGCTTCACCTGGGAGACCACCGGGTCCTGCTGGACGAGGTCGAAGAACGACGACAGCCGGTCCACCTCGTGGAACTGCCGTGCCAGGGTGGCCGCGAGGTCGAAGCGGAAGCCGTCGACGTGCATCTCGGTGACCCAGTAGCGCAGCGAGTCCATGATCAGCTGGAGCACGTGCGGGGACCGCATGAGCAGCGAGTTGCCCGTCCCCGTGGTGTCCATGTAGTAGCGGGGATCGTCCGCGAGCCGGTAGTACGAGGGGTTGTCGAGGCCCCTGAAGGACAGCGTCGGGCCCAGGTGGTTGCCCTCGGCCGTGTGGTTGTAGACCACGTCCAGGATGACCTCGATACCGGCCTCGTGCAGCGCCCGTACCGCCGACTTGAACTCCAGGACCTGCTGGCCGCGGTCGCCCCAGGAGGCGTACGCGTTGTGCGGGGCGAAGAAACCGATCGTGTTGTAGCCCCAGTAGTTGTTCAGCCCCATGTCGACCAGCCGGTGGTCGTTCACGAACTGGTGCACCGGCATCAGCTCCAGGGCGGTCACCCCCAGCTCCACCAGATGCTCGATCACCGCCGGATGCGCGAGCGCCGCGTAGGTGCCGCGCAGCTCGTCCGGCAGCCCGGGGTGCAGCATCGTCAGGCCCTTGACGTGGGCCTCGTAGAGCACCGTCTCGTGGTAGCCGCGCCGAGGTCGCCGGTCGTCGCCCCAGTCGAAGTACGGGTTGACCACGACCGACGACATGGTGTGCGGGGCCGAGTCCAGGTCGTTGCGCTTGTCGGGGGCGTCGAAGTGGTAGCCGTACACCTCCTCGCCCCAGGCGATCGATCCGCTGACCGCCTTCGCGTACGGGTCGAGCAGCAGCTTCGCGGAGTTGCACCGCTGGCCGCGCTCGGGGGCGTACGGGCCGTGCGCGCGGAAGCCGTAGCGCTGTCCGGGCATGATGCCGGGCACGTACGCGTGCCGCACGAAAGCGTCGCTCTCGCGCAGTTCCACCGCCGTCTCCGAGCCGTCGTCGTGCAGCAGACACAGCTCTACTCGGTCCGCGGCCTCGGTGAAGACCGCGAAGTTGGTGCCGGCGCCGTCGTACGTGGCACCGAGTGGATACGCCTCTCCAGGCCAGACCTGCATGGTCACGACTCTTTCAGCCGGGCCCCGCCACCGGGGCGCCTTGCCCCTGAGTCTCCCCGAAAGTGAGGGAACCACCTATGACTTACATCCCTCTTACCAAATGACCAGTGCGTACGACGTATGCCGTATGCCGAACCAAGTGGGACAGACACCACTCCCAGAGGTCCGGGGATGGACCCAGGGGGAGTAGGGGGAAATGTGCGAAGGACAGTGCACCGCCACCTGGGCAAAGTGGTGGCGGGTACGGCCATAGCGGTGGCCGGGACCGCCGTGATGGTCGCCGTCACCCTGCCGGGCACGGCGGGGGCCGACGAGTCGGGGGGCACCGGCAAGGCGGCCGGGTCCGCCCAGCAGGCGGCGGACGGAGTGGGCGCGGCACCCGGTGTCGTGCAACGGGCCCCGGCAGAGGGCGAGAAGGGCAAGGGCCGCGACCCGCTCACCGACGACGAGACCAAGCGCGTCGAGCGGCTCGCGGTGAACCAGCAGTTCCTCGACTCCAGTGAGAACGTGGACGGGAAGCGCGGACCGCAGCGCCTCGACGTCGAACTCGCCGACCCGAACCCCGACGAGCTGGACAACCCGAACGCGCCGCGCCGCGCGGACGTGACGTTCTACGACTACAAGGACGACACGGTCGTCACCAAGACCGTCAACCTGGACACCGGCAAGGTCGAGCAGACCGGCACCCAGCACGGAGTGCAGCCGCCGGCGAGCCACGCCGAGGACGTCGAGGCGGCCCAGCTGCTGCTCGCCGACCCGCTGGGCGCGGGACTGAAGGCGGACTACAAGGACGCCACCGGCAACGAACTCACCTCGCCCGACCAGCTGTTGCTGACCGCCATGGTCTACAAGGCCACTCCTGGACGGCAGTCCGGCGTCCTCGACCAGTGCGGCACGCACCGCTGCGTGCGGCTGTTCCCGAAGGTCAAGAACGGGCCGTGGATCGACGCCCGTGACTTCGTCGTCGACCTGAGCGCCCGCAAGGTCGGCAAGCTCACCGGCTGAGCCGATCGCGCCGTCCGCACCGACCCGCGTGGATCGCGCCCTCCTTCGTTCACTGTCCCAACTTGCTTCTCCTGTAAGGGAGTCACTTCTTCATGCGCGTCAACAGAATGAGCCGTGCCCGCAGTCGGGGGGCTGTGGCCCTCACGGTGGCCGCCCTGGCCACCGGTGCCACCGCGGGCGCGGGCCCGGCCGTCGCCCAGCCGAAGGCCGCCCCGAACGCCGCCGTCCCCGGCTGCAGCGCCGCCTACACCATCGAGCAGAAGCTCTCCACCGGCACCACCTGGCGGATGTGCTGGCACTACGAGCGCGAGGCCGGCCTCGTCCTGGAGAACATCTCCTACCAGCCGCCGGGCGAGGCCGCCCCCATCAAGGTGCTCGCCGACGCGAAGCTCGCCCAGATCCATGTGCCGTACGACGACGGCAAGAACGAGTACAGCGACCTCACGCAGTACGGTTTCGGCACCGGCCTGATGAACATGCAGCCCGGCGAGTGTCCCGGCGGCACCATCAAGACCGTCAAGGTCCCGGACGCCATCGACCCGGACCACCCGAACGTCAAGGGCCTCTGCACGACGACCCGTTCGCGCGGCCACGCCTTCCGCATGCAGGGCGACAGCGCCAACAAGGTCTTCCAGACCCAGGGCAAGGACTTCCTCGTCTACACGGTCAACCAGGTCGGCTGGTACGAGTACATCACCGAGTGGCGCTTCCAGGACGACGGCACCATCAACATGAACGTCGGTGCCACCGGCAGCCTTTCGCCCTACGACTACGACGCGGGCGACGGCCGCGGCTGGCCGCTCGGCAAGAACGCCACGGCGTACGCGACGAGCCACCAGCACGACGTCTTCTGGAAGTTGGACTTCGCCCTCGACGGCTCCTCCAAGGGCCGCGTCGAGCAGTACGACTCCGCGGTCACCACGCACGGCGCCAACACCCCCACGAACAAGACCACGTTGACCAAGGTCACCAAGGAACTCGCGGGCGACGCAAAGAACATGCGCTGGTGGCGCATCGTCAGCGCGACCGGTAAGAACAAGGACAACCACGCCCGGTCCTACGAGATAGTCCCCGGCCCCACCACCAAGTACCCGGGCCGCAGCTTCACCCAGCACGACGTGTACTTCACCCAGTACAACAAGTGCGAGCAGTTCGCCAGCGACAACCTGCCCAACTGCGGTGCCGGGCACCCGAAGCAGGTCGACAAGTGGGTCAACGGCCAGACCCTCACCCAGCCCGTGGTCTGGGTGAACGTCGGCTTCCACCACATCGCCCGCGACGAGGACCAGCAGCCGATGCCCGTCCACTGGCAGGGATTCTCGATCGCCCCGCGCGACGTCACCGCCATGAATCCGCTCACTCCCGCCGAACTCGCGAACCAGAACGGCAATGTGAACGGCGGAAGTTGAGAAACGACCCTGTCCATCCGGCTGCACCGCCGACCGGTCCCGGAGTACCCTTCCTTGATCGTTGAGACTGGGGAGAGCTCGGGGGAGCGGAAGGCGGTGCACGGGTGGGCTCGGGAGGGCTGGAGTTGCCCCCTGGTGACGAGGGTCACGAGGGGAACTCCGCAGAAGTCCCGCCCGGCGCGGTGTCCCTGGCACGTCCGATGGACGCGGCTGGTTCCATTGGGCCGGAGTTGGACTGGGACGCCGACGCCTGGCGCGAGGTGCGTACGCGCGCCCAGCGAGCCGGCCGCGCCTACATCTGGCTGAACCTGGTCGAACAGCGGCTGCGGGCCGTCGTAGCGGCCGTCCTGCGTCCCATCTACGAACCCGTCCACGGCGACGAATGGGTCGTCGCCGCGGCCGGTCCGGCCGGCCAGGAATGGGTGCAGCGCGCGGTCGCCGTCCGCGAAGTCAGCCGCCGCAAGGGCTACTTGCTCGACCCGGCCGACGACAACGTCCTCAGCTTCCTGACCCTGCCCCAGCTGCGCGAGCTGATGGTGCAGCACTGGCCCTGCTTCGAGCCGTACTTCGACGAGCGCCGCGACGTCGAACTCGCCCTGGACGAACTGGAGGTGACCCGCAATGTCGTCTCCCGCAACCGCGCCCTGTCCGAGGCCGTCCTCAACCAGGCCGAGCGGGCCTCCGCGAAACTCCTGGAGACCCTCGGCGCCGGCAGCGACGTGCCCTCGGCCCGACGCCTGCCCGTCGACGCGGTCGAGGAACTGATCGGCGACCGGTTCGCCGACGTGGTCGCCGTCCACTCCGACCGGGTGCGGCTGATGCGCCAGTTCCCCGCCGAGGACATCTTCGGCGGCGCCCGCCGCGTCGACGCCATCGGCATCGGCCTCAACCTCCTCGTGCAGAACTTCTCCGGCCGACGGCTGATCCGCCTCGCCGAGTCGGGCTGCCGGGTACGACTGCTGTTCCTCAACCCGGCCTCCAGCGCGGTGAAGCGGCGCGAGCGCGAACTCGGCATAAAGCGGGGCGAGTTGAGCCGCGCTGTCGAGATGAACATCCTGCACATGCGACGGGTGCGGTCCCGGCTGCGCGACCCGGGCGCCTTCGAGATCCAGGTCTTCGACGAGACACCCCGCTTCACGGCGTACCTCGTCGACGGCGACGGCTCGGACGGCATAGCCGTCGTGCAGTCCTATCTGCGCCGCAGCCGCGGCATGGAGGCCCCGGTGCTGGTGCTGCGAAACGGAAGCCGACTCGTCAAGTCGGACGAAATAGACGACAGCGGTCTTTTCCCCACCTATCGCGATGAGTTCGAGCAGATGTGGGCGGATTCGCGACCGGTGTCCTGACCTCTCCGAGGCCGGTCCGGCGCCAAGCGGAACGCGGTCCTCGGATTGTCAGTGGCTCATGCGAAGGTGGAGACCACTGGGGGAAAGCACCACCGAGAAGGGGGGCCGTCATGGCCTGGCACCAGGAGCTGCTCATCGGCTTCGACCTGGAGACGACCGGCACGGAGCCGCGCGAGGCGCGCATCGTCACCGGCGCGGTCATAGAGGTCAGGGGCGGACGGCCCGCGGGCCGCCGGGAGTGGCTGGCGGATCCCGGCGTGGAGATCCCGGCCGACGCCGTCGCCGTGCACGGCATCACGAACGAACGCGCCACCGCCGAGGGCCGCCCGGCCGACGAGGTCGCCGACGCGATCGCGGACGTCCTCACGACCTACTGGAAGACGGGCGTCCCCGTCGTCGCCTACAACGCGGCCTTCGACCTCACCCTCCTCTCCGCCGAGCTGCGCCGCCACGGACTGCCGTCCCTGCGCGACCGCCTCGGCGGCACCGACCCCGCCCCGGTCATCGACCCGTACACGATCGACCGCTCCGTCGACCGCTACCGCCGCGGCAAGCGCAACCTCGAAGCGGTCTGCCAGGAGTACGGCGTGGTCCTCGACACCGCCCACGACGCCTCGGCCGACGCCCTCGCCGCCGCCCGCCTGGCCGGCGCGATAGCCGACCGCCACCCCAAGGTCGCGGCCCTGGGCCCCGCCGAACTCCACCGCCGCCAGATCGAGTGGTACGCGGAATGGGCCGCCGACTTCCAGAGCTTCCTGCGCCGCAAGGGCGACCAGGACGCGGTGATCGACGGCACGTGGCCGCTGCGCGAGCTGGAGGACGAGACGGTCTGAACTTGGGGCCGCCGGAGGCGCCCCCAAGGGGCGCGGGGAACTGCGCGACCAGTCCCAACGGACCCGCAGTCGCCCGAATACCCATCGCCCCCGTTCAATAGGCGCTCAGAACGGGAACCACCGCACCGTCTCGTCCCCGTCCCGCAAAGACCCCACCCGCCGCTCGAACTCGACCAACGCCTCAGGGTTGCTCGGCGCATGCTGCGCAACCCACGCACAGCTGGCCGTCTCCCGTGCCCCGCGCAGCACCGAGCAACCGTCCCACTCCCGCACATCCCACCCGTACGCCTCGGTGAACGAGTCATACGCCCGCGCCGGGAAGGCGTACCGGTCACGAGACAGAGCCATCACCACCAGATCGTGCTCACGCAGATCCGCGGAGAAGGTCTCCAGGTCGACGAGGACCGGCCCGTCCGGACCGACGTGCACATTGCGCGGCAACGCGTCGCCATGGATCGGCCCCGGCGGCAGATGGGGCGTGAGCGCGGCGGCGGCAGCCGCGAAACCGTCGCGCCGCTCCCGCAGATACGCCGCGTCCGCCGGATCGATCGCGTCGCCCGCGAGCCGTAGCCAGCGCTCGACACCGCCCAGCAGCTCGCGGGGCGGGAGTTCGAAGGAGGGGGAGGGGAGCGCGTGGACGAGGCGTAGCAGTTCGGCCAAATCCCGGGGTTCGGCCGGACGTACGGAATCGGACAGCCGGTGCCACACGGTCACCGGGTGTCCCTCGACGAGGCGCGACTCAGGGTCGGCGGCCCGCACCGCCGGCACGTCCGCCTCGGCCAGCCACACCGCGACGTCCAGCTCGCGCCGGGCGCGGTCGAGGAGTTCGGCGTCGCGGCCCACCTTGACGACCAGGTCACCGGCGGCGAACACCGCGTTCTCGCCGAGAGCGAGGAGTCGCGCGTCCCGCGCCGCACCGGGCAGTACGTCCGCCGCGGCCAGTACGTCCCGGGCCCGTGCCTCGTCCATCGTCCGCCTCCGAGTGATCCCTGTGCGTGTGCGTACGGCGTCGGGTTCCCGCCATCCGACGGCCAGTGTCGCATTCGCACAGGTGGGACGGCATGCGAGGTGCCTTGACGAGGCACACGGCGTTCACGACCATGACGGGGCCCGACCGGGCCGCGCAAAGGGGCTGATTCCATGACATCGGTGACGGGGGTATCGGTGACGGAGGCACGGAGGCCGCCGAGCCGCGCGCCCGGCCGGGGCCGGCAACGACGGGCTTCGGACCACGCGGCCTGGTTCCTGGTCCTCCCCGCACTGATCCCGATCCTCGTCCTGAGTGTCGGCCCTCTCCTCTACGGCGTCCTGCTGGCCTTCACCGACTCCCAGTCGGGCCGAACGGCGCCCACGCGGTGGATCGGCGCCCTCAACTTCCGCGACCTGCTGCACGACACACTCTTCTGGGAGTCGTTCCGGATCGGGCTGGTGTGGGCGGTCGGGGTGACGGTCCCCCAGTTCCTGCTCGCCCTCGGTCTGGCCCTTCTCCTCAACCAGGACCTGCGGCTGAGATGGCTGGCCCGGGCACTCGCGATCGTTCCGTGGGCGATGCCCGAGGTCGTCGTAGGCATCATGTGGCGGATCGTCTACAACCCGGACGCCGGCGTCCTCAACGAGACCCTGCACGACGTCGGCCTCGGCAACGGCCGCGACTGGCTCAGCAGTCTGTCGACCGCACTGCCCGCCGTGATCGTCGTAGGCGTGTGGGCGGGCATGCCCCAGACGACGGTCGCCCTGCTCGCCGGACTCCAGAACACCCCGCGCGAACTCCACGAGGCGGCGGCCGTCGACGGCGCCGGAGCCTGGCGCCGCTTCCGCACGGTCACCTGGCCCGCTCTCAGACCGGTGGCGCTGGCGATCACGGCGCTCAACCTGATCTGGAACTTCAACTCGTTCGCCCTGGTCTACGTCCTGACCAGCGGCGGCCCCGGCGGCCGCACCCGGCTGCCCATGCTCTTCGCCTACGAAGAGGCCTTCCGCTACGGCCAGTTCGGGTACGCGGCGGCGATGGGATGTGTGATGGTCGCGGTGATCTCGGTGCTCCTGGCCGTCTTCCTCGTAGGCCGGCTGAGAGGAGGACAGGACCAGTGAAGACCAGTGCCAAGGCCCGCGCCGGACAGTACGCGGCCCTGCTCGCGTATCTCGTCTTCCTCGCCTTCCCCTTCCTCTGGCTGATCTCCACCGCGTTCAAGTCCCCGCGAGAGCTGGGCAGTCTGCACCCCACCTGGATCCCCCGGCACCCCACGCTCGCCAACTTCCGCCAGGCCTTCGACGAACAGCCGCTGCTGCACGCCGCGTTGAACTCCCTGCTCGCCGCGCTCGGGGCCGCGCTGATCGCCGTGGTGATCGCGACCCCGATGGCGTGGGTCATGGCCCGGCGCCGCACACTCCTCGCACGGGCCGCGACCGGGTGGGTGGTGGTCAGCCAGGCGTTCCCGTTCGTGCTGGTGATCATCCCGCTGTTCCTGGTGCTGAAGAACCTGCGGCTGATCGACTCCCTGGCCGGGCTGGTGATGGTCTACGTGGTGTGGTCGCTGCCGTTCGCGCTGTGGATGCTGGTCGGCTATGTACGGGCGGTACCGGCCGAGTTGGAGGAGGCGGCGGCGGTCGACGGCGCCGGGAAACTCCGCACCCTCGTGTCGGTGACGGCACCGCTGCTCGCGCCGGGGATCGTGGCGACGGCGCTGTTCGCGTTCGTCACCGCGTGGAACGAGTTCTTCTTCGCGCTGGTCCTGCTCAAGACCCCGGAGCACCAGACCCTGCCGGTCGTCCTCACCCACTTCATCGGCGCGGAGGGCGTGGCCGACCTCGGCCCACTGGCCGCCGCCGCGTTCCTCGCGACCCTCCCCTCCCTGCTCGTCTTCGCCCTGATCCAACGCCGGATCACGGGCGGCATGCTCACCGGGGCGGTGAAGAACTGATGCGCCCCCGCTGGATCATCGCCCTCATCCTCGTAGTAGGCCTGCTCCTCGCCGGCTGCACGAGCGGAGGCGACCACGGCTCCGCGAACGACAGGATCACCCTCCGCTTCCAGTCCCTGGCCTGGCAGGAGGAGTCCGTCACCGCCAACAAGGAACTGGTGAAGGAGTGGAACGCCACCCATCCGGACGTCAAGGTCGAGTACGTACAGGGCAGTTGGGACAGCGTCCACGACCAGCTGCTCACGTCCTTCGAGGGCGGTGAGGCGCCGGACATCATCCACGACGCCTCAGACGACCTCGCGGACTTCGCCTACGGCGGCTATCTGGCCGACCTCCGGAACCTGCTGCCCACCCGCCTCAAGTCCGACATCCCGCAACGCAGTTGGGAGACGACGACCTTCGGGGACGGCAGCTACGGCGTGCCGTTCCTCCAGGAGCCGAGGGTGCTGATCGCCAACGCGACCTGGCTGAAGAAGGCGGGCGTACGCATCCCCACCCCCGAACACCCTTGGACCTGGCCGGAGTTCAGGACCATCACCCGCCGGCTGAGCGGCGACGGCAAGTACGGCGTGGCCTGGCCGCTCAAGGAGCCGGTGTCCGCCACGCTCAACCTGTCCCTCTCGGCGGGCGGCGAACTGTTCCACCGGGGCGCGGACGGCAAGGTGACCGTCCGCTTCGACGCGGCCGACGAGGTCGTACCGCGCACGATCCACGACCAGGCGGACGTGGACCACAGCGCCTCGCCCACGACGCTCGGCAGCGGCGGCTCGGACACCCTGCCCGGGTTCTTCGGCGGCAAGTACGCGATGGTCCCGCTCGGCTTCTCCTACCGCCAGCAGATCGTGCAGCAGGCGCCGAAGGGCTTCGACTGGCAGGTGCTGCCCGCCCCGGCCGGAGCCGACGGACTCACACAGGGCGTCAGCCCGCAGACCCTGTCCGTCGCCGAGGACAGCCCGCACAAGAAGGAGGCCGCCGAGTTCATCGACTTCCTGCTCCAGCCCAAGAACATGGTCCGCCTGGCCCTCGGCGACTGGATGCTCCCCACCGGCACCCAGGCACTGAAGGACCCCGCCCTGCACACCGCGAAGTACGGCTGGTCCACCGGCACAGCCCTCGCCGACGACCTCACCTCGGCCCCCGCCCAGTCCGTACGCGGCTACCCGGAATGGAAGGACAAGGTGGCAACCCCGGCCTACCAGGAGTACTACAGCGGCGCGATCACCCTCACCGAACTACGCCAACGCCTGCAGAAAGACGGCAACTTGGTACTGGCGAGATACCAACGCTGAGGGACGCCGACCGGGTCGGTCGACGCGATCCGTCACCGGCGCGCGGGCAGCACCGGTGGACCGTACTGGGAGCGCACCACCAGGCTGAGCTGCCCGGTGACGACGGGCGGCAGGACCGGGGCGACGAAGGCCGGGTTGGACTCGTCCATCCTGGTCTCCGGATGGTCCCACTCGTCCAGGAGCGCCGTCCGCAGCTCCTCCGGAGTGTTGTCCTCCCGAGCGACGCCCTGGTAGAGGGCGAACATCTCGCGGGACCGTTCGAGATTGCCGGCGTGCAGGGCGATGAGAGACGCCAGCCAGGTCTTGCCCTCGTGCGGCTTGGGTCGGGGGCTGTTCGGGATGCCGTCGGGGAAGGAGTCGAGTGCCGCCTGCGCCCGTAGCGGGTCGCCCGCTCCCAGCCAGCCGATCGCCTCGTAGATCGCGAGATTGATGACCTTCGGGTGAGCCGTCCGGTGCCGCTTCGCGGTGCGGGCCGAGTCCAGCCACAGCCCGCGGCGCTGCAGCAGCAGTACGTCCGCGAGATTGGCCTGGGCGGTGAGAGCCGGGTTCTCCCTGATCCACCGGGCCGTCCGCACCAGCGGGTCCTCGGTCGGTTCGGCGGCCGCGTAGGGGACGGCGTGGTCGGCGAGCCGGTAGGCGTCCTTGCTCTTCACCCGCTCGCACCCTTCACGGAGCGTCTCCAGCGCCTGTGGCACTCTGCCGAGCTGGACCTGGCACTTGGCGATCTCGTCGTAGATGGCGAACCGCTGCTCCTTGACGTTCTCCAGTGCGATCCGGCCCTCCCGCACGGTGGCTTCCGGGCCCTCCACGTCCCGCACCAGTTTCAGCCGCAGGCTCCACGGATACATCTCGGACCGCCCGCGAGTCGCCTCCCGCGCGTGGACCAGCGCCTTCTCCAGATCGCCGGGCGTGTTGCGGAGCCGTAGCAGCATGGCCAGATGGTGGTGGGTGTACGGCGTGCCGCCGTCGGCGAGATAGGCCTCCATCAGGTCGATCCGGGCCGTCAGTTCCGCCGGGTCCTCGGGCAGGGAGTGGTGGTAGCGCCCCCTGCCGTACTTCCGCTCCAGGTAGCCGCCGACGGCCCGCACCATGCGTGCCAGCTCGTCGGCCAGTCTCCCCTCGGTGAAGTGGAGCCGGGCCGCGGGCAGGGCGAGCGCCAGCCGGTGGTCGCCGGACCGCGAGGGGTCCTTCGCGTAGACGGGACGGGCGTACCAGCGTCCGGCGCGGCCATGGGCGGTCTTCCAGGCCTTCGCGTCCTCGCGCAGGCGGACGCAGACGACTTCGCGTACGGCGGGATGCACCTGGAAACGGGTGGTACGGGAGAACGATGTTTCGTTTTCGACCGTACGGATCTGGAGCAGGAACCGCTTCTGGAGCTGTTTGCGCAGTTCGTGGAGATCGCCGTGATCGCGGGTCATCGCCTGCACCAGGTCCTGGTCGGCCCAGTCCGTCAGTACCGACAGACTGCGCAGGGCGGCCCTGGCCGACGGCGTCAGCCGCTCGGTCGCCTTGGCGACCAGCTCACTCTCGATGCCCTCGACCAGACTGAGGTCGTCTGGCGCCTGGGGCACCTCGCTGGCCGGCAGCAGTTCCTCCAGTGTCCAGTCGCGCTGCTTCACCAGGCTGTGCAGCAGTTGCAGTACGAACGGGTTGCGGCCCAGCCGCTGCACGACCTCCTCGCGCCGCTCCGGGGGGAACCACTCCTCGGCCTCGCCCGACTCCCCGGCGCCGACGAGGATCCGCACGGCCTCCTCGACCGAGGGCGGCGGCAGCTCCACGGGGTCGAATTCCATGGCCCAGACCGGGTCGACCTTCTGGTTGGACACCAGCCACAGGCAGCCGTCCCCGCGCCGGCCCGGCGCCACAGCGGCCCGCAGGTCGTCCCCGACCGGGTTCACCGGCCGGCCGCGCTCGTCGAGCAGTCGCTGGAACTCGTCGATGACCACCAGCACCCCGCAGCCCAGCAGGGTCGTCAGGGCCCGGTCGAGCCGCTGTTCCGCCGCGAGGAGTTCCGCCAGGTCGTAGCGGCCGGTGGCCTCCAGCGCCTTACGCAGGCTGGCGATCAGTTGCCTGGGAGTGTCAATGCGCTGTTCCGGGGCTTCCACGAGCACGGTGGTGCGCTTGTGCTCCAGCCTGGCCTCGTCCATCAGGGGCCATACCACGCGGTCGGTCTTGCCCATCCCCGAGAAGCCGTACAGGAGGGCCCCGCTCCGGCGCTTCTTCGTCCAGCGTTCCCACAGGTGCAGCGCGGCCTTGCGGCGCTGCTCGCCGTCGATGTCAGGCAGCTGGGGCGGTTCGGCGCCGGGGAAGAGCTCGGTCCGGTGGGTAATACTGCGCGGCGTGACACGTGGGGCGGGCCGGGGCGCGGGGGCCGGCAGGGCCAGGAACGGCGGGATGACACCGTTCAGGCCCACCAGATGCCAGTTGATGTGCTGGTGGCCGGGCTTCTCCGGGTCGTCCTGCATGTGCTGCACCACCGTGGACAGGTCCGGCATGCCCTGCGGGGCCAGCGCGTCCACGGCTCGGGTCAGCAGGCCGGGGAACGCCCCGGACTTGGCGAGCTCGTGCTTCTGCGCGGAGGACAGGACCACGAACCCGGACTCGGTGTCCTCCCGCCCCCAGCCGGTTCCCATCTGCTGCACGGCCGACGCGACGAGCTGATCGCCGCCCCGCCCGGAGAAGCAGGTGTCCAGGAGTAACAGGAACCGCCGGACGCGAGTCCCGAGCAGGGCGATGCGGGCCAGTTCCCCGGTGGGCAGGGCGGCCGCGAGGTTGCCGTGGTACTCGGAGGTGAGCAGCACATGTTCGTTGTTGATCTCGTTGACCTCGCCGTGCGAGGCGATGTACATGGCCACCAGGTCCTCGGGTCTGCGGTCCGGGTCGGTGCAGAACTCAAACAGGGCGTCCTTGAGTTGGGTGCCGGAGGGGTTGGTCCCGAGCGTGTGGACGAGCTGGTAGCCGCAGCGTTCCGTGAACAGCTTGATGACGTCGTCCCGGGCCTGCGTGAGCTCGGGCCGGTCGAGACCCGACGCGTGCGGGTAGCGGGGCACCGCCGTCGCCAGCAGGAAGCGGCGAGGGGCGTTCTCAGTGGGCATCCAGGCCTCCCGCGATCGCCTTGCCGGTGAGCCGGTCCGTCAGGTAGGCCGTGGCATCGTGCGCATGTGCCCCGTTGTGTACGAGCACGGAGGTCAGCCGGTGCCCGAACTGCGGCCGGAGATCCTTGACCAGCGCGACGACATCCCCCTCGTCGGCGATGTTCGTCCAGGTGAGCCGCCCGTCGCCGGGCCAGGCCCCGGTCGGTGCCGGGGCGGGGGAGAGCCGGTCGAAGACCATCCGCATACCGAGCGGCGACCCCAGGGTGACCAGGGCCCGGACTCCGTGCCCGGGCAGCGCGCACAGCGCCTCGTAGGCCACCACCGAGCCCAGGGAGTGGGCCACGACCACCCGGGTGTCGGCGCCGATCGCGTCGGTCACCCGTTGCCGGGCCGCGTCCCGGATCTCCGGCTCCAGCAGATAACGGGTGGTCTGCTTCAGGTCGGACACCAGCACGCGCAGCGTGAGTCCGGCGAAGAACCGGGACGCCGACAGGGCCCGCAGCGCCGTCTGCACCGAACGAGGGGTACGTGCAAGGGTGTTGGCGTCCGGTGCGACGACCCCGTCGTCCACCGCGGCGGCGGCCTCCCACCAGGCGTGGAGCAGCTCGGTCTCCGGCCCCTCCGCCACGTCGGCCGCCGTGTACAGGGGATCCCCGACGCCGAGAGTGCGGCCGGGCGGGCGGAACAGGTCACCGTAGAAGGCCATGGACAGGTCGCCGGGGCCGAGTTCCGGCCCGTCGGCCCGCCGCAGCCCGTCCAGCAGGGCCGGCTGCCAGTCCTTCAGCAGGCCTTCCTCGCCCAGCAGTTGCTTGCCCACCCCGTGCACGGTGACCACGTTCGCCATCCGTGTCCTCCTTCACCACAAAACCGCTGAGTTGTCGATCGGACCACACCATAGGTGAACTCGTCCGATACTTCAGGTAGTTCACCAGTGGTCTGTGCGGGCAACGACAGGGAACGAGGGCCCGTTGGTTCCCCCGGAGACCAACGGGCCCTCGAAAGAGTGTTGTTCAGACACTCGCCGGTTCGGTCATCGTGGTCCTGTCCATGGCCTCCACGTTGAGCCGTGGCAGCGGTTCCGTGTTGGAGGGGCGGAGGTGATGACGTTGCGGACGATCGCGGCACCGGGATGCCGGGTCGGTTCGCGGGCCGCGACCAGGCCGACGATCGCCCACGGGGCCACGGGGGTGCCGACCACCTTCAGCCGGCCTTCACCCCTGACTTCCACCAGCGAGTTGACGGGCTCCGGGATGTCGTGGGTCTCCAGCCACGTCCTGATCGACTCCAGCCCCGTGCCCCCACCGATGGGGGCGGCCCCGGCCCGGCACAGTTTGATCCCGTTGTCCCGGGCCGGGTTGTGGCCGGCCGTGATCATCGCGCCGGGCATGTCCAGGCTGCCGGAGGCGTGGTGGAGGTAGTAGAGGTAGTCGGTCGAGCCGCGGCCGGTGTCGATCACGTCGGCCCGGCGGAGTTGGCCCCGGCTGCGAAGGCGGCGGCCAGTTCGGGTGAGGTGGCGCGCATGTCCCGGGCCACGACCACGCGGGGGGCCCGCGTCAGCCGTATGAACAGGGCGCCGATCCGTTCGGCGATCACGGGATCGAGCCGCGTGGGGACTTCTCCGCGGATGTCGTACGCCTTGACCAGACGGGAGTAGTCGGTCATGGGGTGGTGTCTTTCCGGGGAGGACGGGCGGGCAGGGGGCACAGACGTCGGTCAGGCGGCTTCCTCCGTGGTGAGCCAGCCGAAGGCCGTCACCTCCGCGGACGCGGTCTTCAGGTCCTTGGCGTTGTCCACGCCCCGCCAGTAGCCGTTGATCCGGTAGGCCGTCAGCCGGTCCTGCTCGGCGAGGGCCGGGAAGGTGGTGTCCTCGTGGTCCCCGAGATCCGGCAGCAGAGCGGTCACCTCGGGCTCGAAGAGGTAGACGCCCGCGTTGATCCAGTGCGGCAGCACCGGTGCCTCGGCGAACCTGGTGACGCGGTCGTCGCCGCTCAACTCCACGACGCCGTACGGCGATTTGAGCGGAGTGACCGCCACGGTGGCCAGTGCGGAGCGCTCGATGTGGGTGCGGGCCAGGTCGCGCAGCGAGAACCGGGTCAGGATGTCCCCGTTCAGGCCCACCCAACGCTGGTCGAGGTACGGCAGGCGCCACGCCGCGTGCTTGAGCCCGCCGCCGCGACCGAGGGGTTCGTCCTCGACGACGACCCGTACCCGCAGCGGCAGACGGTGGGACGCTAGGTACTCCTTGAGGACATCGGCCAGGTGGCCGCAGGAGACGACGACGTCTTCGATGCCCTCGGCCGCCAGCCAGCGCGCCTGGTGTTCGAGGATGGGACGGCCGGCGACCTCGACCAGGGCCTTGGGGACCCGGTCGGTGTGCGGGCGGAGGCGGCTGGCCCTGCCGCCGGCGAGGATCACTGCCTGACGGACCGGGGACGCGTCCGGGCCGGTCGGGGCAGGGTCGAGCGTGCTGTTCATGGTGTCTCCCGGGGATGGCTGAGCGGATGGTTCGGGGATTCGGACTCCGCCGAGGGGTCAGACGGGTCCGATGTGACCGGTGGATACGGCGAAGCCGGCGAAGTCGGCGTACTGGGCGCGCGGCGTCGCCCAGCTCGGATCGCTGCCGCCGAAGAAGGTGGAGAAGAACACCCCGTCGATGCCGAGCCGGTCCGTCGTACGGAACTCCAGACCGCCGGCGTGCAGGACGCGTCTGTCGTCCAGACTCACGTCGATCGTGCCGTCGGAACGGCCGGGGGTGTTGAGCCGGACGGCCTGTTCCACGCAGACCCAGCGGCCCGTCGGCCAGTGCCACGAACCCCGGCCGAGCGACGTGCCGTGCTCGACGGAGGTCGGCAGATAGGCGTACACCTCGGCCGCGCCGTCGGTGCGCCACATGTAGCGGGTGGACAGGCCGTTGTCGCCGTCGGGAATCCGTCGGCCGCTGGTGACGGTGCCGCCGTACAGGCCGGGCAGCTTTCCGCCCCTGACGAAGTCGAACCCTCGGGGGAAGCGGACGTAGTACCGCAGATGGAGGGCGTCGGCCGGGCCGGACTTCAGGGGCAGGTAGAGCTGTGCGCCGCCCGCCGGCCGGTGGTAGTCGCGGGACACCGTCGGACTCGCCGACAGGGCCGGGTACCGGACGCGCACCACCTGTCCCAACTCGCTGTCGCGCCGCGGCAGGAACACGGCCCGGGCCAGCCCGAACGAGCCGCTGTTCCCCGGCCGGACCGCGGGCCCGAAGAACCGTTCCACGCCGGCCTTGTCGTCGCTCAGGCCGGTGCCGGGGTGAGGGCCGGAGGGGCTGGGTGTGGCGCTGTGGCCGCCCTTTCCGTCGTCGCCCCGGTGCTCAGGGGACGGACCCGAGCACGAGGCGAGCAGGACGACCGCCGCTGTCGCACCGAGCGCGATGAGTCGCCTTCTGCGCATGCTGCCGCTCCTGTCCTTGAAGTACGGGGAAGTGATGGGGTGTTGGGGAGATGGCCGGGGGTGCGGGGGCCGCTTCGACCGTCAGGCGGTGTTGCGCACATGGCGCGCGACCTTGGGCCGAGGAGTGCGGCGATGGCGCACCTGATGGACGGTCTGCAGGGCGATCGCCGCGAGGAGCGCGACGATGGCCGCGAAGCCGAGCCAGGGGAACGGCGGCAGAGTGACCTCGGTGTGGCCGTGGCGCAGGATCTCCCCGTCGCCGGCCATGGCCAGCGGCGCGCGGACCCGGGAGTCGGTGATGTCGATGACGGCTCCGCGGTCGGCTTCGATGCCTTTGCGCTCGGCGAGGACGTCCAGTCCCGTGCCGGTCGCCCGTACCGTCCGGGCGAGGTGTATCCCGCGGTGCGCCTCCGTGATGGTCAGTCCGTCGAGGCGGGCCGGGGCTCCCAGATCGACGGCCGTGCTTGCTCCGGAGACCGAACCGCCCTTGATCCGCAGCCCTTTCGACGCGGACGCCAGGCCTTTCCCGGACGCGTTCTCGACCCGCACCGAGGTCAGTGAGACTCCGGTGGTGGTGGCTGCCGCCGTCACTCCGGTCCGGCTGTCGCTGATGGTCACGTCGCGCAGGGCGGCATCATGTGCCCTGCCGTTGACGGAGATTCCGGTGCGGGAGCCGTCGATCCGTGTCCCGGTGACGGTGACCTGGGGACCGGACACGGAGATTCCCCGCGCGAAGTCGCTCACCGTTCCGTCCATGACGGTGGCGGAGCGGATGTCCTGGTCGAGCGAGATTCCGGTGCGGCCACCGCTCAGCCGGGGCTTGTGGACGGTCACCCGGCTGCCGGGGCCGGTGACGGAGACCGCGACCTTCGTGTGCCGCACGGTCGCGTCGGAGACGGCGCAGTTCACACAGGACAGAAGCCGTATGCCACCGCCCCGGTCGGATCCGGAGTCGGCCCCGACGAGGCTGAGACCGTTCTGCGGGGTGGCCCGGATCCCGATGCCCTTGTCGTCCCGGGTGGTGACCCGTGACAACGTCCGCCCGTCGGTGCCGCCGACGGTGACGCCGTTGCGGCCGTTGCTCCGAGCGGTGAGCCCGGTGACAGAGGTTCCCGTGTCGCCGTTCAGGACGAAACCGTCCTCGGCGGAATCCTTGGCGGTGACGTCGTCCAGACGCACCCCGGCGGAGCCGGCCAGCCGCAGGCCGGTGCGGTTGCCCTGGAAGGTGGAGCGGACCGCCGAACCGGTGCCGCCCTTCCCCCAGGTGACACCGGAGAACCGGGAAGGGGCCCGGCCGGACAGCCCGAAACCGGAGACGGTGCTGTCGGTGATGTCGAGCCGGCCGCCCGCCCCCATGTAGAGGTAAGGACGTACGGGCGTGTCGTCCGCGACGTCGCCCCCCTCGGGGCCGGCCGCGGTGAGCGTGGTGTCGCGTATGTCGAGCGTTGCCCTGCTGCCGCGTATCCACGTTCCCGAAGCCGCGGAACTCCCCGCGGTGAACAGCACCTTCCTGGTCACCCGCCCGATCCGCAGGGTGGTCCCGGGAGTGAGCAGCACCGCCGCCCCGACCCGTACGGCGGACGGGTCGTCGCCGTCCTGAGTGATCCAGCCCGGCCCGGTGTTGGCGGCCAGCCAGCTCATCCGGACATCCCCCGTGCCGGGCGTACGGCGGGATTCGAGGACGCCGTGGCGGACGAGGTCCACGACACCCGGCCGGATCACGACGAGCCGGTCCGGCCTCCCGTTGCGCTGCCAGGCGGCGAGGTCGGACTGCGCGGGATCCGCGGCCGTCGCCGGGGCCACCGCGGCGGACACGGCGGACAGAGCGGTGAGCGCGGTCACCGTCACGGCCATGGACATCCTGATGGCGGTGGTCCTCACGCGGTCACCTCGCTCTCCGCGGGCTGTGCCGCGCTCTGGCTGGTGCGTACGACAACGCCGTTCTCGACGGAGACCTGACGGGTGAGCCAGCGCTGCTTGCGGATCGTGGCGAGTGCGCAGAGCTTGACCGCGGCCATGGCGAAGGAGACCAGCACGAAGCCGGGGACGAGGAAGAACGAGGACGGCTTGCGGACCAGGTGGGGGAGGATCTTCATGGACCGGCTGACCCACCACCAGACGGCCAGACAGGCGACGAAGAACCAGTCCTGGCGGATCACGGCAAGGGTCATGAAAGCCGGGGCGAGGAGCAGGGTGAAGCCGCTCACCCCTTTGTCGATCATGGTGAAGGCGAGGAACGGATGGCGCCAGACCCAGCGCCGGGACAGCGCTCGCAGATCCGACCGCCAGGTGTTGCGCGCCCAGCGCAGCCGCTGCTTGAGGAAGATCCTCAGCGTGCCGGGGAACGTCGACCAGACCCTTGCGGAGCGCTGCATGAAGGCCAGGTGTCCGCGTTCCAGGATCAGTGTGGTCAGCCGTTTGTCGTCACCGGACATGCACGGGACGCCCATGAAGGTCTCGGCCATGAAGTCGTCGGAGATCTCCAGCAGCAACTCCCGGCGGTAGACGGCGGTACGCCCCGACAGACACGAGACGGCCCGGCCCATCACACTCTGCGAAGCGTTTTCGTCGAAGTACCGGTAGTCGAGGAACATGTCGTTGACCCGTTGAAGGAAGCCCTGCGGGTTGTAGACGTTCTGCCGGGTGCCCACCCCGCCGATCCTCGGATCGGCGAAGGGCATGCAGGTCTCGGCCGCCACGTCGTGGGCCCAGATGGTGTCGGAGTCGACGAGGGCGACCAGGTCCGTGCTCGCCGCCTCCCAGCCGCGCACCAGGGCATCACGTTTGCCGGGGACGTCGGTGACGACGACGGTCACCGGATAGCGCGCGGCGATGTCCTGGCACGCGTGATCGGTCGCGTCGATGACGAGGATGACCTCCTCGACGTCGTTCGCCAGCCAGGACGCGATGGCGTGGGCGAAGATCGTGGGGTCCTCCTGGTAGACCGGGACGACCACGCTCATGGGGAGCCGGAAGTCGTTCTTGACCGGCTTGTACAGGACGGCGGGCGCACGGCGCAGCAGCCAGCAGGTCCAGCGCACCAGGCCGAGGACGCCCAGCGGCAGATAGATCAGGTAGTACCGGAGATCAACGAGGGTGTTGTCGAGAAGTCCGTTCATGGAGCCTGTTCTCAAGAGGCCCGCACGGCCGACGGGCAGCGGGGGAGAGGTGCCGGGCGGACGGCCGGGAAGGTGCGGGGGAGCGGTGGACGCGCGGAGCGCGCCGGAAGCCGGGGCTCGGGCGGGGGCGGCCTCGGGGCAGGAGGCACCCGCTCCGGAGAGGGGGGAAAGAGGGGTGGTCCCGGAGCGGGGCGAGAGCCCCGGGCACCCGAGCCCCGGCGGTCCTTGGAAGCGGGGCGCGTGTCGCGTGGCGCCGGTGGTCAGCGCATGTCGGCCGGTTCGCCGGCCGCCGTGGCCATCCGGTCGTTGACCTCGACCACGGCCTTGAGCAGCGGCATGCGCAGACCCATGGAGTCGGCCACGCCCAGGAAGCCCTGGGTGTCCTTGGGCAGGCACACCCCGCCGTAAGGGGTGCCGCCGCGAATGCCGTAGAGGGGGTTGAGGGATCCCTCGGCGGACCGTGCCACGGTCTGGGCGATGGGGTCGAGCTCCAGTCCCAGCTCCTTGGTCACCAGCCACATCTCGTTCCAGAAGCTGATCTTCGTCGCGTTGTAGATGTTGTGCGCGCACTTGATCAGTTCGGCCTCGGCCGGGTTCGAGAAGAACCGTATGTCGCCGCCGAACGGCTGGAGCAGTTCTCCGAGCCGTTCCCGGGTCCGCACGCTGCGGGACGCGACGACCGTCATCCACGGGTGCCGGAAGTCCTCCACCGCCGACGCGGCGCGCAGGAACTCCGGGTTGCTCGCGACCGTGAACCCCTCGCCGGGCGTCCTGCCCGAGTGCAACTCCAGTAGTGGCTCCACCACTTGCTCCGCCGTGCCCGGCGGAACCGTCGACCGCACCACGACGACGTGGGACTCGTACGACTCCCGCAGCGCCTCTCCCACCGACACGGTGCCCGTCTCGAACGCGGAGAGGTCGTAGGTGTGCCCGACGTTGGGCGTCGGCAGCGTGAGGATGATGAACGAGCTCGGCTCGGCGCGCAGGTCGAGCCTGCTCTGTGCGTCCAGGCCCTCCGAGCGGAGCGCCTCCAGCCGCTGTTCGTCGACGTCGATGAACGTCACCTTGTGGCCGGCGTGGAGGAACCCCCTGCCTGTCGCGGTTCCCACGACACCCGAGCCCACAACGAAGATTCGCGCCATGCGAAGTTACCTCCTGTGAAGTGTCCGACACCGGCCTGCGGGCAATGGAGAAGCCCGCGAGCACGGTTCATGAGTGCGAGGTACGGGAAAAGGAAGCGCCGTTATGACCTTGCACGCCGGAGTAGACGGACCACTCCGTCAATGGGTTCCGTCGCCCATGGAGAGAACCCGGTTTTGGAGGCTCAAGGAGAGGGCTTTTGTCTGAAATTCACAACCTGAGAAGCGAAGAACGCGCAGCTCAAATCCGGTTTGAAGATTCTTTACCAAAACTCCGGATTGATGGCGGAAGTGTTGCTCTGAGACTGGCCATGCCACATTGCGGGGCCCAGTGTCAATCCTCCGCATCGCCCGGAGCCTGCTTTTCCGTACCCGGTTGGGCGGGTTGAATTCTGTCGAATGGAGTGCGAAATTCCACCGGCCGCGTCATTTGAAAGGGAGGGCGTTTGTGATTTCCCGGCATATGAGAACGCTGTGAGAATATCCTGGGATCGAGGGTGCCTTTTCCGGCCGGGTCCGGGACGGGTGGCCCATGCAATCGGTGATCGCGCGGTGCCGTGCGGGCGTGATCGACGCGGTCCCACCTGTGCTGTTGACTCGGTGCGGTCGTGCCGTTGCGCCTCAGGTCCGCTCCGGGGCCGATACCGGGGGTGCGACGATCGTGCCCCCGTGACAGACCCTGGCGTTGTGTCGAGCGGGGCGAGCCATTGACGATCTCGGACCGGGGTGAATTGCCTGGACGTCCGGGCCGGCACCGAGCGCGGTGGCGCCTGTGGTGGTGATGGGGATACGGGAGTAAAGGTCAATATCTGTGGGCGTGTTGCCCGGTGCGACCTGCCGCCGCCAGGGTCGCCCGCAGCCGGACATGGCGGCAGCCCACCGGGTCCGGACGGGCCGGAACCGGTGGGCATGCCTGCCTCTGCTTCACCGAGGGCAACCAACAGGCCCTCGGCCAGCGGGAGTTACACCCGCAGGCGCTCGCCCTCGCCGGCCACCGTGGACGGGATCGGCTCCGGAGCCTCGTCGTGGGTGAGATCGGGAAGGCGGTGGAGCCACTTCGGGAAGTACCAGTTGCGCTCGCCCAGCAGCGCCATCACCGCCGGGAGCAGGACGCCCCGGATGACCGTCGCGTCGATGAGGACCGCAGCCGCGAGGCCGACGCCCATCTGCTTCATCGACTGCATGGACAGCGTGCCGAAGATCGCGAACACGGCGACCATGATGATCGCGGCGCTGGTGACGACGCCCGCCGTGGTGACCACGCCGTGCTGGATCGCGTCGCGGGTCGTACGGCCGCGCAGCCTCGCCTCGCGGATGCGGGAGACGACGAACACGTGGTAGTCCATCGACAGGCCGAACAGGATCACGAAGAGGAACAGCGGCAGCCAGGTGACGATCGCGCCGACACCCTCCGCGCCCACCAGCGAGGCGCCCCAGCCGTGTTGGAAGACGGCGACGAGGATGCCGTAAGCGGCGCCCACCGAAAGGAGGTTGAGGACGATCGAGGTGATCGCGACCGTCAGCGAGCGGAACGACAGGAGCATCAGCAGGAAGGCGAAGACCACGACGAACGCGAAGACCGGTACGACCGATCCGAGGAGCTGGTCGTTGAAGTCGTGCGAACCGGCGACCTGTCCGGTGATCGGCGCCTGGACCCCGTCGACCTTGCCGAGCGTGGCGGGCCGTACCTCGTCACGGAGTTTCTCCAGGCTCTTGGCCGCCTTGTCCTGGTCGGAGCCGCCGACGAGCGGGACGTAGACGAAGGCGACGTTCCGCGCGTCGTGCAGCTTGATGTCGACCGGGCCGAGCGAGGCACCCGAACTGACCGCCTCCGCCTTGAAGTCGGCGAGGGCCTGCTTGACCTCCGGCGCGTTGATGTCCTTCGCCTTGACGACCACCTCGGCCGGTTCGGAGCCGCCGGGGAAGGCGTCGTTGACGCGGTTGTAAGTCCCCACGATCGGGAGGGAGTTGCCGAACTCCTGGTCCAGGGTGAGGTTTTCGGTCTTCATGCCGATTGCGGGGGCGGCGATCGCCAGCAGCGCGCCGGCCGCGACGAGGACGGAGACCAGCGGCTTGGCGAGGACACCCTTGAGGACGGCGGTCCAGAACCGGCTCTCGCCGTTGCCCCGGCGGCTGCGTCGGCGCAGGAACGGTATGCGGCCCTTCTCCACCCGCTCGCCCAACAGCGAGAGCAGCGCGGGCAGTACGGTCACCGAGCCGACCATGGCGACCGCGACGACCATCAGCGAGGCCAGGCCCATCGCCTCGAACTCGGCGAGCCCGGTGAACAGCATGCCCGCCATCGCCACGCACACCGTGACACCGGAGACGATGATGGCGCGGCCACTGGTCGCGGCGGCGATCCGCAGCGCGGCCCCGGCGTCCCGGCCGGCCTCGCGCTCCTCGCGTTCGCGGCGCAGATAGAACAGGCAGTAGTCGACACCCACGGCCAACCCCACAAGCAGCATCACGGAGTTGGCGGTGTCGCTCATCGGCTGGACATGGCTGACGATGCCCATCAGACCCATCGTCGCGATGATCGCGGTCATCGCCAGAGCCACCGGCAGCAGCGCCGCGACCAGCGCGCCGAAGGCGATGAGGAGGATGCCGAGGGCGACGGGGACCGCGGAGTACTCGGCCTTCTTGAAGTCGTCGCCGAACGCGTCCTTGTACTGCTTCGCCATGCTGGCGCCGCCGATCTCCTCGATCCGCAGCGAGCCGTGGTCCTTCTGCACCCCGGCGACGGCCTTCAGTACCGGCTCCACCCGGTCGCCCGCGGTGTCCGCGTCGCCCCGCATGTCGAACTGGACCAGCGCGCTCCGGCCGTCCTTCGAGACCGTCTTCGTGTCGTACGGCGAGGTCACGTCGGTGACCTTGCCGGTCCCCTCGACGGCCTTGACGACGGCGGTGACCGCGGTGCGGAAGTCGCTGTCCGTGGAGGTGACCGACGCGTCCTTCGACTGGAGCAGGACGGTCTCACCGGCCGGTTCCTTGATCCCCGCGTCGTCGATGATCTGGGCGGCGGTGTGCGTCTCGCCCTTCAGCTGGTCGCTCTCTTCGACGTCCACCCGGCCCGCCGCCGAACCGATTCCCATCGCCAGCACCACGAACAGCACCCAGATGCCGACCGCGGCCCACCGGTGCCGGGCGCTCCAGCCACCGGCCCGGGCGGCGAGACCTCGCACCCGCGAATCTCCGTTCCCCATGACGGGCTTGCCCCCTTGCGCACGGTGACAGCCCCCTGCCGCCACCTCATGGATCGAAGGTATGCGCGGAATAAGAACGTCCCCTCGTGCTGACCGGTGAAGTACGGGGTGCCCGGCTCCTCCGCACGGACCCCGGGCCCTCACCACTGGGGAGGACGGCGGCCCCCTACATCTATCCGGGCGCCTCGGGGGCGGTGATCAGGGTGTCCGATGCGTCGGCAGGGGTCCGCTTTGTTATTAGGAAAGCTTGTTGAACAAGTCACAGGTGCTGGTAGGTGTGCCCTCAGGTGTTGATCCGGAGCCACCTCATCCGCCAGAGTTTCCGCGCACCCACGCACCACATGAAGCGGCCGTCGTGCCCACCCCCACGGGGCACGAAGGCCGCTCTATGGTGTGCGGATGACGACGACGTATGCGGCGCTGCTGCGCGGGATCAACGTGGGCGGCAACAAGAAGCTCCCGATGGCCGAGCTGCGCACGCTCCTCGAAGGCCTCGGGCACGACGACGTCCGCACCTACCTCCAGAGCGGCCAGGCCGTGTTCACGAGCGGTCACGGGGACGAGGAGTCCCACGCGGCGGAGATCGCCCGGGCCGTCGAGGAGCGGTTCGGCTTCACGGTCGACGTCGTCGTCCGCGACCACGTCTACCTGAAGGCCATCGCCGACAACTGCCCGTTCCCGGCCGCCGAGTTGGAGGCCAAGCAGCTCCACGTCACCTACTGCTCGCAGCCGGTCGCCGAGGACCGCTTCGCGGAAATCGACCAATCCGCCTTCCTCCCCGAGGAGTTCCGCCTCGGCGACCGCGCGCTGTACCTCTACGTCCCCGACGGCCTCGGCCGCTCCAAGCTCGCCGTCGAGCTGGCCAGGCCGCGCCTGAACAAGGGGCTGATCGCCACCACCCGGAACTGGAACACCGTGCTCAAACTGGTGGAGCTGACCGGCGGTTGAGATCCCTCCTGGAGGGAGAGATCCACGCTGTGCGAGGCTCGTCCCCATGCGCTACATCATCATCGGAGCAGGGGCGGTCGGCGGGGCCATCGGTGGCCGGCTGGCCGAGGTGGGGTGCGAGGTCGTCCTCGTCGCGCGGGGTGCGCAACGGGCGGCGCTGGCCGAGCACGGGCTGTGGCTCAAGGTGCCGGACGGGGAGTCGACGTACCGGCTGCCGGTCGTCGAACAGCCCGCAGAACTGGGCGAGTTGAGGCCCGACGACATACTCCTGCTCGCCGTGAAGACACAGGACAGCGAGGCCGCGCTCGCGGCCTGGGGACCCGCGCCGGTCGCCGGCGGCGGCACGGCGGCCGAGCGGCTGCCCGTCGTCTGCGCGCAGAACGGGGTGGAGAGCCAGCGCCTGGCGCTGCGCCGCTTCCGGCGGGTGTACGGCGTCTGCGTGTGGCTGCCCGCGTCCTTCGTCGAGCCCGGCGTGGTCGCCGCGGAGGGCGCTCCCCTCACCGGCATCCTGCACCTGGGCCGTTATCCGCACGGCACCGACGAGACCGCCCGGCTGATCGCGGCCGACCTGGAGAAGTCGCGGTTCGAGGCGCCGGTCGTGCCCGACGTGACGCGCTGGCAGTACTCCAAGCTCCTCGGCAACCTCGCCAACGCGATCGAGGCGGTCTCCGGGCCGCTCGGCAGCGAGGAGAGCTTCGCGTTCTACGGGCGGGTGCGGGCCGAGGGCGTGGCCGTACTCGACGCGGCCGGTGTCGCGTACGCGAGCGCCGAGGAGGAGAAGGAGGCGCGCGGCGACAGGATCCAGCTGGCGGAGGTCGAAGGCGCACCGCGCGGCGGCGGCTCCTCCTGGCAGTCGCTGAACCGGGGCACCGGCACCATCGAGGCCGACTACCTCAACGGCGAGATCGCGCTGCTGGGGCGGCTGCACGGCGTACCGACACCACTCAACGACCTGCTGCAACGGCTGGCCAACGGCTTCGCGCGCGAGCGCAGGGCGGCCGGTTCGCTGCCGTTCGACGAGCTGGTCCGCCTCGCCGACGAGGCCGTCGCGTTTGTTCAAGAGTCCTGACGGCGCGCTGCCTAGCGTGGGATGCATGACCAACGACGACCTGCACCCGGACGAAACGAACCACCACGACCTGCACCCGTACATGATCGAATGCGCCACCGAGGCGGCCCGTGTCGCGCGCGGTGTCCGTACGACACAGCTCGACGACCCGACGCACTGTCCCGACTGGGACGTCCGCGCCATGGTCAACCACTGGGTCCTCTACACCTCGCACGGCCTGGAGCACCGCGCCCTGCGCAAGCAGCTCTCCGAGGAGCTGACCGCCCGCGACTTCACCGCCGACCCGGACTGGGCGGAGGCCTACGCCGCCCAGCTGGACCGGGCCGTCGCCGCCTGGGCCGACCCGGCGGTGTGGGAGGGCGAGATCGACCTCGGCATGGCGAAGATGCCGGCCGGTGAACTCGCCCCGATGATCATCAAGGAGCTGGCGGTGCACGGCTGGGACGTCGCCACGGCCACCGGCCAGGAGTACCGCGTCTCGGACGGCGCGGCCCGCCTCGTCCTCGACGTGGTCGAGAAGCACGGCGCGCTCTACCGCCAGTACGACGGCTTCGCCGACCCGGTGCCGGTACCGGACGACGCCCCGGTCTTCGAACGGGCCCTCGCGTCCAGCGGACGGGACCCGAGGCAACGGGCCATGAGCAAATCGGACCACTGAAAAGACGAGTGATCGGGTCGCTGCTGGAGGTCGAGCGCGAGCGCCCGCGGGCCATTCCGCGCGGCGCGAAGGCCGCCGAACTCTTCGACAGTTTCCGGGTGTTGGCCACGCACCCCGACCTCTTCGAGCTGAAGCGGACGCGTGCCGGGGGACTGTTCTTCGACTGAACCGGTGAGTTGAAGTCGCGCAGTGACATAAACGCGACGAGTGGCGCAGTACAGAGAGCGACCCCCGCGACACGGCTCACGCCTGCGGGGGCCGTGCTGCGGACGGGCCGTCCGGGGTCCGACATCACAGGGGAGTGCCGGACTTCGGGCGGCGCCTCCCCACCGGTCGCCGGGATCGTTCACCCGCCGGGATGTTCGGCACGCCGACCCCGCCCCGACAGCCGTCCCGCGAGGCGCCCGAGCGTGCCCGGGCGGTTCCAGGCACGGAACGCGTCGAGTTTGCCGCGGCCCGAGCGGTCCAGCGCCGCCTCGACCTCCCCCTGCTCCCGCGCGGACAGCGCCCGCACGACCGGCCGCAGCACCTTGGCCAGCAGGGCGGTACGGGTCTCGTCCCAGCCGGGATACGTGCCCGGGAACGCGCTCCAGTCGCAGAACCGGTCGGCGAGATATGCGGGGTCGGTCCGCAAGCGGTCCCCCACCCGCTCCGAGCGGGCCGCGCGCTCGTACGCCGCGAGCAGCCGCGGCTCGCCCGAACGGGCCAGCGTGTACAGCTCGTTCTCCGGTGCCGCCCTCTCCAGAAGCCGCGACGCCAGGGCCTGGAAGGCGCGTTCGGCGACGGTGTCCGGCACCGGATCGGCGACGGCACCGGCCGTGAGGTCCAGCACCCGGCCGACCCACTCCTCGCCCTCGCTCCCGGTGCCCAGCCGCCCGGTGAACTCCAGCAGGAGCAGGGCCGTTCGCCGGCCCGGCCCCAGTTCCGTGGTGAAACAGCGGAGCAGATCGGTGGCGAGCGCCGGTATGCCGGGGTCGTCCGGGGGAGCGGCGAGTGCCGCCTCGATCAGCAACTCCCGGGTGCCTGCGGCACGGTGGGTGTCGGAACCCAGCTCCTTCAGCAGCAGGCTCGCCTCCGCGCCGGTCGGCAGTGCACCGCCGGGCCAGGTGAGGCGGAGAGCCGTACGCAGCACCGTCGGATCGGCGTGCGGCGAGACCCCGGCCGTGCGGAGCAGACCGTGGAACCGGTCGAGCCGATTGTCCGACCCGTCCGACCCGTCCGGCGAGACACACATCCGCAGATGCGGAAAGCCGGACTGCTGGAGGTCCAGCGGCAGCCCCGAACTCTTCAACACCCCTGCGGCAGAAGCCGGTTCGGCGGCGGCGAGCGTGTCGAGCGAACCGAACAGCGCCACCCGGAGCCCGGGGTGGGTGTGCACCGCGTCGAGGAGCGCGGGCGGACAGCCCACGCCGGGAGCCTCGCCGTTCGACGGGGACGCGGCCGGGGCGGTCACCGACTCCCGCGCCAACCGCTCGGCCAGTTGCGGCAGTTCGTCCTGGCAGTCGACGTCGAGCAGGTCGGCGGCCCGCAGCAGCGCGAGCGGCCGTCCGGCGGCCGGTTCGGCCGTGTCCGCGATACCGGCCCGCAGGGCGGGCGCGAGATCGCGGGCCAGGTCGTCGTGGTCCCGCGCGGTGAGGGACCCGGCGCGCAGCGTGGGCACCGGCCCATGGGCGAGGACCGCCGACGCCAGCACCCGCGCGGCGAGCGGCGCCGACACCGCGGCCGTCACCCGCCCGTCCAACCGGGCCAACAACGCGGCCAGCGCCACCTGTTCGGCCGCACCGGGCAGCGTGTCCGAGGGGGAGCCCAGATGCGGCACCGGGCCGCCGCACAACCCGGCGACCAACGCGGTCAGGGTGTCGTCCGGCAGCGTGCCCACCTGCTCGGCCGCCCAACTCGCCGCCACCGCACGGGCGTCCGTACGCAGGTCGATCCCCGCGACGAGGGCGGCCACCGCCAACGGGCCCAGATCGTCGGGGTCGTTGTGGAACAGGTCGGGGCGACCCGCGCGCCAGACGCGGGCGCACACCTCGGCCCAGGTGTCCGTGACCGGGCCGGACGGCGGGCGGCGCGTGCAGTCGTGCACGAGGTAGCGCGGGTCGTCGGCGACGGGCTCGGAGGACGGCAGCGCGCCGACGAGCTGCTGGCGGGCCTGCCGGGGGTCGCGGCTGTACGTCGTGAAGGTGAGCCGGTGCGCCTGTTCGCGGGGCAGGACCGTGCAGGCGAGCGCGATCCACCGGGCCACGTCGGCGCTGTGCTGCTCCACCACCACGATCTGCCCGGCGCCCGGATCCGCGGCCGCCGCCCGCACATCGGCGAAGAACGCGGCGAGCCGCTCGGCCCGGGACACCGCGAACGGGACCAGCGCCTCCTTGCGCAACAGCCCCGAGGGTTCGACGCGGTCGACGGGCTCGGCCCTGCCGTCCGGCGGAGCCGACTCGGCCCAACGCGGGGACTCCCAGGTGGAGATGGGCAGGACGCCGTCCGGCAGCCGGGTCCCGGCCGGCAACAGGACGGCATGCGCGTGGAAGGACACCGGACCCCCGGCCCAGTCCGTGCCGGTACACACGGAACGGCTCAACAGCCGCCCGCCGTCGGCGAGTTCGCTGAAGCCGAATACCGTCGGGAACCTCTTGAGCTGCTCGGCGTCGGGCTGCTCGGGGCTGTCGGGCGGTGGCTCGTACCCGAGGAGCCGCTCGGCCTCCCGCAGCACGCCCGGCGGCACCTGCGCGCCGACCACCGTGAACCGGGGGCCGGAATCCTCGGAACCGGACGGCGCCGAGGTGTAGTGCAGCTGGGCCGGCACAGGCCCTTCACGATGCCCGAACTCCTGACCCGCCACGTGTACTTGCTCCCCGATAGCCTGCAGAGGCACCATCCCAGCAGATCCGGGAGCCGGGGGAGACCCCTTTCCGGGAAACCGGGCAGGTGGGAACCGTGAACGCGCTACGCGCCGACGGCCGCGAGCACCGGTGTCAGGGCTGCCGCGTCGTAGCGCTCCAGCAGAACGCGCGCCACCTCCGGTGCCGGGCCGAGCACCTCGGCCAGCACATCCGCGTCCACCGCGCCCCGCGCGATGCGGTCGGGGAGGAAGCCGGGGGCCAGGACGTACGGGGCGACGGCGACGCGTTCGCAGCCCAGGGCCCGGAGTTCGCGTACCGCGTCCTCCGTGCGTGGCAGGGCCGCGGAGGCGAACGCGGGGCGCACGGCGCACCAACCCGTGCGCCACCACTCCCGCGCCAGGCCGTCGATCACCGCGATCGCCTCCGGGTCGGTGGACCCCGCCGAGGCCAGCACGATCCCGGTCGTGGACTTGTCGGCGGGCGTCAACCCGGCCTCGTACAAACGCCGTTCGAGAGCCCGCAACAACAACGGCGAGGGGCCCAGTACCTCCGCCTGCCGGATCCGCAGCCGTGCCGGTGCCTCCCGCAGGACCGCGGGGATGTCCGTCTTCGCGTGGAACGCGCGGGTCAGGAGCAGGGGGAGCGCCACCACGTCCCGCACGCCCTCCGCCGCCAGCGACTCCAACACCCCTTGCACGGAAGGGATGTTGAAGTCCAGGAAGCCGACCTCCACGCGCAGCCCGGGCCGCCGTGACCGTACCCGCCGGACGAGGGCGTGGACGGTCGCGGCGTGCCGCGGATCGCGGCTGCCGTGGGCGATGACGAGGAGGACCGGCCTCTGGTGCACGGGAATCAGCTCAGCTCTTCACCAGCAGACCGCGGCTGCGCAGCACCCACCGCTCCAGCGGGCTGAAGATCAGCAGGTCGATGGCGATACCGACGAACAGGATCAGGATGATGGCCTCGAAGACCATCGCCATGTCGCTGTTGGTACGGCCGTTCTCCAGCAGTTGGCCGAGGCCCACGCCCAAGTCCGGGAACTGCGCGATGATTTCGGCCGCCATCAGCGAGCGCCACGAGAACGCCCAGCCCTGCTTCAGGCCCGCCACATAGCCGGGGAGCGCGGCGGGCAGCGTGACGTGCCAAATGCCCTTGACGCCGGTCGCGCCCATCGTGCGGCCCGCCCGCAGGAACAGCGGCGGCACCTGGTCGACGCCGGACACCAGGCCGTTGGCGATCGAGGGGACCGCGCCGAGCAGGATCACCGCGTACATCATCGAGTTGTTCAGACCCAGCCAGATGACGGCCGGCGGCACCCACGCCACCGACGGCAGCGACTGGAGGCCGGACAGGATCGGGCCGATCGCCGCGCGCACGAACTTCACCCGCGCCACCAGCAGACCCAGCGGGGTGCCGATCAGCAGCGCGAAGAAGAAGCCCAGCAGACCGCGCGAGACGCTGGTCCAGATGTAGCCGAGGAGATCGCCCTGCAGCCAGGCGTTCTTGAACTCGGTGCCGACGGCGCCCGGCGAGGGCAGCTTGCTCGGGTCGTCGACGATCGGGGTCAGGATCAGCCAGACGACCAGGACCACCGCGAGGGCGACGATCGGCGGGAAGATCTTGTTGACGAAGGTCTGCCGGAAGGTCGGACGGCCGGTGACCGTGGTCTCCAGGGCGTCGAGGCCCGCCTCGACGCTCCCGGCGTCCTTGACCGTCGTCGTCTCAGTGCTGGCCATGACGGCGGATCTCCCCACGCAGTACATCGGTGATCTCAAGGGACAGTTCGGCCACGGGCGCGTCCTCGATGCGGCGCGGCTGCGGGATGTCCACCGTCCACTCGCGGGCGATCCGGCCGGGCCGCGAGGACAGCAGGATGACCCGCTGGGCGAGCCGTACCGCCTCCCGCACGTTGTGCGTGACGAACAGGACCGACAGGCCCGTCTCGCCCCAGATACGCGTCAGTTCGTCGTGCAGGACGTCCCGCGTGATGGCGTCGAGCGCCGCGAACGGCTCGTCCATCAGCAGGATGCGGCTCTCCTGGGCGAGCGCGCGGGCCATGGCCACGCGCTGTCGCATACCGCCGGACAGCTCGTGCACCCGCTTGCCGTACGCGCCCGGCAGCCGGACCAGGTCGAGCAGCTCCTCGGTCCGACCGCGCCGCTCGTCCTTCGGAACTCCCCTGAGTTTCAGGGCGAGTTCGATGTTCTTGCCCGCGGTGAGCCAGGGGAACAGGGCGTGCTCCTGGAACATCAGGGCGGGGCGGCCGTCCGTGGTGATGGACCCGGTGGTGGGCCTGTCGAGGCCCGCCACCAGGTTCAGCAGGGTGGACTTACCGCAGCCCGAGGCCCCCAGGAGGGTGACGAACTCGCCGGGCGCGACATCGATGGTGATGTCGTCCAGGACGAGCTGCTGCCCGCCCGGCGTCGCGAAGGACTTCGAGACGTGCTCAAGGCGTGCCGCGTGCTCGACCGACGCGGGGGTCTCCTTGGCGAGGGTCGTGGTCATGGTCGTCACCTCCTGGGAAGTCATCGGGATCCCTCGATCAGCTCGTGCCGAGACCGGCGGCGTCGACCGTGCTCTCACCGTCGGCCTTGAGGACCTTGTTGAGGAGCGTCAGGTCGTAGATGCCGCTCAGGTCGGGCTTCTCCAGCAGGCCCGCCTTCACCGCGTGCTCCGCCTCGGTGTTGAGGGTGGAGGCCAGCGGGTCGTTGGTGAACTGGATCGAACTCCACGCCGGGTCAAGGATGTTGGTGGGCAGCGCCTTGCCGGAGTCGGCCTCCAGCTGCTTGTTCGCCGCGGCCTTCGCCTCGGTCGGGTTGGCGTTGATCCACTTGTTGGCCGCGACCGAGCCCTTCAGCACGGCCTCGACGACCTTCGGGTGCGCCTTGAGGAACTTCTGCGACACGATGATGTTCGTGATCACGAACTTCTTGTCGGGCCACAGCGTCGACTCGTCGAGCAGCACCTTGCCGCCCTCGGCCACCAGCTTCGACGCGGTCGGCTCCGGCACCCACGCGCCGTCGATCGAACCGGCCTTGAAGGCGTCCGGGGTGATCTTGTTGTCGGTGCGGACGACGGTGACGTCACCCTTGCCGCTCTGCGCGTCGACCTTCCAGCCCTGGTCCGCGATCCAGTTGAGGAACGCCACGTCCTGCGTGTTGCCCAGCTGAGGCGTCGCGATCTTCTTGCCCTTGACGTCCTTCAGGGACTTGATCTTCTTCGGGTTGACGACCAGCTTCACGCCGCCGGAAGCCGAACCGCCGATGATCTTCAGGCTCTTGCCGTCGGACTTGGTGTAGCCGTTGACCGCCGGGGAGGGGCCGATGTAACCGATGTCGATGGAGTTCGAGTTGAGCGCCTCGATCTCGGAGGGGCCCGCGTTGAAGGTCGCGTACTCGGCCTTGGTGGCGCCCAGTTCCTTCTGGAAGAGGCCCTGTTCACGGCCGACCAGCGCGGTCGCGTGGGTCAGGTTGCCGAAGTAGCCGATCTTCACGGAGGCGAGACCGTCGATCTTGGAGGACCCGGCGGCGACCTTCTCCTTGGAGTTGGTGCTCTTGGAGTCCGACCCGTAACCGCACGCGGCGAGGGTGAGCAGGGGGAGCGCGGCGACCACGGCTATGCCGCGGCGCAGAAATGTCATGGGGGCGCCCCCATTCGAGCGAAGTCGAGAAAGGGGGAGGTTGACAGGCACGGGAGGGGTTCCTCTCGTTGGCCCGGCGGTCACGGTCTCAGGTCGTGGCCGGGAGGTCGGCAGGTCTTCGTTTTCGTCGTGTCCGGGACGGCAGGTGGGAGGACGGGGCGCGCAGGCAGTGCGCGTACGTCAGCCCGCACATCGCGCCACTCCGCCCTGCCCGCTGCCGAGGGCGCCGCTGCCGACGCGGCCGCCCTCCTTCGCGAACGTGGAGTAGAAGTCCCTCGACGTCATGTCAGAAGTCCCAACCGTCGTCGTCCGTACCGTCCTTGACCGGCTCGGGCGCCGCGAACGACTCGCCGACCATGCCGGCGGTCAGCGTCGTGCCGTCCGCCGGGTCGATCAGGATGAACGAGCCCGTGCGCCGCGAGTCGGCGTACGAGTCCACCGGCAGCGGCTCCGCGGTGCGGATCTTCACGCGGCCGATGTCGTTGGCGACGAGCTGTCCCGGATGCGGGTGCAGGGACAGGTCGTCGAGCGTGAGGCGGGACGGGATGTCCTTCACGATCGCCTTGACCGTGCGGGTGCCGTGCTTGAGGAGCACCCGGTGGCCCACGGTCAGCGGCTGGTCGGCGACATGGCAGACGGTCGCCTCGATGTCCTGCGTGGTCGCCGGGGCGTCCTTGCTGGGCACGATCAGGTCACCGCGCGAGATGTCGATGTCGTCTTCCAGAAGGACGGTCACCGACTGCGTGGTCCACGCTGTGTTGACCGGCTTGCCGAGCAGGTCGATGGCGGAGATCCTCGTGGCCCGCCCGGACGGCAGCACCGTCACCGCCTCGCCCACACGGAACGTACCGGCCGCGATCTGGCCCGCGTACCCCCGGTAGTCCGGCAGATCGGCGCTCTGCGGCCGGATCACGTACTGCACGGGCAGCCGCGCGTGGCAGTGGCTCAGATCGTGGGCGACCGGCACCGACTCCAGGTGCTCCAGGAAGGTCGGCCCGCCGTACCAGTCCATGTGCGCGGACGGCTCCACCACGTTGTCCCCGGCCAGCGCCGAGATCGGGATCGCGGTGATCTCCGGGACGCCCAGCTCGCTCGCGTACGCCGTGAACTCCTCGGCGATCGCGGCGAACACGGACTCCTTGTACTCGACGAGGTCCATCTTGTTGACCGCGAGCACCACGTGCGGCACCCGCAGCAGCGCGGCGATCGCCGCGTGCCGCCGGGTCTGCTCGACGACACCGTTGCGCGCGTCGACGAGGATCACCGTCAGCTCGGCGGTGGAGGCACCCGTCACCATGTTGCGGGTGTACTGCACGTGACCGGGGGTGTCGGCGAGGATGAACCGCCGCTGGGGCGTGGCGAAGTAGCGGTACGCCACGTCGATGGTGATGCCCTGCTCGCGCTCGGCGCGCAGTCCGTCGGTGAGGAGTGCGAGGTCGGGTGTGTCCTGGCCGCGGTCGGCCGACACCCGTTGTACGGCTTCGAGTTGGTCGGTGAGGACCGACTTGGAGTCGTGCAACAGCCGTCCTACGAGCGTGGACTTGCCGTCGTCGACCGAACCGGCCGTCGCGAACCGCAGGAGGGTCGTCTCGGTGAGTTCCGTGATGGTGCTCATGGTTAGAAGTACCCCTCGCGCTTGCGGTCTTCCATCGCGGCCTCGGACAGCTTGTCGTCGGCCCGCGTCGCGCCCCGCTCGGTCAGCCGGGAGGCCGCGATCTCGGTGATGACCTGCTCCAGCGTCACCGCGTCGGAGTCGACGGCACCGGTGCAGGACATGTCACCGACGGTCCGGTACCGGATGAGCCGCTTCTCCACGGTCTCGTCCGCCTTCGGCCCGCCCCACTCACCGGCGGTCAGCCACATACCGCCACGCGCGAACACCTCACGCTCGTGCGCGAAGTAGATGTCGGGCAGCTCGATGCCCTCGCGGGCGATGTACTGCCAGACGTCCAGCTCGGTCCAGTTGGACAGCGGGAACACGCGCACGTGCTCGCCGGGCGCGTGCCGCCCGTTGTA